>NZ_JBEPMC010000018.1:0-118558 GCF_040545535.1 Mesorhizobium robiniae
GTCATCACTTCGTCGGCGATCAGCAGCGTGCCGGAGGCTTCGGCAATCTTCTTCAGTTCGGCCAGAACCCAGGCCGGGTACATCAGCATGCCGCCGGCGCCAAGCACGAGCGGTTCGACAATCAGCGCGGCGGCACGCCGGTCGCGGGAGACTTCTTCGAACCGATCCATTGTTTGCCCTCTATCGTGCCTAAGCAGACCGGCGTTCGGCATTCTGATCGATTTTCCAGTGTCGGCGTCGAGGGCGCGAGCGAATGGCGAATTCGTGGTGCCCTGCGTCGATCGCCTACTGGTTACATTTGACGCGCGCCCGGGATTATTCGGGCGTTTGGCTATCGCGACCAGAGCCCTGGACGCTCGAGTAATTTCGAAGGTCCTTACCGACATGGCCGCATCAAACATGCAAGCATGGGGCAGCTTGACCGGATTCTGCAGTCGCTGACGACGGGGCCCTTCATTGATTACGACGCCTTCCTTCCAGGAGATCGATGACCGCGCGCGCGGCATCCAAGATGTGTGTTCCAGGGCCTAATATAGCGGCGACCCCGTGGTCCATCAGGAACTGATAATCCTGGCGCGGCACCACGCCACCGCACACAACGATGATGTTTTCGCCGCCTTGTGCCTTCAGCGCTTGGACGAGCTGCGGCAGTAGTGTCTTGTGTCCGGCCGCGAGCGAGGACGCTCCGATGACATGAACGTGAGAAGCCACGGCCATGCTTGCCGCTTCTTCCGGCGTTTGGAAGAGCGGGCCGGCGACCACATCGAAGCCGAGATCGCCAAACGCCGATGCGATCACTTTGGCGCCACGGTCATGGCCATCCTGGCCGAGCTTGGCCACCATCAGCTTCGGCTGGCCGCCAAGCGACATGGAAACGTCCCTGATGCGGGACGTTAGGGTTTGGTATTCCGGCTCATTCTGGAAGGCGGCGCCGTAAACCTCCGAGGTCACCTCAGGAACGGCCACGTGATCGCCGAAGGCGCTACGCAGAGTGTCGGAAATCTCCCCCACCGTCGCGCGAGCGCGCACCGCTTTAACCGCGGCCTGAAGTATGTTGCCCTTGCCGCTGGCCGCGGTCTTGCCAAGCGCGGCAAGGGCTGCGTCGACGCGCTTGGGGTCGCGCTGACGCTTTGTTTGTTCGAGACGGCGGATCTGCGCCTCTCGCACCGCCGCATTGTCGATCTCAAGGGCATCGATCGCGGCTTCGGTCTCCAGCCGGTATTTGTTGACGCCGACGATCACCTCATCGCCGAGATCGATCGCCGCCTGGCGGCGGGTCGCCGCCGTCTCGATCAGACGTTTTGGCAAACCGTCAATGACGGCTTTAGTCATGCCGCCGATGGCCTCGATGTCCTCTATGAGCGCCCACGCTTTCTCGGCAAGCTCGGCGGTCAGGCTTTCGACGTAATAGGAGCCGGCCAGCGGATCGACGACCTTGGTCACGCCGGTCTCGTGCTGAAGAATAAGCTGGGTGTTGCGCGCGATCCGCGCCGAAAACTCCGTCGGCAGCGCGATCGCCTCATCGAAGGAGTTGGTGTGGAGCGATTGCGTGCCACCAAGCACTGCGGCCAACGCCTCATAGGCGGTGCGCACGATGTTGTTGTAGGGGTCCTGCTCCTGCAGCGACACGCCCGATGTCTGGCAGTGCGTGCGCAGCATCAGCGATGAAGGCTTCTTCGGTTCGAACTCTTCCATGATACGCCACCACAGAAGTCGCGCTGCCCGCAGCTTGGCGGCCTCCATGAAGAAATTCATTCCAATCGCAAAGAAGAACGAGAGCCTTCCGGCAAAATCGTCGACATCGAGGCCTTTCTTCAGCGCCGCGCGGACATACTCGCGCCCATCGGCCAGGGTAAAGGCGAGCTCCTGCACCAGCGTCGCGCCGGCCTCCTGCATGTGATAGCCGGAGATCGAGATCGAGTTGAACTTCGGCATCTCCTTTGCGGTGTACTCGATGATGTCGGCGACAATCCGCATCGAGGGTTCGGGGGGATAGATGTAGGTGTTGCGGACCATGAACTCCTTCAGGATGTCGTTCTGGATGGTCCCGGAAAGCTCGGACGACGAGCAGCCCTGCTCCTCGCCGGCAACAATGAAGCAGGCAAGAATCGGAATGACCGCACCATTCATCGTCATGGAGACGGAAATATCCTTGAGCGGTATGCCCTCGAACAGAACCTTCATGTCCTCGACGGAATCGATGGCCACGCCGGCCTTGCCGACATCGCCGACGGCACGCGGATGATCGCTGTCATAGCCGCGGTGCGTCGCAAGATCGAAAGCGACCGACACACCCTGCTGGCCGGCGGCGAGCGCCTTGCGGTAGAACGCGTTCGACTCCTCGGCCGTCGAGAAGCCCGCATATTGCCGGATCGTCCACGGCCTGCCGGCATACATCGTGGCACGCGGTCCGCGGACGAATGGCTTCAGGCCGGGCAGCGTGGTGAGGTGGTCGGCCCCATCAAGATCATCTGCCGTATAGAGCGGCCTGACGTCGATGCCTTCGGGTGTGCGCCAGACCAGGGCGTCTGGGGAGGCCTTCAGCTCCCGTTCGGCGAGAGCGCGCCAGTCGGCGAGTTTGGCGTCGGCCATCATTCGAACTCCAGAATGGGTTCGTCGACGGCAAGGCTTGCGCCCGCCTTGGCGGCGATCCGTTTGATAACGGCCCGCCGTTCGGCGCGAAGCACGTTCTCCATCTTCATGGCCTCGACGGTGGCGAGCACCTGTCCAGCCTCGACCTGTTCTCCTTCGGACACGGCGATCGCGGTGACCACACCAGGCATCGGGCAAAGCAGCAGCCTGGAGGTGTCCGGCGGCTGTTTCTTCGGCATCAATCGCGCAAGCTCGGCGATAGGTGGGCTGCGTACATGGGCGACAACATCCGTTCCGCGACAGCGCAGTCGGTAGCCGGTTCCTGACTTTGACGTCTTGATAGACGCGGACTCGGTGCCAATTTGAAAGTGCGCGATATGCCGTCCCGGCAGCCAATCGCTGACAACACTGAGAACCGAGCCGTCATCGAATGAAACCGCGGTAGCATCTTCCTGATCGCGCACCGCGATTGCGAAGGCATGGCTGCCAAGTGTGACGATCCAATCGCTAGGGACTTTGCGACGATGATTGTCCATCGCGCCGGAGATCAGGACATTGCGGTGCTGAAGTTTCCAGTTGATATGCGCCGCGACCGCAGCGAGCTTGCGCTCATCCGCGTCGGTTGGGGACACACCTGTGAAGCCGTCCGGAAACTCCTCGGGGATAAAGGCTGTGCTCAGCCGCCCCTCGCGAAACCGCGGATGGTCCATGACAGCGCAGAGAAACGGCAGATTGTTGCCGATGCCTTCCACTTCGAAATCATCCAATGCAGCAGCCATGGCGTTGATTGCGCCCAGCCGATCGGGCGCCCAGGTGCAGAGCTTCGCTATCATAGGATCATAGTGCATCGAGATGTCCGAGCCTTCGACCACCCCAGTATCGTTGCGAATCAGTGAACCATCTGCACGTGCACCCTCAATGGGCGGCCGGTAACGTGTCAGACGACCGATCGAGGGCAGGAAATTGCGACACGGGTCTTCGGCGTAGAGTCGGCTTTCGATCGCCCAGCCGTTCAGCTTCACATCTTCTTGGGCAAAGCGCAGCTTTTGGCCGGCGGCGATGCGGATCATTTCCTCGACCAGATCGATGCCGGTTACCAGTTCGGTGACCGGATGCTCGACCTGAAGCCGGGTATTCATCTCGAGGAAGTAAAAGTTGCGGTCGCGGTCGACGATGAATTCAACCGTACCTGCCGAGTGGTAGCCGACCGCCCTGGCAAGAGCGATGGCCTGCCTTCCCATCGCCTGCCGGGTTGCTTCGTCAAGGAACGGGGAGGGGGCCTCCTCGATGATCTTCTGATTGCGGCGCTGGATCGAGCATTCCCGCTCGCCCAGGTAGACGATGTTGCCGTACTGATCGCCGAGTACCTGGATTTCGATGTGACGTGGTTCGGTGACGAATTTCTCGATGAAGATGCGGTCGTCGCCAAAGGCGTTCTTGGCTTCGTTTCGTGAGGACTGAAATCCTTCGCGCGCCTCGATCTCGTTCCAGGCAATGCGCATGCCCTTGCCGCCACCGCCGGCGGATGCCTTGATCATGACGGGAAAGCCGATCTCCGAGGAGATGCGCGCCGCTTCCTCGGCATCCTCAATCAGGCCCATATGGCCGGGTACGGTGGAGACACCGGCGGATGCCGCGATCTTCTTTGAGGTGATCTTGTCGCCCATCGCCTCGATGGCGACGGGCGAGGGGCCGATGAAGGCGATGCCCTTGGCTTTGAGCGCTTCGGCAAAATTCGAATTCTCGGACAGGAAACCGTAGCCCGGATGAACCGCATCAGCGCCCGTAGCGGTGACGGCATCGAGGATGTTTGCAAAGCGAAGATAGGACTGGGCCGAGGCGGCGGGACCGATATGGACCGCCTCATCGGCCTGCCGGACGTGCAAGGCGTCGCGGTCAGCGTCGGAATAGACCGCGACGGTGGCTATGCCAAGCCTCTGTGCCGTCTTGATCACCCGGCACGCGATCTCGCCACGATTGGCAATCAGGATCTTCTTGAACATTTTTTGCGTACTCAAAGTGGGATCGTGTCGTGCTTCTTCCAGCGCGTTTCGACGCTTTTTCCGCGCAGAGCGGCAAAGGCACGCGCAATCCGCCTGCGTGAAGAATGTGGCATGATCACCTCGTCGATGAAGCCCCGCTCGGCGGCAATGAAGGGGTTGGCGAAACGCTGCTCGTATTCCCTGGTGCGAGCAGCAAGCCTCTCGGGATTGCCGAGTTCTGACCGGTAGAGGATCTCGGCCGCCCCCTTTGCGCCCATCACCGCGATTTCGGCGGTCGGCCAGGCGTAGTTGATGTCGGCGCCGATATGTTTGGAAGCCATCACGTCGTAGGCGCCGCCATAAGCCTTGCGCGTGATCAACGTGACCATCGGCACGGTCGCCTGGGAATAGGCAAACAGCAGCTTGGCGCCGTGCTTGATGACGCCGCCAAATTCCTGGGCGGTGCCCGGCAGGAAACCTGGCACGTCGACGAGCGTCAGGATCGGGATGTCGAAGGCGTCGCAGAAGCGAACGAAACGTGCCGCCTTGCGGGAGGAATCAATGTCGAGGCATCCGGCCAGCACCATGGGCTGGTTGGCCACCACGCCAACCGTCCTGCCCTCGATGCGAACAAATCCGGTGATGATGTTGCGGGCGAAGGCGGCCTGAAGCTCGAAGAAGTCGCCTTCATCGGCGATTGCCGTGATCAGTTCCTTCATGTCGTAGGGCTTGTTGGCGCTGTCCGGCGCCAGCGTGTCGAGACGCAACTCGATCCGCTCGGGATCGTCATGAAATGGCCGCACGGGCGGCTTTTCCCGATTGTTCAGCGGCAGGAAGTCAAAGAGGCGCCTGACCTCTTCCAAGGCCTCGATATCGTTTTCGAAAGCCCCGTCGGCGACAGAGGACTTTTGCGTGTGCGTTGCCGCGCCGCCTAGTTCCTCCGCGGTCACGATCTCGTTCGTGACCGTCTTGACCACGTCGGGGCCGGTCACGAACATGTAGGAGGAATCCCGAACCATGAAGATGAAGTCGGTCATGGCCGGGGAGTAGACCGCACCGCCGGCGCAGGGCCCCATGATCACCGAAATCTGCGGAATGACGCCGGAAGCATCGACATTGCGTTTGAAGACATCGGCGTAGCCGGCCAGTGAGGCGACACCCTCCTGGATGCGCGCGCCGCCAGAATCGTTGAGGCCAATGACCGGCGCCCCGTTGCGCACCGCCATGTCCATGATCTTGCAGATCTTCTGGGCGTGTGTCTCAGACAGAGATCCGCCGAGCACCGTGAAGTCCTGAGAGAAGACGTAAACAAGCCTGCCGTTGATCGTACCCCAGCCCGTGACCACGCCGTCGCCAGCGACCTTCTGGTCAGCCATGCCGAAGTCTGTGGCACGATGGGTGACATACATGTCGTATTCTTCGAAGGAGCCTTCATCGAGGAGCACCACGAGGCGCTCGCGGGCGGTCAGCTTCCCTTTGGCATGCTGGGCATCGACACGCTTCTGCCCGCCGCCCAGGCGGGCCTGCGCACGACGCACCTCGAGTTGTTCGAGAACGGCCCGCATCAGCGGTCAGCCTTCGGTGCAAAGTTCAAAGCCGTCGGCAATGGCGTCGCGGCGAGCCGGCTTTGCTTCAAATGCGGGTTTGCTTTGCTGGACAATCGCATGAGCTCCTCACTGGAATTACGCTGCATTAGTTCGCCAGCAATGGACGGGAAAGGCTTGACCGTGTGCGCTTGCAAAATGTATGAAATTGCGAACAGCAACATGCGAAATTGCAAATGGCAAACGGCAAGCTCTTCATTGGACGCCGCGTACGCGAATTGCGCGAGGCCAACAAGGCCACCCAGGCGGCATTCGCCGAGCGGCTGGGGATCTCGACCAGCTATCTGAACCAGATTGAAAACAACCAACGACCGGTGTCAGCCGCAGTGCTTCTTGCGCTCGCCGAAAAGTTCCATGTGGATATCGCTTCAATCGGTGGCAGCGAGGCCGACCGGCTGCTCTCGGCACTGAGCGAGGCACTTGCTGATCCGGTGTTCGGCGGTGTTTCAGCCGGATTTCAGGAACTCAAGCTCGTTGCCCAAAACGCACCGTCTCTCGCTCATGCGCTGATCACCTGTCACCAGGCATATCGACGAAACAGCGAGCAGCTTGCCAGCTTCGACGACCAGCTGATCCGAACCAATGCCTTTGCCGGGCCGACACCCTACGAGGAAGTGCGGGACTTCTTTCATTTTGTCGACAACTACATTGACGAGCTCGACGCCGCGGCCGAGCACCTGGCGAAGGCCTTGGGCTTGCCGGACCGAGATGTCGGTACGGCTTTGGCGGATCATCTGGAACAGCATCATCGCGTTCGCATTGCGCGTGCTGCCAGTGGCGAGCGGGTAATCAGGCGCTTCGACGCCTCCGCGCGCGTGCTGTATTTGAACTCTTACTCGCCTGCATCGACGCGCAGTTTTCAGATGGCACTCCAGATCGGCGCCTTGGAGCAGCGGGCGGAAATCGATGCGATCATCGAGCGCACGGGCTTCCGTACCCCGGAAGCGGCAGAGATATGCAGGGTCGGCCTCCAGAATTATTTTGCCGGTTCGCTCATGTTGCCATACCGTCCCTTCCTGGCCGCCGCAAAAGAACTAAGGCACGACCTCCACCTGCTCGCAATGCGCTTCGGCGCCAGCCTTGAGCAGGTGGCGCATCGCCTGTCGACCTTGCAAAGGCCTCGGTTGAAGGGCGTGCCCGTCTTCTTCGCGCGCATCGACCGGGCCGGCAACATCACCAAGCGCCATAGCGCCGCGAAGTTGCAATTCGCCCGCTACGGTGCAGCTTGCCCGTTGTGGAACGCTCATCAAGCGTTCGAAACCCCAGGCCGCATGGATTGCCAGTTGGCCGAGACACCAGACGGCGTGTGTTATCTCAGTATCGCGACAGAAATCACCAAGGCAGACGGTGGATACGGTTCTCCTCATCGACGCTATGCGATCGCGCTCGGATGCGAGATCTCCGACGCCGGCGATTTCGTCTACGCGGACCGGCTGGATTTTGCCAACAGCTCAGCGTTCGAGCCCATCGGCGTTTCATGCCGCATTTGCGAGCGGATAAACTGCATCCAACGCGCCGTTCCGCCGCTCAAGAGCACGATTACCGTGGATCACGACCGACGCGGCGAACTGCCATACACGATCTGCTGATTTCGATCGCCGGCAGCGCCAGGACATGCAAGTCGAATCATCATCATTGCTCCGACCTCGATTCGCCGAAATCGCTTCCCGACGTCAGAAGCATCGTCAACGACCGTGCGCGGGTCTCCCAAGCGACAGTTAAGGCGGGTCTAGCTGGCATCGACAACCAGACTCCAAAGCCTTCGCTCGAACAATGGCTCGATGTCGACGTTTTTCAACATGCTGCGAACCGTGGAGAGCGAACAAGCCGGCCACGATAATGATCAGAGCGCCTGCCAGGGTCGTGGCGCGCGGCAACTCCGCGAAGAACACATATCCCCACAGCGGAGTCCAAATCATGCCAGTGTATTCGAAAGTTGCAACACGGTTTGCCGGCGCTAGACGATAGGCTTGAGAGAGAAGCACCATTCCTGCAGAAGCAACTACGCCGCATGCGGTCATCTTCAGCAGATCGATCGATGTTGGCCATACCCAGGGCCTAACCAAGAATGCCAGGCTGGGGTGTTCTGCATGCGTGAAGCCTGCCACGCGAAACGCAACCGCGAACACGATCGATCCTGCCAGATACGCTACGTTCTGGTAGAATCCCATCGTAGTCGCGGATTCGGTTTCGCTGATATGACGCGCGATCACTTGTGAAAATGCATAGAGAAGTGCTGATCCAAGGGAGAGAAACGCGGCCCAGTCCAGCAAACCTGCTCCAGGGCGGAGCATTATCAGAACCCCCACCAAACCGAGCAGAACGCCAGCCAAGGTTCCGATGGAAATCCGCTCTCCCAAGTATGGGCTTGCGAGCCCCATTATGAAAAGCGGAGCCATGAAGAAGAGAGATACGGCATCGGCGAGCGTCAACGCTGCGATGGCTAGGTAATAAAGCGCGTACGAAAAGAACTGCGTGAATCCTCGGATGGTCAGAGTTATGTATCTTGTTGTAAGCAGCGCACCCAGTCCGACGTCGAGGTGGACAAGAACCACGAGGATCGGAAATGAGGCCAAGGCCCTTATCGCCATCACTTCGGAAACAGGGTACGCGGACGATACCGACTTGACCAATGGATCCTGTAGGGAAAACACAAAGACGCCTAGACAAAGGCTCGCAACCCCCAGCAACACTCGATTCTGCATTTCGGTCCGCTGAGTTAGAGCCTTCCGGCTGGATGAAGTTCACTGGGATCTGGAGAGCGAGGTCGCGCCACCGGAGACGCAAACACAGTAATGGCTAGCCACTTCAAAAAGTCTGAGTTAGGACCTCGGCGTGGGGTACTCGTTAGAGTAGCCAGGGTATGTTCGACCGATTCCACTTCGACCGCGAACCGGCGTCGGGAAATCCGAGCGCCTCGCGGGTAAGTCCAGCGTCAGCTAGAAGCCTGTCGTCGTGCCGTGCAAGAACTGTGTCCAAGGCGGTGTCTCGGCCGACCAGATTCCAGTGCTGGAGATACCTTGATCCGATTGACTGAGTTCTGGAGAGGAATGACATCCAAGTTTTCTTTCGTTGCCTACCCAGGATGCACGTGCCATGGGTATGAATCAAACGAATATAACTTCTGGCAGCAATGAGTGAATTTTATGAGTGCGGCTCTGGACAGCGATCTTTTGCGTACGTTTCTGGCGGTTCATGAGACCCGCAGCTTCACGCGCGCGGCTGACACAGTTGGCCGAACTCAGTCGGCGGTAAGCCTTCAAATAAAGCGCCTCGAAGGAATACTCGGGCAACCTCTGTTCACTCGTGGCGGTCGCGGAGTGGAGCTGACCCGGTCAGGAACAGAGTTGCTTGTCAATGCTCGTCGCGTCGTAGCTCTATTGGATCAGACGGTTGCAGCATTTCAGACACCGCAACTCGGAGGGCTGGTTCGCATAGGATTGCCGGAAGAGTACGGACATATCGTTGTAGGCCGTGCGTTGAACACATTCTCGAAGCTCCACCCGAATGTGGATTGCACAGCCAGATACGGGCACTCCTCCGAGAACCTGAACCGTGTGGTATCCGGAGAACTGGACTTGGCGGTGGTATTCGATTGGCAGGAAGACTCCGGCGGCGAACTTCTGATGATCGACCCTACGGTTTGGGCGACCTCCGATGAGCATAACACGCATGTGCGCTCTCCATTGCCGATTGCCCTGTACGTCAACTCCGGCTGGTGCACTGAATACGCCCTCGGATCGTTGAAAGAAAAAAAGGTCAAATTCCGGACGGTCTACACCAGCGATACGAGCAGCGGACTCAAGCTCGCAGTCCTTTCAGGCTTGGCGGTGGCACCTCTCTCTCGGAGCAACATCCCGGCTGGGGCCAGGGAACTGACCGAGGAAGATGGGTTCCAGCAGATCGATGCGTCCCGCGTGGTACTGCATCGGAACGCTCGGTCTGATAGCGAAGCAGTATCGGGTATGGCGGCAGCGATAAGAGAAGCCTTTGGCGCGCTGCACAAACGCTAAACAACGACAGCATTCACTCTACGATAGCTGTGCCGCGTTGATAGGCTGTCGCTTGTCAAATTCAGTGGCAGAAAAATTTTCGACGTGCACGTGAGAATTAGTCACGTTGCGCTCGAGCATGCCCCCTCGAATTCTGTCGCGAAGATCTGCAGCTCGCTGAACGGATCTGAGCGATTTGCCGATCGAGGCGCACTCGTGGAGTGTCATTTCATGGGCTTGCCCATTTCCATTGCCTCGCGGATGCGGATCCCATTGATCGCAGCGCCAATGCAGGGCGTGTCCGGGCCAGAACTCGTCTCAACCATCTGCCGTAATGGTGTTATAGGCGCCTTCCCAACCTTCAATGCTCGAACGCCCGAGCAGCTCGACTACTGGTTGACGATCATCGGTCAGGCGTGTGCCGAGCCTTCATCAGCTCCCTGCTGCCCGAACATCGTGATGAGAAGGTCTGCGGAAGCCCTGCAGACTGAGGTCGATATCTTGGTGAAGCATCGAGTCAAAATCGTCCTCGCAAGCGTAGGGTCGCCGGAAGCGATCATTCCCCAACTGCACGATATCGGATGCACAGTCTTGACGGACGTCGCTTCTATGCGGCACGCCGAAAAGGCGATCAAGGTTGGTGCAGATGGCCTCGTTCTTTTAAGCGCCGGCGCAGGTGGTCAGACCGGATGGTTGAACGGCCTATCGTTCGCTCGAGCGGTTCGTGCGATCTATGATGGGCCAATCGGATTGGCCGGGGGCATCTCGGATGGTCACGCCCTTTGGGCGGCCCAGGTGGTGGGCTGCGATTTCTCGTTGATGGGGTCGCCGTTCATAGCGACGCACGAAAGCATGGCTTCAGACGGCCATAAGGAAATGGTCGTCGCCTCTGGCATAGACGAGATACGTCTCACAAAGGCGATCAATGGCTTCGATGCCAACTATCTTACCAGATCCATACTGCAGACCGGCCTCGACCTCGCAGAGCTCGACATTCCGCTGAGCGTCGAGGAAGCGCGAAGGCGGTTCAGCGCGGACATGGCAGGCGAGGGCCCGAAACGATGGCGCGATATCTGGAGTGCGGGTCACACGGTCGCGGCAGTCAAGAAGATACGTCCTGCAGCAGAGCTGATCGCTGAGATAGCTTCGGAATATCATCAGGCGACCGAGCGCACCCGCGGCCTGCTCTCCCGCTAGTTTGCAAGCATTCTGGCGTTTTCGACCATTGTGCGCCCTGGCACCTATCGACGACAAGACGAGCTTCGCATTCCGCTACTCGTGCGCGCAGCCTAGCTCTTCTCACGCTGTAAAAAAGTAACGAGCTGAATGAGTTTATTTCGGATCTCTAGAGCAGCCCGCTTGCGATATGGAGGCTAATCAAGCGGCCGTAGTATCACCGCAAACCAGATCAATGGAGCACAATGTTGAGCGACCAAGACGCGCGAGAATTGAGACGCGGGCGCATCAAGCGGATGCTGTCCCCAAAAAGCGCCGTTTTCATCGGTGGGGCCGCAATGATTCCTGCGATTGAATACTGCCGTGCCCGGGGATTTCAGGGTGAAATCTTTGTCGTGAACCCACGCCGGAACGAGTTGGCTGGGGTGAAGTGCGTTCCCACCATCTCCGAACTCCCGATCGACCCGGACGTCGCTTTCTTAGCCGTTCCGAGAGACGGTCTAATCGGCGTTGTCAGGGAGCTGGCGAGCATCGGCGCCGGTGGTGCAATTTGCAACACCTCCGGGTTCTCCGAAATGCATGGCGGCGAAGAGTCTCAGAGGCAACTGGTCGAGGCGGCCGGAGAAATGCCGATCATTGGCCCCAACTGCCCGGGCGTAGCGAACTTCGCCGACCGTGCGTGCTTCATGATGGATCACTTCGGCGATCAAGACGTCGGTGGTTGCGTAGCTCTAATAAGCAACGGTGGTTCCTATCTGTCAGACCTTGGCTGTGCAGATCGTTCTATTCCGATTGCCTATTCGATTGGGCTTGGCAATCAGGCGATGTTGAGTGTCGCCGATTTGATGGACGTCGTTCTCGATGATCCACGCGTTAAGGCCATCAATCTGTATCTTGAAAGCATCAGGGAAGTCTCCGTTCTTTCCGCCGCAGCGCTGAAGGCAGCTCGCAAGAACATCCCGGTGGTTGTTATCAAGGGTGGAAGGACAACTGCAGGTCAACGAGCCACACAGTCACATACTGCCTCACTTGCAGGCGATGATGTTGTCGCATCGGCCCTCTTCCGTCGTCTTGGATTCGTCGAGGTTGGTACACCACTTGAAGCGTTGGAAACGCTGAAAATGCTTGTTTACGCACCGTCTGTGAAGGGGCGTCGCACGGCGTATGTAACCAGTTCTGGAACCTATGCGGTGCTCGGTAGCGACGTTTCGGAGTTCAACGGCTTGGACCTTCAGCCGCCGTCAGCCGAAGCGGCAGCCGAGACCGAAAAGTATCTGCCGCCGTTCATCCACCCGGCAAACCCTCTGGACATCTCTTCCGCGCAGAATGAGGGCTATGACCACAATCTGGATCTTTACCGTGCGTATCTTTCAGATCAGCCCGATATGGCGCTCATGGTCATGTGCTTCCCACCGGAGAAGGGCTGGGATCCGATAACGTGGCAAACCACTACTGCCGCATTCGCAAAGGCCGCCGCAGAACGGGAGATACCGGCAGCGTTCGTCAACACTGTTCCCGAGCTGCTTCCAAAAGCGGACCGAGAAAAGATGATTGCGGACGGCCTGGTTCCGCTTCAAAGCCTGGAAGACGGCATTCGCGCGGTTTCGAACGCAATGCGGGCGTCCGAACTTGCGGAAGAATTGGCTCGCAAATCCGATGACGAAATCCTGATTGAACCACGCCTTACTGGCCAAGTCGAGCCCATGTCTCTCGACGAGGCCGAAGCGAAGGCGGAACTCGCAATACACGGTGTAAGTGTGCCGCGAAACATCGTTGTCCAACCGGAAACCCGTGTTTCCCTGGAGGAGCTGCAGTTCCCGGTCGTCGTCAAAGCTCTCAGCTCCGAGCTCGCCCACAAGAGCGAGCTCGGTGGCGTTGCCCTGAAGATCCAGTCTGCAGAAGAAGTTTGGCAGATTGTTCGCCTGATGGCTGCGAAGCTCAAGCAAACCGCTCCACATATCGACATCCAGCACTTCCTGGTCGAGGAAATGGTAAGAGATGGCGTCGGTGAGCTGCTCGTGGGCATCCGCCATGTTGACGGGATCGGCCTCGCGCTGACTGTCGGCTTCGGGGGAACGGAGGCTGAGTTGCTCCGAGACACGAAGACGGTGCTTCTGCCAGCGTCCTCGGACACGATTTCCGAGGCCATTCAAAGCCTGCGGCTCTATCCACTGCTCTCCGGATGGCGCGGGCGTATCGCTGGCGATGTCGAAGCAGCCGTCTCGGCCATCAAAAAGATGTCCGATTGGGCGATCTCGTTAGGTGAAGCCTTTGTCGAAGCTGAGATCAACCCGTTGATCGTCCGCCCGAAAGGTGTGGTTGCGGTAGATGCTGTCACCCGGCTTTCAAAAAAGGCCGCTCCGACGCAACGGGAACAACTTTTAGCCTAGCCTAGAAGTGAGATCTCGCTCGGTTTGGCGAATTGCTGCGCTCCGAACGCGCAATCCGCCGAACCGGGAGAAAGCCCCACCTAGCACCCAGACACAGATAGGAAGAAGACATGGACTTTGCTCTCTCGGAAGACGAAAGCCTCATCTACAAGACCGCTACACATTTTTGCGAAAAGGAACTTATGCCGCACGAGGAATTGCTTGAGCGGACAGGCGAATTTCCAATCGAATTAGAGTTGGAAATCCGGCGGAAGGGCATCGCCGTAGGACTTCATGCCTGCAACATGCCAGAGAGTGTTGGCGGCGGTGGACTGAACTGCGTTTCCCTCACCTTGGTTGAGAAAGGGCTTTCCCGCGCCTCGACCGCTCTTGCTGAGGC
This sequence comes from Mesorhizobium robiniae, assembly GCF_040545535.1. Taxonomy (NCBI): domain Bacteria; kingdom Pseudomonadati; phylum Pseudomonadota; class Alphaproteobacteria; order Hyphomicrobiales; family Phyllobacteriaceae; genus Mesorhizobium; species Mesorhizobium robiniae. The sequence goes on from NZ_JBEPMC010000018.1 coordinate 14,116, forward strand.
GGTTCGCAGGCCTTTCAACATTCTGGCAGCGTGCGAAGGGGAGCAAGTCGCACACTTTCTCGAGCCGGTTATGAGTGGTGAAAAACGCGACTGCATCGCAATGTCTGAACCCGACGTGGGCTCCGACCTGCGGAGCATGAAAACCCGAGCGGTGCGTGACGGTGCGGATTGGATCATCAACGGCACGAAACATTTTATCTCGAGCGCGCAAAGGTCCCAATTCGTGATCCTTTTCGCGGTCACTGGAGAGGACGAGACACCACGAGGCGTCAAGAAGCGGATTTCCTGTTTCCTGATCGACCTCGACACGCCTGGGCTCGTGGTCGCAAAGGGATATCAGCAGTTGGGTCACCGCGGCCACTCCAACAGTATTCTTCATTTCGACAATTGTCGGATCGGCGGCTGGCAGTTAGTTGGAGAGGAAGGGCAGGGGTTTGCCCTCGTGTCGAAATGGCTTGGAGAGGGGCGCCTTTCAGTAGCAGCTGTCTGTCAAGCGCGTGCAGAAAGAGCTTTCGAGTATGCTTCTGAATATGCTGCGCGGCGCAAGCAGTTCGGGCAACCGATCGGTAATTTCCAAGGCATAGGGTTTCCACTTGCGGATATGGCCACAGATATCCGCATCGGCGACCTTCTGTTGATGAACACCGCCTGGAAGGTGGATCAAAAGTCTCCGACCGTCGCACAAGATTGTGCAATGGCGAAAGTGTGGTGTTCTGAAATGCTTGGACGAGTGGCTGATCAAGCCATCCAGACCTGCGGCGGCATGGGGTTGATGACCGACCTGCCACTAGAGCGCATCTACCGTGACGCGCGCGCTGAGCGCATTTGGGAAGGCACCTCGGAAATCCAAAGACGTATCATCAGCCGTGAGTTGATGCGCGAGCAGGGTATCTGATCTTAGGCCCGCTCGTTTCGAATTGAGAATGTGAAGGCTTCCTCGCATCAGCGTGCCGGGGCGCCGCAAGTGAGGATATAGGTACATGGGCGTTCTAAGCGGTGTCCGCATCATCGAGATGGTTGGACTAGGACCAGCACCATTCTGCGGAATGATCCTGGCAGACTTAGGGGCCGACGTGATCGCCGTTGAGCGTCCAGGTGCGGACCATGGAGCACCTCGGCCTTGGTCGTTGGTGAATCGCGGAAAGCGCTCAATCGTACTCGATTTGAAAAAGCCAGGGGCGGTCAATCTGTTTCTGGAACTGCTCGACGGTGCCGACGCTCTCATCGAAGGGAACAGGCCCGGCGTGATGGAGCGTCTTGGGCTCGGCCCTGAAGCCTGTATCGCAAGGCGGCCAGCGCTCGTCTACGGGCGCATGACTGGATACGGGCAGTTCGGACCGCTGTCGAATGCAGCGGGACACGACGCGAATTACGTGGCACTCTCCGGCGCGCTTTGGCTGGCTACCCAACCCGGAATAGCTCCAGAGGCGCCCCCGACTATCCTCGGCGATTCGGCTGGGGGAGCACTCTACCTAGCGATTGGCATTCTTGCTGGCATTCTGCGAGCGAGAAAGGACGGGGTCGGCCAAGTTATCGATGCCGCGATGGTGGATGGTTCCGCGCATCTCATGAGCCTTCTGCTGTCGTTCCTCGCCAGCGATTATAACTACTCGACTGCCAATGCGCGACCCGGCGCGCTCGGACGGCATTACGATCGCGCATATGTCTGCGGGGACGGACTATGGGTCGTCGTGCAGGCGGAAGAGCCGAAATTCTACGCAGAATTGTTGCATCGCCTCGGGCTGGAACAGGAGGAGCGATTCTCCGAGGAAGTCAGGCACAATCCAAAGTCCTGGGGACCTCTCAGCCAAGAGCTCGCAGCAATCTTCAAGTCCAAGACGCGGAAGGAATGGTGCGAACTTTTGGAGAATACGGACACCTGTTTCACACCGGTGCTCACGATGGAGGAAGCAGCGGTCCACCCGCATATGATGGCCCGCAACGTTTTCAGCAACGTAGATGGCGTGCTGCAGCCGAATCCTGCCCCACGTTTTTCGGTAACACCATCTGCCAATCCGACTTCCATCCCGCACCGTGGCGCGAACACAGCCGAGATTTTGGCTGAACTGGGAGTCGGCGCGGCGCAAATTCAAGAGCTCCGCCTTGCTGGCGCTCTTGGCCCTAGCTGATTGTCCAAACCTCCCAGTTGCGCAGAAGCTAACTCAGGCTGGAAGCAGATCCCGTTCGCGAACATAACAGGTAGGGGCCGGTGAGCACGGCCTTCTAACGACTGGCGCTGATCCTCCTAAAGGAGTCGGAGCAAAAGCTAGGTGTCAGATTTGGCCGCTTTCCACGCATGTACATCACCGATGCTGATGGCGCCTGCGAGATACAGATCTATGAGTTCGAGCAGACGTTGTCTTCCGAACGACGGAAAGTGGCCCGCGTGAATTGTCTCGACAGGAAGCTCCCGCAATCTGCGAAGAGACTCGCGGAAAGCTTCAGCGTCTGAATGCCACGCGTTGTCGACGAGATCGCCATCGTAGATCGCGTCCCCGCTGAACAATGTTTTTGTCGATTTTTCGTACAGCGCGATCGAACCGGGGGAATGCCCGGGCAGATGCAGCACCTGGAAGGCACGGTCGCCAAGATCAATCACATCGCCTTCGTCGAGATACCCTGTGAGCGGCGCCGGCGTGAGCCGATAGTTGGCGATTTCGAAGCCGTCATTTGGCAGGGCGGTGATGATTTCCTCGCTGAGCCATGCACGAGCGCATGTGCTGTCGGGATCTGGTTCGGCATGTATTTGCGCTTCCGATGCATGCCCGAGCCGCACATCAAATTCGTGCGCGCATCCGGTGTGGTCGAAATGGCAGTGTGTGCAGACGCATTTGATATGAATGTCTCTCAGGGCCTCGATCTCATTCCGGATCGGTCGGAAGCCCATGCCGCTATCGAGAAGAAGGCTGCTTGACCGTCCGCGGATAAGAAAAATATTGCAGCGCATCCACGGCACGACATGTTTCTCGATGATCTGACTTATACCGTCAGACACCGCTGCGACGCGGTACCATTCTCTCGCGACGGGCAGACCGTTGGGCTTTGGCATGCGTTACCCGATCTTAAGATCGATCACAATTCTCACCGGACCGCTAGAGAGAGAGGTCGCTGCCCTTAGTTGCAGACATTACCATGGCCGTACACACACGGCGGCGCGTAAAAAAGTCACCAGCTGAATGATTTTATTTCGAATTTTGGTGTCCACTCCAATCATATATGCCGCTTCTTATACAAGCGAGGAAGTGCTCTTCCCCGCCACACTCGAATGACTTGAGCGGTGGCGTGACGAAGTCTCTGCATCTCCTTGGTAACCGCAAAGCGCCAGCGATCCTGGCGCAAAACAGTGACTCGTGGGAGATTGAAATGAGCGAAGAATCCAACTGCGTTCTGATCGAGCGCCGAGGCTCGATCCTGATTGCGACTTTGAATCGCCCGCATACCAGGAACGCTTTCAATCTGGACATGGCCAAGGCGCTGGAGAAGGCCATGGACGTGCTGGATAATGAAGAGGACCTGTTCGTCGGAATTCTAACCGGTGCGAACGGCACGTTCTCTTCGGGTATGGATTTGAAGGCTGCTGCCAAGGATGGCATCCCGCCGCCGCTAGCGCGTGGTGATTTCGGCATAATGGGTCGTCCTCCACGCAAGCCGTTAATTGCGGCTGTTGAAGGGTACGCTCTTGCTGGTGGTTTCGAGACAGCGCTTTCTTGCGATCTAATCGTTGCAGCGCGCGATGCGAAGTTCGGGCTTCCTGAGGTGCGCCACAACCTAGTAGCGACAAACGGCCTTGTCCGGCTTCCGACACGCATGCCGTATCACCTTGCAATGGAAATTGCGCTCACGGGCGCATTCAAAGAAGCGCCGTACTTCGAGCGGTTCGGCGTGATCAATCAGATCACGGAACCCGGGAAGGCGCTGGAAGGCGCAATCAAGCTTGCCGAAGTACTCCTCGAAAATGGGCCGCTTGCGATGGCTGCGAGCAAGGAAATGATGTTCCAGTCTTTCGATAAACAGCCAGACGAAGAGCGGCTCAAGGAGCTACCGATCGTTCAAAGGGTGAATGGCTCAGAAGACGAGCGAGAAGGTCTGCTTGCTTTCGCTGAAAAGCGGAAACCCGTGTGGAAGGGGCGATAACACAGACCTACGCGCTGATCGCGGCACCCGAAGGCAGCCACGGCCGCTTTCAGAATTAAGCAGCGGTCAGTTCATCCAGCATTCTACATTTGAATTGGGAGGTAAATCGGTATGGACTTCGAACTAAACGAAGAAGAAAAATTAATTTACAATACTGCCAGAGAGTTCTGCGAGAAAGAGCTTATCCAACATGAGGAGCTGCTGGAACGGACTGGAGTCCTCCCTCCTGAACTGGATCTGGAGATACGCAAGAAAGGCATGGCAATCGGTCTTCATGCCTGCAATCTGCCAGAAAGCGTGGGCGGAGGCGGGTTGAACTGCGTCTCGTTAACTCTCGTGGAGCGCGGCCTCTCCCGCGCGTCAACTGCGTTGGCAGAGTGTGTGCGGCGGCCGAATAATATCCTCGCCGCATGTGAAGGGGAGCAGGTAGCTCATTTCCTCGAGCCCGTCATGCGAGGTGAGAAGCGTGAGTGTATCGCTATGTCCGAGCCTGACGCCGGCTCCGATCTGCGCAGCATGAAGACTAAAGCGGTCAAAGACGGTTCAGACTGGATCATCAACGGGACCAAGCATTTCATCGGATACGCTCAACGGTCCCAGTTTGTTATCTTATTCGCGGTGACTGGCGAAGAGCACACTCCAAAGGGCATTAAGAAGCGCATTTCGTGCTTTTTGGTCGATTTGGATGCACCTGGCGTGACTGTTGCCAAGGGTTACGAACAGCTTGGTCACCGGGGTCATTCCAACGACATTCTGCATTTCGACAATGTTCGAGTCGGTGGCTGGCAAATGGTCGGTGAAGAAGGAGAAGGTTTTAAGGTCGTTACAAAGTGGCTGGGAGAAGGGCGGCTTTCAGTTGCCGCCGTCTGTCAGGCTCGTGCCGAGCGAGCTTTCGAAGTGGCTGTGGAGTATGCCGCTCGTCGGAAGCAATTCGGCCAAGCCATTGGCAACTTTCAAGGCATAGGTTTTCCACTCGCGAATATGGCGACGGACATTCGTCTGGGCGATCTACTGCTTATGAATACTGCTTGGAAAGTTGATCAAAAAGCTCCAACGGTTGCGCAAGATTGCGCCATGGCAAAGGTTTGGTGCTCCGAGATGCTGGGGCGTGTTGCTGACCAAGCAATCCAGACTTGCGGTGGTATGGGCTTGATGACCGATCTTCCCCTCGAACGCATTTATCGAGATGCCCGTGCGGAACGCATATGGGAAGGCACATCTGAAATCCAGCGTTTCATAATTAGCCGTGAGCTCATGCGAGCGCACGGCGCGTAGGCCAACCGCCCAATCTCATTCAATCAACAACATCAGAAGATGTGCGCTGAACTATCGCGTAACCGACATCGGCCTCATTCACCCGTCTCCGCATAGGGGTGCCACGCGGAGACAAGCACAGGGAACCGTCCATGGGCGTACTTAGCGGCGTTAAGATCATTGAAATGGTCGGAATGGGCCCCGGCCCGTTTTGCGGGATGTTGCTCGCAGATCTCGGTGCGGATGTGATCGCAGTCGAGCGCCCGGCTGCAGACATCGGAACCGAACGACCATGGTCCGTCTGCAGCCGCGGCAAACGTTCAATCGTGCTTGATATGAAAAAGCCCGAGGCCGTCGCCACATTTCTCGATCTAGTCGAGGGAGCCGACGCGCTAATCGAAGGTAATAGGCCAGGAGTGATGGAACGGCTGGGAATTGGACCAGATGTCTGTCTTGCCCGTCGTCCATCGCTTGTCTACGGGCGTATGACTGGGTGGGGCCAGCACGGTCCTTTGGCTAAGGCAGCAGCGCACGATGCCAACTACCTTGCTCTGTCCGGTGCTCTCTATTTTGCCACTCAGCCTGATGTCGCGCCTGAATCACCCCCGACGATCTTGGGCGATGTGGCGGGTGGAGCGCTCTACCTTGCGATTGGCATTCTCGCAGGAATCCTAAGGGCCAAGAATGAAGGAACCGGACAGGTCATCGACGCCGCTATGGTCGACGGCTCAGCCCACTTGCTGAACCTCTTGGTCTCGTTCCTCCCTGTCGACTACAACATGGTTTATGCGAATGCCCGTCCCGGAGCATTGAAGAAGCATTTCGACCGGACGTACCTTTGCTCGGACGGAGAGTGGGTTGTCCTGCAGGCGATGGAGCCGCAGTTCTACATCGATCTCATGAAGCGACTTGGGCTGGGCGGGGATGAGCGGTTCGCAGAAGAGCGGCGTGACGATCCTGCCGTTTGGAAGCCACTCGGCGAGGAGATGGCAGCACTGTTCAAAACGAAGTCGAGGGATGAATGGTGTGCTCTCCTGGAGGGCACTGACACATGCTTCGCTCCGCTGCTGACGATGCCGGAAGCTGCTGAACACCCGCACATGAAGGCACGCGACGTGTACCGGACCGTAGACGGCATACTGCAGGCCACCGCGGCTCCGAGATTCTCGGTTACTGAATCCCCCGAATTGCGTTCGGTGCCGGCGCGAGGCGCCCACACTGGCGAAATACTTTCTCAGCTTGGACTTGGCGACGGCCAGATTGCAGATCTCCGGCGCACGGGAGCACTCGGTCCAGTCTAACAGTCCCAGGAGCAGGACAGACCAAATTTCAGCACCACTACCACTCAAGTAATGGCTCCCAAGGCCTCGACCGCGCCGCGAGCGCTGCTAAACCGCAGCGTTCGCGGCTGGGGTTTAGCGGTTACCATCGAAGTCCTGACAGGCTGCCTTTATCGGCCCTCATTGACGGCCGTACCTACGCGAACTCGTGAAAATCGGCGCACGTTTGAACGCTGACAACTCATGCCGGGGATGAGTTTTTTTCAGACGGTTCAGCATCAGTCCCGTGATAATTCACATGCAGCGGTAGCTGTACTGCAAATGCAGAAGCGCCGCCGGTGCTGTTAGAAGCGCTTAAGGGGAGGGTGTCATGGCTAACTACGATTTTTCACGAACAGGTCCTCATTCTACCCGTCGCCAATTCTTGACGGGAGTAGCTGCCGCAGGCGCTATGATGGTCGGCTCATCAGGGTTTCCAAACGTAGCGAGAGCCCAGACAACCGACGCCAAGCGAGGTGGTCATTTCAGGATAGGGATCGGCTCTGGCTCCTCGACGGACTCCCTCGATCCGGCGCTGTATCATGACACATTCATGATGTCGCTTGGCCGCAGCCTTCATGGCTACCTGGCGGACATCAACGCTGAGGGCGAGTTGGTTGGCGAACTGGCCGTGCAGTGGGAGCCGTCATCGGACGCCAAGACCTGGAATTTCAAGCTTCGCAAGGATGTCGTATTCCACAACGGTAAGACCTTGGACGCGGACGACGTCGTCGCCTCGATAAATCACCACCGGGGAGATCAGTCACAGTCAGGTGCGAAGGGTATCGTCGACGCCATTGAGGATATTCGCGCTGATGGCCCGCACATTGTCGTCATCAAACTCAAGGAAGGAAACGCAGATTTTCCGTTCATGATGGAAGACTACACGCTGGCGATCCTTCCCCAGAAGGATGGCAAGGTCGACGTGTCCGGCGTAGGTTGTGGCGGATATCAGCTCGACGGCATCGATTTTGGCGTGAAGGCAATTGCCAAGCGTTTCGAGAACTACTGGAAGCCAAATTCCGCCTGGTTCGATTCAGTTGAAACTCTGGCCATCCACGACACGGTCGCCCGGACAAATGCGCTGACAACTGGCCAGATCCACGCCATGGATCGATGCGACCTGAAAACGGTTCGACTGCTGGAACGCGATCGGCGCGTCGAAATCGCTTCTGTGGCGGGAACTCAGCACTACACGCTGCCGATGCTGGTGGACGTGGCTCCCTTCGACAATGTCGATGTTCGGCTGGCTCTCAAATGTTCCATCGACCGCCAGCAACTCCTCGACACTGTCCTCTATGGGCATGGACAACTGGGCAACGACCACCCGATTGCTCCGGGCACACGTGACTTCGCGGTCGACTTGCCTCAGCGCCAGTACGATCCGGACAAGGCTAAATTCCATCTCAGCAAGGCTGGCCTGTCGAGCCTCAGCGTTGACCTGTCAGCGTCAGACGCTGCCTTCGCAGGTGCAGTGGATTCGGCGGTCATCTACCAGCAGAACGCTCAGAAATCCGGAATTTCCATCAATGTGGTGCGAGAACCCGCAGATGGATATTGGGAGAACGTCTGGCTGAAAAAGCCTTGGTGCCTCAGCTACTGGGGCGGGCGGCCGACTGCGGACTGGATGTTCTCCCAATTCTACGCTGCAGGTGTCAGCTTGAATGAGACCCGCTGGAAAAATCCTCGTTTCAACAAGCTTCTGGTGGCAGCTCGACCGGAACTCGACGTCAAAAAGCGAGCTGAGATGTATACGGAGATGCAGGCAATCTGCAGGGACGACGGAGGCTCTGTAATTCCGCTCTTCGCAAACTACGTCAACGCCGTTTCTCGAAAGATCGGACACGGGAAAATCGGATCGAGCCGCGATCTCGATGGCTTTCGTTGCGCTGAGCGTTGGTGGTTTGCTACCTAAATCGCTCCAAGGCTAGGCTGCTCCAGCGCTGGGACAACCGCCTTCGTGCAGCCTGACAATTGTCAGTTTCCGCATTTCAGCATTGTAAGTCATGTCAGATATTTTCTCTTCTCCCATTATGAAGGTCGAGGACGCGTCCTGGATCGATTATAATGGCCACCTGAACATGGCTTATTACAATGTTCTCTTCGATCGAGCGGGGGAGTTCGCCTTCAGAGAGATGAAGCTTGGGGGTGGGTATGTCGCAGAGCGAAAGCTGACGACTTTCACCGCAGAGGCTCATGTTTGTTATGTTCGCGAACTGCACCTTGGTGACGACGTATTCGCAACACTCCAGCTTCTGGATTTCGACCAGAAAAGACTGCACCTGTTCCAGGAACTTTACCATGCTGATGGTTGGCTCTCGGCAACTTCCGAGCAGCTATGCCTCCACATCGACCTGACGGGCCCGCGAGTGGCTCCTTTTCCTGACGACATTTTTTTTGAGCTCGATCAGGTGTTGGCACGCCACTCCATGCGAGGGCGGCCTGTTCGCGCTGGCAAACAGATTGCCATCAAAAGGAAGTAGGGCATCCCGCCTTCCTCCGCGCAATACTGCACCTCCTATACGCGCCGGCTTTGCCCCGCTAGTTTCCGGCGGGCTGCATACGCCGTGAGGCAATAGCTCCATCGAGCCAACCCTCGTTCAGCTGCGGAACGGAAGAGAGCAGCAGTTCCGTGTACGGGTCGAACGGCGGATTTAGAACCTGCGATTTCGCGCCTGATCTTACGACCCGACCACGGTGCATAACGACTACCGAGTCCGCGATCGAGCTGACGGTCGCGAGGTCATGAGTAATGAAGAGGTACGCAATTTCCTCTTCCTTCTGCAGCTGGAGAAGGAGCTTCAAGATGCCGTTGGAAACCAGCGGATCCAGCGCGGAAGTGACCTCGTCACAGATGATGATGCGCGGCTTGGCTGCTAGAGCGCGCGCGATGCATATTCTCTGCTTCTGACCTCCCGAAAGCTCCGAGGGATATCGATTTGCGAACTCCTTGCCTAGTTCGATCTGGTCGAGCAGTTTCGCAACTCTACGATCTCGTTCGTCACCCTTGATACCGAAGTAGAATTCGATGGGCCGTCCTATGATCGTGGCGACCGTCTGCCGGGGATTCATAGCGACATCGGCCATCTGGTAGATCATCTGCAGCTGACGAAGCTCATTCTTTGACCGTTCGGCCAGCCTCGCAGGGAGTGCCTTCCCGTCAAATTTCAAGCTGCCGCTCATAGGCGGGAGCAACCCGGTGATGACACGAGCCAGTGTCGATTTGCCCGAACCAGACTCGCCAACTATCGCAAGGGTGTGAGCCTTCTCGAGTACTAACGCGACGTCTTCTAGAACCTTGATGGTGCCGTTTCCGTAACCGGCGGTGAGCCTGTCTATGGCAAGGATTGGCGACGCGGCTGCTGGTTTCTCAGGGTGCTGGATGTCGTGAACTGCGACCAGCGCCTTTGTGTAGTCCTGCCTGGGGTGGTGGATGATTTGACGCGTCGTGCCCTGTTCGACCATTTTTCCGCCGCGCAGGACCATGATCTCGTCGGCAACTTGGGCGACCACAGCCAGATCGTGAGTAATGTAGATCGCCGCGACCGACGTTTCCCGCATTGCGTCGCGTATCGCCGCCAGCACATCGATCTGCGTGGTGACGTCGAGAGCGGTAGTAGGCTCGTCAAAAACGATGAGGTCAGGTTCCGAACACAGCGCCATTGCGGTCATGACGCGCTGAAGCTGACCGCCTGACACTTGATGCGGAAAACGTCGGCCGATTTTCTCCGGATCCGGCAGCCCGAGCTTCTTGAACAGGATGACAGCGCGCGCTTCAGCGTCCGCTCGGCTGGAAACGCCGTGCATCAGGGCAGCCTCGACAACCTGGTCCATCAGCCTTTTGGCAGGATTGAACGCTGCCGCCGCCGATTGGGCGACATAGCATATTTCCTTGCCGCGCAGCTTTCTCAATCCGGCCTTACTGAGCTTACGTATGTCGCGACCGTTGACAACGACCGATCCACCTGTGATTTTAATACCACCACGCCCGTAGCCCATGCTTGCGAGGCCGATGGTTGACTTCCCTGCGCCGGATTCGCCAATCAAGCCCATAACCCGGCCGCGTCGCACGCTCAACGAAACGTCGTCTACGAGGATGGACGGAACTCCGCCACGGACCGAGTTTGACGCCGGCGCCTCGATACGCAAATTCTCGATGGTCAGGAGTTCGCCTGCCGTAGCGATGCCAGCGCATTGCTCTGTGGACATCTTTCCTCTTTCGGACATTGGAACCTCCAACGTGGTCAGTGTGGCAGCCGTTTAGTGCTGACACCACAAGGCTTCGCTTCCAAGGGTAGGGGTTCGAGCAGACTTGAATGCGTCAGTCGTCTTTAAGTCCGCTGGCCCGATGCAGAAACCAGTCCACAACCAGATTTATCGCAACCGCCAGCAGCGCGATGGCAGCGGCCGGGAGGAGTGGCGTCACGTCGCCGTAGGTTATCAACGTCGCGCTGTCGCGCACCATGGATCCCCAATCGGCTGTAGGGGGCTGGATACCCAGGCCTAGAAACGAAAGTCCGCTTATCAGCAGAAACACGAAGCAGAACCTCAACCCGAATTCCGCGATCAGCGTCGGAACGATGTTTGGCAGGATCTCCCGCGTCATGATCCAAATAGCACCTTCGCCTCGAAGTCTCGAAGCTTCGACATAGTCGAAGACCGTAACATTGATCGCCACCGCGCGGGTCAGGCGATAAACGCGAGTGGAATCTAGAACCGCGATCACGAGGATTAGAGAGGGGATGGAGATGCCAAAGATTGAGAGGAGCAATAATGCGAAGATCAGCTGCGGGATCGACATAAGCACGTCCACGAAGCGGGACAGGATCTGGTCTGTCCAACCACCGAAAGTCGCCGCTACCAGGCCACCGGTCGCGCCCAGCGCGAACGCGATCACAGTCGTCACAAACGCTATGCCCAAGGTGTTGCGAGCTCCGAAAAGGAGTCTCGTGAACATGTCCCGCCCGAGATTGTCGGTCCCCAGCCAGAATTGTGAGCTCCATGCTTCAAAGGGCGTAGCAACGATGTCTGCTTCGCCATAGGGAGCGAGTTGCGCCGCGAATATCGCCGTCAGCACGTACATGATGATCACAATAATCCCGAATTTGGCGCTTAGCGGGATGTCGCGTAGCTTGATCATGGTCAGTTAAGTCCAAGTATGCCGGATACGTAGCCTAGTGAGACCGACTTCTATTTTGGATGAAGAAGCCGGGGGTTCGTGACGATGGACAGGATGTCCGCGATTAGATTCAGGACGACGTATGTTGCGGCGAAGATGAGGCTGCACGCCTGTACGACAGGGATATCGCGCTTCTGTACCGAGTCGACGATCAACTGACCGAGACCTGGATAAACGAACACGACCTCAACGACGACCACGCCCGTTATAAGATACGCTAGGTTCATCACGATGACGTTCGCGATAGGGGCGAGTGCATTGGGGAGAGCATGCCCAACTAGAACGCGCCGCTCCGGGAGGCCTTTGAGGCGAGCTGTTTCGATGTATTGGTTCCCAAGCACATTGATGATCGAGGTCCTGGTCATTCTCATCATGTGTGCGAGGACGACCACCGCCAACGTCAGGGAGGGCAGGGCCATTGCGATCAGCCGATCAACGAGAGCGGTCGACGAGTCCACGTCCGACATGCTCGGCAATATACCTGCCTGCACAGACAAGAAAAGAATGAGCACGTAGCCTACGAAAAACTCTGGGAACGAGATCGAGGCGAGAGTGACGATGTTGATGGAACGATCGACGATCGTATTACGGTACAACGCCGCAACGATGCCCCCTAACAAGGCAAGCGGTACCGAGATTACCGCGGCGCTCAGTGCAAGCAGCAGGGTGTTGATAAATCTCGGCCGAATAAGCTCGGCGATGTCTCTGCCGTTCGCGAGCGCCGTGCCAAAATTTCCCTGAAGGATGGATCCCAGCCATTGGAAGTAGCGGATGTGCGCCGGCACGTCCAACCCCAAGCTCTTCCGGATTGCTGCGACCGCCTCCGGCGTAGCGGATCGTCCGAGAATTTCGGTGGCGATGTCACCTGGAAGAAATTGTACTCCCGCGAAGATTACGATCGAGACGATCCATAGGGTCAACGCGCCGAGGGCGACGCGTTGACCGATGATTTTACCAATCTGGTACATGTTTCGCTGAAGTATCTCTTAGCTATCAGCTCGCCACCAGCGCTCGAAGCAGCGGAAGCCGTCCAGGTCCCAATTGGTGGCAATCTTGTCGTGACCGACATTCCTGGAAAGCGCATTGATGTAATTCGCGAAGACAGGGATGACGGCACCACCTTCGTCGCTGCAGAGTTTCTGCATTTCCGTATACATTTCCAACCGCTTTCCGTCGTCGAGTTCACTTCGGGCGGCCACGAGCAACTCGTTGAAACGCGGGTTTTTCCAGTGGGTCTCATTCCAGGAAGCTTCCGCAGCGTAGGTAGTGGTGAACATCCAATCCGCCGTCGGGCGACCGCCCCAGTAGTTGGTGGAGAAGGGCTTCTTCATCCAGACATTGTCATAGTAGCCGTCCGCAGGCTCACGCACCACATCAATCGATATACCCGCCTTCGAGGCCTCCTGTTGATACAGCGTGGCTGCATCCACAGCACCGGTATACGCAGCGTCGGAGGCCGAGAGCTGTATGTTGAGGTCGCCCAATCCCGCCTTTTTGAGATGGAACTTTGCCTTCTCGGGATCATACACCCGCTGCGGCAGGTCCTTCGCGAAAAACCTATTGGTCGAGGCGATTGGATGATCGTTGCCAATCTGCCCATACCCGCTGAGCATTGTCTTGAGTATTTGTTCTCGATCGATAGCGTACTTCAGCGCAAGGCGAACGTCCACGTTGTCAAATGGGGCCACGTCAACCAGCATTGGGAAAACGTAGTGCTGGGTTCCGCTTACCGATGCGATCTCCAGCATTTTGTTACGTTCCAGCAGGTGGATCGTTTTAAGATCGCAACGGTCCATCGCATCGATTTGCCCCGTCGTGAGCGCATTCGTTCGGGCGGTAACGTCCCGAATAGCCAAGATTTCTATAGAGTCGAACCACGCGGCGTTCGGCTTCCAATAGTTGGCAAACTTCTTTGCTGATGCCTTTACACCGAAGTCGATAGTATCAAGCACGTACCCGCCACATCCTACTCCAGACGCATCAGCCTTGCCGTCCTTCTCGGGCATGATCGGGAGTTGATAATACTCCATAAGGTAAGGGAAATCGACGTTGCCCTCTGTGAGGTTCACGACAACGGTCTCATTTCCGTCTGCTTTGACATCTGTCACGGATTTCAAGATGTCTTTTGCCGCAGACTTGGAGTCTTTTCCGCGATGGTGATTGATAGACGCGATGACGTCAGCGGCCGTCAGTGATTTGCCATTGTGAAACTCGACGCCGCTGCGAAGCTTGAAAGTCCATGTCTTGGCGTCTTTTGACGGCTCCCAAGATTCGGCTAGTTCACCCACCAGATTTCCGTTCACATCCACTTCCGTTAGGTAGCTGTGCAGCCCGTGGCCAAGAATATACATAAATGTCTCAGCGTACGTTCCTGGGTCCAGCGAATCCGATGTGGAGCCTGAACCCACGCCGATTTTGAAGTGACCGCCCTTCTTAGGCTGTGCCGTTTGCGCGTGCGCGGCAAAAATACCTGAAGTGGCGCCTGCGGCTGCTAGGCCCAACATTCCAGCCGTCTGCAGGAACCGGCGGCGATTGGCTTCCCAACTTTTTGTGACGTCGTAATCTTTAGACATTCCGTTCTCCTCTCTGAACATCATTCGGTGACGTTTCTTTTCCGGCCGATCGCGTGGCCGCGCTGAGCAATCTCGAATTGTCGGCTGGTAAGCGGCCTGTTCGCCCAACGTTGATGAACGCTTAACATGGCCGCAGTTCGCGAGAGCGCGAAATAAAGTCATGCGGAGGATGACTTTATTTCGCTTCGATCGGCTCACCTGACAGGTGATAGCTGCTGTGAAATTTGCCAAATCAGGCCATACGTTCTGTCAGGACCTAAGAGAGAGCTTTTCCAATGTCCTATTCCACGGCAACTGCGTATTCGGCCCGTGTACGTCGTCTCTTTTCAGCACTTTGATCTAGAGCCATCGGCAAAAGCCAGCGCCGAGGCCAGAGGCTCCGCGTCGTGCAGTTATCGGCACCCGATGCGAGCGCGATGGTCGATCTGATTGGATACCCCGATGGAACATCGCTACCACAGCCTGCCGAGCCTGGATGCCTTGGAACTGTTTGAGTCGCTGGCGAGAAACCTCTCGATCAACGCGGCTGCCAGAGAACTCGGGCTGAGCGCATCCGAGATCAGGCAGAAGATGAAGGTAATCGAAGATGAGTTAGGCGTTTGCCTGATTATTGCGCACGATGCGGATGTTTTGCTAACGGTGCCTGGCAGGGAGATGTATCAGGCCATCTCCTTGGTTCTCTCGAACACGAGCGACTGCCTGGACAAAATCAAGCGGGCATCTCGCAAGCGC
Source organism: Mesorhizobium robiniae (assembly GCF_040545535.1). Taxonomy (NCBI): domain Bacteria; kingdom Pseudomonadati; phylum Pseudomonadota; class Alphaproteobacteria; order Hyphomicrobiales; family Phyllobacteriaceae; genus Mesorhizobium; species Mesorhizobium robiniae. Next base: position 29,307 of record NZ_JBEPMC010000018.1, read on the forward strand.
TTATCTCGCCGAATTACATAGATCGTTACGATACCGATCCAGTTTCACCCAGTCTGATACAATTCAGATCTCATCTCGTTCCCGACCAATTACACATATTCCAACCTAGATAAATGTTTGCTGCAATGCAGCGATTATAGCGGCTTCGCGCGCCTATCATCAGGGGAGCGACCGGAGATAACTGCTCGTCGTCATCAGTGTGCCTCTCAACATACTTAGCACACTTCAGCTAATGTTGACGAGAGGGCTTTTGGAAGCAAAGTCACCGGTCAGGTTACTTTTTTGCTGACACATGAAGTGCGGATTGCTGATATCCGATTCACGATCTCGCAAGGCGCACACGGCTGACGAGATGGATTTTACCGACAGAGGACCCATTGGACATGACCAGCGAGACTACAAATTACGAGAATATCCTCTATGAAGTGGATGCGGAGCACATCTGCTGGATCACGCTAAATCGCCCGGAGAAGGCCAATGCTATGAGCGAAGCGCTCATTCTTGAGTTGCGCTCCGGCTTGCTGCGTGCAGACCAGGATGACTCGGTGCACGTGATTGTAGTGCGTGGCGCCGGCAAGGGCTTTTCGGGTGGCTACGATCTGGATGGCGACAGCCAGGATGACCGCTCCTCCATCTACCCATACCGCCTAAAGTACATTAGGCAGTTCGAAGAGTTCATCACGCCGTGGCTCCTGAGTAAGCCAGTGATCTGCGCGATCCATAAGTATGCGATCGGAAAGGCGTTCGAGTTCTCGCTGTTCTGCGACTACACGATCGCCACGTCGGACACGAAGATGGGGTACAGCGAAGTGCGTTATGGCTTGTCCGCGCACTGCCTATTCATGCCTTGGCTGGTGAATATGAAGACGGCGAAGGACCTGCTTCTAACAGGTCGCGAAGTTCCGGCCGAAGAGGCGAAGACCCTTGGTTTGATCTCGGAAGTCTGCGCTCCTGAACAGCTTCATGAAGTTACGAAGCGCAAGGCGACGCTCATGGCGCGCATTCCGCGCCACATGCAGCAGATGCACAAGATGTACCTGAACCGTCTGTACGAGATGCAGGGACTTCGTAGCGCGACCGACTACTACCTCGAACTCGTCGCCGTGCTCGGGCAGCAGCCGGTTCCGGAGTATGAGGAGCTCACCCGCATGACGGTGGAGAAGGGCCTCCGCGCGGCTCTGGATCACGCTCAAGCTCGCTACAAGGGTCTGGACTAACTCAACCGGCGCACCACAGCAACCTGTGGTGCGCGACCGGCATCAAGTGGGAACTGAATAAACGGAGCGGAGGCGGCACTTGCACGTATCAAAGCTGACGCCGGAATTGGTCGCAGATCTTCGATCGCAGTACCAAGCGGTAGCGCCTTGGAAGACGGAGAGCGGCGAATCTTTGAAGCGTGCAGCCGTCGGCATCATTCTGATCGAGGCGGATGATGGGTCTGGCGAACCTGCTTTCCTATTAACGCTGCGAAATTCGAAGATGAGATCGCATGCTGGCCAATACGCTCTGCCCGGCGGGCGCGCAAATGACGGCGAGATGCCTATAGAGACGGTCATTCGTGAGTGTGATGAGGAAATCGGTCTGAAGCTTCGCGAGGAGCAGGCGATAGGGTCTCTTGACGTCTACGTCAGCCAATCTGGCTACGTGATCACGCCCGTGGTTTTTGTTGTGTTGTCCGACGCGGCCTTCAACATCAATCCTGAAGAGGTCACAGAGATGTTTCGGATTAAGTTGTCGGATGTAACTGGTGAGCGTGGAGCACAGTTTTCTGACGAGCTGGGGGGCGGCGCCAATCTGATAAGACTTCCTCTCTTCGACCATCACTTGCACGCCCCGACAGCCGCGATGATCTATCAACTCCTCGAATTGCTCGCAGGGAGATACACAGCTGTTAGTCACCTTGTTGCCCCAGATTTTGCGACGCGGTGAATGGTATCTGGCGATTCTGATCTCCAGCAGCAGACAGCTCGGATCCAGAAAGCATCAACTTCTTCCCAATGCTGCCGATATCGCAACACGCGAAACGTCATCGATGAGCGCTTTTGCAGCGGTGCGGCGAAGTCACAGTGACCTATTGAGTGAAAAGGCGTCGCGGAATGAAATATCAACCTGAGGCAAGCCACTTCATCAATGGCGCGTATCTCGACGATACGTCTGGAAAGCCCATCGAGGTCATCTATCCGGGTAGCGGTAAGGTGATCGCGACGCTCCACTCGGCCACGCACACCATCGTTGAGGAGGCTCTGCGGGGAGGGGACGCCGCGAAAGTCATCTGGCGAGAGGCCACCAGCGCCGAGCGTAGCCGTGTGTTGAGCGCAGCTTCGCGGATATTGCGCGAGCGTGCAGCTGAACTCGCTGAACTCGAAACGCAGAACACCGGAAAGCCCATACAGGAGACGATCGTAGCGGATGCTGGCGCTGCCGCCGACCTACTGGAGTACTTTGGAAGTGTCGCGGCGAGCATTACGGGCGACTACATCCCACTGGCGAACGGAGACTTTGCCTACACAGTGCCAGAGCCAGTCGGGCTTTGTGTGGGAATCGGCGCCTGGAACTATCCCCTGCAGATCGCTTGCGCGAAAGCGGCGCCCGCGTTGGCATGCGGCAATACCGTGATTTTCAAACCATCGGAGATCACGCCGCTGACGGCCCTTAAGCTGGCGGAGGTACTCCATCAAGCGGGTCTCCCGCCCGGCGTATTCAATGTCGTCCAGGGTTACGGTGAGGTCGGCGCTACGCTGATAGCAGATCCTCGCGTCGCGAAAGTTTCGCTCACGGGGTCCGTAGCCACAGGCAAAAGGGTCTACGCCGCAGCAGCCGAGGGTATGAAACGTGTGACTATGGAGCTCGGTGGGAAATCACCGCTTATTGTTTTTGACGACGCAGATCTAGAGACCGCGGTCAGCGGCGCGATTCTCGGCAACTTCTATTCATCCGGCCAAGTCTGCTCCAATGGAACGAGGGTGTTCGTTCAGAAGGGCATAAAAACTGCCTTCACGGAACGTCTGCTGCAACGGCTTTCATTGGCAAAGATCGGTGATCCGATGGATCCCGAAACGAACTTTGGTCCATTGATAAGCGAGCGACAGCTACAGATCGTCAGGTCTTATATCGAGAAGGGTATAGGTGAGGGGGCGAACCTGGTACATGGCGGTATCCAGCTCAACCGTGCCGGTTATTACCTGTATCCAACCGTTTTCACGGAAGTCGACGATCGGATGACGATCGCGCGTGAGGAGATATTCGGTCCGGTGATGTCCGTCTTGGACTTCGACACGGAAGAAGAAGTGATCGGAAGAGCCAATGCAACGGAATTTGGTCTGGCTGCGGGAGTTTTCACAGCCAACCTCGCACGGGCGCATCGTGTCGCAAAAGCCTTTGAGTCCGGGACTTGCTACATCAACACATATAACGTTTCGCCGCCGGAAACTCCGTTCGGGGGCTCAAAGCTATCGGGCGTTGGCCGAGAGAATTCAAAGGCTGCGATCCAGCACTACACCGAGATGAAGACGGTGTTAGTATCGGTGAACGAACTCAGTGCTCCCTATTAATGCGTCACGTGGCACGTCTGGCTCATGTCCTGAGGATCATGCTGACACGATGTAGAACTTTGAGAGCAGCAGACAAGGGAAATAGAGAGTCCGCCTTCGCGCCGCGATTGGAGCGAATATCCCGATCGCAGAGCTACGGTCGTCCTTTCTGCGAGAACCTCCACCGCGAACAAGGAGATACCCCCGGCTGCTGGCAGGATAACGCGGGTCGTCATAGTGACGAATGCAGCAGCCTAGATCGCGGGCTCTTTCGCTGCGAGCTCCATCATCCAGTCTCTGAACAGCTGAGCTGCCCCTGACAGCTTCCGGTTCTCATTCCACGTCAGGTAGAAGTTTCCGGGTGCGGGCAGACGCAAATCGGTAAGCCTGACCAACTTACCCGCAGTGACCAGAGGGTGAATGAGACGATGCCATCCGATTGCGACGCCTTGATCGGCTTGCGCAGCCTGCATCGTCGCCGAAAACTTCCCGAACCTTCGACCCCTAGGCGTATCATGTGGGATTGCTGCTTTCGTGAACAGCTCATCCCACCCTGTCCAATAGGAGTCAACCCAACTGAAATGCAAAAGCGGTAGCTCAGGTAATGACTTGGGTGTCACATCGCAGTGTTGCTGCGCGAATCCCGGTCCGCATACCGGGTACATGCCATCGTCGAAAAGATGCTCGGCACGCTCCGCCTGCCATGAGCCATTCCCGTAGCGAACGCGCAGCTGAACCTCCGCGTTCCTGAAGTCGCGAGGATCATCCGACACAAGATGGTCGACTGAGATGTCGGGGTATCGCTGCCAGAAGTCGGGCATCCGTGGCATCAGCCATAGCGATGCAAAATTGTCGGTGCACGCGATCGTTAGCTGACTAGCCTGATCGCCGCGCTTGACGCTCTTCACAACCTCCGACGCTCTTGTGAAACCATTCGCCAAAACCGAGTAGAGTTCCTCGCCGGCGGAAGTGAGCATCACACCGGTATGCACACGGTGGAATAGGGGAACGCCAATTTCCTCTTCGACAGCCTTTACTTGTCGGCTGACGGCGCCTGGCGTGACATTTAATTCTGACGCGGCGAGCTTGAACGAGAGATGTCTCGCGGACGCCTCGAAAACCGCCAGTGAGGTCAAGGACGGCAGGTCATAGTAGCGACGAACCATAGTATGAAACCATCAAAAGCGCCCACAGCCGTGGGCTGTTTGCGTTAAAGGCTATCCCGCGGCTGGACGCGTGACAAGAGGTACTAGTGGTCCCGGGTTCCTTCCCGCCGACCTACCGTTAAGACAATCCATCATCTGCATTCCTCCCACGCACTTTAAGTCGCTTTACTGGAAATCCTAGGCACGAGTGCTTTCAGCACGTCCGTCATTCTAAGTGTCCCACCACGCTCACCGTCGACCTCAACCGAGAGAACTTTGTCGGCCGCTCCCCCGGCCTTCAAGCTGCCTCGAGCGTCTGATCGCTACTGATAACCTCGTCTGCGTCGTGCGACACGGGCCCCGTTTGCATGACGGATCGAACGCGAAGTACGCGCGCCCTGTTGATATCGCTCATGAAATTATCGATGTAAGGGTCCGCCGGGTTCAGTAGAATGTCTTGGGGCTCACCCTGTTGGATGACTTCGCCATCCTTCAGGATCACGAGATGATCCGCGAGCTTCAAGGCTTCGTCGAGATCGTGGGTGATAAAAACGACCGTTTTATGAAGATCGTTTTGCAGGTCCAACAAAAGGTCCTGCACGCTGGACCGGATTAGTCGGTCAAGTGCCGAATAGGCCTCGTCGTTCCAAATGGCAGCGGCAGTGGGTCCAAGCTTCGTAAATTGCTGTGTTCTGGGCAACAGAGATGAGCCGATGACTTCTGAGACAATGCCCAAAACCGGAGCCCCGTAACCTGTGATCAGAGGACTCATGGATTCACTTTCCGGGACGCCTGAAAAGCCTTTGCAAAAATCCTCGCAGCCATGGCCTACGGCATTTGTTCGGCAACAGCGAGGTCCATTCGGTTGAAGAGCGCCAAGGGAAACCCATCGTCGTGGTCCTAACCTAAACGTTGCTGTGGTTCCGTCCTGTCGTCGCCGTGGGTACGAGCGCCTTCAAAACGTCAGTCATCTTGAGAGTGCCCACCCGGGCCCCGTTCGAGTGCACCGCAAATGACTTGTCGGCGGCACCGTGGGATCGCAGGATCGCTCGCTCCAGGGTTTCGTCCCCGTCGAGGACTTCATAGCCATCATCCTCGACGATAGTCTTTTCCATTACGGATCGGACGCGAAGCACCCGGGCGCGGTTGATATCGCTGACGAAGTCTTCGATGTAAGGGTCGGCCGGGTTGAGGAGGATGTATTGCGGTTCCCCTTGCTGCACGATTTCGCCGTCCTTCAGGATCACCAGATGGTCGGCGAGCTTGAGGGCCTCATCTAGGTCATGCGTGATGAAGACGACGGTCTTCTGGAGATCCTTCTGTAATTCCAAGAGGAGGTCCTGCATGCTTGAGCGGATAAGCGGGTCAAGCGCCGAATAGGCTTCATCCATGAGCATGAGCTCGGAGTTTGAAGTTAGCGCCCGCGCAAGGCCGACGCGCTGCTGCATGCCTCCCGACAGTTGGTGAGGATACAGCCCCTCCGAGCCCGCGAGGCCGACTCTGCTGAGCCATTTGCGGGCCGTCTCGTCGGTTTTGGCCCGCCCGTCCCCACGCACAGAGCATGGCATGCCGGCGTTGCGGAGGACCGTTTCATGGGGCAGCAGCGCAAACTTTTGAAAAACCATAGACATCTGGGTCCGGCGTAGCTGCTGCAGCCTCGCCCGATCGAGTTTCATGATGTCCGTCCCGTTGACTATGACCTCACCCGCCGTGGGGTCGACGAGGCGGTTGAGGTGTCGAATGAGGGTCGATTTTCCGGAGCCCGAAAGGCCCATGATCACCGTGATCTCGCCTTGTTTGATCTCCACATTGATGTCGCGCAGCCCAAGTACATGGCCGTAGGCCTGCAGCATGTCCTTCTTGTGCATCCCGGCCTTCGCGTAGGACACCATGGCCGGCGCGTTGTTGCCGAAGATCTTGTACAGGTTGCGGATGGATACGAAGCTCTCGGTCATGCTCATGTCCGCGACTGATGCATCTTATTGACGCGCTGGAGGGCTGCTCGGCTGACTCGGTCGAGAACAATGGCCAGGAGCACGATGCCGAGGCCCGCGACAAGGCCGACGCCGAGTTCGAGTTTGTTGATGCCGCGAAGGACAAGAGTTCCAAGGCCAGGCGCGGAGACCAGCGAAGCGATCACGACCATAGATAACGACAACATGATTGTCTGGTTGATACCGGCCATGATGTTCGGCAGCGCGAGGGGCAGCTGGACGCGATAGAGCTTTTGCCAGGAGGTCATGCCAAACGCCTCTCCGGCCTCGAGAACGTCTTTGTCCACTAGCCGTATGCCGAGGTTCGTTAGCCTGATCGACGGCACGATCGCATAGAGAATGATCGCGATGCCGTACAGCTTCGGCTCCGTGACGCTGAACAGGAAGATCAGCGGGATGAGATAGACAAAAGTGGGCAACGTCTGCAGCAGGTCGAGAAAAGGCGTCAGCCACCGCTCCAACCGGTTGCTGCGTGACATCGCAATTCCGATCGGCACGCCGAACAGGACACAGATGAATGTGCAGACCATGATGATGGCGAGGGTCTGCATGGCGTAACCAAAATGGTCGATGAACGCCAAGACTAGGAACACCACCAGCACGAAGATCGTCACGCCGGTGCGACGCCCGGCGAAATGAGCGATGGCGACCAGGATCAGGATAGCAGCCCACCAAGGAAGTGACTGCATCAGATCGATGGTGTTGCGCAACGCCCAGCTCAAGGGCTGCGTCACCGGGTCCAGAACGACTTTGACGGGGTCTTTCACGTCCAGGAACAGACGTTCCAATCCGGCCGTCATGTCGCGGGTCCGTGGGAAGGCGCCGCACGCCTTGTGAAGGACATCCAGGGACGGAAACGGGAAAAATTCGGTTTGCTCGGTCCCCGCCGCGCCGGCCTTGGCGAGTAGATCGTCCATCGACATCGGCCCGCCGATGGCGCCGGCGTCGCACCAGGACCGCAGCCCCAAGGAGTCAAAAGCTTTTTCGTAAGCTGACATTTCGAGCCTTAAATCGCCGCAATCCGGCAGCCACGCCCGTCAAGGCGCGGCCACCAGAATTGACCGAGAGGTGCTTGTCGATGTGCTTGAGGTGCCGCCAAGCATTTTGCCAAGTCAACCACTAGACCCACACACAGCGTGGGTGGTGCCCGGAGAGCGCGCTTGTTGATCTCACTTCAAGACGGCCGAAAGCTTTTCTTTCGCCTCAGGGCTGAGCCAGTCCGCCCACACCGTTTTATAAGTGGTCAGGAAGTGGACCGCTGACTCATCGGCCGAAGCCTTCTTGCCATCCTGCCACGCCAGTATTTCGTTCATCTGCTCGGTTGTGAACGTCACCTTGGACATTAGCGCTGCAATCTCGGGCTCGCGCTTCTCGAAATCCGTTGTCGCTGCTGTCACCACCTCTGCCGGCGGATAGGCCGACTTGCCGGGTGTCTTGCACGTTTCCACTGCATTGCAGGCATGGATTTCGGGGACATATGGACCAATGTCGACCTTGACCATCTTGTACTTGCCTAGAACGGATGTTGGACCCCAATAGTAACCGAACCAAGGCTGTTTGTTCTCGTTGGCAGCGGCGATCGCTGCGGCCAGCGTCTCTCCGGAGCCGTGATTGAAAACTTCGATGCCGTGGCCTTTCAGATCGAAAGCCTCAGCCAAATGGTCGTTCGTGATTTTACAACCCCAGCCTTCGGGGCAATTATGAAACTTGCCGCCGACCCAGTCGGGATGGGCCAGAATGCCATCAATCTTCGCAAGTTCCGGATGTTCGTCAACGAGGTATTGTGGGACCCACCATGCATCAATGCCGCCGGGGGTCAGGATATGGCCCAAGGTCTTAACTTTGCCGGCGGTCACCAATGCTGGGTATGCTGGCGCGCCGTTAAGCCAGAGTTCGGTGACGATGTCGGGACGGCCGGTCTCTGCAACCGATGTCACCGCAGTAGCAGTAGCCGAAGGAACAACCGTGACCTTACAGCCGTAGCCCTGTTCCATCAGGAACTTAGAGACAGCGGTGACGATCGATCCCGAGGCCCAGTTCATCTCCGTGATGGTGACGTCACCGCATTTGGCTTCGGCCGCAGTCGCGGCGATGGTAGCGATAAAGGCTGCGGCGGTGAGTTTAAGCGAGTGTGAGAGCATTGTTTTCTCCTGTTGGTATTCCAATTCCAGGCGATGTCCCCAGCAGCTATGAAGTCGCCGGAGCGGTTCCCCACATCAGGAATTATAGGAATGCCGAACATTTAACTAACGAATATAATTCGACCCTGACATCGACTTTTTCGATGTCCAAACGAGCCGTCAGTCGATCGCAAAGCGCTCCACAGCAGTTTCATCAAACGTGAAACCGGCTCCGGGACGGGTGGGTATGAGGATGTCGCCATCCACGATCTCCATCTGTTCGCGGAACAGCGGCGCATACCACGGCATGTGTTCCACGGAGATGCAATTGGCGGCAGATCCTGCGATGCACAGGCTGTGCTCGGTGAAAATATGGGTGGAAATGGGCAGGCAGTACGCTTCCGCCAAAGCCGCCACCCGGCGCATTTCGGTAAGTCCACCAATCCGCTGGAGGTCCGGCATCAACACATCGGCGGCGCGGGCCTCGATCGTGTTGCGGATGCCGAAGCGTGTCCACTCCGTCTCACCCGAAGCAATCGCCATGTCGAGCGCATTACGAACTTCGGCCTGGCCCACGAGGTCATGCACAGATACCGGCTCTTCCAGCCAGCCGATGTCGAGGTCCTCAAGCATCCTGCCAAGACGGATCGCCTGCTTTGGAGTGAGCGCCTGGTTGGCGTCCGTGAGGATTTCGATGGAGGGTCCGACTGCCTCTCGGACTGCCTTGACGCGCTCGAGATCCTTTCTAGGGTCTTTGTTGCCGACACGCACCTTCATCGCCCGGAACCCCTGGTTAAGAAAGATCGCCGCCTCATCAACCAGTTCGTCGATGCTCTGGGAAAGCCAGAGTCCGCCGCTGGCGTATGTGCGGATGCGATCTCGGCACGCTCCGAAAAGGTGATGCAGTGGCCGATCCGCGCTTTTGCCGACCAGATCCCAACAGGCCGTGTCGAGCGCGGAAAGCGCCGAGATCGTGACGCCAGCATAGCCAGTTGGATTGATTTCGGACCAGATGGCTGAATTGATCGCCGTCACATAGTGAGGGTCCTGGCCCACGATGCGATGCGAAAAGCCACGGACCATCTCGTCGAAGGCTTTGAGCCGGACGGCATTCAACGTGAAGATATAACTCTGGCCCACGAGCCCGACATCGGTCTCCAGATAGACAAGCAGGCATCCGACCGAACGCATATTGTGAATGGCAGTTGTGATCGGCTTAGCAAAAGGAACGTCTGTCGGTCGAGTCTTCAACGCGGTGATTTTCATGAGATTCCTTTGTGCAGGTTGAGGTTCAGGCGATCGCCTCACGCAATGCCTTCACAGCGGTTTCCATAAATTCAGGTGCAATGACGTCAATACGAACGGCTACGAAGACTGTTCGTTGAAAGCGCGGCGCACCCTTGACCACATGCAGGTGGCCGGACTTGACGTGCGGTGCCACGGATTCGGCCAGGAAATAGCCCGAACCACCGCTAGCGAGGATGTGATCCATGGCCACCGCGGCGCTGCGGATCGTGAGTTTATGGCTGAAGACGCCCGGAAAATGCATGCTATGCTGCGCCCGGAACGTTTCCCCCCAATCCACGAAAACGTAGCCAGGAACGACCCCGCTCTCCACCGCGCGCGGTGTTGTCGAAACCATCACGAGTTCTTCGCTGATGAGCGGTTCGATGCGCGCCTCCGCGCAATGGCGCGGATCATAAAGCACGGCAATGTCGAGCAGTCCCGCTCGGAGTTTCTCCATAAGCGTATCCGAGCGCTCGGCGATGGCGCTCGCGACTCCATCCGGCAGGGCCTTGGCCATACGTTCCAGCCAGCCGGGCACCACGCGGGGCCAATGATTGTCTTCGACGCCGAGCGTGACGAAGGCATTCAGGCCCTCCGGCAGGGTTGCGACTTGCTGGCCGCGCTCCCAGGCCCGGACGATATTGATGGCGCTGGAGTGGAACTGATGCCCGCCGGTCGTCAAAGCCACTCCGTTACGCTTACGGTGAAACAGTTGGCGGTTTAGCCGGCGCTCGAGGGACTTGATTCGAGCGCTGATGGTCGACTGCGTGACGTTCAACTGATCGGCGGCGTGTTGGAAGCTGCCGGTGCTGCCAACCTCCAAGAATGCCCGAATGTGCTCAATATTCAACGCAAAGCCGTCCTCAAATCGAATTCTTCGATATGACTCGATAATTATATTCGTTTGCCACGTCAATGCGGGTGAGAAAGAGTGGATTGCGGGATCCAGTGATGACAGCGCCAACTGGAGACATGCCAAATTTGGGCGGGCTCCCCCGGAGGTCGAAGCGCCGGCTGCCCCTGAACGGAGACATCTATGCGGATTGCATTTATCGGGTTGGGCAATATGGGCGGGCCTATGGCCAGCAACTTGGCGCGCGGCGGCTACGAACTCGCGCTTTTCGACCTCGATTCAAATAAGGTCGATGCCGTCCGATCAACCGGAGCGGCAGCCGGCAACCAGGCGATCTCAGCGGCCACGACTGCAGCCGAGGCCGCCTCTGGCGCCGACATCGCGTTCACCTCCCTACCTAACCCAAAAATCATCGAGTCTGCGGCGCTCGGAGAGAAGGGCATTGTTGCCGCGTTGCCGAAAGGTGCGGTATGGATCGATCTCTCAACGAACAACCTCGAATGCGAGCGTCGCATCCGCGCGGCCGCCGATGCTTGCGGGATCGATTTCCTTGATGCTCCGGTCTCCGGCGGCATTGAAGGCGCCGCAGCCGGGACGCTGATGATCATGGTCGGTGGAGACGCCCAAGTCTTTGCCCGCTGCAAGCCAGTCCTCGACAAGATCGGCAACCGGGTCATGCACCTAGGGCCTCATGGAGCCGGCTACGTCGCCAAGATTGCACAGGTCGTGCTATGCTACCTCAACTCCGTGGCCCTCAGCGAGGCCCTCATGCTCGGGGTCAAAGGCGGGGTTCCCGCAGATACCATGCTGGGGATCATCCAGGGCAGTACCGGGGCGAGCTACGTCGCCAATCGATACGGCCCGGCGATTCTGGACGGCAGCTATGACCCGGGATTTGCACTCGGGCTTGCACACAAAGATATGGCCCTGACCCTGGAGCTCGCAGGATCTGTCGGCGCCACGCTGCCGATGTGCGAGCAGGTCGAGGCGGTCTACAAAAAAGCTGTCGACAAATACGGTTTCGATCAAAACCACCTCATGGCTGTGAAGCTCCTGGAAGAGCAGAACGGCACATTCCTTCGTTCCACCTGACACGATATAAGCGAAAGGATTACCAATGGCATACGAGATGAAAGCCGAGGACTTCAGCGTCCAGGGCGGCCACGCCAACATCTCCAAGGAAGAATGGGAAGCGCGAGTGGACCTTGCGGCCCTCTATCGCCTCGCCAACATGTACGGCTACGACGATCTGATCTGGAACCACATCACGATGCGGGTTCCAGGTACCGATCACCAGTTCCTCCTGAACCGCTTCGGCCTACTCTATAACGAGGTCACAGCGTCGAACCTGATCAAGGTCGACGAACAGGGCAAGGTTCTGTACGGCCCGCCGGACGTCAATACTGCGGGTTTCGTCATCCATTCAGCGATCCACAACACCCATCACGACATGAAAGTGGTCTTCCACAGCCACGCGCCCGCAGGCCTGGCCATCACAGCACTACAGGATGGCCTGGAATTCCTGACACAGGACGGCTCGATGCTTTGGGGCGACATCGGCTACCACGACTGGGAAGGCCTGTCGCTGACCCTTGAGGAGCGGGATCGTCTCGCCAAGAACATCGAAGGCAAGAAATGCCTGATCATGAAGAACCACGGGTTTCTCGCGGTTGGTGCCAACGCCGGCGAAGCCTTCATGAACCTATATTATACGGTCCGAGCGTGCCGAGTTCTGATCGATGCCTATTCTACCGGCCTCAAGCTCGACAAGAGCCGCGAAGACATCTGGCGGCTAGCACATCGGCAGTATGACGATTTCCCGCTCGGTAAATATGAATGGCCTGCGCTGTTGCGCCAATGCGACCGGGTCGATCCTTCTTACCGCTATTAAACTGACAGCTTGATCCTCGGCAGACACTGGCCGGGGTTCCTGTGGCAACATTTTTTCAACGCCCCGCACGGAGGTCGAACGACCCGCCGTCCCTTCCGTGCGGGCCGAATTCCTTCCAGCCGGGGGCACCCGAACCGATGACCATCCTGTTGAATAATCATGGCTACGACAATGAAAGCTGGCGGAGGGAACTCTGCCGCCAGCTTCCTGAATTGCCTGTCAAAGTGTTCGGTGAACCGATTGATCCCGATGAAGTCGTCTATGCGATGGTCTGGAACCACCCCGCAGGTGATCTTAACCGCTATCCGAATCTCAAGGCAATTTTCTCCCTCGGCGCCGGGGCCGAACATTTCGTGGCAGATACAAGCCTGCCTGACGTCCCGGTGATTCTCCTCGCCGACCCGGCCGTGGCCCGAGACATGGCGGCCCATGCCCTTTACTGGGTGCTGACGTTCCACCGGCGCTACGCGGACTACCGTTCCCAGCAGAAAGACCGGATCTGGCATCGTAAGCAGATCGTCCCTACGAAAGAGTTTCGCGCGGGGGTGTTCGGTTTGGGTCGCATCGGCACAGAAGTCGCCAGCCGCATCCGCGATTTTGGTTACGCCGTCAGCGGGTGGGACCGCAGCGCGCGACAGATCGAGGGGGTCGACTGCTTTTCCGGAACGGATACCCTGCGAGACTTCCTGAGTCGCATCGACGTCGTCATCAACGCCCTTCCGCTATCCCCGAAGACGCGGCACTTTCTCGATGAGAAGATATTCGCGGTCATGCCCCCGGGCAGCTTTTTTGTCAACATCAGCCGCGGCGCAGTCGTCCACGACGAGTCCCTGCTTGACGCGCTCGACCGCGGCCATCTCGCCGGCGCCGCGTTAGATGCATTTGCCCAGGAACCGCTCCCTCCCGAGCATCGCTATTGGACTCACCCCCAGGTGTACATCACGCCGCATATGTCGGGGGCCACATTTGCATCGAGCGCCGTAGCCGTGATCGCCACCAACGTGCGCCGTCTTGAGCGCGGACTTGAGGTCTTTCCGTTGTTCAACCGGGAAGCCGGCTATTGAACTTATCGGCATAATATCACGCCCTATTTTGGTGCAGATCCAAATCAGGGTGCGTATGGACGGTGCCAGGTTGTGCTGCCGTTGGCACGCCGAGAAATCTTCCGGCCGGAAGATTTCTGGCTTTGTGAGGCGCTATCTGATGTGCCTGGCGGAAACACCTCGAAAAGTGGGAGGCGGACACGAAGCCACAGGATACCGCGATTTCCAGAACGGGCATCGCCGACTGGGCAAGCAGGAGCTTCGCGTGTTCCAATCGCAATTCCCGGAAGTAGCGGCAGGGAGAGCGACCGATATCATTGCGGAAGAGGCGTTCCACCTGCCGCCGCGACAGCCCTGCAGCCGCCGCAAGGTCCGCCATGGTCAGCGGGGCTGCCAAATTCCTCTGCATCAATTCGATGAGTTTCACGACCGTGGGGTTGAGCCTGCCATGCTGACGCAGAAGCGGCAGCCGCTGGCGCTCCTCGCCTGTGCGCACACGGCCCGCAACGGCCAACTCCGCAACACTCACCGCGACAGGTTCGCCGCAATGATATTTCACAAGCTCGACCATCATATCGAAGGCTGCCGTGCCGCCGGCGCAACTCCAGATGTTGTTGTCGACCTCGTAGATGGTCGCCGCAGCCTCGACGCGCATGAACCGCTCGTTGAAGGCCGGCAATGCTTCCCAATGGACGGCGCACTTGCGGTCATTCAGCAGACCCGCTTTCGCCAAAGCAGCGACACCACTCCCGAATGCGCCCGTGTCAATGCGGCGCTGCCGGCATTCGCGCAACCATGCGCTCAGCACCTTGGTTTCAGGTCCTCCATCAGGCTCATCACCGAAGACCAGAGCCAGTACCGGGCGTTCAGGCTGCATCAAATACCTGCGCTCCTGTGCCAAGTCGGCGTCCGCCGTGAAAACGATGCCGCAGTTGGCCCTCACGGTTCCACCCAGGTGGGAAACAATACGCCAGCGAAAGGCTTCACGCCCGGCGACTTTATTGGTGAGGCGGAAGACGTCCAAGACGGACGACACGGCGAGAAGTTCGAATCCAGGTGCCAAGTAGAGGGCGACAGTAATCGGTTCAATGGCAGAAGCCGACGCCCAGGCGCCGTGGGACCAGTGATGGACCATGATCAGACTCTCCGCCTTGTTCTTCGAGCGACAGGCGAGAACCCGCCCGCGCCATAATCTGATCGAAGGGGCAAATCCACGAAAGGATAGTTGCGTCAACATGGCGGTATATTTGCGACACGGTGATTTCTTCACCAAAAATCAGGCTCAAAGGCCAGGGCGCGAGCCTGCCCCGTTATCCGTCGGGTTTCTCCTCCTCCACCGCTTTACACTTGGGGCGTTCGCAAATTTCGTAGACGTGCTGCGACTTGCTGCCGACGATGGGGACCGAAGCCGCCCAATCCACTGCCAATGGCGTGTCATATCGCCCGATATGTCGCCGATCCTGTCCAGCTGCGGCGTTGCGATTTCTCCCCATGAACGGATCGGAGATCTTCGCCGCTTTGACTACCTGGTGGTCGTTGGCGGGGTTCTCGAAGAGGAAAGCCTCCTTGTCGACACCCGGTTTGACAACCATTTGCGGGTCGCTGCCGAGGCTGGCGTGCCTCTCGTGGGGTTGTGTACCGGTTCGTTCATCTTGCACCGTGCCGGTCTGATGCACGGTTATAGGTGTTGCGTCAGCTGGTTCCACAATTCGGATTTCCTGCGACTTTTCGAGGGCCTTCAGGCCATTTCCGACCAGATTTTCGTTGTCGATCGAGACCGGCTGACCTGTTCGGGCGGCGCGAGCGCCGCGCATCTTGCAGCCTTCCTCGTCGACAGGCACCTCGGCAAAGCCCTGGCCTCCAAGAGTTTGCGGATTATGATGTTCAACGAGGCGGCAAAGGGTGAGACGGCGCAGCCGACCGGGCGCCTTGAGGTTGTCGTCCGGGACGAAATCCTGAAACGCGCAGTGCTGCTGATGCAGCACCACCTTGAGGTTCCGCTGACTATCGGCCGGATAGCCGACAAGCTCAACATAAGCAAACGACTGGTCGAGCGCCGCTTTCGATCGGAACTCCATACCTCGCCTCAGACGGTCTACACCCAGATACGGCTCGATCACGCTCGCCATCTTCTGCTGAGAACCGACAGGTCGATTTCAAGCATCGCCCTGGAATGCGGCTTCTGCGACGGTTCGCACCTGAGCCGCGTCTTTCGCCCTCGTTACTTGCGGACGCCTCAAGAGTTCAGGTCGCAGCAAGGAGAATCGCTGTCCCTGCATCGCGGCCAACGGCACGGCAATAAGGAACCGGCGTCGGGTAACGGGACCTAGTTTGGATTAAAATAACCTTTCAAACAGGATCGCTATTCCACGAATAATCGCAGTATAGCGCTAGATGCGCCATGATACGCGGCGGCGGTAGCATAGCACAAAATGCCGATGATCGATCTCACACGGGAAAAAATCGTTGTGGTGGTGCAATCAGCTTTTCCGGGGTCCAAAAAGCCCTGCCGGTAGGAGGTTCACCGGTAGGCCACCCCGCTTGGAACTGCGGCCCGCGTAGCTACCCGAAGTCGACAACCGAAGTTGCGAGCTCAAACTGCGGTGTCCACCCACTACATCTTTGGCAAGGTCAGCCGAAGGTCGAAATAATGTCATGCGGCAGATGAGTTTTTTGCGCAACTGTCGGGCCCGGCGCAAATGATAGCGTCTACACACTGAACCGCCCGAATGAAGACGCGTAGAAATGAAATCCTTGAGGCGTACCGGTCCGCCGAAGAATATACCCGGCCGGGGAGTGGCGCAAACTGGTGGATTACATGTGCAGTTGTACAAGCCCAATCGAGACCACCGAATCGGCGCTGGCTGCGTCGTCTCACGCGGAGCACCCCATGCACAAGAATTCCCTGGCAGCTACAGGCTTTCTGTGCCTGGGCGTTTTCATCTTCTCGCTGCAGGACGCGATTATGAAAGGGCTCTCGGACACGTATTCGGTCACCCAAGCGATAACGGTTCGATCAATTGTCGCATTGCCCATACTGGTGGTGTTGGTGCGCGCGACCGGGAGTATTCGGTTCCTTCTTTCAAAGCGTGCCGGGCTGCTGACCATTCGTGCAGTGATCCTCCTAGGCGCATACCTTTGCTACTATCTTTCAATCGCAGCGCTGCCTTTGGCCGATGCTATCGCGCTCTATGTTGTCGCTCCACTTATCATTGCAGGGCTCGGAATTCTTTTCCTCGGCGAGCGACCTCACCAGACCACCTTTATGGCTCTGGTGGTGGGTTTGATCGGCGTGATCATCACGTTGGAACCGGGTCTTGCGGCCTTCGAATGGGCATCTGCGTTAACCCTCTTGGCTGCAGCCCTCTACTCGTCGGCACAGATCCTGGCGAGGAAACTTGGCGACAGCGAGAGCGCCGCAGTTATCACATTCTATCAGAATTTGGCCTTCCTCATTGGCGCGCCCGTGTTGGCCGCGCTCGTGAGTTCGAGCGCCCTCAAAGATGCTGGTCACCCGAGTCTTGCCTTCCTTATGCGCCCATGGGTCTGGCCAACGCTCAACGATACGTTGCTGATGGCCGGCTGTGGCGTAATCGCATCTGCCGGAATGACATTGCTTGCGCAGGCTTACCGGCTTGCGCCAGCGGGGAACGTCGCCGTCTTCGAGTACAGCGCCATCCTATGGGTGCCATTGTGGGGGTTTCTGTTCTTCGACGAAGTGCCGAGATTCACCACCGTCGTGGGGGCAGCCCTGATCTGTGGAGCCGGATTGTTTGCACTGATTGGGCAGAGCTCCGCTAAGAACGCAGCTCAACCGACTTGATCTGGTTCTCCACGGATAATCGTCGGCTCCAGAAGTGTGCCAAACGCGGCACCCCATGGTTGGTAACGTTGGGGGAGAAGCCCTTGTTGAATGCGGTTGCTAATACGAGGGCGATCACACCGCCGGATATTCGTTCCCGGAAGGGTGGCACTCGTCTGCCTGACGGCCTATACTACGCCGATCGCAAAGCTCGTTGATCGGCAGTGACATTGTTCTCGTTGGCGACAGCGTCGGCATGGTACTCCACGGCTTGCCGTCGACGCTGGGCACGCTTGAGATGATGATCATGCACGGCTAGGCCGTGCGCCGTGGCCTCGAACAGGCGCTGTTGATCGTCGACATCCCATTCGGCTCCTACGAGGAAAGCCCCGAGCTGGCCTTCCGCAATGCTGCACGCGTCATGGCGGGAACCGGCTGCGCGGCGATCAAGCTCTAAGGCGCATTGCATCGCCTGAACTGCTCCCGGATGTTGGGCCGTTGCCTCATCTGATTTGCTCCCCGCAGTTTGGTGGCGGGAGCAAATCAGATGAGGCGGATAAGCATGGCGACGCGGGATGAGCTGGTGAAGGTGGTAGCAAAGCGCTACGCCCGAGGCGATCGGGCAGATAAGTCGCGCATTCTCGATGAATTTGCGGCGGTAAGCGGCTTTCACCGCAAGCATGCCATGCGGTTGCTGCGGAATGGACCACCGGCGCAGCGTTCGGGCCCGCGACCGGAGCGCCGGCTTTATGACGACGCGGTGCGCGAAGCGCTGATCGTGCTCTGGGAAGCTTCAGATCGCATCTGCGGCAAGCGTCTGAAGATGCTGATTCCGATTTTGGTGGAGGCGATGGAGCGTCACGGGCATCTGCATCTAACCGCCGAGATCCGCACTCGGCTATTGGCGATGAGCGCGGCCACGATCGACCGCGCGCTTCGCGAGGTTCGAGACATCGCTGGTGGGCCGAGACGCCGTCGCAGTACAGCGTCCACCGCGCTGCGGCGCAGCATTCCGATCCGAACCTTCTCCGATTGGCAGGATCCTCCGCCTGGATTCGTCGAGGCCGACCTGGTGGCGCACAGCGGACCGACGACGCGGGGAAGCTTCATACAGACGCTTTGTCTTACCGACGTCGCGAGCGGATGGACGGAATGCGCGCCCTTGCTGGTGCGTGAACAGAAGCTGTTGAGCGAGGTGCTGACGGTATTACGGCGGCTCCTGCCATTTCAGCTTCTCGGATTCGACACGGACAATGACAGCGTGTTCCTGAACGAGACGATACGCGACTACTGTCTGGATGCCGGCATCGAGTTCACCCGCTGCCGTCCTTACCGCAAGAATGACCAGGCCTTCGTCGAACAGAAGAACGGCGCCGTGGTGCGACGCATTGTCGGGTATCGCCGGCTGGAGGGGCTCGAAGCCGCTGCTGCCCTTGCACAGCTCTATTCGACGGTTCGGCTGTTCGTGAACTTCTTCCAACCCTCCTTCAAGCTGGCCGGAAAGGAACGGGACGGCGCCCGCGTGCGCAAGCGCTATCACCCTGCGGCAACACCTTGCCAGCGACTGCTGGCAGATCCAGGGCCAATCTGGAAACGAAGCGGAAAGCCCTGGAAAAGGTCGCCGTTCCAACCACACCCGGCGGCCAGCCACCTTGGAAGCGTGATGCAAGCCTGCTCGCCTGGCTCGACACACTCTGAAATAATGCGGAGGAACATGCACAAGAACCGCGAAAATCCGCCGATCAGGCCGTGCTCCTCCGCATTATGGGGACCTCGTGATTAGTAAAACGGGGCAAGACGGACGCCGCCGACGCCGAAGCGATCAGCGAAGCCGTCACCCGCAAGACCATGCGTTTCGTTCCGATCAAATCGGCTGATCAACAAGCGGCGGCCATGGTGCTGAGGACGCGCGCCCTTTTGATCCGCCAGCAAACTCAGGCGATCAACGCGCTTCGCGGGCATTTGTCGGAGTTGGGCGTTATTGCCGCCCTCGGCACGGCTAATGTGGCTGCGTTGATCGAGATCGTACGGGACGAGGAGGACGTTTGCCTGCCAAAAGCCGCTCGACTTGCTTTGGCTGAGATCGCCGATCAGATCGAGGCGCTGACGCGTCAAATCGACAAGCTCGAACGAGGGATCGTCGGCGAAGCGAAGCGCGATGAGGACATGCGACGGCTGACCACAATTCCGGGCGTCGGAGCGATCACGGCGGCTTCCGTCAAAGCGCTGGTCCCGGATCCCGGCGGGTTCAAATCCGGCCGTCACTTCGCCGCCCGGCTGGGACTGACGCCAAAGCCTCATTCGAGCGGCGGCAAGGAGCGGCTCGGCGGCATATCGAAAATGGGCAACCCGACGCTCCGCTCGCTGCTCGTTTGTGGCGCGACGTCTGTCTTGCAGCGCGTTAAGGGAAACGACAAAGCGCTGCGATGGCTAGTGACCCTTTTGGCGCGGCGGCCTTTCAAGGTCGTCGCGGTCGCGCTCGCCAACAAGATGGCGAGGATTATCTGGGCGCTGCTCACCAAGGGCGGGACATATCGAAATACTGGTGCGGCAAGCGGCGCAGCACGCGCCTGAGCCGAACGACGACCAGGACAGACTGGCCGGCGCGACGCCGGACAGAGGCGAGGTGCACAATTAGACGATGACCCACGGGACGAAATCCCGAGGCGAGAGAGGCCGGCGCGACAATGCGCTTACAGCGCGTCAGATTGATCAGCCCCTCGCATCGCGAATTTCATCGAGGCCAGCGGTCTAGACCGCGCTGAAAGGCCGGACATATGACCGCACCTATCCCGCTGGGTGAAATGTCTGAAAAAGCGCTTGCCCGCGTGGCCGTTCCACATATGTCGCGCTATAGCAACGCCCCGCTCCTTGATCAATCTCACCGCCTCAAGCTTGAACTCGCGGCTGAACTTCCTTCTCTCCATGGGAAAACTCCGGTTCCATCTTCAACACCTTAACTCGGTGTCCATGGAACCGGCAGCAGGCCAAACGACCTACTGCAACTCTCGCGCCCGTCCGGCACCATTCCCAGTTTCCCAAATCGAGTCGAAGTTGCGTAACATCACTTCCGCGACACTGAAGGTGTGCTTGCCTTGCCGCGAAGTCAGGCGAGCATCGATGTCTGGATAGATAAAAAAGGGCAGTGAAATCCGGTCAGTCGGACCACTGTGCACGACCTGGTGCGGAGTGCTCATGAAGCGGTCGTCGCTGAGGGTCTGAAGCATGTCGCCCAAATTGACTACGAGACTGTCGGGCAAGCTCGGCGCCGGGACCCAGCCGCCGCGAAACCACACCTGCAAGGAGCGCGTGGGGAGCTCCTCCTGCAGCAGCAGCGTGAAGAAGCCATTGTCGGTATGCTTTCCGGCCGTGCCGCCAGTAGACGGATATCGTATCACGCGCTGCAGGACCGTCGGCGGGCTGAAATGGCGTAGGAACCAGCTCTCTTCCATATCGAGCAGGTCGGCCAGCGCGATCCCAAGCTCCGGCACAACCTCGTTGACCACGGTAGCTTGCAAAGCAAGCAGGCTTCGAGCGAAACCAGGAGCCAGCGCGTCATCCGGAAAGCGTGTACAACCAGCAAACGGACGCCGGTCGCCTTCGTTCTCGATTCCGAGGTCGAACATTTCCTTTGGATCGGGACCAACTTCGGGATGTAGCACCTCGCCGTGCAACGGACTGTATCCACGGGCGGTAGTGGGGTACACGTTCTGGGCGGCGTGACCGTACCGTTCCTTTGTCGACTGTGGCAACGCGAAGAACCGCCGGGAAGCTTGTATCGCTTCTGAGATCTGTTCTTTCGGGATTCCGTGCTCAAGGTAGAAGAACCCGTACTCCTCGCAGGCCAGGCGTAGGCGCTCGCGCTCTTCGTGTCGCGTTGCATCGGCTGCCAGTTTCATCAGTGAGATTTGCGGTAGTGTGGTCATACCTGCTGCTCCGTTTCTGCGCGGGCCCTATCGGGCACTTTGAAAACCCAGTAATGCGCACCCTCCTCCGCGATGTATTTGGCGTCGTTTAGACACTGTACCGCCACAAGCACGCCCGCATCCTGAAGACGCCTTACCTCATTTTCAAAGGATGTAGCCTCCGCATAGCTCTTGCGGGTACTTACGATGATGAATCCGTTTGGGCGCGTAACGCGCGCGAGTTCGCGCAGTGCGTCCGGTCGGATGTGCCCGAGCGTGAAGACGCCGCAGCAGATGGTGATGTCATAGCTCGCGCTGGCGTGGTCGGAGAGCGGCCCGTTAAGGTCGACATCGCCTTGGACATGGCGGTAGACGCAGGTTTGCCGGGCCTTTTCCGCCATTTCCTCGGAGAGGTCGATCCCGTCAATCAACCGGAAGCCGAGGCGTTCCAGTTCCCCGCCGACAAGGCCCGTTCCGCACCCAGCGTCCAGGATTGCGGTGGCAGTTCGTTCGCTGGCTAAATACGCTGTCTGCACAGTGCCTGCCAATTCCGCAACAACCGTCGGCCCGCAGTATTCCTCGCAACCGACATCGAGATCATAGGAACTGGCCCATCCACCATAGAAGTGGGTCAAGCGATCGACGTCGCCGTCGAGAGCATGGGAAGCCTTGATGCGCTCTGCGGCTTCCTCAAGTGCGGTCTGTTGATCGAGGTTGTTCATCGCAGTTTCCTCCGTTTAGGGGCATATGAGATGCGGCAAAGTCGTCAGCGGCGGCGCAATGTCACCGACTCGATCCACAAGCTGCTCGTTGCCGTATTGCTGAGCATGGCTATCCGACCATGCGGAGGCGCCTACGCTCCAGGTGATAACGTCGTGGATCAGGGCATCGCTTAGGCCCATTCCGCGCCCAAGATCAAACGCCTCGTCAAGGATCAGGCGATTGACGTGGGTGAGCTCGCCGACCAGAGACTCAAGCAAGCGTATCTGGATGCCACTGAGCTGGACGTCGTCGGGCGGAAACACATGCTCGCGCTTCGGTTTGATGCGGCCAACGGGATCAGTCAGGAATTCCTGGTCTGGCGGATGCGAGGGGTCGGCACCGTACTTGGATGGCGCTCGATAGCCCGGCACTTGCAGCCGAACGCCGAAGACCACCTCCGCCAACTCCACAACTCTCAGATGGCTGTCGTATCGGTCGAACTTCCGTCCTGCCTCGCTATAGCGCTTTTCGACGGCGCGCCCGATCGGCAGTCCCACGTGCAGTTCGTCGGCCAGCTGAACGGTCAAGCCCATATCCTTCACCGTGATCTCCAGAGTGCAAGAGCGATCGTAGCTGCCATCCAGGAGAAACGGGACGAACTGCTCGATTGCAACGGAGTTCGCGGACGAGCCGACAAACTTGCGCCACGCCTGCTGCACTGGAATAACCTCTCGCACGCTTCGGCAGAGCGCGTGGCCGCTCGCAACGGCTGCAGCGTAAAAAAGCAGGTTCGTCAGTAATTTGACTGATTGGCCCTGACCTATGTCTCCGACATGGAAGGAGATGGCTCCCATGATTTGCAACACCGTCTCGCAACGCACATAGGCCTCCTTTGGCCCGCCGACGAAGAAGCTGACATTGGCAAAATCGACCCCCATGTGGGACAGGTTGCTTACGGGCGCTTCTAGCGAATCCACGCCAATTGCTGCGGCCCGACGGCCGATCTCGATCGTGTTGTGGTAGTCGGTGGTGGACGTATCAATCCATACGCTTCCCGGTGGCATTCCCGCCAAAGCGCCTTGCTCGCCCGTCATGTTGTCAAAGACGTCTTGTGGCAGCGGCAGGCAGGTGATGACAATGCCGCAATCGCGGGCCGCGTCGCGCGGTGCGTCATGCCAGCGGGCGCCGTTTTCCAGCACGTCTTTCGCAGCCGCAGGATCGATGTCGTAGACGTCCACATGATAGCCGGCTTGCAGGAGCTTGGCGATCATCGGTCGGCCCATGCTGCCAGTACCAATGAATCCGATGCGTTCGACGTTGCGGGAACGATCGGGGCGGACGCTGCTTACACTGCTTACACTGCTTACACTGCTTACAGCAGACATTTGACTTCCTTACCCGGCAAACGGGCTTTATGACACGACTATCTCGAATAGCGTTCGAATGCCTATTCGTAGGATACTTATATCGCCCTTTTATATGCCTATAACGAAAAAATCAATTTGGTTATTTATAAGACTACGTTTAACATCGTAACAATATTATCATATTTCGCAATTTAATTATAGATATTTGAAATAGGATAGACTTTAATAATAAATATAGATGATTTCTTTTCACATTCTTCGGGTAGTCGCTCGACAAGCATGAACCAAAACTCGTCGGAATTTCATGCCGATGTTTATCGGTTGACATTTCGGATAACATCTCAGCCGATCCGGTGCGGCCACCACACTTTGACAACCGACCGGCTTCCAAATCCACGATCATAGGGTCTTCACTAAGCGGATGGGCTTCAGAGCGAAAGTCGCGAGAGATAGACATGCAGCCAGGTGAAGCCAGCGTGCCTCAATGGGCAGTGCGGGGCCTCTCGGCCAATCCTGTTGTCAAGTTCGGCGGTCGGCGGGATCGCGTGGCTCATCTGCCCGTTGCACCGACGAAAGCCTCCATCGTCGCCGTCGAGAACGCCACGGTTCTTCGGACCACCGCATCCCGATTACCACGTCGAGGTCGACGGTGCCTTCTGCTCGGTTCCGCATCGGCTGATCGACCGAACCGTCCAGATCCGCCTCACCAACGCTTGTGCACCTTTCATGTGACTTGTTCGATCGGCGCCGCCAGCAACGGCCTCACGGCTGCTCGCTCGATCTCCTCGAATAGTTCCGCGAGAAGTTTGCCGACATGATGCATTAGCCGACTATAGGGGCGGGAAAAACCAGGTTGATGGCCCACCGTTCTCGATGGCCGCGAGCGGGTAAGATTTATCTCCCCTCGCGATGATCATTTCACAGCCCGCGTCCGTGGCAATCCTTGCTGCCATCAACTTTGTCACCATGCCACCCGAACTATGGCGAGCAAGGGAATGACCCGCCATGGCCTCTATCTCGGGAGTAATGCATCGAACCTGTGTCACCAGGCGGGCTGCGGGGTTGTCGTGTGGGTTTTCCGAGAAGAGGCCATCAACGTTGGAAAGCAGAACGACAACGTCGGCGTTTACCAGCTGCGCGACTCGTGCCGCTAGCCGATCATTGTCGCCAAAACAGATCTCCGCCGTTGCGGTCGTGTCGTTCTCGTTGATAATGGGTACAGCACCAACTTTGAGGAGTTGGTGAAGGGTTGAAGCCGCATTGAGGCGACGATGCTGATCGTCTATATCTTCGCGGGTCAATAGTATTTGCCCAACGCCAAAACCATGGCGCCTAAAACTCCGTTCATAGGCACACATGATTTGAACCTGACCCATAGCGGCGGCCGTTTTTTTCTCCTCAACTCGAAGAGATCTGTCCAGATGGTTGAAGTGACTTGAGCCGACCGCGACGGCACCAGAGGTGACGAGGATCACCTGCTGCCCGCGTGCGAAAAATCGGACGACATCCTCTATTAGCGTCTCAAGCCAAGGACCGCGTATCTCTCCCGTTTCTGCATCGCCGATCAGTGCTGAGCCAATCTTCACTATCAGCCGGCGAGCCGAAGCCAATCGGATCGAGCTTGTTGGCGCTGCCGTTGAACGTTGCTGCACTAGAAGTGAAGACACGTCTCTCCACTCTCACCTTTCCTGAGCGCCACAACCTCGGAGGTATAAGGGCGCACGAGACGCCCTTAATTTCAGATCGGCAGCCCAAACGAGCGCTTACTTCTTAGTCGGGACTCCAACAATCCCGCTTCGCCTTTCGTGATCAGAAGCGGTAGGTGACACCTGCGCCTATCAACCAGGGATCGAGCGCCGCCTTGCCCGTCAGCTTCGCGCCGTCTACCGTGACGTCGAAGTTTGGCTTCAGGAAAAGCTTCTTCACGTCGAAGTTGACGCCCCAGTGTTGATCCACCATGTAGTCGAATCCGACCTGCAGCGCGGTGCCGAACGTGTTCTTGACCTTGAGAGCATCGGCGCTGCCGGCATCCTGGTTATAGAAGATCGTGTAGTTCACGCCGGCACCGACATAGGGCTTGAAGGCGCCGAGATTGGTAAAATGATACTGCAATGTGAGCGTGGGCGGCAGCAGCCAAACCTTGCCGACCTTGCCCAGCCCGCCGATCGACCCTTGGCCGTCGATGTTGGCATAGGTCGTGCCCAGTATGAGTTCCGTGGCGATGTTGTCCGTGAAGAAATAGGAGATATCGAGTTCCGGTGTCAGGGTGTCCGAATAGGAAAGACCGGAATCGGGCACCGCATTGACGTAGCCCGAATCCTCAGTGATGACCCCCAACGCGCGCAGGCGGACCTGCCAAGGGCTTGGCGCTTCCGTGACCCAGTCTTCTGCCTGCTGGACGCTCGCGGCTTGTTCAAGGTCCGCGGCGACGGCCTGCTGTCCCACCATAATGAGGAGGGCCGCCGCCCGCGCCACGCCCATTCGCTTTTTCGCCATAATATTCTCTCCTTGCTCTTCAGAAATAATGCACTGCACTACGAGAAATCCTGCTCGAATTGCTTGAGACTGATGGAGCACTCATGTCTGCTCTGATTATTTGAGCCCTGCTCGCAATCATCTACCCGTGCTCACTTTTGTTGAAACGTTGCTTTGGCTGGGTCTCAGCCGCCTGTCGAAGGCAATCCGCCTGCCAGCCGATCGTACTGCGAAGGAAATTGTTGCCCAGAGCGGTGAATGCGGCCCGCTCCCGATGGTCCTTGCCGTGGCCGTGCCCGCTCGTGCTGGGTTCGTAGAAGTAAGCGGAATAGCCAAGAGCCTGCAGCTTTGCGGCCATCTTGCGCGCATGGCCCGGGTGGACGCGGTCGTCCCGCGTCGAGGTGGCGATCAGGATCGGCGGATAGGGCTCTCCCGGCATCGCGGCGTGATAGGCGGAGATTTCCTTCAGGAAGGTCCAATCCTCCGGCTTGTCGGGATCGCCATATTCGTCAATCCAGTTCGCGCCCGCTAAAAGCTTGGTGTAGCGGCGCATATCGACGAGCGGCATTGTGCAGAACAGCGCGCCGAAACGCTCGGGATAGCGGGTCAGCATATTGGCGATCAGGAGGCCGCCATTTGAGCCGCCCTCGGCGGCAATCCGCCTCGGCTGTGCAATGCCTCTTCGCACGAGGTCGGCAGCGATGGCGGCGAAGTCGTCATGGGCGAGACGTTTGCCCTGTCTTCGCCCGTCCTCGTGCCAACGGGTTCCAAACTCGCCACCCCCTCGGATGTTCGCCACCACGCACGTGCCGCCGCGTTCGAGCCACAGCTTGCCGATCAAGGAGTTGCAGTAGGGCAGGAGCGATGTGCCGAACCCGCCGTCGGTGGTGAGGTGAACCGGAGCGTCCCCGCTCCTGTTCGCCGGGCCGACCTGCGTATAGGGGATCATCTCACCATCGGTCGAGACTGCCTCGTGGCGCGTGACCACCAGCCCGGATGCGTCGAAATTCTGCGGGTTGCGCTTCAGGACCACTGGAGCGCCGAGAGGCGGCGCGGCATCGAGGTCGAATAGGAGAAGCTGCGGCGGTGTGATGGGATCCTGAGCCGAAACGAGGACCTCTCCATTGGTCTCGTGCTGTTCCGCATCGAGCGGGCACAGGTGAACAGTCCCTTCGGCGGGCACGGCGTCCAAGGCCTGGCGCGTCCATTGCTGCCGGCCGGGTATCCACATCTCGAAGCGCGGAACGAGGTTGACGAGGTAGGAGATGATGAGCTTCCCGTTATTCCAGAAGAATGACTGCAGGAAGCGCCTGGCGCCTGGTTCAAAAAGGGTAACAAAACTGCGCTCGCCGGCGATGAAAGAGGAGAGCGAGATGCCGACCAGCGCGTCCGCCCGATGGGGCGTCCCGCCCACCGTCCAGGATTTGCGCGGCTTTACCGCCAGCCAGTCGCTGAAGCCGTTCCACTTGGCGTCTCGAGGAAGGTCGACCTGCATCATCGGCCCGCTCCTGTCCCCGATTCGCACGGTCTCCTCGAAGAAGGCCGTCTGCTCGATGAACCAAAGGCGCTCGCTCTCGGCGGTGCGGTCCAGATGGCAGGACACGCCGAGGGATTCGGAACCGGTCTCAAAGATTACCGGCGCGGTGAGCGGATCCGCGCCTCGCTTCCACAGTCGCACGGTGCGCGCGTGGCCGGAGCGGGTGGCCATGCCGTAACCAAGCGCACTGGAAAGCAGAAGTGTGTCGGGGTCGAGCCAATTAACCCCGCCCTTGGCCTCCGCGAGGTTGAAACCGTCGGCGACAAAGCTAAGAGACGCCAGATCGAATTCGCGATGCACGACCGCGTCGCTGCCGCCGCGCGACAGGCGCAGAACGGCTCTTTCTCGTCTCTCCGGCTCAAGCGACGCGCCGCCCCAGATCCAGTCCTCTCGGTCGCTAGCGGCGAGGGCGTCCAGATCGAGCAGTAGCTCCCACTGGGGTTCCGCCTTCATGTAGCCGGCAAGGGTAGTCCGGCGCCACAGTCCACGCGGGTTTCGGGCATCTTGCCAGAAATTGTAGAGGTACTGACCGCGGCGGGTGATCAGGGGAATCCTGTCGGGATGGTCGAATATCGCCGTCAGGGCGTCGCGGTCGCGATCGAACTGCGTCCCACCGAAGTACCCCAGCGTCCTGGCCGACTGGCTGGCGGTCCAGGCAAGTGCCCGTTCGCCTTCTACATTTTCAAGCCAAAGATAGGGATCATCGTCGGGAGCATCCAGCGTTGGGCGGAAATCGAATGCGGTCATGTCCGGATAGCGCGATGAATGATGTCGACTGGAAAACAAGCTCAAGGTTCTCCCCCGGCTCGGGAGAGCTTTGTTTTCGCGGCGGCGACCGCATGTTCGGCGAGCGTGATCATGGATGAGTTCTCCCGGTCCGCGGCAATGCGTTTGGGGATAGCCAAGCATGTGTCGTGCCAAACAGGAAAATCATTTTAGAACAATGGGATGGCTCTGATACGCTATGTCTCATGTCCGACATTGTCGAAGACCCGACAACGAGTGAAGCCGTAAACGCCTGATTGGTCTCCTGTGCGAGCTCGGTGGGGCACCGCGGAAAACTCAAGCAGTTGAGCTCTCACTGCGAACTGGCAGAGTTTCGGATCGACATCGGCGACGGGGGCGATCGCCTGATTCTGAGACAAATCGCCAAGCCGCTGGTCGGGCTTTTTCAACGAGGGTCTTGAGGGTGAAGGATCTTGCAGCTCTTGCAACTGCCGACCTTGTTGGACAAGGCATATCGCGATCTGTCCAGCAAGAGACACAAGGTTCTGCACCGTCCGTTCATGAAGACATCGTGCTGGTCTCCATGAGAAGTCTTCTGGTGCAGAAGGTGCCCGATTAGCTATTCGGAAAAAGGCGACATCGACGTGCAAATCGGGTGCCGCCGTGAGGCGCCCCCTCAATGTCGGATTCTCGACAGGATCGCACATCCGCCAACCCATTGCTTTAATAAGATTTCCTTTCTCTGGCACGGCCCTTGCTTAGGATTCTCCGAAGGTTCAGCGAGACGCCGTCCATGATCATCCGCATAGAAAATGCCGTCGCCGCAGTGAAAACCGCGCTCTCGCCCGCCACCAAGCCGCCAAAAGGCCGGCGCGTCATGGTCGAGCGGGCGACTGCGCCGGCTTCAAACATCTAATGGGACTGGAAGGCGTCTCGCGTGACGGCGACCCGGTCTTCGAGGCGGGCGGAAAGGATGGACGTCGACACTCCCTAACCACGTCGCCGGCACGACCCGTCGATTGTGACCGGGCTGCAATGCTCGGAGTCTACATTCGACAATCCGATCCACGGGACAATTTCCGCAAATCCGGCCCGGACCAAGGCTCGAAAACGCTCGCGAGGGGGAGCCAATGGCTATGGCCGATATTCGCCACGAGCAAGCCGCTTGGTGGGAAAAATCAATAGGAGCAAGGCAAAGTGGAGTTCTCTTGCGTTGGAGTCGGTGCTGGGCCGTCTAATTTGAGTCTTGCATGTCAGATACACGAGCAAATCGGGCAAGGGGCGCTGTTCCTGGATCGGCAAGTCGACTTCCGTTGGCATCCAGGCATCGCTTTCGATTCCTCAGAGCTCCAGGTCAGCCACTTTAAGGATCTGGTCACGCTGGTGAATCCGCGATCAGCCTACACTTTCGTAAACTACCTGTACGAGAACGGGCGTCTGTACCACTTCCTGAACGCACAGTTCGGGGCCGTGTTCAGAGCTGAGTTCGAGCAATACTTGAACTGGGCCTTCCACAGGAACCCACTTGTTCGTGGCGGGGAGACCGTGCACGAAATCCGCTTTGACGGCGAGTTCCGGGTGCGGACGGAAAACGCGGTTCTTGGCGCCAGAAACCTCGTGGTCGGCATTGGCAAGCAGGCGAGAATTCCGCCTCAGTTTGAGGGCTGGACTGGACGCAACCTGTTCCACTCATCTGTCGTCCTGCACATCGATCTTGACGTGCGGAGGAAGCATGTCTGCGTGGTTGGCGGAGGCCAGTCGGGGGCCGAGGTGATGTTGCACCTTGTCGGCCTGCCGAAAGAACGGCGGCCTCGATCGATCACTTGGGTCTCGCAGCGTGAAAACTACCTGCCCCTCGACAACAGCCCGTTCACAAACGAGTTGTTCATGCCCTGCTTTTCGGATCGTTTCGCCAAGATGAGCCAGTTGCAGCGCAAGCTGTTCCTGGAGCGTTTCGTACTCGCCTCGGACGGCATTTCGGAAAGCACGTTGCGTGCTATCTATCAGGCGCTGTACCGCCACGCATTTCTCGAGCCAAACCCATGCGACATCACACTGCGGCCAGGTTGCAACGTTTCGCGCTGCATCAACGCTGGCGCGGGTCACAGGCTGACCCTGCAGCGCGCCAGGCACTATGTCGGAGACGTCATGGCCGATATCGTCATCTTGGCCACCGGTTACCAGAACGCGGTGCCAGACTTCTTGGAACCGATCGCGGACCGGCTGGAGCAGGTCGACAATGAATTGGCCATTGGCGAAGATTTTTCGGTGCACTGGGACGGGCCGCCAGACAGTCGCATCTTCATACAAAACGCGAGCCTCGGGCAGCGCGGACTGGCTGATCCGAATCTAAGCCTGCTCGCCTGGCGAGCGCGTCGCATCCTCGACAGCCTTCTCGGGCGCGCGCCGCGCGCCACCCCCGAGCATCGCGGCTTCATCAGCCCTACTTCCATCGAGAGTTGGTCCGACCCGTTGGCCGAAGAAATGGGCAGCGGGATATGACTCGGCGACTACTGATCATCGGCGGTAGCATCCAAGGAATGATGTCCACCTTCACTGCGGGGAAGGTGGGAGCCTTCTGCGAAATCATCGTGACGGGAGACGGGCCACATGGACCATATCAGATTTGGGAAGGCGGTGTTCAGTGAGCCGGATCCGGACGATTTGGACGTTGCCCTGCCGGCAGCAGAGGGAACGAGTGTAGACACGCTACGGCAACGGCTACGCCGCCGGTACAGGCTTGGACAGAACCGGAAGATCCCGGGCATTCGCCTTGACCTCTCCGGGATCGGGGCAGTTGGCCGAAGTGCAAGTGAGTCACGATCGGAAGGCTCTGGTTCAAATTCAGCCCCAGAGACCCGACAACGCACAACCCGCGTTCACGATCGCGCAGGCTTCCAACCGACCCGCGCAAACAACAGCCCGGCGCCTTAAGATAATCGGCGAGTGCCGCCAAATCGCTCGCAAGCGTTTCCTCCGTTACATGCGCGCCGTTTCGCTGGCAATGCGGACGATAGTCTCGTCTTGAGATACATCCAGCCAAGATAGTATTTCAGGATTGCGTTTTTGCTCCGGTTGCCGAGCCGTTCGTCCGCTCCCATCGAGGACGTTCCTGCATTCGGAGGTGGCTCGTTCGATAACCGGGTCTGCGAATCCGCAAAAAGATGCGTCAGATGCCGCCCAGGCAGAGATATTTCATTTCGAGGTAATCCACGAGCCCGTGGCGGGAACCCTCCCGTCCGATGCCGGACTGTTTTATCCCACCGAACGGCGCTGCTTCCGACGACATCCGTCCCGTGTTGATGCCCACCATGCCGTACTCCAAGGCCTCGGCCACGCGCCAGACACGCTTCAGGTTTGACGCATAAAAATAAGCGGCGAGGCCGTAGATCGTGTCGTTGGCCTCACGCACGACCTGATCCGCATCCTCGAAGCGAATGATTGGAGCCAAGGGCCCGAATGTCTCTTCTTGCGCCACTATCATTTCGCTGGAGATCTCGGTGAGGACCGTCGGTTGGAAAAACGTGCCTTCCTTGCCGATGTGTTTGCCCCCGCATCGAATTACACCGCCTTTTGCGACGGAATCGGCAATATGGGATTGGATCTTGACCAAAGCATGCTTGTCGATGAGCGGGCCGATGTCGACCGCGGGAGCGAAGCCATCCCCAACCGATAAGTGGCGGACTTTCTCCACGAATTTCTCGACGAACTCGTCGTGAACGCTTGACTGGACGTAAAGGCGGTTCGCCGAAACGCAGGTCTGTCCGGCATTGCGGAACTTCGCCTGGATCGCCCCGTCAACCGCGGCGTCGATATCGGCATCGTCGAAGATGATGAAAGGTGCATTGCCGCCGAGCTCGAGGCTGACCTTCTTGATTTGGTCCGAGCACTGGCGCATCAGCAGCCGGCCAACCTCGGTTGAGCCGGTGAAGCTGATCTTACGGACCTTGGGATTGGTGCACAGTTCACGGCCGACAGCATCGCCTTCGGACGCATAGATCAGGTTGACGACGCCTTCGGGAAAGCCAGCCTGATGCGCTAGGGCGAACATTGCGCCAGCTACGAGCGGCGTCTGTTCAGCGGGCTTGAGGACGATTGTGCAGCCCGCCGCCAAGGCCGGCGAAATCTTGCGCGCCACCATGGAGGCCGGGAAATTCCACGGTGTTATCGTGCCAACGACGCCGACCGGCTGCTTGATCACCAGCATCCGGCGG
Source organism: Mesorhizobium robiniae (assembly GCF_040545535.1). NCBI lineage: Bacteria > Pseudomonadati > Pseudomonadota > Alphaproteobacteria > Hyphomicrobiales > Phyllobacteriaceae > Mesorhizobium > Mesorhizobium robiniae. The sequence continues at coordinate 61,898 of NZ_JBEPMC010000018.1, forward strand.
TCCGTCGACGGCGCCGAGATCGTCTCGCCGTAGATGCGATTGGCCTCTTCGGCGTACCATTGCAGATACGCGGCCGCATGCGAGACCTCCGATTTGGCTTCGGCAAGCGGCTTGCCCATCTCCGCGGTGAGAATCGCAGCAAGGTCATCGGCGTGGTCGATAATCAGCTGATGCCAGCGCCAGAGCATGTCGCTGCGCTCGCGTGCGGTCAATGCCGCCCATTCAGCCTGTGCGACATAGGCCATGTCGATTGCAGCGCGCGTCTCCTCGACACCCATGTCCGGAAGTTCTGCCAGCAATTCGCCGGTCGACGGGTTAAAGACCTTGAAGGTCCGCTCGCCAACAGGTGTGCCAAGTGCCGGCATGCGGTCGATGGCGCCAAACAGGTCGGGGGATTTCAGGTGGCGGATCATCGGCAGGCACAGGGGCAATACCGGATTCCTCCTCAACGCAGCGAATATCCATGTCGGCAGAATGTGGGGTGTATTCTGCAGGTGCGGCTTTCTTATAGGGCCTCGGCCAGACGGCTGGTAGACCACGGTACTCAACGGGAAAGGGAAAGGACTTCGAATTCTCTGGTCGATGGCTCGCGGTTCTCACTGAGGCGAAAACTGGACAATCGGTCGTCGGCTTCGCCAGCCGCACGCGGTGCACGCTGGTGGCCTGCGCCTACAATTGCAGACAATCCTCCGGCGTCCACCATCCGCTCGAAAAGCTGGGTGAGGAGGAGCGGCACAATCAGGCGAGAGTCGACCGCCTGAACCGGGCAAATGCCTCACAAGGTCCCCGAGAACTGCTCCGCGGGCCTCTAACCGAAACGGACTTCGCTCCATGCGAAAAGGCCCACAAGGGGAGAAGGTAAGCACCGGGTTCCTGGGCCTATCCTTTGCCCCCCAGCGACGGGCCGACGACCATAATAGAAGGCTCGGCCGAAAGCAGCTTCTTCGCCGCTGCCTTGACCTGGCCGAGCGTCACCTGATCGATGAGGGCTGGGCGGCGCTGGATGTAGTCGATGCCGAGATTGTCGATCTGCATATCGACCAGGGTGGCTGCAATCGAGCTGGAGGAATCCAGACGGGAGATGGCATAGGCGCCGATCAGATATTTCTTGCTCGCCTCGAGCTCGGCTTCGGTCGGGCCCTCTTCCACCATCTTCTTCACCACGTCGCGCACAATGCCGAGGGTCTCGGAGGCGCGGTCCGAGCGCGTCGCGGTGCTGATGATCAGCGCGTTGGAATGCTCTTGGTCGACCAGGTTGGAAGCCACACTGTAGGCAAGGCCGCGCTTTTCCCGCACCTCGTCATACAGGCGTGAGGTGAAGGGCAATCCGCCGAGGATTTCGTTCATCAGCACTGCGGCGAAGAATTGTGGCTCGCTGCGCGCGACGCCTGGAAAAACCAATTGCAGCGAGGTCTGTGGAAGGTCGTAGTTCACCTCCACCTGCTGTCCGAGTTCTGCAGCGACATCGGCGATGGGAAAAAGCGTCTTCTTTTCGCGCAAATCGCCGAACAGCTGGTCGAGCTTGTTACTGAGCGTCTTCGCGTCGATGTCCCCGACCACGGCAACACGGAGCCCGTCGCGAGCGAAAATGGCCTTGTGGAAGGCGCTGAGATCGGCCGGCGTGATGCCGGCGAGGCTCACTTTGGTACCTTTGTCCGGCCTTGAATACGGATGCGTGCCGTAGAGTGCGCGCCGCCATTTGCCCTGTGCGATCGTCTTGGGATCGCGTTCCTTGGCGATGATGTCGGAGAAGACCTGGGCGCGGATGCGCTCGAACGCCTCCTGGTCGAAGCGCGGCCTGTTGACCGCGAGCCTGAGCAGATCGAAAGCGGCATCCTGGTGTTGAGAAAGCATGCGCATCGACCCATTGATGCAGTCGCGCTGCGCGATGAAGCTCATGTGGGCGCCCGCATCGTCGAGCTCCACCTGAAAAGCATCGCTGTCGAGATCGCCAGCCCCCTCTGCGAACAGGCCGGTCATCAGATAAGCGAGCCCCTCCTTGCCGATCGGGTCCTGGGTGGTGCCGCCCTCGAAGACAAAGTGGATGGTGACGATCGGCACCGTATGGTCTTCCACCAGCCAGGCCTTTATGCCCTTTCCAGATTTTACCTCCTGGATGTCCATCGCCGCATGGGCGGTGAGCGCCTGCTGGATGAGGAAGAAAATGGCGAGGAGAAGGATGGCCAGCGGCATGGCGAGGCGCGCAGCCTTGCCTTCTCCTGCAAGCGGAGAAGACAAGACGTGTGCGAAGGCGCCGCGGTGTTGGTTCGTCATCATATCAATTCTCCGTCTCGGGAAAGAGATAGCCGGTGGTCGAATGGTCGAACACCAGATAGCGGGCGGCAACCGCTTTGACCTGATCGGCAGTGATCTTGCGGATGCGGTCCGGCCACTCCACGACGTCTTGCACGTTGCCGCCGGTGGCAAGGGTGGAGCCAAACATGTTGGCGATGTGGTCCTGCTTGTCACGGGCGAAAATCATCGAGCGGACAAAGCGGTCTTTGGCCTTTTCCAGCTCGTCGCTGGTGACGCCGTCCCTGGCGATCCGGGCGACTTCGGCATCGGCAGCCGCTTCGAGATCGACCAGCTTTGCATCTCCGCGCGGCGAGCCACGGATGGTGAAGTAGGTGGCGTCCAGCATGGTGCCCCGGAACCAGGCGTTGGCCTCGGTGGCAATACCCTGTTTCACCACCAGTTCCTGATAGAGCCGGCTGCGGTTGCCGCCCCCGAGGATCTCAGCTAGAAGGTCCAGCGCCTCGGCCTCGCCGGGCTCGGCCGTGCGATAGGAAGGCACCACCCAGTACGTCGAAAAGCTGGGCACCGCAACGCGGGCATCGCTCAGCGTCACCACGCGCTTGGTGTTCTGCTCCGGCTCGACTGGGCGAATGCGCGGCGGCAGGTCCGGTCCGCGCGCCACCTTGCCATAGGTCTTCTCGGCCAGCGCCTTGACCGTCTCCGGTTCGACATCGCCGGCCACGATCAGCACCGCGTTGTTGGGCCGGTAATAATTGTCATAGAAGGCCTCCGCGTCGGCGCGGTTCAACTTCTCCATCTCCTGCATCCAGCCAAGCACCGGTATGCGGTAGGGCTGGTTCTGCCACAGCGTCGCGACGACCTCCTCGTCCAGCACTGCGTGCGGGTTGGTGTCGATGCTCCGACGGCGCTCTTCCAAGATTACGTCCCGCTCCGTCTTGACGACGTCGTCGGTAAGGATGAGGTTGCGCATCCGGTCGGCCTCGAAGCCCATCATCTGTTCGAGGGCCAAGGGCGCTACCGTCTCGTTGAAAGCGGTGTAGTCGTATGAGGTGAAGGCGTTTTGGTAGCCTCCGATGTTGGCCACGGCGCGGTCGAACTCGTCGGCGGCGTGGTTGCTTGTGGCCTTGAACATCAGATGTTCGAAGAAATGCGCGATGCCGGATTTGCCGGGTGGCTCGTCGGCGCTGCCGATCTTGTACCATACCATATGGGTGACGACCGGCGCACGGTGATCGGGGATGACGACCACCTCCATGCCGTTGTCGAGCAGGAAATCCGCCACCTTGCCGTCATCCTTAGCGGCCGCAGCCGTAGCGGTCGTCGCGAGGACCAAAGCGGTTGCAACGAATGCTCTGCGCAGCCAGTGCGACCGAAGTTTGATCGGCGGCACCAGTTGTATTGGCTGGTTGAAAGGCAAGGTTCGAGGCAAATGTTGCACATCTCGAACGCGCCGCGTCCACCTCTCCCCCCGTGGACGGATCGGCGGGCAGCGCCGAGCCAGAGGAGGAGCAACCGCCTTCATGGTACCGGGCCTTACTCGAGCCCCATCTTCGGATGGACCCGGGAGACCGGTGTTTCTTGGTGGGGCGATCATTGGACGGCTTCTCCTTGATCCGTGACGCATGTGCGCATGACCACGCAGGTACCGTGCCAGATCAGAAAACCGTTCGGCGCAGGTGATAGTTGGGCACCGCCATGTCGCGTAGCCGACATTGTCGCACGTGGGACACCGCCGACGACGCGCTTGTGGCTTGGGACGAAATCGTCCTCGCTCACAAGAACAATTGAGCGCGCTGCGTTGGGGGATGGGATGCGCCACGAACTGGCCGGCACTCAGAGGGTTTAGAATGGAGAGTTCGGTGGTCGCCCGCGGAACGCTGTCCTTGATAAGCAGGTCAGGGTCGATGCTGAACGCGAGAGGCGTCAGGAGCGTGGCGGGCTCAAGCGCCCGGAGTCGGCTCGCACGCGCAGACAGATCTTATCAAGGATCTGCGACAGTTAATGAGGCGGCCTATAAGCCAAGCCTATCTGGTCAACAACAGCCTGATCCTGCTCAATCTTGTGCGCGCCAACCGGCGCGCGGGATTGTGGAACCGCTCGCGGGTGGCTTCCACAACAAACAGCAAGGTCATCAAATCAAGCAGGAAGTCGTCGATCGCATGGGCGATTGTTTCCGACTTATCCTTGAACTGACCCAGCAAATCGCGCGCGTCATCGATCGCATCCGCGCCGGCCGTATCCGCATCCGCGCCGGCCGCATCGATCAGACCCTCGATCTTCTTGAAACAATCCAATTTTGCGAAACTCCTTCAAGCGCTTGCCAGGCGGGTTATGCACGAAGACGGCACCCTGAACCACCCAGCCGTTATCCTGGTGGCCCGACGAATGAGGCGTCACGCTAAGTGCGTCTCGTGCGCGATGCAGTTGTTGGATCGTCGTCAGCGTATCCTGCCTGGGTCGGTAGGTCGGATGGTCGCGTGATAGGCCAGCAAAAACCAAGCCATGGACGGGCGCTGCGGAGCGTTGGAAGATCGGGTGCTTGGGCCATGCCTGAGTGGCAGCGCTGGACAAAGCTTGCTGGTGGTAGGCGGTTGCGATGGCGTGCGCCAGCTGCCCGCCGGGCGATCAAGCAGCGCCTTGAAATTTTTCGTTTTGCTACGCCTCGCTCTCGGCTATGAATCGGGCTGGCCTAATGGCCTGCCTACGTTACAATTGTTACAAAGGAATGCGTATAATGGCGACTGGAACGGTGAAGTGGTTCAACAGCACCAAGGGGTTTGGATTTATCCAACCCGACAATGGCGGTCAGGATGTTTTCGTCCATATTTCCGCTGTCGAACGCGCGGGCCTTTCGACTCTCGCTGATGGCCAGAAGATCAACTATGAGGTCGAACAGGACCGCCGCACTGGCAAATCCTCTGCTGGCAGCCTCAGCAAAGCTGGCTGAATTTTCTCCTGCGTCCCAGCCAGAGTGGGCGCAGTATGTCAGCAGATACTCACGGCCGCTCGATAAGAGCGAGCAAGAAAGTGGTTCAACGGCAAGGCCGGGCAGCAGATTGCTGCAAGGCGTCGCGAACTCCAGTAAAAGCAGGCTGTCTGCAAAGGAAAGGCGGGGTTGGTCCCCGCCTTTTTATATCCGGCGCATTTTAAGCCGATGGCTACAGCGCTCGAGAACGAATCTCGATCGTCGAAATCAAGCTGCGACCTTCTTGCGGGTCCGCTTCGCCGGCTCCGGCGCCGGCTCCGGCGTTTCCGTCTCTTTCGGTTTGCGGCCGAGCCCCATCGTCTTGGCCAATGCCGAGCGCGCCGAGGCGTAGTTCGGCGCGACCATGGGATAATCTGCCGGCAGGCCCCATTTGGCGCGATATTCATCCGGCGTCAGCCCATAGTGGGTCGACAGATGGCGCTTCAGCGACTTGAATTTCTTCCCGTCCTCGAGCGAGATGATGTAGTCCGGTGTCACCGACTTCCTGATCGGTACCGCAGGCTTGAGAGGCTCTGGCTCTTGTGTGGAGACACTTCCGGCCGTGCCTTTCAGAGCCGCGTGCACCTGGCCGATCAGGGCAGGGAGATCCCCCACTGGGACCGGATTGTTGGACACGTAGGCTGACACGACATCGGCGGTCAGCTCGATAAGGGTGTCGATGTTTTTTTCGGCTTCTTCTGTCATGAAACTCTCCAGGCGGCGTGAAACATAGTCAGCGAAGCGTCGCTTCATAGTGCCGGTTGCCACTGAAAGCAACAAACGTCTCGACGGCATTATTGCGATGCTCGTCCAGCGGCGAGCTCTTTAGCGCGGTATCGCGCCATCGTGAACGTTGATCCGCCCGTTATTGGCGACCGTGCCGCCGCGGTGCTTCGCACATTTCCAGGCGCGTCTCGACCGTGAACTTTTGCGCTCAAAAATTGCCGGTGTTCTCGAAACGAAGCGGTCTATTTCTGTTTTGCCATCCTCTCTTTGGACTGTGAAATCGATGGCCGCGGCTGTGTCCTGGCGCCGTGTCAAGGAAGATGTATCAAACGTGTTCATTCTCAATGGTCGAAACGGTGCAGGTTCATCATCCGTCAGCCGCTATTGCTCCGGCTCCGGTGCCAGCGCTTCGGGGCTTGCCGAGCACTGCCCCTTTGCTTCCCTGAAATCCACTCGAGAAGAGCGTTCACTTCCGGGCCGGTCGCGGCTCTGCCGCGACCACAGGGGACCGGTCCTGATCTAGCGCAAGGCGCCCACCAACCGCTTGTCCCACAATGGTGCGGTGCACCACGCAGGGAGACTATTTATGAAAATCCTAGTGACTACGGTGGCTGTCGCCTTGCCTGTAGCTGCCGCTCTTGCTGCGCAAGCGATCCCCGAAGACCTCAGGGAAACGGCACGGGCCACCTTCAAGGCTTTGCCATCCACCACACCGGCAGTCGCCAACAACCCGATCACACGGGAGAAGATCGCCCTTGGCAAGGCCATGTTCTTCGATCCACGCGTCTCGGCGTCAGGCGTCTTCTCGTGCAATTCGTGCCACAACCTGGCCACCGGAGGCGACGACAATCGGGAAACCTCGATCGGTCATGGGTGGCAGAAGGGGCCGCGCAACGCGCCGACGGTATTGAACTCTGTCTTCAACATCGCGCAGTTCTGGGATGGGCGCGCCGAAGACCTGAAGGCCCAGGCCAAAGGACCGGTCCAAGCCAGTGGCGAAATGGCCAACACACCGGGTCAACTCATCGCCACGCTCAAGTCGATGCCGCAATATGTCGAGTGGTTCAATGCAGCTTTCCCGGGTGAAGCTGATCGTGTCACCTTCGACAACTTCGCCAAGGCAATCGAAGCCTTCGAGGCGACACTGATCACGCCGGCCCCCTTCGATCACTTCCTCAATGGCGATGACGCCGCCATGACTTCTGAACAGAAACAGGGCCTGGCTCTTTTCATGGACAAAGGCTGCTCGTCCTGCCATGCCGGCATCAACGTTGGTGGGGACGGCTATTACCCATTTGGCCTTGTTGAAAAGCCTGGCGCCGACATCCTGCCGGAAAAAGACAAGGGCCGATTTGCGGTCACCAATACACCCGACGATGCCTATGTTTTCCGGGTGGCGCCGCTGCGCAACGTAGCACTGACCGCACCATACTTTCATTCGGGCAAGGTTTGGGATCTGAAGCAGGCCGTCGCCATCATGGGAACCACCCAGCTCGGTGAAGAATTGACGCAAGAAGAGGTCGACCGGCTCGTTGCCTTCCTTAACTCGCTGACCGGAAAGGTGCCCGAGGTCGCCTATCCCATCTTACCCGCCGAAACGGCGGCGACGCCTCGACCTGTCTCGCAAATCTTGGGAAAATAAAGGGCCGGAGCCAGGGGAGCGCTATCAACAATGATGGCGACTTTTCCCTGGGACATGGTGCGAAATTCAGAAAGGCTCCGGCCTCACTTTCTCCCGGAGCGCGCGTGCTGCAACGACCATGTTCGTGAGGGCAGGGCGGACCTCCTCCCATTTGCGTGTCTTGAGGCCGCAGTCCGGGTTTACCCACAGTTGGGCGTCGGACAATCGCTCCCGGGCAAGCATAAGGAGGGCCGAAATCTCGGCGACTTCCGGGACGCGTGGTGAGTGAATGTCATAGACTCCGGGACCGATTTCGTTCGGATATTTCGAGTTCGTGAAGGCGTCCAGAAGTTCCATTTTCGAGCGCGACGTCTCGATCGAAATTACATCCGCATCCATTTCAGCGATCGCGTCGATGATCTCGTTGAACTCCGAATAGCACATGTGAGTATGGATTTGGGTCGCGTCCTTTACACCCGTTGAAGCGAGCCGGAAGCATTCGACCGCCCAGTCGAGATAGACTTTCCAGTCGGACTTGCGCAGTGGCAAGCCTTCGCGAAACGCGGCCTCGTCGATCTGGATCATCCTTGCGCCGGATCTTTCGAGGTCCCTTACTTCATCGCGGATGGCAAGCGCGATCTGGCGGCAGGCCTCGAAGCGGGGTACATCGTCGCGAACGAAAGACCAGTTGAGAATGGTCACTGGACCTGTCAGCATTCCCTTCACCGGCTTTTCGGTAAGCGACTGGGCGAATTGCCACCAGCGCACCGTCATCGGATTGGGCCGTGACACGTCGCCGAAGATGATGGGCGGGCGAACGTAGCGGGAGCCATAGCTCTGCACCCAGGCATGCTGGGTGAAGGCGAAGCCGGACAGCTGCTCGCCAAAATGCTGTACCATGTCGTTTCGTTCGAACTCCCCGTGCACCAGCACGTCCAGGCCGATCTCCTCCTGCCAGCGAATAGCAGCCTTGGTCTCCTTCTTCAGGAAGGTCTCGTACTCGACATAGCTGAGCCTGCCTTTCGCATGAGCGGAGCGCGTCTTGCGCACCTCCGGCGTCTGCGGAAAGGACCCTATGGTCGTCGTTGGGAACGGCGGCAAGCTTAGCGTGCCGGCCTGGACTCTGGACCGTTCGGAAAATGCGCTCTTTCGATGCTTCATGCCGCCGCTGATGCTGGCGATCCGCCCCTCGACGAGCGGATCGTGGACCTTTATGGACGTTGCGCGCGCGGCGGCCGCCTCGGTCGAAGCATTCAACGCGTCTGCCACCGCATCCCTGCCTTTGGACAAGGCCTGGGCCAGCACAACCAGTTCGTCGGTCTTCTCGGCCGCGAAGGCGAGCCACGACCTGATGTCCGCGTCGAGTGCCGTCTCCATACGCAGGTCGATCGGCACATGCAGCATCGAGCAGGAAGGCGCGATCTCGACGCGGTCCAACGGCCAGCCGGCGACGATCGGCTTGATGCGGTCGAGAATGGCAGGCAGGTTCGCACGCCAGACGTTGCGACCGTCGATCAATCCAAGTGAGAGCACCAGATCCTTCGGTGCGAGACGACCAACCGTTTCCAACTGCTCGGGAGCGCGCACGAGATCGAGATGCAGGCCCGCCACCGGTAGGGAAATTGCGGTCTCGAGATTGTCTCCCAGCGACCCGAAATAGGTCGCCAACATGATCTTCAACTCGGGCACGGCTTTCGACAGTTGGCCGTAGGCGAATTGGAACGCAGCTCGTTCGTTCGGGTTCAGATCGAGCACAAGCGCTGGCTCATCAATCTGCACCCAGTCGGCTCCTGACAGACTTAGCCTCCGCAGGAGTTGCTCGTAGACAGGCAGAAGCCGTGGTAGGAGCGCGATGGGATTGAAACCTTCGGCAGGTGACTTCGCCAGCTTGAGGAAGGTTACCGGTCCAAGGATGACTGGGCGTGTGTAAATGCCGAGGGCTTTAGCCTCGAGGAAATAATCAACCGGTTTCGTGGACGAGAGGGCGAACGTCTGATCATCGTCGAGTTCGGGCACAATGTAGTGATAGTTGGTGTCAAACCATTTGGTCATTTCCATCGCGGTTAGGCTAGGTTCATGAGCCGCATGCTCGTGACCAGCGTGTCCACAATCCTCCGTTCGACCTTGGTTGCCGCGCGCCATGGCGAAGTAGATGTCGAGTGGGACCTCGCCGCTATTCCAGGCGTAACGGGATGGCACGGCGCCGACCATGGCTGCGGTGTCGAGCACATGGTCGTAGAGCGAGAAGTCGTTCGACGGGATTTTCGACACGCCGCGATCGTGCTGCTCTTCCCAGCTGGCGATGCGGAGCGCCTTCGCCGTTGTAAGAAGGTCGGCAGCACAAGATTTTCCGGCCCAGTAACTTTCAAGCGCGAACTTCAGTTCGCGCCGGCGACCGATACGCGGCACGCCGAGCGTTGCTACAGGAACTTGCTGAGAGACAGTCATGCCATACCCCGATGGTTGGGGCGTGGGGACCAGGAAGGCGCTGGTAGGCCGACAGGAACGTCGGGCTGCCGCGACCACCGAGACACCCCGCCCGTGGACATTGTTCGCCGTGGCAGGTCTCCTGGCTCGCGGGTCATAGCCTCTACCCGTCTTCCCGAGGCTGTTCGCCTCAGTGACATGAGTGGGATTGGCTCGCCGCTAACAGTTGCGGGGGCAGCGCCGGCATCGCACCGGCTTCCCTCTTAGCTCCGCTGCGGCAGTGCCGTACGGAGAACCACGACATTCAGACAATCGCAGCAGCACGCGCCTTTGTCAAACACCATATAAATAAATGTTTATGTCGTTATGTGAAATCCGTTCGGCGTTGTTCCCCTTAGGGTCGCGTGCGATGCGAGCAGCAGCGCGTTTCTATGCGAAAATGCCTTATCAGGTTCGGCATCCTGTTGCATTGTCGGCACATTGGCTACATGAGGATATTACCCCACCGCTGTAGGTGACCGATGGCTTGCCAGCCAAACGACAGTCGTGTTGTTCGAAGGGTGAACGGCGTTCCCGGCTCATAAGCTGAAGTTCACAGGTTCAAATCCTGTCCCCGCAACCAATTCTATCATAAATCAATTACCGCCTCGGTCTAACCGGGGCGGTTTTTTGTTCAAATGGCGCGCAATCACTGCGGCGCCAAAGGGCGTATCACTGCGCCGAGAAAGTCGCGCGAAACGTAAAAGCGAGCAAGTTAGCGCGGCTTGGCCCCGTGTAACGCGCAAGCATTGTCTCATTGTGGACGGTAACGGGTTGCTCATATTGGGCTAGGCAGGGCGGGCTAGGGAGTGCATGGGCCGACCGCGAAATCAGCGCCCGGCGACCCGCTCCCAAAGCGGACATGCGCAAGTATCTAGAATAGCGCGCTGACAAAAGCCGACATGGCCTGGCACCTTGGCCAATAGTCAGGCGCTTGCATGGTCCTAAGGTCCTACCCTCAGCAAACATTCTGCGTCTCGTGGAGATCCACATCGACATCTTTTACCTCTCGCCATTAGCGCAGGGCGGCCCACGTCCGCCCTGCCATCTTACCCGCGAGCAGCATCAACCCACACGCTGTTCGTCTGCCTGGATGTGTGTGCTCCGGGCTTGTAGTTAGGGTAGACCGAAAAACTGCATTGACCATCAAGAACGGCCCCTTGTTTCCTGTGAGTATCCGGTCAAAGTTCGAAAGACTTGTGGCTCAGGCGAATAATGACGCGGTAGCCTGACAAAAGGAGGAGAAGTCGTTGCTACTTGCAGAGTGCCTATGCGGATCGACCTTGGGGTCGTCGCGTTGATCGAGGACTCCGAACCTGTAGTCACGGCGGTCTTGTTGGCGCGTGGGCTCTGCGAGATCTACGACCGTATCGCCCAGGAAGGCGAGATCGTTCAACAAGGGGCTTCGATGCCACCGATCGCTCGAAGGGCGCTGGCCCGTCTGTCGCGGCATTGCCTGACCGAAGGAGTCGATGACTTGGGGTCGAGCATCCACCTGGTGATGGGGGCAGCGTCGCGGGCGATGGGGTTTTGGGGCATCCCCAGCTTCGCCGGAGACTTCAAGTACAGCGACGTGGAGTTGGTGGACGACGCCTCGGGCGTTCCGACCGCCGACTGCAGGGAACTGGCGCGGCTGGGCGGAAGCGAGTTCGATGCCATCGAAGACATCCATCATGAGCAGTTGAGGGTCGCGGTCCAGAGCTATCCGGCTGCTCAGCGGGATCGAGCTTACACCACCATCCGGGAATTCGTGGTGCGGCGGCCGGTTTGCAGTCTGGACGCCCTGCACAGGTTTATCACGAACGATCACCTGCACGGCGCGCGCGCGATCGCTGCCCTTTACCGGCCAATTCCTCAGACTGCGATGGCAAATGGCTCCGCCCGGCTGTGCGGACGTTGCGGGTCTCTGCTCTGGCCGACCAGTGATCCCGCGTTCCCCAATGGACGATGCAGAGTGCGTCGGTGCGCCATCCGTGGGGAAACGATCGTGGGCGACGGCATCGCTGATCCTTCGTTGTTTCGACTCGCCACGGGTGCCGTTCTGGCCTTCTGGGTGGGACCCGGGCTCGACGAGGTGGCGTTGCATGACCACCTCGCTGGCCAAGGCCGATCCGTTTCCCTCTACCCCATGTCCGATGCTGCGGACGTCGGGCTCGACGGGCTGGAGGTTGGTCTGGACGTGAAAAGCTACGCGAGCCCGCTCGTCCTCGGCGCTCGATTGTCCAGAGGTGTTGGGCGTCTCAGTATCTTCGGTCGGAAGATCATCGTCGTCCCAGACTACAAGGTGCGGCTGAACCCCCGCTACATCGACGATCTCCGAGCATCGTACGTAGGTGCAGAAGACTTGGAGTTCATGACGGTTGCCTCCGTCATCGAGGAATTCTCGGCATGAGAGCGCAGCCGAAGGACTTTGTGGGAGCCCTGGGGGCGCAATGGTTGTGCGCGGCCATGGACACCATCCTTGGGGCGAAGCATCTTCGCGATGCCCCAGCCTTGATGTCGGGCTTCGGCTCAGTGCTGGACAGCGCAACGCTTAAGGGCTTCGCGGAAGCGGCCACGGCCCTTCGTCTGCTCGGCGTCGTGGCTGCATCGGAGATTCAGCTGCGTCAGCTGGTCTACTCGGCGCTTAGCTGGGAGGAGGACCACCGCCACCTGCCCGATTACAGGGAGCCGCCGTACAGGATCGATGCATCAGATCCTCGGTTCCCGTTCCGCAGGCGAGTCCCGGACGACGACCCAGAACTGGTCGCGATGATGGCTGCGCTCAAGAACCCTTTGGCGTTTAGATCATGGTCGCTCACGGCGGCCGATCCGACACGATCTATGATAGTCGAGGTGGGTCCCTCAGGATCGAGCGAGAGGATCTCCGTTGATCTCGAAAGCTTCCTTCCAGATGCTCCGCCGCGTTTCGATTTCACCAGGGAGCCGCGTGGTGCCATCGAAGTACCGGTATCTGAACTGATCCTCGTGGCCGAGGAACTCGACGAGATGGATCGGCGGCAGCCGGGACGACCGCCCGGCAACTGGGCGGCCCGGATGCGCGAGGCGAATGGCGCTCTGAAGGTGGAGATGCTCTCACCCGATAGGGCCACTGGTCGCCTGGTCGCGAAGGACACCATTCGGCTAGACGGGCTGCGGCACCTGATCGGTCTCCCCGGCACCGGCAAGACCACGTTGATCGTGCTGTTGCTCATGTGGCTGAGCGCACGGGATTACCGCGTCGTCGTACTGCTGCCATCCATTGAGACATCGTTGAACCTGCTTGGCGACCTGCGCAAATACGGCGCTGATGTCGGTCTGCTGATGGGCCAATCGCCGCAGACGCGCATAGATCACGCTCGAAAACTTGCCGATCGCATTGGCGCAACCGAGACCAAAGGGTTCGGCGCAACGGCGGAGGGCGCGGAATTGTTGGCACTGAACTGCGCCTTGGGCGGCTTCGAACAGGATGCTCAACCAGAACGCGAGTTTCCTCACCTGTCGCCCCCGTGCACGTCCGTGCTTCAGCGCTCGGCCAGGGCGGATGGCTCGCTGCGACCAACTGAAACGGCCCATCTCTGTCCACTGTCGGCGCACTGTGGCCGCCTGAGAGCGCCGAGGGAACTTACCGATCACAACATCTGGTTGGGCCATGTACTATCGATGGACACCCGGATCAGCCCGCACTTCAGCGATGATCGGATTCGACATTTCGAAGCGGTGGCCATGAATTCCGATCTGGTCATGGTTGATGAGGCGGACGGAGCGCAAGCCGTCCTCGACCGCAAGGCCGTGGCGTCGCTCGATCTGACCGGCAGCGAGTCCAGTTACGAGCACGCGCTCAATCGAGATCTCTTCGTTCCGTTGTCGACCGGGCGAACCGACGTAGCGGCAGGCAGCATCCAGCAGTACGGTCGAGCAGCGTCCGACTTCCGCAGCTTGAATCACAGCCTGGTCGGGCACCTTCAGAACCTGAGGCTCCGAAGCGGAGTGGAGACGCCGCTATCGCGGTTCGAGGATACCTTCGTCACCGGCAACAACATCCTCACGGCCATCTTCAGCCCAGAGGACATTTCCATCCTGTCGGGCTCCCAACGCGAGAGCGAAGAAAGACGCTTCAACGCCATCCGGGCGTTCTGGGACGGCTGCATCCGCGCGGCCCTGATGCGCCGCACGGACGAGGACCAGGACGTCGACGGATACGGCTTCGATCCCGAGCGCATCGCCATCGACCTAGGCAGGAGCAAGGGCGAGGTGTCGGCGACCGCAACGGCCATAGCGGGGCTGACGCGCGACTGGATCTCGGAGCCGCTGGCTGCGCAGCGTGATCAGTACTTGGAGCAGGTACGCAGCGAATTCTTCAAGCTCGTCGAACCTGGCGCTCATCTGGGGCGTGACGAGGTCGTCGAGCTCTTCCGTTTTCTCGTCGGCGTGACCACCGTCGTCATGCAGTTTCTTGCGCTAATCCCTGCTCAGCAGGCCATGGTGGCCGAGGGCGTTCACAGGGAGCCGCTGTTCCAGCAAGGCATTTCGGAGGACCTCGGGCGGCTGGTTCCGGAGGCGCTGATCGGTCGGCTCTCCGGAGTCCGGTTCCGCTATGAGGACGAAGGCCTCCGGTCCAAGGTTCGCCTGCAATACGTGTCGTTCCGCGGCGCTCCCAGGGTGCTGCTGTATCGTCTTGGCAGGTTGTTGAGGCATCAAGGCCGTGCAAGGGGCCCCAATGTCCTGCTTGCGAGTGCAACTTCGTACTTGGCGGAGAGTCCAACTTTCCATATCCCCGTCGGGCCTGACATCGTCCTGCGTCGCACCGGGCGGGACGCGGGGTCGCGCCAGTCGAAGTACGTGTTCGCGCCGATACCAGACACATCGAACCCAAGCCGGATGCTGCGGTTCAGCGGCTCGTCGACCACCGAGCAAGACAGAGTGCTCAAGAAGATGGTCGAGCACTACTTCCTCGGCGAACACCCGTTGGCGATGCAAATGGTGACCGACTTCGATCCTGGCCGCAAGGTCGGCATGGTGGTGAACAGCTATGAGCAGGTGATGAAGATCAAGGCCCATATCAAGAGGATAAGGCCAGATTTGGCGGGCCGCGTGATCGGCGTGGCGAACAGGCCGCCCGATCAGAACGATGGGGATTGGATCAGTGCCGCACAGGTCGAGCGCCTGAGCGCTAGGGACAATTGGGACGTCCTCCTCTTCCCGATGAAGGCGCTCGCAAGAGGGGTGAACATCGTCTTCGAATCGGGGCCTAGGGTCCGCGATGCCTTGCTCGGGACCCTCGTGTTCCTAATTCGTCCGCATCCGGCATCGGAGAGCCTGGACCTCGTCGCGGGTATTGCCGGTCAACAGTCGTTGGCATTCGACATGCGGCATTTCCGCGACGAGGAAGGATACGAGGACTTGGCGACCGCTTGGCGCCACGCGCGTCGCGAGCTTTCATCAGTCACACGACGCCTGTTGCGGTTCCCACTGCAGGCCAGCCGACTAGGCGAGCTCGCGATACCCTTCACGGCGGACATAATGGTCGACGTGCTTCAGACCATCGGCAGAGCGATGCGCAATGGAGCAGCCGCGCGGGCGATCTTCGTGGACGCTGCATGGGCACCTCGCTCCGCGGCAGGTGCTCAGGACAACTTCCGGAGCAGCATGCTGGTGGCGATGCGGGACATCCTGCGCAATCGTATTCACGACGATGACGCCGTCGATGCCGAAATCTATGGGGCTCTCTACTCGCCCTTCTACGATCCGCTGCGCCGCTGCGCGGGCGTAGCATTCTCGGATGGACCACTAGATGAGTGACCGACTGCCAGACATCCTGTACCGCGGCGTGAAAGGCAGTCGGTCTGGAGGAAGGGAAACCGTCGTCTCTGCGCTGCAGTTCGACGGCGAGGCCGGCGATCCCGTGGAGGCTGAACGCGTCACGTGGACAACGCGCGCTGCGGCATTGATGAGGGAACTCGCTCAGGCGGGTGACGCTTCCGAGAGGGAAGGGGGGCACGCGTTGCCATACGCTTCCCTGCGGGCGTCGATCGCGTCGCAGGTGCCAGAAGCATTGGTCCTGGAGCGCGACCTGGGTGCGCCTTGGTCAGACCAGCCAAGAGCATTGATGGATGTGCCGAGCAGCGGCGATCTCAAGGAGAGACTGGGAAGGGCGCTCACACTGTGGGTAGGGTCGGCATTGCGCCCATGGGCTACAAGAGTCGGTGCGCCCGAGCAGCTCGTGGATGCGATCGACGTCTTGGCCTCGAACGCCTTTTCCTGGCAACGCCGCTCGGTAGTTCTTGGAGGAGCTTTGACGTCCGACAGTTTCGTGGAGGCGCGGGATGCCATCATCCACACCTTCGCGCGTTGCCTCGAAGGCAAAGTGCTCTTCGAGGGCATGGGGCCGGTTCGGCGGATTGTTCGGGGTCGCAGTTCGTCCAATCAGATCGACTTCATCACCTGGCCGAGGCGGCACGGCGAAGCACTCTATTCGATGGTGGCCACGATCACGGTCGAGACCGTTCCGTTCTCCGAAAAGCCGATCGCCACAGTGCGCGCGTCCCGTCGGCGCTGGATGCAGGAGGTTCCAACCGGTCGAGTCCTCATCGGTCAGAGCAACGTGAGCCTTACGCTCATGGCCCAGAACGGTGCGAAAGTGTGCTTGGAAGTACCAGCGCCGGTGCGATCGCAGCAGGTTCAAGACCCGATCACGCCTGAATTCCTCGGGCACCTGCTCGGCACGGGCGCCGACATCGGCAGCAGCATGGCCGAGCAGGTGGAGAGGGGTGCCAGTTCTTCCCACTTCTTCGGCATCCCGTACTCGCCGCGTTTCGGTTCCCATCCCATCGGCGCGGGCGTTTCAACGAGAGATCAGACCGATCTCTTCGATGTCGTGCAGCAGATTATGGGCGGCCTCGGATTCGTCGCGATACCGTTTGAGGAGACAACCACGACCAAGCAGGTGCCGAAGCGGGCCGAGGAACTCCACAAGGCATTGGAGACCGAGGCGCTGCTGTCCGACATCGCCATTGCAGTAGGGCGAAACGATCTTGCGGACGATGCATCCATCCGAGCCGCGTGGGACTCCCTGGATCTTGGCGAGTATGGTCCGATCATAAGCGCCACGGCCGCGTCCAAGGCCCGCGAGAAGCTGCTAGAGGTCAGAACCGCCAACGCCCAACGGGTGTCCAGAGCTTTCGGTGAGAAGAAGCCATCGGTGGTGGCGATTGCTCGTAGCGAGAACGAGCGCCGCCTGCTCGAATCTGTCCTGCGAACCCTATTCGGGACAAGTATCGAGGTGAGCACTCGTCCGCTGCCCAGCGATGTGCACGGATCACGCGCGACCCTTCCGCTGTCCGAAGCGAAGAATGGTCAACGCTTCGAGGCTCGTGTCGCCGCATGGCGACCTCTTGCCGAGCTGCTTAACCAGATCGACGGTGGCTGTCACGCGCTGGTGCAGGCGACCGACTGGTATGATGGACGACCAGACGATCCAGTCAACAAGCCGGCCGGTCGGTACGCACTCGCCGCGGAGGCCAACGCGAACGTGCAATATCTGCGACCTAGGGCGTCGGGTCATAGAGGATTCGCGAACTACCTCCACCGGATACAAGCGGCGACGTACGATCTGATATTCGGTCATGCAGGACTGGTCTCCGATGTCGCGAACGTGGTCGCCGATGCGTTCCGGGACAGCACGGAGGAGCCAACATCGTTGATCGGGATATCCGTCCTCACTCAGGCGCGCACCCGACTGGCAGGCAAGGGCGGCAAGCTCTGCATCGCGACCCGGGTCGATTGCGAGAACGGTCGGACCACGGCACGGGTGGGCTGGTACGACGGCGAGATGAAGTGGTCCGCGAGATGGGAGCCGCTGTTCAAAGCCTTGAAGCGGATCGCAAGCCCTTCGATCAAGGCGTCATTGGGGAGCGGCCTTGCGACCGAACGCGCCAGTTTCCAGGCGTTCGTGCGCGAGATCTTGGACGATTGCGTTGAAGTCGGCGACCGCCCCCTCGTCATGATCGACAGCACTGGGGCAGCCTCCCTGTGGCCCTGGCTTAAGGACGGTCAAATCTCCGGCGAGATCACTCTTGGTTCGGAACGCCTGGACGCCTCTCGTCGATGGCCCGGCGCCAGATTGGTTCGCGTGCGCTTGGGCAATGCGGCTCGGATCGCCGAGCGCAAGACCACTGACTATGTCGCGGTTGCCACCGACACGGGAGCCGAGACCGGTGAGATCCTCCGCCGGTACTGCCCCACCATAGTCGCGAGGACGGTCAAGCTCTCGTCGTCGCGCACTGGCGCTCATTACTGGGCGACAGCGGGATATTTCCAGATGTCGCTGCCAAGAGGACTGAGCGTCTATCGGCGTCTGGTCTCACTGGTTCACGTGGCCAAGGCGTTCAAGGACGCTCCTCAACCCATGGAGAAGCTCTTTGCGCCGATCGAGATACCGATCTTTGACGTGAGCTACCGGCTCCCGAACCCGATCGAGATCACCGTCGCCAGCACACGGGAGGGGGACGATCCCGATCGCATTGCCCACCTCGTCGCCAGCCTCAGGTACGGCTATGGGCATACCGCGTCCGCCACGTCCTTGCCCGCCCCACTATCGTTCGAGTCCAAGGCGCGCGATTACATGACGCGCTTCGCTCTTGATCTGTCCCCGGAGGAGGACGACGAGGCCGCCGAAGTCGGGCAAGGACCAACGGTCGACGACGGCACGTATGCCGACGAGGGCGCGCCGGATGATGCCGGTGCTGGCGGTGGGGCATCCGACAAGCAGGCCTGGGACGGCATACTTGCCAGCAAACCGGGGGTGACGGTCCTCAATGCTCCGCTATGGCCTAGGGACGCCGGCGCGCCCATCTTCAAGCCCAGCGATCGGTCTGAGACCGCTGTGCACATGTTCCATCAAGCGCCGAAGGTGAATAGGGAGCGGCCAAACGACGACGGCGATGAAGAAGCGCCTACTTGGTCGGAACTTGCGGGAGTCATCCGTCTCCCGGACTTCGTGACCGAGGAATGGCTCTCCGAGTTTGTGCAGATTCCGAATGCACAGCTCAGGGCCATTCATCAGTCTCGATCGGAACTGGCGACATTGACCGGCTTCGATGGCTGGCCGGACCTCCGGCCCGACCAGAACGACTTCGTGCCGATCCTGTTGAATGGACTGAGGTATCCACGGTTCGCCGCCGCGATCTGTCAGATCGCCAAACGAAGCATGGCTTCGAACAAGGCTAAGCAGTGGAGCCCCTTCAACCCTCTCTGGCGCCAAGCGATCACGGCGGCGAAATCCACGGTCCGGTCCGATGCGTCCCTCTCCAGACCCGACACCTTCTGGAATTTCCTCGATATCCTGTTGAAGGGCGACGCGGTCCGACTCGCCAAGGCTCAAGTCGTGCTTGGCGCCTATGAGCACCCGTTCGACGCAGCGATCATCGGCACGATCAAGAACGATGGGCGGCTCGGGGAC
The DNA here is from genome assembly GCF_040545535.1 of Mesorhizobium robiniae. Taxonomy (NCBI): domain Bacteria; kingdom Pseudomonadati; phylum Pseudomonadota; class Alphaproteobacteria; order Hyphomicrobiales; family Phyllobacteriaceae; genus Mesorhizobium; species Mesorhizobium robiniae. The sequence continues at coordinate 81,371 of NZ_JBEPMC010000018.1, forward strand.
GTTCGCGAGTTCGCGACCGACGCCGCCGAGCACCTTTTTCGTTCCGACTACGAATGGTCCGGCGACATTCGCCGCTTCCCACCCAAGCCGACTGGCGAGGGTGAGGTGCAACCTGCTCAAGTCGAGTTCGCCGACCCCGAAGGGCCATCCATCAACACGGCCCGTCAAACCCAAACGGAGCATGTCCCCATGATTGGTACCAATGCAGTTGGCCATTCAGCACCTGCCTTGGACATGGGAACGGAAATTGATATGGCGTCCGACGCACCCGATGGGACGACGTCGATCGACGATGAAGCCGCTTGGCGCAGCGCCATGGGCAGCATCCTACGATTTGCCGACCCCGACGCGGGGCCCGACGAAGGCGTCCTAGCCAAGATCGAGGAGCAGCTCGAAGCCGCGCGGCAGGCGCTTGTTCGATACGATGCGTCCAAAAAGAAAGGCTGTGTCCGCTCAAGCCTTGTTGGAACGCTCCCAAGCGATACTCGAACACGCCAAGGCAGTTCTAGTCGATGCCGGGGTCGAGAACGAGGATTTCGGTAGCGTTCCGACCGGGTCCTTCAGCGCGACGATCGATCTTGAAGCAGCGGCCTCGATCGAAGAGACGCTTGCGTCGGCGGAGGAAATTGGGAGCGCTGCGCGGGAGAAGATCGACAAGGCGCAACGCATCCTCCGGCAAATGCTGATGACTCGACTGGACGAAGCCTCCGCTCTGAGGATACAAGCGATCGAAGCGGGTCGTAGCGTGATCGCCTCCGTGATCGAGGTGCTGCAGCGATTGGCGCCGGTCCCGCGGCCCTCCGGGGACAGGCAGTTCGAGGCTTCGGTTGATTCAGCCGAACCGCCCGCGTCGGACGAGCCGCCTTCTCTCGCAGCGGACGCGCCGGAAGCCGACGAGACCTTCTCGACACCGCTGGACGATGTCGGCGAAATCTCTTCGAAGCGCGATTGGGATTCCTCCAATGAGCTGGATGAATTCACGCCCGTCGAGGATGCCGATCTCGTCCTCGATCGGTTCGCAACCGAGCCGGACGAGGGCGAAGATGCATTGGCATCCGGTCCGGATCCGATGGTGGCGAAGCTCGAAGAACGATTCGAGGAATTCGTCGTCACACAGAGGTTCGGGCTTGCATTCCACTTGTCCGAGGCGGCGCGTCGAGCTGGCCTGCACCAGGATTTCGCCGTTTCCCTGCCGGAATTGAAGCTTGCTGCCTTCGCGGGCCGCTTCAACCACTCTGCCCACCAGGGCAGCTCCGTGGTCCACGATCTGATGACCGAGGCCGCGCTGGTGTTCGAGAGCCTCGATGACGAGCAATCAACGACCACGGCGAGGCGGATCATGGGACTGGCTTCACTCGCACCATTCGCGATCTTCCATGGGGAGTCCGACGCCAAGGCCGCCCTTGAATCCCTGCGTCAGGTGGGGCCGGGCCTTGGGAAAGCAGTCCATGGGCTGAGGGAGGCCTTGGCAGCTCCGCTCAGATCCGGGATCTCGCTCAGTCCTTCCCTGCTTCGGCTGGCGCGCGAGGATGCACAGGACGACGAGTACACGCGCATCCTTGCTGACAAGATCAAGCATGCCTTAGAGGAATTCGGGGCCAAGCGCTACAAGTTCCAGTTGGGGAACAAGCTTCGTGGTGCCCTTACCAACCGTGATGGCGCCTTAGGCAACCTTGGGGCGCGGGTCGAACGAGGCGGGCAGTCGGCATTGGACGCCGCCCGAAAGTTCGCTGCCCAGTACAACGACCGTAGCTCTGTCATCCACCTCCTCGAGGAGACGGAGAAGCGGGTCGCAACATACAAGCTCACAGGCATCGATGGCATCGCCAGAGAGAAGCTCGTCGGCCTCATCCAGTCGCTGGCGCAACTCTGCGCGGAATACGTCGATTCCGCCGACGCTGCGCCAGTGATGAAAGGCATGAGGGCCAATATTCAGAAGGCGAGGTCCGGCATCACCGACGCGGTCGATACCCTGGATGGCGCGCTCGCGCAGTTTCCAGCGGCCACCGCTCTGGAGGCATCCGCCGTCAAGTTCGCACGAGAAGCCTTCGACAGCTTCAAAAAAACGCTGAACGGCGGGGAATCCACCCCTAGTCCAGTCGATCATCTGGTTGCTCTGCATGGGCAGCTCCTATGGGTATCGGCGCTCAACTTCGGCCGCGGTTGGTATCCGGCGCCGTACGCGCCAGAAACTGTCACGAGCGCGCTCGTCGGATTGGGCTCGGACCAAATCCATGGCGCCGCCGATGGGGCTGCCTTCGATACCGCGATCCGGAAGCGACTGGCTGTCGGGTCGCACATCGCAGCGTCGATGATGATCGAAATGGCGGTATCGTTCGGGGTTGCCGACTTCGATCCCGAAGGCCTGTCCGAACTTCGCCTTGCAGATGAGGAGACGAAGAGGGATTCGCTCGAGGCGGATCTTCGTGACGCAAGGTTGATGGTCGACCGCGTCCAACGAATGGGAGGTGTCGGTTCCATCGACGAAGCGCAGTCGCTTCTCTCCCTGCTGGATCGGATCGAACCCAGGACATTGCCCGAGATCGTGCCCTTGGAGGCACGAACGGAAGCAACGGAGGACGACGAGCAGATACTCGACTTCAGGGCGGCGTACGGGTTAGTCGCGGACGTCAAGAGCAAGGTCGACGTCCTTCTCACCCGTCCCCGCGAACAGCTGCTGGCTCGGCTGGGGGTGTTGGAGTCCAGGAGGACGGCCGCTGCTGGTGATCTGGAGACGGTGCGTGGATTGGTGCAACGTGACGATCTCTTGACGGCGACCGAATACGTAGAGTTCCTCGAGAACGGTCGCGGGCTGCCTGAGACCACCTCGCCCAACCCTCGATACAGAGCGTACTTCCCGAAGGTGCCCGATGCGTTGGCGGAGATGTCTCGCACCGAGCAGGATCGCATACTTTCAGTGATCGAAGGGGGCGGCGAGTTCGCCGGTCTGAACTTCGGACGGATCGCTGCGGATCGTCGCGCTGATGTGGTGAACCTGCTGGAGGAGTGGAACGAGCTCAAGCGAGCGGTCGCCTCGTTGCGACAAGAAGCAGACGTCGCAGGCCGCCTCGTGCGGTTGCTCGAAGGCTTCGGACTGAATGTCGTGCTGCGGTCACCGAATCCGCGCGGCAATCGCAAGTTCTACACCGTGGACATGCATGTGGACCTGTTGCCGGACAGCGCCTCGGTACTTCTTCCAGACTTCGGCAGTCTTACGGGGGGAGAGTATCGCTTCTGCATCGGCCCCAAGATGCCCACCGATGGCGAGGTTGCCGGCATCGAGGCCGATGCAGGAGCCCTCCGGCTAGTCTTCGTCGTGACCGATATGGTTCCGTCCGAGCGTCGGCGGCAGCAGCATCTGTCCAGTCTGGAGAAATCAAGGCGGCTGCTCGCGATCGACGAGTCCATCGTCTATTTCACGCTTTCCGAGCCCGAATCGCGCGGACTGACCTTGTTCGAATTGGCTCAGCCTTTCTCCTTCGCGGATCCTTACCGCGACTATGGCAACCAGGCCGTGCCGAGAGAGATGTTCTTCGGGCGCGCCGAGGAGCGCAGAAAGCTTCTTGAGCCGCATGGCAGTTGCATCGTCTACGGCGGGCGACGCCTGGGCAAGACCGCGCTGCTACGTCATCTGCAATCCGAGGAGGATGACCCCGGAGCCGGCACAGCGGTGGCGTACGTGAACATCAACGACATCGGGACCAATGCTGGCGAAGAGCAGATATGGGAATCGATGTCCCGCGAACTGAAGCCGATCTTCTCGAAACCGGTCGAGCAGAGCGATCGGTTCAGCGAGACGATCCGGCGCTGGCTGGCGGGGGACAGCAAGCGGCGGGTGCTGGTGCTCCTGGACGAGTCCGATAGGTTCATCCAGGCCGATGCAACCAAGGATTTTGTCCAGTTTATTCGTCTGCAAAGGCTAATGGACGATACGAACCGACGGTTCAAGTTCGTGCTCGCGGGTCTGCACAACGTGACGCGGCTCGTGCACACCGAGAACCCGCCCCTCAAGCATATCGCATCCGATCCCCAGCGTATCGGGCCGCTCATGGACGACGAGCTTGGGGATGCCGAGGCATTGGTCAAGCGTCCATTGGCGGGCATGGGTTATGAGTTCGAGAACCGTGAGGACGTCTGGCGCATCCTCAGCTACTGCAACTACTACCCGGTCCTGGTGCAGAAATTCTGCGAGGGCCTGGTTCGGGAACTGGTCAAGGAAACGTTGAAGAAGCGACGGCCCATAACCGGGATCACGTCGGACCACGTTCGCCTGGCGCTGGAGAACGAGACGATAGCGAAGGAGATCGGCGAGACCTTCGATTTCACGATCAGCAAGATCGAGGACCGGTACTCCCTCATCGCGAACATCGTCGCCGAGCGAGCCCTGCGCGATGCCGCGGACGGCCGAGTGGGTGAAGGCATGACCGCAGTGGAGGTCCGCGACGCCGCCGCGTCTTGGTGGCCAGCGGCCTTCGGGGAGGCCAATCGCCTCTCGGTGGCAGAGGATCTGCTCGACGAGATGGAGGGATTGGGAGTGCTGCGTCGCGTGCAGCCCGATCGCTGGGCGCTTCGTTCGCCGACGATCCTCCGGCTCCTTGGCAACGACGACAAGATCGCGGCCAAGCTCGGCGAGTTCATGGATCGCAATGCCCCACCGGTCTTCGACCCGCGGTCGATGCGCCGAAAGCTCAAAGCAAATGCGGCCATGCGCATACAGGAGGGCGGGATGAGTCCGCTCACCTTGGGTCAGGAGCACGACATGCTGCGGGACAGGGTCCCTGCCACACTGATCTTCGGCAATGCGCTCTCCGACATCGGGATGGTTACAGGCGCCCTCTCCTCCGCCTCGAGCTCCCGGGAGGACAAGCGCGGTACCGGGCACGTCACGGCCCGGTCGTTCCAGTCGATGGATGCCATGCTCAAGGACCTCAAGGGGCCGTTGCCCGGAGAGCCCGCCGCGCTTCTCGTCGTTCATGACGCCAGTCCATGGAACGCCGCGTGGGTCGAGGGGGCACTCCGCGCCAGATCGGTCCGCGAGGGGAAGGTTCGATTGATCTTCGTGGGGCAACCGGAACACGCCCTGGATTGGGTCCGCGACCCGAGCAGCAAAGCACTGTCCAAAGAGGTGAAGATCGTGCCGTTGCAGACCTGGTCCACAACTCTAGCGGACCATTTCCTGCATCAGGAGCATCTCGATCCGATGCACTTCAGGGCTTCGTTGCAGGCCGCAACCGGCGGTTTCAACCGGCTGATGCAGCAATTGTTCACCACGGGAGGAACTGTGAACGCCAAATCCCTGGCGACGAGGCTCGAGAATACGGCAGTTCGACGTCGCCGCGATCCAGCGTTGCCGGGCGAACTGGGCCTCGCAGGGGCGATGTACGACATATTCAAGGCCGTAGCGGTATACACGGAGGGCGATATCACCGCCTATGAGATAGGTGAAGGACCGGTTGCGGAGCTTGGTGCCAACCTCGCGGGGCAGCAGGTCGTCGATTTCGGAGTGATGATGGGTCTGCTCGAGGCACAGGGAGCAGGGTCGGCTCGCGACGAGGACAGCCGACCGTACCGTTTGAACGCGCTCGCCAGATCGTTGCTCGGGGCCGGAGGTTCGTAGTGACCATCGACTGGGGCAGCGTGGACTGGTGGGATCTACCAGGACCATCAGCGTTTCTAGGACGTGCCGTCGACCGGCTGGCTTCCGACGACGGCGGCTTGATCGGGCTCTCCTTCCCAATACGACGGCCAACCGGCCTGATCCTAGCCCTCGTATCTGCTTTGGAGCAGGGGCGAGGGCTTCGTGCAATCCTGGTAGACGCCCGGAACGCCAGCGGCGCCCGATCGCCTGCTCACGCCTTGGCCGCAGCTGCTGGGGCGCCACCCGGAAGCATCCGATCCACCAATGACTTCATCGAGTCGGCCGCCCTTGCGAACGCCGTGTTCCTCATCGACGAGCTGGGTGTTGAGCAGTGGAACCAATGGAGCCTCTTCTTCCGCACCTTCCGCAATGAGCGAACCCGGTCCGGAAGGATCTCGGCCCCCAGCCTGGGGGTGCTTACACCGCTGACTCTCCCTCTCGATGAGGTCGAAGCGGTTTTTGGTTCATCCGAGGTGAAATGGCGAGACGTGGTCTCCCGAGCGGATATGCACCTCTTCGTCGAGTCGCGGCTCGGACGGTCCGGTCGTCTCGCGGAGCGGGCAGCCGTAGCGACTGTCGCGGAAGTCGCATGCTGGGACCCTGGGATTGCGCTTCAACTCACTGAACGCCCTATAGGGGACCAGATCGACCCGCGTCAGCTCCTCAGCGCACTGGAACTCAAGCTTGGAACGCCCTCTTGGTCGAACGGGCTCGTCGACCTGATGGACGGAGCTCCGCACATGCACACTCTGGCGCTCCTGGGCTCCAGGGAGCTCTTGGCACGACGGGTATGGCGGGCACACGTCGCGACCATCTTCCCCGCGATTGAACAGATCCGCCAAGCGTTCGTGGAAAGGTACTTCGGCAAGCTCACCTCGATCCTGCCTGTCACCAAGACCTTCCAGAACAACACGCAGCGAACGTACCACCATCCCCTCGAGCTTGAGATCAATGACGTCTTCTATCATCTGAAGGATGAGATCCCGCCGCTCGAAGCGAACCTTCTCCGAGACCTCAAGACGCTGAGGACATCGATGGCCCATATGGAGCCCGGCGACGCTTCGCTCATCGTCAGGGCATCCAGGAGCTGGCAGATGATGCTTGGGGATACCGAGGGCTTCGCCGGCGGCGTCGGTTGGGATTGGCCGCGCTGCGGTCAACGCCTCGTCCTGCTGGTCGGTCCGTCCGGGGCGGGCAAGAGCTCCTATGCCGCGGCCAATTACTCGACCGAGCTGGTGATATCCGCCGATGCGATCCGCGAAGAGCTCTATGGCAGCCACAATATGACCGGAGGTCAGGAGGCCGTGTTCAACACGGTGCGGCAACGTGCAAGACTTGCACTCGCCGCAGGGAACAGCGTGGTGATCGACGCCACCAACCTCAGACGCAACGACCGTCTACTCAACGCCACCTTGGTCCCGGCCGACATCGCGGTCGACTACGTGCTCATCGATCGTCCGATGGCGGAGAAGCTGCGCGATGGCGGTTGGCGTCTGGAAAAGAAAGGCCTCATCGAGGGCCACACCAACCTCCTGCTCGGGGAACTTGGTGACATCCTGGCGGGCGATGGCCTGCCGAATGTGACCGTTCTCGATCGACGAACCTAGATCCGTCCAGACGCGGATGCCAGCAGTGGCGAAGAGCGACTGCCAATGGGTTGGATCGATAGCCTGCGTATTCCGGTGATGCCGGACGGCTATTCCAATCTGAAGCCGGACAGTGATGGAGTGCACCCCCAGACTGAGACAAGGAAAATCGCGGACAGTTTCCCCGCAAGGAGAGGAAACTGGGGTATGGCCGGACGGCAAAGAGTTATTGATGATGACCAAAAGCTGGAGCTTCTCCGGCGCATGGAGGCGGGCGAAACCGTCAGCAAGTTGGCAGATGAGGTTGGTATCAGTCGCCAACGACTTTACGAGTGGCGCGATCATCTCAGGCTTCATGGTAATCTGAGGTCACGTCGGCGCGGCGGCCGGCCAGGACAGCAGGAGAGTGCAGTCGATGTGCCGTCACCTCAGGAAAAGGCACTGAGCAGGGTCAGGCGCCGGATCAGGGAACTGGAGCAGAAGGTCGGGCAGCAGCAGCTCGATCTCGATTTTTTTCGCGAAGCCTTGCGGCACTTCGAGGAAGATCAGCGTCGGAGCAGCGCTCTTGGCGAAACGGCATCTTCAAAGTCATCGAAAAGATGATGACCGGCCTGTCGCAAGGCGAATTCAACATCGACAGAATGTGCTGGCTCGCTGGTGTCAGCCGCGCGAGCTATTATCGTCACTGGCTGGATTCGGCCCCGCGTCGGGCCGAGACGGGTTTGCGCGATCTCATTCAGAAGCTGGCTCTCGGCAACACACACTACGGCTACCGCCGGATTGGAGCCCTGCTTCGGCGGGAGGGGTGGCGAGTCAATCACAAATGCGTTCTACGGATCATGCGTGAAGACAATCTGCTGTGCTTGCGCGCTAGACCCTTTGCGCCTGTGACGACCAACTCCAGGCATGGTTGGCAAGTCGTGCCGAACCTCGCGAGGGGAATGATCCTCAATGGCGTAAACCAGCTATGGGTTGCCGATATCACCTTCCTGCATCTGGCCGAGGAGTTTGCCTTCCTTGCCGTTGTCCTTGACGCGTTTAGCCGCAAGGTTGTCGGATGGGCGCTGGATACGCATCTTAGAGCAAGCCTTGCCATCGGGGCTCTCGAGATAGCGATCGCTGATCGCCAGCCCGTACCCGGGAGCCTCATCCATCATTCCGACCGGGGGGTTCAATACGCGTGCGGGGCCTACTCCGAACTTCTGCATCGCCGCGGCATCCAGGCGAGCATGAGCCGTGTCGGCAATCCTTACGACAATGCGAAGGCGGAGAGCTTCATGAAAACCCTGAAACAGGAAGAGGTGCAAGGTCTCGCCTATAAGGATGCAGATGATGCCCGCAAGCACATCGGTGCTTTCATAGAGACCGTTTACAATACGCAGCGCCTGCATTCGGCGCTCGACTACCTCAGCCCGGAGGAATACGAACAGAAGCATTCACGCGGGCGACAGATGGAAAAGGCTGCATAGCTTAACACGGGAGCTGTCCGCGATTTTCCTTGTCTCAGTCTGGGGGTGCACTCCAATGCCGTCCGGATTTTGATCGGAATCCCGTCCGGTCGTTCCCTGGAATCCGCAATAGCCAGGGTGGGTTGCTTGCCAGCTTGCTGAGTAGCTCGAGGGCCAGCGAAGCCCAGAGCTAGTATTTGCCGAGGTCGTCCGCCGCCTTCCTGGTCAAGACTTGCAGCTCGATTGACGCACTTTTCGACGGCCATGTCGCTCAGACTAGGGTCGATCAACGGCAGACCCAGTGGAGTATTCCAGGCTATGATCTGACGGGCAGGCGTACCCTGGAACCATTGCGCTATTCGCAGGTCAGATGGGAACTCTCGCGAAACTTGAGGTGCTTCCGCGTACAGGAACACCGGCACAGGACGTGTGGGATCTAAAGTTGCTTTTTGGTAGCTCGGTCCTTCGGGCCTCGTGGCGGAGGGCCGAGTTGGGAGCCTCCGAGAAACAAGTGATCCGAGCGTGATCCTGACCGAGGTCCCGGGCCGCCCTGACTATGAGAGAGGAGCGCTGGTGATACCGGCATCGTAAAACTCCGCACGCTTTTGGGCCGCCATCACATAATCCTTGTTGAGCAAAACAATATGCTGGGCGCGTGGCTTCTCATTCTCCGGATCACGAAGCAAGCCGAGTCTTTTCAAGACGTAGAACAACATCGCCGTACGAACGGACAGGACGGCTTTGAAATCCTGCATGCCGTAATCTTTCGCGACGACAGTCTTCTGGCTTTCGGTCAGCTGCGGATGCGGAGTAATCTCCACCGCGACGTGCTCTTGCCAGAGCACGTCGTCCTGGCCCCTGGCTCCGCCGGGTCCGGGGGAACGCACGTCAAGAATGCGCGGCAGCAGAAAGTCTTTGAACTTTCCGTCGATATGGCAATAGGCGCGGGCGTGCCAACGAAGTCCGTCAGAGCCGAAGGCATGGGGTGACATCCGCCGCCATACCGGATCGGTTCGGGTGTCGCTCATGGATTGGTAAAGCACTTCTATCGATTTCCCCTCGCGCATGGCGTCGAGAACAGCGCGCAACCCAATGGGGTCGACCTCCCGATGCGGACTGAGGGCAATGTCAGTATCGGGACGGTAGCCGATCCATGATTCCGCTGGCTTCGCCAATCCCTCCGCAAGGGAGCGCAGGCGCGACAGATAACCATCCGAATCGGGCTGCAAAAACCTTGGCTTGAAATTGTGCGCCGCGACATAGCGCTTTGCGCTCTTGTCGTACTCCACATTTCCCGGCGCCCGTTCTTGATAGAGCGTCAAGTCCTTGGACGCCTGCGGAACTGACACGCCGAACCTTTCGATGATGTCCTTGCGGCGAACCCCCCCCTCCCAGAACAGGCGGAATTCTATGAATTCCAGCCTCTGTTCGACGCCCCACCGGATGCCGGTCACTTCATTATTCATTGCAAGCCTCGCCGATGGGGATAGAAACTATATTGACAGCTAAACACGATCCGTATAGTAACTTAACACAACCATACAGAATCGTCAATTAAGAGGAGTGCGTAGCATGAGCCGCGACCACGTAAGTCACGCGGACCTGGTTCGTTTTGCCGACGAACGGGTGAACCTGAAGCGCGATGACGCGGCGGATTTGCGCGCTCAGGCGAACCGCTTGCGTGACCGCCTGGAGACCTATCTGGCAGAACATCCCGACTTCGCGCTGCGCAAGATGATGCTTTCGGGAAGCCTGGCCAAGGGTACGGCGCTGAAGTCGATCAGCGATATCGACGTGGGCTGCTACGTTTCTTCCGACTCGGCCCCGGACAAAATCTCAGATCTGATCGACTGGCTGGCCAAGAAGCTCGAAACGGCGTTTCCGAACTTCAAACCCGAGCAGATCAAGCGCAAGACCTATTCCGTCGGGGTCAATTTCATCACCACGGGCAATGAAGTCGACATCGTCCCCATTCTCTATGCGGGCGATCCGCAGTGGCGCGGTGACCTTGTCTCTCAGGACACGGGCGAAAAGCTGATGACGAGCGTGCCGATGCACCTCGAATTCATCCGCAAACGGAAAACCGCCAATGACAAGCATTTCGCGCAGGTCGTGCGGTTCGTGAAGTTCTGGAGCCAGCTTATCAAGCAGCAGGACGAAAATTTCCGCTTCAAGTCATTCATGATCGAGCTGATAGTCGCCTATCTCGCCGACCGCGGCCTTGCGTTGAGCGACTATCCGTCGGCCCTGGGGAAGATCTTCGCCTTCATAGCAAACGACGACTTCGAAACGGCCATCACCTTTGCTGATTACTACAACCCGGCGACCTGCGCGGCGACAGGCGCGCCGGTCCGAGTCTGGGACCCCGTCAACAACAAGAACAACGTGAGCGCTCTCTACACCCGGCAGAACAAGGAGAAGATCGTCGAAGCCGCCCTTGATGCGGGTGACGCGATCGACTCGGCGCTGCGCGCGATCACCAAGGGCGACACCGTGCGCTACTGGCAGAAAATTTTTGGCCCGACGTTCAATGTGTGAGGCAATATGAGCTCCTACTCCACCACCGAAACCGAAACCTTCACGATCGCCCATGCACGGCGCATCGCATCGAAGGTTGCCACCGACCTGCTGCGGTTCCAGTCGCTTTATAACGGCGTGCCGTCTACGGCCTTGATCGACAACTACGAGAAGGAGATCGTCGAGTATCTCCGCCACGACGTCGTTAAGTCCGTGACCTACGGCTTCAAGCGCGACGGCAAGTGGACCGAGGCCGCCGTGCGCTACCGCGCGCTCGCGGGCGGCATCCTGGTCTCGGACGATGATCCGGGGAAGATCCGGCCGCGCCTTGACGTTGCCGGTGCCACCTTTACGTCCTTTCTCGTTCACAACAGCAACTGGTCGAACATGACGGCAGCAGAACGTCAGGCGATAGAGAACGCCTGCCCCTTTCAGCGGTCGTTGGGCACCGAACCGCCGCTCGAATCCGGCTATTGGACCGACGATCTCAACTACATCGCCGGCGGTCGTGGTCTCGGCCGCAGCACAGTGAGGAAGATATGAGCGACGCCATCTCAATTGACGACGTTTTCGACCGTCGGCTCGATTTTCCCGATATGGGCGCGGCGCGGCGGCTTGCGCGGCTTGTCGGCATAGATGACGCGAAGACGCGCCTTGCCAAGGTTCTGGGCGTTCTGGTCAATCCCGCTGGCCCGCGCGATTGGGCGGAAAAGCACCATAAGGGAGCGTCAGTCGCGCTCGACTATTTGGAGCGACGCCCGCCACTGGTGATTCTAGCGGGTGACGTCGGCACAGGAAAAACCGCTCTCTCTGAAACCGTCGGCGATGCCGTCGCCCGGCAGGAAAAGATCGGCGTCACGCTCTATCCCCTGTCGCTCGCGACGAGGGGAAGCGGCAAGGTCGGCGAAATGACCAAGCTGCTGTCTGCTGCATTCGATGCGACGCTTCTTGCGGCCGAGAAACTCAAGCGTTCGTCGGGCAAGGCATCGGGCGGGATTATCCTCCTGGTCGACGAGGCCGATGCCGTTACGCAGAGCCGCGAAAGCGCCCAGATGCATCACGAGGACCGGGCCGGTGTTAACGCGTTCATTCGCGGCGTCGATCGGCTTGCCGAGAGGCAGTTGCCGGTTGCCGTGGTCCTTTGCACGAACCGCCTATCGGCAATTGACCCTGCCGTACAACGGCGGGCGGCGGAGATTTTCGATTTTGACAGGCCCGGCGATAAGCAGCGCCGCGCTGTGATCGAAGACCCTCTGACCGAGCTGGGTTTCAACAAGGCGCAGATCGATCAGGTCGTGAACCTGACCGGGGGCGAAAAGGGCGCGGTTGGTTACACCTTCTCCGATCTCACGCAGCGCTTACTGCCGACACTTATCCTGGACGCTTATCCCGACCGGCCTGTCCGGTTCGAACGCGCCATCGAGATTATTCAGGCCATGAAGGCTACACCGCGCTTCCGCGACGGTAAGGCGACATGAGCGCAGCTTTTACGGAGGACTGCCCGTGACCCAAGCCGTTATCGTCGCCCGCGATGGAGCAGCCTATCAAGCCCGTCTTTTCTGGCAAAAGGCGGCGCTGCTTCTCGATCCCCATGGCCCCGTCGTAAAGGTCGGCTTTGAAAGCGGCGCGAACGGGTTTGATGACATGTGGGTCGAATATGATCCGGCTCTTCTCGATCAGGAGGGACATCCCCTGCGCAGGGAGCATGTCCAGTGCAAATGGCATGTCAGCCCCGACAGTTACGGCCATGCGAGCCTGGCCGACCCGGCGTTTCTCGGGGCGACGGCGCGGTCTCACTTGCAGCGCGCCATAAAGGCGCAGCGTGACCACGCACCCGATGGAATGGGCACTCGCTTCCGGCTCGCCAGCAACTGGCGCATTGATCGCGCCGACCCTCTGCGCGCGCTCGTGAATGAGCGGTCGCACACACTTCGTGTCGGCATGCTTTTCGGAACCGCCACCGATAACAGCACGATGGGCAAGGTGCGCAAGCTTTGGCGAGATCACCTGGGTGTCACGGACGACGAACTGCGCATCCTCGCGCGGACCCTCGCTTTTTCGGAAACGTCCGAATCCCTGGACGGACTGCGCGAACTTCTCGACCTGCATTTCCTGGCCGTAGGGCTGAAACGTAGCTGTGCCGGGTTTTGCCGACCGCCAGATACGGCCGGATTCGGACTGGCAGGGGACGCTGTATCCGGCGTTGAAGAACTTCCTTCTTGAAGCCGCGCGCGAGAGCGAACGGCTCAGGCTCGTCCTCGACGCGCACCTCACGCTTTCATTTGCGGCAGGTTCGGTGCTCAATATCAAATCGGGGCGTCTTATCGAGCTGGAGCAGCGCACTACGGGCCGTGCGGTGTGGTCGCCCAATGACCTGCCTCACGATCCCGCCTGGCCGGTATGGACCTTCAGTGAGCATGACGGCATGCCGGAGGGGGACGGGATAGTCGTCACGGTGAGTCTCACTCATGACGTAGCGGCGGCGGTGTCCGGATATGCGGCCGCGTCGCTGCCCGTAGCGCGCGCTACGCTTGACGCGCGGATCGCAACGGCGCCGGGTGCTCGCGCCGTGATCTGCGGCCGTCATGCCTTCGAGCTGGCAGAGTCTCTGGTCGCCAAGATCAGGTCAGTCCGCGACACTTCGCCGGGACAAAGGATTCACTTGTTCATGGCTGTTCCGGGGGCCTTTTCATTTTTCCTAGGCCAGCGCGCAACCGCCATTGGGCCGGTCACGATTTATGAGTTTGATTTTGATGGCAACAGGGGGGGTAGCTACGAAGTGTCGCTGTCCTTGCCGGTCACGGTGTCGTAGGAGACGAAGCGCCGCTCCCGCTCAAGATCGTCATCGCGCCTGCGGCAGCGCTCGCCCTCCACCGGGGAGAAGCGCGGCGGTTATGGCGGATTTGATCCATTATGCTTTGTGCTGCGCGACATTGTGGTCGCGTCTCTCGAGAGACGACGACGTCATACCAGGACGAGACACACTCAACCGTGCTATCCATGTATTCTCTGGCATGATCCCAGTCGTGAATATCAAACCGACCCTAAATAGACCAGAACGCCTAGCGGCCGTCCCGCCTGTCGCCGACGACTTGGCGGCAAATCTGCTCCTTTGAAGCAACGCGGGAGGCGAACGATAGAGCTCTTTTGTGGACTGGACGTGGCGATGGATGAGACAGCGCTGTGCGTCGTCGACGATCATGGCGTCGTGCAACTTGTGACGACGGCGGTGACGGATCCCGATGCGCTGTTTGCGGTGCTGAAGCCGTTTCTGCCGAGCCTGCGCCGCGTCGGCCACGAGGCAGGATCACTGTCGCCGGTCTGCATCCGGAACTGAAGAAACTCGGCCTGCCGGCGATCTGCCTGGAGACGCAGCACGTGCGCGGCGCGATGTCGGCGCAGCGCAACAAGACCGACAGGGCTGATAGACTCGGCATCGCCCACATCATGTGCACCGGCTAGTTCCGCCAAGCCTACATCAAGTCAGAGAGCTGCTGCGGGACGAAGCTTCTGTTGATGCGCCGGCGCAATCTGAAGGTCAAGTTTCTCGACCTGGAGAACGCGATCAGGCACTCGCTGAAGGCATTCGGCATCCGCCTTGGCAAGGTCGGACGCGCGCTTTATGACGACGATCGACGATCCCACACGCTTCCGCCGCTCACGCGACGTCGCGGCCTACTTCGGGCTGACCTCGCGGCGCTGGCAGTCGGGCTCCTCGATCGACCTTCAGCGCCGCATCTCGAAGGCTTGCGATGCGGACGTGCGGCGCGCGCTCTACGAGGCGGCGTCGGGACTGATGACGCGCTTCAAGGGCAGGGACAAGGTCAAGAGCTGGGGCCGGGAGATCGCCAAACGCTCCTGCCACCGCAAGGCCTGTGTCGCTGTGGCGCGCAAGCTGGCGGTGATCATGCACGCCATGTGGAGCGACGGCACGTTCTATGTCGGCGACGCAGCCATGAGTGACACCGACGCCGCGCAACGCGCCCACATCAAGGATCGACGCCTGCTCGGAGCGCAGCGATGAGCGGCGCGGCGGCGGTTGAAACGCATGGCGCCCGCACGCTGACGGACGCCATCTGACACAAGGAGATCCGCCCCTGCGGATGAGAACCGAAGCAGACCAGGAACGACGGAACGCACGTTATCTTGCCTGCTGCCGCGCCGACGAACAGCCGGCCGGACCGCGCTCGATTGCCTGTGACGATGCTCCGTCAGTCCGATGGAAAAGTGCGCCACGACGGTCCGAGCGCTGCAACCATGCAGCCGAACCACACCGTCGCAGAGCGCGGAAGATTGCACGGCGCATCGGAACTCGACGTTCAAAAGCGGAATCGTAGCGCAGAGAATAGAGTCGTTTATCATCGTAGACGGAAGGAGGAACGACGATGATTACAAAGTATTGCCAAACACAACCGATTAAGATGGCAAGATAAAAGGCAGCACATTGTGCTTTGGGCGGTTGGTTGTTTTTGTTGGACTTTTCGCTGTCTCCCACACATTGCAACAGTCCAGCGATATCCTCCTGATCGCGGCTCAGGCGATCGATCGCCTCTGCGAGCACGACGACGAACTTGCCCCGCATCGCATCGCTGATCAGCTCCTGAAGGCCGGGACGCAGCAGCAACGCGCCGGAGATCGCCCGGTCGGTATTGCTGTCGACGACTGTCCAGCCTTGCTTTTTGGCATGGAGGCGCCAGAGCCGCAGCTGATCCCTCGATCGAGGCGTCTCGCTGATTGTCAGTCGAGTAGCGGGCGTAGAGCGCGACCTTCATGAGGCGACCTCCCTATTCCGGGAGGCGATCTCGCTTCCAATCATGCGTTTCGGCTTGTACGAAATCCCGTGCGGCCTGTCGCGCCAGCAGCCGGACCAGATCGATGAGGCGTGGATCGGGCTTCGAGGACGCAGGCACTGCCGGTTCGCGGGCCGCGTCGACGACCACACCAAACTTTTCGGCTGTTGTACGTCTCGGTCGCACCACGATCGCGTCCTCGTCCTCGCGCGGAGCACTCCGCTTCGCGACGAAGATGCCACGTGACGGCGCGTTGGCAAGAGAGAAATTCATTTTGAATCAATAGCTTGTTTCGCGCAGGAGCGAGTTCTGGCGGACGGCAGCGTAGTGGCGGGGCACGAGTCGACTACCGTCGTAGCAAAAATATTTTTGCGATCACCTTCCTTTGAAGAGGGTAGTTTCGTCATGGTGGCAACCCTCGACACCATGAATGCCTTGGGGAGGCCATCCTCACCCACCGGGATGCATAACAGTTTCACCAGCCTTGCCCTCCAAGGAAAAGACGGCTATATATCCGGATATAGAACGGAGGCACGCGATGAGCAACAGTGCGCAGAAGAGAGCCATCGAGAATTATCGGTCTCGCCTGACTGAGCGCGGCATCGCGCGGTTCGAGATCCAGGCGTTCGACGCCGACCGCGATCTACTGCGAACCCTTGCCCGGAAATTGACGGAGGGCGGGCCGGAAGCCGGACAGCTTCGTCGGGCCGTACAGCAGGCAGTGGCGGGTGAGTCTCCGAAAGCGGGCGGCATTCTCGCTGCGTTGCGTCGCTCGCCTCTGGTTGGCGCGGACCTCGACCTCAGCCGGCCCCGCGAAGAGGGGCGCAAGGTCGACCTGTGACGCGTTACCTGCTCGATACCAACATCATCAGCAATGTCGTCAAACCGCAGCCATCAGAATCACTCGTGGCATGGATGTCGTCACAGCGCGATGAGGACCTGTTTATCGCCTCGCTGACCGTTGCGGAAATCCGACGCGGGATTTTGGAGAAACCACGCGGCAGAAAGCGCGATGCACTCGACAAGTGGTTCACTGGGTCTGAAGGGCCGCAGGCTCTGTTCGCGGATCGCATCCTCGCATTCGACGAGAAAGCAGGTCTGATCTGGGCGCGGCTAATGGCAGATGGCAAGGCCAAAGGCCGCCCACGAAGCGCTCTCGACACGATCATCGCCGCTGTTGCCGAGAGAAATGGGTGCCTTGTCGTCACGGACAATGAGAAAGATTTCGAGGGAGTCGATATCGTTAACCCCCTGCGGGAAGTCGAGAGATGAGCGTAGTCACCTCCGTTTGTTCATGTAATGGTCCTATCGAGGTCGACTCACAGCAACAGATCAAAAAGCCTATGGTTTCACGCCTCGGCAGGCTCAGCCTAGCTTCAAATTCATTCAGGAGCAGGCACCTAGCGGCTCTGTCGAGGTAATAAATGACTGATTACAATAAATTGAGTCGAGAAGATTTGATCCGCGTGCTGCTCGACCGGGACGGAGTGGACGTCGGCGGAATCCGTCTGACCTACCCCGGACAAACGCCGCCTTGGCAAATCATCCGCCAGTTGAAGCCACGCTCGCAGCGTATCGAGAAAAAGCTGTGTGTTGGCTCCGAGGCATTGCAGTCCGAGAACGTCCTCCATGCGCCGTGGAGGGGATCGTCGGTTTGAGGAAACCTCGCCCGAGGAACTCGAGGAGTGCTTTTGGCGCGCCAAGATGATCTCGGACTTGATCATTGCGAGGCTCGGTCCTGGCAGGGATGGCATCGCCACATGAGCCTGTGCATGGCCGCCCTGGCGTTCCTCTCCAAGCTATCGGCTGATCTTCGCCGCAGCGCATGGAGCAAACCGAACGAAAGTCTGAAGGAGCCAATCGCCGCCCGATCCGGATGGCTGGGCTCGTCCCGAGCGTGCCCGAGATCCGCTATCTCCTCGCCCGGATCCTCATCTTCCCACCGACACAAAAGCCCTTCATCATCGCATGGTCGCTATGGCGACGACGACATCGGGCCGCAGCCACCATTTGTCACTACAAACGGCGTGGACATGCGCAACCTGTAGTACTAGCCCAAGCGGCGGCGTGAACACCAAGGGCTGCCGTTTCGTTTTTCAGGGTTTGCCTGAAAAATCTTTAGCCCAGACCGGGCTATTCTGGTGCACCTGTCGTATTTCCACAGGGTGTTGCACGGTAGAGTGACAACGCCTTGCCGCGTGCGCGGAGCAGGAGGGCATGGCAACAGGCCGGAACAAGTAGGACGGCGCAGACCGTCACACTCTTCAAAAAGAGACTATTCGCCAGAGGGTATCTTCATCATCGATCCGGCGGTCGGGAGGCTCTGCCGGCTGAAAAGGACGATGGCTATGATACAGTCAGGAGATGGATGGCGTGATCCACGTCGGGCACCTGCACCGATCACCTCCCCAAAATGGCGATCCGGTCCTGGTATCGAGCCGCCGTGCCGAGATTTTCGCGGCCGTGGAGGCTTCGCTCTCTGGTGTCTGCAGGGCGAAGCGGGCAGCAGATGAGAGCCAGCGGCGGGGGAGCACCAGCCGCCCGAACCGACGTGCGTCGACGGACACGATCGTAAGGACGCTGGCCTGTCTTGGCAGTCTCGGCCGGATGTCGACGTCGCTCTAGATCCCAAGACGTCGATCTTGAGATAGCGATTTGCCAGCACTTTCCTTAGACAGCTTGCACCGGGGTGGGGACCTAGTTCGCACGCTACAGCAACCCAGCCTGTTCAGCCTCGCGGCGCAGGTTCTGGCGCGGGCGCGGGCCGATCTGCTGGATCACCAATCCGGCCGCCAGGGAGCCAAGGTCGCCGCAGGCCTTGAGGTCGCGGCCTTGGGTGTAGCCATGCAGGAAACCGGCGGCATAGAGGTCGCCGGCGCCGGTCGTGTCGACCAGTTCCTTGATCGCCGTCGCCTGGATGACCACGGTCTCGTCGCCGCGCACGATGACCGAGCCTTTTTCCGAGCGGGTCACGGCGGCGATCCGGCAATCCTTGCGGATCTGCGCCAGCGCCTCGTCGAACGACGATGTCTGGTAGAGCGACTTGATCTCGTGGCTGTTGGCAAAGACGATGTCGACGGTGCCCGAACGCATCAGGTCGAGGAACTCGTCGCGATAGCGGTCGACGCAGAACGAATCCGATAGGGTCATCGACACCTCGCGGCCTGCCGCGTGCGCCAGCTTCGCCGTCTGCCGGATCGCTTCCTTGGCGCGCGGCGGGTCCCACAGATAGCCCTCGAAATAGGTGACCTTGGCGCCGGAAGCCTTGTCGGGCTCGACATCCTCCGGCCCGAGTTCGATGGCGGCGCCGAGATAGGTGTTCATCGAGCGCTCGCCGTCGGGGGTGACGAAGATCATCGAGCGCGCCGTCGGCGGCTCGCCCTTGAGCGGCCTGGTGTCGAAGGCGACGCCTTGCGCATGGATGTCGTGCGCGTAGATTTGGCCCAGCGCATCGTTGGAGACCTTGCCGAAGAAGGCGGCGCGTCCGCCGAAGGAGGCGACGCCGGCCGCCGTGTTGCCGGCGCTGCCGCCGGACGCTTCGATGGCCGGGCCCATGCGGCTGTAGAGCAGTTCGGCGCGCTGGGTGTCAATGAGGTTCATCGCGCCCTTGATGATGCCGTTGGTCTCGAGGAAGTCCTCGTCGCACTGGGCGATGATGTCGACAATGGCATTGCCGATGCAAAGCACGTCATAATCCGGCATCAATGTCTCCGCGATGAACCTGCCGGCTTTCTGCCGCCACGTGCGGATCTGGCGAGTTGGAATGGGTTTTCCAAATGACAATCCAGTCGACGTCGGCGTTCATGCGGCTGCGAGCCCTGCCGCGCGCCGCAAGTCTTCGGCTCTGTCTGTCCTCTCCCAGGTGAACTCAGGCTCTTCACGGCCGAAATGTCCATATGTCGCGGTCTTGCGGTATATCGGACGTAAGAGATCAAGCATTTTGATAATGCCCTTCGGTCTGAGATCGAACAGCTCAAGAACGAGGCCCTCGATCCTTTTTTCCTCAATCCTCGCCGTTCCGAAAGTGTTGACCATGACAGAAACCGGACTGGCCACGCCGATCGCGTAAGCAAGCTGAACCTCGCAGACCTCCGCAAGTCCGCTAGCAACGATGTTCTTCGCGACATAGCGGGCCGCATAGGCAGCCGAGCGGTCTACCTTGGACGGGTCCTTGCCCGAAAAGGCGCCGCCGCCGTGACGCCCCATCCCACCATAGGAATCGACGATGATTTTGCGCCCTGTAAGGCCGCAGTCGCCGCGCGGCCCACCCACCACGAACCGCCCCGTTGGATTGACCAAGATCCTGATCCCCGCCGTATCCAAATCGGTCGGCAGGACCGGCCTTATAATCTCCTCGACGACGCCTTCCCGGACTGTATCTTGTGAGACCTCTTCCGCATGTTGCGTCGACAGGATTATGGTATCCAGCGCCACTGGGCGCAAACCTTCATAGCGGACAGTCACCTGCGACTTCACGTCCGGACGCAGCCAGCTAAGCTGTCCTGCTTTGCGGACCTCTTCCTGCCTTTTCGTCAAGCGATGAGCGAGCTGGATCGGCAAGGGCATCAGTGTATCGGTCTCGCTGCATGCGAACCCGAACATCAGGCCTTGATCCCCCGCGCCCTGCTCGAGATCCTGCCCCCGACCCTCGTCAACGCCTTGGCTAATGTCGGGCGACTGCTCGGTGAGGGCCAGGACGACGGCGCAACGCCGACCATCAAAGCCAACGGCATCATCATCGTATCCAACATCGAGAATCGTGTCGCGGGCAACTTGGCTGTAATCGACCTGCGCATCGCTGGTGATCTCGCCAGCCAGAACGACCATCCCTGTCTTGACCAACGCCTCACAGGTCTTCACCAAAGCTTCACAGGCGACGCGCGCCTTTGGATCGGAGCGCAGGACCGCATCGAGGATGGCATCCGAGATGTTGTCGGCCAATTTATCCGGATGTCCCGCGCCGACGGATTCAGAAGAGAACACGAACTGCCTAGCCATGAAATGCCTCGCTTCGGGTGTGGAGTTGTATGGAGCATTTTGATGAGTTCGCCTTAGATGTCGGTGATGCCCGGCACCCCGAACGCAGCGCAGAAGTCGGCGACGTCTCTTCGCACGCTGGTGTGAACATCCGGATCGTTGGGCTGGCGGCAGACCAAGTCAATGAAAGCGGCGATCTGCAGCATTTCCCCCTCGCGCATGCCCATTGAGGTCACTGCTGGCGACCCCAAGCGAATTCCGCTTGCGACCGCCGGGTCGCGCGGGTCGCCCGGCACCATATTGAAGTTCGTAATGATGCCAGCGTTTGCCAACCGCTCGGCATAAGCTTTTCCTGACAGTGGTCGATCACGCAGATCAAGGATCAGCATGTGATTGTCAGTCCCCCCGGTGACCAGGTCATAACCTCGCTCCAGAAGCGCCTGGGCCAGAGCCTTGGCATTCTTGACGATCTGGTGACCGTAGCTGCGGAAGGCCGGGGTCGCGGCTTCCTGCAAAGCGACAGCTAGCGCAGCGACAACATTCATATGAGGCCCTCCTTGCAGTTGAGGGAAGACAGCGCGATCTATCCGCCTGGCGAGATTGTATTTGCTCTTGGGATGGTACAGAGCCTGATAGCGATCTTCGTTCCTCGACAAAATGAAGCCACCGCGGGGACCGCGGATCGATTTGTGAGAGGTGCTGGTGACGACGTCGCAATGGCAAACCGGATTCGGGTGCGCTCCTGCGACAATCAGGCCACTGATGTGCGCGATGTCGGCCACGAGATAGGAGTTCGTCTCCAGAGCGATTTCTGCCATCAGCGCGTAGTCAAAGATACGGGGATAAGCAGTACCGCCAACCCAAATGAGCCGAGGCTGTTCGCGCTTTGCTGTTTCGCGCAAACGGTCATAGTCAATTTGCTGCGTCTTTTCGTGCAGCCCATAGGGGACCCGCTTATAGTCCGTTCCGGAAAAATTGATGGCCCAACCATGAGTGAGATGGCCGCCTTCCGGAAGGGGCAAGCCCATGACTTTGTCACCGGGGCTCAAAAGCGCGCGATAGACAGCCTGGTTGGCCGGCGAGCCGGAATAAGGCTGGACGTTGGCATGCTCGCTGCCAAATAGTGTTTTCAACCGCTCAATCGCAAGGTTCTCAAGCTCATCGACGATCTCGTTTCCCGCGTAGTATCGTGCACCGGGGTACCCCTCGGCATACTTGTTCGTGAAAATCGAACCGGTCGCTTCCAGAACGGCCGAGGAGGCAAAGTTCTCAGAGGCGATGAGTTTGAGCGTTGTCCGCTCCTGCCGCTCCTGTCTTAGAAGCAGTTCGTGAACGCGGCGATCAACCGCGGCCAAGGGAGACCATGCGGAGGTTTCGGGCTGCGCGATGGCGCCGTCGGTGGTGTTGTCCATGGTAGCTTCTCGCTCCGCTTGGATTGATTTATTTCACGATCAGGCAGGCGGTCCCTTCGGCCGCGCGTCTCGGATCGCTTCGAGCCGCTGCAGGTCCCGTTTATGATAGCCGTCGCCATGGGGCAGGAGATCGACCAATAGTTGAACCAGCCCGCCGTCCTTGCCTGCTTTCAGATGGTACGAGCGCCACGGGCGTTGTTCGTTGCAGCAAAGAAAGTCGGCTCTGGCGAGCAGCCGGACGTGTCGCACAATCCGCTCGCGACGCACGCCCAGAATCTCCGCTAGTTCGCAGACAGTTAGGTCCGCATGCGCGCAAAGGCCCAGGATTCGAAGGCGATCCAAATGCGCTGCTGTGCGTAGGCGACTGACCAGTGTCATCATTGGTCAACATCAGGCCACATAGAAAGACAGGGCACTCGTCCTACTGACTTTGTCATTTGGCAATCTCCGCAGATGCTGCAGCTTTCGAACCAAATCATGTTTTTGCTTAATCCGGCCACCAGACAATCGCCGTGGTCGCGAGGAACTTCTCCTATTTTTGAGCGCGTATTTGAGCGCGTACTTGTTTTGAGGCGACAGTAGAGTTTTTCAAAAACCCATGATGTGCGCTCTTCTGCTGTTGCCGCAAAGAATTGCAGTTTGACCATTGAGAGTAAGTGTCGCCAGGCTTTTGACCTACTTACCTCGGATTCGACGATGAGCTTACCATTCCAACGAATTTGGTGTTGCTAAGAGTGTATGAATTTCTTTGAAGGATCTGTTGCAATGTCTGCACGCGAATTGGCGAAGTGCCGGTCAGGCAGCGAGACTGGCGAACAGCTTGACCAGGGGGGATCGGATCAAAAGCGGATCCCGCTTGCCGTTTTGTATCCCGGCGATCGATCTGTTCGAAATCGACGACTGCGAGCAGGAAGTAAAGACAGGCGGCCAGATCGACAAACGCTGATTGCCGGACAATGACCCAGGTCGAAGTCAGATAGGGAGGAAATTGAGTACCAACGCTCCAGTCAACTCAATGGCAAAGGCACGGCTTGCGCCGATGTCGTGCTGCCAGAAAGTTTATCCTGTGCCAGACTATTCCCAAGCCTTGGGGCAATCCCAGAGCTGATGGGGGATCATCGATCCTGAGTCGTCATGAGGACCCATGTCCGTGGCGCACACGGACATGAGTATGCCGTCGTTGGCTTCGATCAGGTAGACGATGAGATGGGCCTCGAATGTTGAATACGTATTGGCGGCGATAGTTCAAGCCGCTCCCGGGCCATGCGCGGATTGGCAGCGATCAGATCGAAGATCGCGAACATCTCGTCATGATCTTCTCTGACCTGCACAGCACCGAACAGGTGCACTGCCTGCTCGGCAATACCGATAATGGTTTGGCCGCTTCCGCAAAAAGCGTGTCCCTGGAACGTTTGCCGGCGCCCCTTTTCAGGCCATCATCGACAAAACGCCAACGCGAGCGATTATGTGCGCGATTTGATCCGCCGGGATCAGGAGCGAAATGACAAAATCGCGGCCATGAAGCGCCGCGCGACAATGGCTAATGGGAATTCGCCTCTCGTTAACAGCCGTAGCGGCCCGTTTTGGCTTGCCCCTCGACCCAATCCTTCATCGGGTCGGGTAGTGATACGTTCATCGTTGCCATAGTGCCCTCCGTACCCTATACCAGCATGGCATATTTTGGCAAAGTTTGTCAAAACGCTGGCCGAGCCGCGCTATCCGAAGGCGCTTGGGTCAAGTGTTCATGGGCGGCCGATCATTGCGGATGTCGCGGACCTTGTCGCAATAGCTGACGCCGGCCGTGCTTTTCAATGAAAGACGATGGCACGCGGCTGCCCCGCCAAGCCCAAATCTGGTTCAACACCAGTGCCCGGCCTTCGGCCCGTCCTCAAACTGCTCACGTTGAACGCCAGCGATTGGTGCATCTTGCAGAAGCTGAGCTTGCGGAAGGCGAACACGGTGCTGGAGGTGACTGAGTACTCGCGGCGACGCCTGCGGAGTACGTAGCGGTCGAGAACGCCGCAAGGGGGGCAGACAGGCTCGCCCTGGGTCTTAGGCCAGCGGAACTGACGGAAGATCGCGTAGGCTTTCTCTTCGTCAATCTTGACGAGGTGCTGGATGGGCATGTCCCGGCATCCCGGGGACATCAGGAAGTGCTGGCCGTCCTGGTATTTCGCACCTCCGCGCCTCAGCGTCGTGATTGACGTGGATGAAACGCCACCGGTCCGGAAGTTCTAGAATCTAGGCGGGGCGTGCGGGAACTAGAGGCGTGGGTGCTCATGTTCAGGCTCCTGAGGCGATGGTCGCCGATACACATGGCGATGCGGCGGCTTCGGGAGGCCGTCGAAATCAGCGCCGTATGCGGATCTGCCTGACATAAGCGGGCCATTAGTGGATCTGGCCGCAGGAGTCGATCGGTTCTTTAACTTCGAGGCAACGAGCCGTAAACGAGCATGGGCCAAACTCGCTAACTGCTTCACCCGCATTTCAGTGACGGTTAACACTGGTTGCCATGCAGCCGCCCGCCGCATTGACTTTCAGGCAGGTCGGGCAGATATATTGCTCGATCGAGGAAGGTAGTCGTGAGCGTTAAGGTTGGCCATTTCAACGTGAAGGATCGTCGCGCGGAGAAGCAGCGTTCCCGTGATGTCGACCTTGCGCGCCTTGCGTCCAAGCAGATTTCCGCTAAGGAACTTCGCGATGAGAATGGCTTTTTCTCGTCCCTGGATCGGTCGAAGGCCCGGCTTCTTGTTCGCAGGGCCTCAGTCGCGTTGAGATGAGTGACGAGCCTGCGCGTTTCGGCCCGGTAGACGTTCTCCAGATAGCATCAAAACTTACGATCGATGATGCCACATTTGTCATCGGCGGCCAGGCTACCAACCTGTGGGCATGGTTCTACCAAGACCGAACTCCTGAGTTGTCGTCCAGCTCCGAACTGACGAGTAAGGACATCGACTATTTCGGCACGAAGAAGGCGGCAGAGAGCCTGGCGCAGGCGCTTGGTGGGAAAGTCTATCTTCCAAATGCAGATGATATGAACACGCCGAACACGGCAGTTGTCGTGGCCGAGGTCAACGGAAAGAAGTTGCAGATCGACTTCATGCACGGCGTTCTGGGTCTCACAAAACGCGAGTTGGAAAACGGCGTTTCGGTCATCCGGCTTGAAGCAGATTCGGACGGAAAGCTGCTGCGGGCAGATGTTGCTGTCATGCATCCAGTCCTCTGCCTCAAGAGTCGAGTCGCGAATATGCTGTCGCCGGCCACCATGCGGCGAGATAAATTCGCGTGGAAACAGTTGTATGCAACGATTGCCATCCTGGAAGTCTACATAAGAGATGCATTGGACGACGGCGATATAAAGGAAGTTAATCGCTGCTTCCGAGAGATTTTTAACTACCTAAGGAGCGATCGTTACGGCCGAAGAGTCGTAGATGAATTGGGTGTCGATCCCCTAAAAATCTTGGAGACGTTCGCTTCCGACAGCTGCCTTGACGAGCGCTATCGCGAACTGACGCTCGGAAAAATGATCGACAGAATCGTGACGGCACGACAACGCCGCCATGACACATGAACGGCAGTTCGGGTTAGGTGGTGGCGGTTGCTACCGAATGGCGCTTTGCCGCCGGAAACATCCGGCTTCGTGCGTGTAAGGCGTAAGCTGAAATCTCAGGGATGGAAGGATCCAGCAACCAATGCAGGGCCGTGTCCCATCAGATTCCATGTGACATGAATTGTCATTGACGTGCTTTCATGAATTCTGGGGTCTATGTCACATCCTCGCTTGCTGCCCGAAAAGAATTTCCCGGGCTACGCGTACCTGCCTGGCAAACATCCTCATCCGGTTCGCGATCCGTTAGGCCACAGTTACCAAAGCGACCCGGTGGCCGTTGTCGCCGTCGAGGAATCCCTCAGCTCAAAGGGGTTTCGATGGGGTGTGGACCTTTTCAATCACGGCTATTACTGGGAAGCTCATGAGGCTTGGGAGCCTCTTTGGCACGCTGCGAAACGAAGCACTCAGCATCGCCTTTTCTTCAAGGGATTGATCCTGTTGGCAGCGGCCGGGGTGAAGATCCGCGAGGGAAAGCGGGTCGCTGCCGCGCGCCATGCGGCAAGAGCTGCAGCCGTCTTTCGTCAGGTGACGTCTCTGCCGAGCCGGCCCTTTGAGGACGCACTCGGAATGACACCTGCCGCGCTCGCGGTACACGCCGAAGCGACCGTAACTTCCCCAGCTGTTTTGCGAGAGCCGATGCTTGGCCAGCCCGACCCGGTTTTCGATTTCATTCTCGCCCCTGGATACGAGGGCTGATGGACGACCGACACCACCGTGCCCTTCGTTATTTCATTGTACGCACTTCCGGCTGTCATGGGCAGTTCGACAATAGAAGCTTCAATCCTGACGCGCGTGCCCCTGCGCTCACACTGCTCTGAGCGCAGCTCCAGTGACAGGCGCTGTTCCTTCGTTCACTCGCGGTAAATTCCCATGGCGTCCCGAGAAGCGACACAACGGGCAGCGCAAACCTGAAGCGGTTGCCTGCGGCCTCGGGCCTCGGCCCTTGACTAATTGGCAGTGATGTACAGGGATTCCCCGAGAGCTTAATCTTAACCGCGCAATGACCTGCTACGGCTGATGGAGGGGAGGGCGCTTGGACGAGAACGATCCGAAGGAAGAGCTGATCGAGACGATTTTCCGCAACGGCACAATCACCGTCGTGGGGATCTTGCTTGCCTTTTCGCTCGGCTTCGTCACGCATTGGGCTGCTAACCCCATGCCATGGCGATTCTACGACCTGGTTGCCGTTGTGCCGATCCTGCTCGGCATCGCGCTGCAGATGCGGGCGCTGTCCATGCTGCTCGACATGAGTTCGCTGCGCCGACCCATCTACGAACGCGCCAACCGCATCTTCATGGCGGGCCTCATCTTCACCGCGTGCGGCGTGGGGCTGGCCATCCTGCTCGATGTCTTCGAGATGTCGGCGAAGGGCGCGCTGCCCGGCGCTTGAGGGCCCCGTCACTGCGCTCTGGCGCTGCCGCTCATCGACTGACGCATCGTCAAGTCCAGGGTTTCCTAGTGCTGCCTCCCGTGCGGCGCTGGCCCTTCTTCCCGAGGCCCTCTTCGCCGACGCCTACAGTTGGACTTTTCCACTGCCCGACTCGCTGGCAGCGAGCCACTGCATTGCGGAGGTTGCATCTTCCAATATGGCGGCACGTTTTGCAAAGCCGAAAAAGGCGTTACGCGCTGCGCTTACAGGTTTTCGCCCGTCGTATGCATCATAGCACGCCCTGAGGGCGGCTTCGTGGATCATGTCTCTGCGATCTTCAGGCCAGTCGTTGAGGAAATCGATAGCGTCCGCAAGGCCGGCAATCTCTTGCACGACGTACGCTGCACGTTTCACGAAAAGTGGACTGCTGAAAGCCTCCGGGTTCATTCGTTTCTCCCAATTGCTGACCCACTGGTTTCCCTAAAACAGGCAGCCTCATCGACACCCGCGGACGAGGTGCCCAGTGGGCGAGGTGCTGACTTTCGGTCCCGATTGCCTGAGCCAATCAGGCGGCTTTGAGTTCCTTCAAAGCCATCTCAAAAGCATTCTTGATCGGCTTGGATACATCCTCGGTAGCTCTCAGCATCAAGGCTTGTAGGACCTTGGCCTGCTCGGCGGATTTTTCAATCTGTTTGTGCAGGAAAGCGATCTGCACCTCGATGAACTCGGAGGGCGACTTCACGGCAACCAGTGCTTCGAGGTGCGTGAAGCCAGCTTCGGCATTGGCCCGCAGAGAGGCAATCATCTGCTGGGACACCTCGTTGCTGGTGGTCTTGGCCGTTTCAAAGGTCGACTCAAAAGCCTTTTGAGTCGTTTCGGCGCCCGAACTCAATTTGGAAAATGCCTCCTTCGACCGCTCAAGGCCCTGTTCGGCGACAGCGCGGACTTGCTCGACAGGCTTGGATGGGTCGAAGGCAGGGGAGCCGGCGTTTTCGATCGTTTCGGTATTTCCGGTGATCTTGGACATTTTTTCGATCCTTTTCCACGGGCGACAGCTAAACAAAGCCGCCATCGTCTATGTACGGAATAGTCGCAACGGATTTATGAAGCTGACATGAATTTGCGCGAGTTGGGTCTCCACGAAGGGTAAAGCAAGGGCGGATGGCTCATCAAAAAGAAGAGCAAAACCGGCGCTATCACCGATATCGGGCCGCCCAGGCTGGTCGGACTTGCAAGGCGCGATCAACGGCTATCCGACGCGGTATTGTGCCGGTCTGGAAACGGCCGGTGTGCTCCAAAATGCGTTCATACGAAAGCAAGTGCGAATGAAAAAACCAAAAGCCCGCAGCATGGATGGGATCGTCGAAGGGACGACCTGCGTGAGTTTCCCGTCGATGTTCGCCGTGTCATGGGTGTTGCAATCAACGACGCCCAGAATGGCGAGGAGCATGCGGCGGTCAAAGCCCTTAAGGGATTTGGCGGCCGCAGCATCCTGGAGGTGGTCGATGACTTTGACTGAGACCTTATCGCGCCGTCTACACCGTCCGCTTCGCTGGCGTGATCTACATCCTTCATTGCTTCCAGAAGAAGTCGAAAAAGGGCAGAGAGACGCCCAAGCACGAAATCGAGCTCGTGACAGTGCGATCGAAGGCCGCTGAGGCGCACTATCGCGAAAACTATGGGAAAGGAACAAAGTCATGACAGAAGACATCACCGCCGAAGTGAGCGGCGGCAACGTGTTTGCGGACCTCGGCCTTGACAATCCCGAAGAGGAATTGCTCAAGGCGAAGCTGGCCCGTGAGATCCGCGCCATCATTAAGCGTCGGCGCCTAACTCAGGCCAAATCAGCTGAATTGCTCGGGATGAAACAGCCCGACGTCTCCGCGATCGTCACCGGGCGAACTGGCAAGTTCTCGATAGATCGCCTGGTGCGCTGCCTCGATCGGCTCGACTATAAGGTCGACCTGGTGGTTCGCCATAAGCCTCGACGCTCAACACACGTGGCTGAAGCCGCTTGACGGCTCGATCATGACATCGCGTCAAGGCCGATGGCGGCCCGAGCGTCGTTCCAAAATTTCGCGAGCGCCGAACTTATTCCGACCGGATCCGCGCCAAAGGAAGGGCGGCATTGCTGCCGCCCTTTCCGAGATTGTTGAGAGGCGTGAACCTTAAAAATCCATGCCGCCCATGCCGCCCATGCCGCCGCCGGGCATCCCACCCGGCATGCCGCCGCCAGCCGACTCCTTCTTCGGGGCTTCCGCGATCATGGCTTCGGTGGTGACCAGCAGGCCGGCGACCGAAGCCGCGTCCTGGAGAGCCGTACGCACGACCTTCATCGGGTCGACGATACCCATGGCGATCATGTCGCCATATTCGCCGGTCTGGGCGTTGTAGCCGAAGGTCGCGCCCTTGTTCTCAAGGATCTTGCCGGCAACGATCGATGCTTCCGCACCGGCGTTGGCCGCGATCTGGCGGGCCGGAGCCTGCAGCGCACGACGAACGATGGCGATGCCGGCCGTCTGGTCGGCATTGGCGCCGGTGACGGTGATGGCTTGCGAAGCGCGCAGCAGGGCAACGCCGCCGCCTGCAACGATGCCTTCTTCCACGGCCGCGCGGGTCGCGTTGAGGGCGTCATCGACGCGGTCCTTCTTTTCCTTGACTTCGACTTCGGTCGCACCGCCGACGCGGATCACCGCAACGCCGCCCGCCAGCTTGGCGAGACGTTCCTGCAGCTTCTCCTTGTCGTAGTCCGAGGTGGTCTCCTCGATCTGCTGCTTGATCTGGGCGACGCGGCCCTGGATCTCGGCCTTCTTGCCGGCGCCGTCGACGATGGTGGTGTTCTCCTTGGAGATCGACACCTTCTTGGCGCGGCCGAGCATGTTGAGGCCGACGTTCTCGAGCTTGATGCCGAGGTCTTCCGAGATGACCTGGCCACCGGTCAGGATGGCGAGGTCTTCCAGCATGGCCTTGCGGCGATCACCGAAGCCCGGCGCCTTGACGGCGGCGATCTTCAGGCCGCCACGCAGCTTGTTGACGACCAGCGTGGCCAGAGCCTCGCCTTCGACGTCTTCCGAGATGATGAGCAGCGGCTTCGAGGTCTGCACGACGGCCTCGAGGACCGGCAGCATGGCCTGCAGGTTGGAGAGCTTCTTCTCGTGGAGCAGGATGTATGCGTCCTCGAGATCGGCAACCATCTTGTCGGCGTTGGTGACGAAGTACGGGCTGAGGTAACCGCGGTCGAACTGCATGCCTTCGACGACTTCGAGTTCGGTCTCGGCGGTCTTGGCTTCCTCGACGGTGATGACGCCTTCGTTGCCGACCTTCTGCATCGCTTCCGCGATCATGGCGCCGACTTCAGTCTCGCCATTGGCTGAGATCGTGCCGACTTGGGCAACTTCCTCGGAAGTCTTGATCTTCTTGGCGTTCTTGGTGAGGTGGGCGACGACTTCGGTGACGGCCAGATCGATGCCGCGCTTCAGGTCCATCGGGTTCATGCCGGCGGCAACCGCCTTGTGGCCTTCCTGGACGATCGACTGCGCCAGAACGGTCGCGGTCGTGGTGCCGTCGCCGGCGATGTCGTTGGTCTTCGAAGCAACTTCGCGGATCATCTGCGCGCCCATGTTCTCGAACTTGTCGGAAAGTTCGATTTCCTTGGCGACGGTAACGCCGTCCTTGGTGATGCGCGGGGCGCCGAACGACTTGTCGATGACAACGTTGCGGCCCTTGGGGCCGAGCGTGACCTTCACCGCGTCGGCGAGAATGTTGATGCCGTGAAGCATGCGCTCGCGAGCATCACGGGAGAATTTTACGTCTTTGGCAGCCATTTTTTACTCCTGGGCATTTCGCCCGAAATTCAGATTGGATGGTGCGGGTGAAAGGCGGCAGCGTGTCAGCCGATGATGCCCATGATGTCGGATTCCTTCATGATCAGAAGGTCTTCACCATTGAGCTTGACTTCGGTGCCCGACCACTTGCCGAACAGGATGCGGTCGCCAGCCTTGACGTCCAGCGGGACGAGCTTGCCAGCTTCGTCACGAGCGCCCGAGCCGATGGCGATGATCTCGCCTTCCTGCGGCTTTTCCTTGGCGGTATCTGGGATGATGATCCCGCCGGCGGTCTTCGCTTCGGACTCGACGCGGCGAACGACCACGCGGTCATGCAGCGGTCGGAAATTCGACTTTGCCATTTTTGGATGTCCCTGGTGCTGTTGAACGGTTCTCCGTTGCCGGAGCGTGGTTAGCACTCGCCTATGCCGAGTGCTAACGCGACCGTGAGATAGGTAGTAGGTTCGTACTCGTCAAGACGAAATAGGGACGGCCGAGGAGCAAAAAATTCTGCAATCGGCGCGGAAGCACCGGGTCCCTGTACATGAGCTCTTTCTGCATCTTTGCTGGCAGTCGCTCGTCCCCTCCGGCTCAAAATAGCTCTGCCAGAGGTTCCGGCCTGGTGTCGCCTAAGAGGAAGGGCCTGAATGGTAGTTCGCCCAGTGACTTTTCGGCGAAGAGCACCGCGCGGAGGTCGTCGTGCATCAGGAGCAGATCATTCAAGGATTCCCATTGGCAGTGGACGGGATGAAAATTCGCGAGGGAAAGCGGCTTGCCGCTGCGCGCCATGCGGCAGGAGCTGCAGCGCTTTTTCGTCAACGATCTTTCTCGGCGCTCCGAAATCTCTTCGTCACCCCACATCGCAGACCTCCGCTCCCGCCACTCATATTCATCGCATCCGCGCAATCGCGCACTCGAAAGCACCTGATGGCGCTTGTGCGCATGCCAGCCGGGGAGACACCAGTTTTTGACGGGCAATTGCATTCAGGCGCGGAGCACGCTCGAAGCCGAGAAGGTCGGCAGAACGCAAGCCAACCGCACTTTGGCCGTGGCTCTCGACATCCTGACGCTGGATTTTCATGTCAGTAGAATGGCGGGGTACGCCCTCGATCATCAAGGCGATACACCGTGCAAAACGATACGATCGTCATGCACAGAGCTACCTCTCGGCCCTTGCTCTCGCTAACAAAAAGACCCGGCCCAATCTGGAGGGATTGGGCCGGGTCTTTAAGGTCACATTCCATTGGTGGGCAGTGACGCTTCTTGGCTATCCCGCCATTATTAACGAAAGGTTAACCGCGGGCAAACTCCTCTGCTTCCACTAGGCGACAAGGGCGTCCACACAGGGAACAATCGATAAGACCCCTGACAGTCCAGGACGACAATATCTGCTCGCCATCGCCAAAGGCGCTTCCATTTCCCAACAAGAATCGTTGAACGTGATCGAACGCATCCGCTCTGCTGCCGATCGCTGGCCATGGTTCGTGGAGCAAGCAGGTCCATTCAAACACGAACCGATGAACTTGATCTCAGCCTGAACGGACGGAGGCCTCAGCCTGCGCAGGCGCTGCATCGGCATATCTTCCGACGACCCGGCTGTTCCGAGCCCCTGCCCACACGAAAGTAAACGTGCACCAACGATGACGAGTACCGTTCCGTGGCCGCCGGCGATGCCGAAAATCCTCGCCGCATGAGCGCGGCGTGACGTTCAACCGACCTTGCGACTCAGCTGGAGTTTGCGACGGAGCCGGAACCAACCGGAGTGTTCCAACTGGAAATCCTTCGCCCGAGCCTTTGCGAGAAGTGAGCACTTCGTCTCGGGCTCGCCGACTTCAAGCGGCTTTAGGAATCAAAGGCCCCGGAACTGGGTCGGTTGCCGGGGCCTTGGCCATGTACGAGATACCTAGCATGGCCGCATTGACAGTGAGCTAATATGCTCAACAAACGGTAAATGGCCGCCGCACTCCGGTCCCGAGGGCTCCCGGCCGCGCAGAGGCATGCGCGCTGCCGAAAGGCGACCAGAGCTTCTTCCTTTATCTGTTTGGCCAATGCATAACTCACCTAAAGGGTCACATTGAAGCCGATCCTCGGAGTCACTGAACTGTCCTTTAGCCAGTCCCTATGGACTGTTCCACAGAGCCCCATCGGATGCAGGCGGTGGGCCTTTTGCATCGGCAATCAACCAAGGCGGTGATGCGCGCCCTTGCCTGACCCGAACGTGGCCGACGAGGCTCCAACTTCCTCTATGCTGGCCGGCTACGATGAAGAACTGTTGCTTGCCAATATATCCGTCTCCGACGTAGCGGCTGAAGATGCCGACTGACGTGCCCGGCCATATACATGCTCATTGCTTTTCTTCAGCCTATTCGCAATTTGTCGTCTCAAATGCGATGATTTGGGACTGAGCCGTCGCTCTCAACGAACAACATGCGCCGTCCGAGGTAGAGCTAAGCGCAGAGCGGCGGCCCATTTTCTTCGCCAGTGCGTTCGGAACTCACCTGGATGCTAGCCGGGGAGCGCTCGGCCGCTGGCTCTTTTACTTATCTAGGGTGTCGGACTTGGCTTTGTTACCTTTCGAGGCCCAGGTGGCCCTAATTCGATCGCTGGCTTCAAGGTAAGACATGTCGAGCAAATAGGTCAGGAGGCTCTCACCGTCTGCCTGCACTATCTGACGAATTTCTCTCAACATTGCCTGGACAAACTGCAAGTTCTCTAACTTTCTGGACTGTTGCACTGGAACCCCGCCTTCCGAACCGTTTGCTGAAACAAAATTGAAACTCGCTCCTGAACAAGAAAACCTCCGAGAGCTATTCGAGTGCGTGTCAGAGTGCCTGACTTCGCCCTTGGTAAGGTCGGGATATCTCGATATGACGTGTGACACCGATCACGGCATTTTGTCGCATGACCAATCTCTTCATTTCTCCCGGACCACGCGAACCCGCCTCGATTCGAATGACGGCTGGGAGTGCCCTTTCACGGATAATTTCATGAATGAAACTCACGTTACTATTGCGTTTTGAGCGGCAGATTGCTCGGCAAGGGCGTGCGGCGACATTCGCCGGATTGATCTTGCCGTGGGATGGCAGACGCGGCGCCGAGCGATCTCGTTTTCGACTTCCTGGGAGTCCCCAGCAAGCGTTGGAATCGGCGACTGGTCCCCATGAGCCTTCCCACCACTCCCGGGGGCTCGTGGCTCGCCTTGTGACGAACGGTCGACACCATCGCGAATGCGAGCATGACCAGCGAGACGTGGCGGTGCCACCCGTGCCAAGAACGGGTTTCGTTATGGTCGAGGCCGAGTTCACTCTTCGCCGTGCGAAGCCCTTCCTCGATAATCCTGCAACATTGCTGCACCGCGATCAGTGTTTCGATCTCGGTCCCCGCTGGAGACCATGTCGAAAAGTAGGAGAGAGCGCGGTTCGCATCGCGTCGGATCAAGAGTCCCGGCATCCAAGACCCGGAGCGGGCTTTATCGCACTCCGCGACGTCTGAGTTAGTGAACGGGTAGTAAGCCCATGATTCCGAGCCCTGTATTGCCTCTCCCAGAGGCAAGCTCCGCCAGAGGGAGGGCTCGAGGTTCCCTGCGATATCCTCGGCCGTGCCGTCAGCTGGAAAAAGGCGATTTCGGGAAGCGAAGTGATGGTTAGCGTTAACGGCGAGCACATAGGCCTTGTACCAGCGTCGCAGGGCCATCTCGATGTCGACGCCAGCGTAGATGCGGTCAGTAGCTACCCAGCTTAAGGGCGCGTCCGCAGCGATGATGCGTGCGATCATATCCAGCGCCAGCCGGGACTTTGTTGCGAAAATCGTGCCGGCAGGCACATGGGCCCGCGCCAAGCGGGCGGGATCATCCGTCCAGGCTCTCGGAAGATACAGCGCGCGATCAACGAAAGCATGCCCATGCCTGGATGCGTAGGCAGCGAACATCCCGATCTGGCAGTTGGCCATGTTGCCAGTCGCCCCGCAGACCTGCCGCGCTACCCCACAGGACGTCTTGCCTTGCTTGATGAAACCCGTCTCGTCAATCACGAGGACCGCTTCGTTGTCAGCCAGCGTTTCAAGCGCGTATTCGCGCACGATGTCGCGCAAGGCGTCTGCATCCCATTTGCCCCGACCCAGAATGGCCTGTTGGCGCCACGGCCCGGGGTCACCGGCGGCCTCGGCGCGCATCCAGCCGGTCTTGCGATGCCCGTCCCGGAGCAGGCCTTCAAGGAACAGTCCGGCCGAAA
Organism: Mesorhizobium robiniae; assembly: GCF_040545535.1. Classification (NCBI taxonomy): domain Bacteria; kingdom Pseudomonadati; phylum Pseudomonadota; class Alphaproteobacteria; order Hyphomicrobiales; family Phyllobacteriaceae; genus Mesorhizobium; species Mesorhizobium robiniae. The sequence goes on from NZ_JBEPMC010000018.1 coordinate 116,771, forward strand.
TCGCCACGCGTTCCTGAGGAAAAAGCCCCCTGATCCGAGACCGCACCTCGCGTAGTGACGAGGCCCATATCTCGAATGTCGTTTCAATCGATTGAAAAATCACCAGCAACCCCTTCTTTGCCGCCCGTCACGGAATCGAAAGAATAAGTAATTTACCTATGAAGTGCAATTGTAATACTTATCTCTTTCTATTTGAGTTTTGCCTGAATCAACAAGCCCGTGACGAACATCTATTCGGCACTCAAATCTCATATTATCTTGTTGGAAACAAGCTTGACGCATCAAATACGGGTTGCTGTAAACTCGGCGCAGTCGATAGCGTAAGATTGAACGCGCGCAAAAATGGCTTCGACGCATGGGAGACTTTCGGCCGGCCGCGCTTCTTCGACGTCAGGCGTCGGCGCCCTACCGCATGGCGCGCGAGCAATGTCTAAAGCAGCCGAACTCACAAATGCACCCGTTTCGCCGATAACGTGGAGCCCCTATCGAGCCCGATTCTAACCTGGGGTTTGCCGAAGCTTTTCCAACACAAACAGCTTGGCCCGACGCACGGCCGCCTCAGTCGATCCCCCGGTCGCCAGACACGCGGCGATCGCGCTGGCCAGGGCACAACCGGTGCCGCGCATCTTTCTTCCCAGTCGAGGAGCGTCGAAGCGCATGGGCAATTGATTGGGCCGAACGAGAATATCCGTTGATCGAGGCCCTGAGGCGTGGCCGCCCTTAATCAGCAGGGCCTGAGGCCCGGCGGTCAGCAGTCGGCCACCAATTGGGCTTGCAAAGGGTGCACTTCGCTGACCGCATTATGTGTCTGCACAGTCAGCGCGGTAACGGCCACGCAGGTCCGGACGTCAAGGGACGAGATCGTCTCGATATCGCGCACAAGTCCGGCACCCCCGCTGGAGTCAGACCCACCAACGACAAGCATAAGGGTCTCTCCTCAGCGCCATCGGCCTGTCTTTTCGATCCATTCTCGCGTGCGCGCCTCGGGGTCCTCGTTTCGCGTGATGTCGGTGACCACCGCCGCGCTGTCCGCGCCCGCCGCGAAAACACCGTTAAGTCGATCAGGGTTGAGGCCGCCTATGGCGACCAGGGGAATGGGTGCTGCCCAGCGCTTCCACTCGCAGATTCGCACAAGTCCTTGCGGCGCCCACTTCATCTTCTTCAGGATGGTGGGATAGACCGGCCCGAGCGCGATGTAGTCGGGTTTGGCCGCTATGGCCGTCTCCAGTTCGGCATGATCATGCGTGCTGAGCCCGAGCCTCACGCCGGCCGCCCGTATCCGCGCGAGGTCGGCCGCCGCCAAATCCTCTTGGCCGAGATGGACGAAGTCGCAGCCTTCCTCGATCGCCAGGCGCCAGTGGTCGTTGACGATGAGCTGGCATTCGTGTTGGGCGCAAAAGGCCTTCGCCTTGCAGATTTCGGCGCGCAACCCGGTCTCGTCCATGGTCTTGACGCGCAACTGCACCAGCTTGACGCCGAGCGGCACCAGTCGTTCGATCCAGGCAGCGCTATCAACGATCAGGTAGAAGGGATCAAGCGTCATGAAAAAACGGCCCTGCCGATAGTCGGTGTCGAAGGCACGGCGACGTCGCGCGGTTCGAGCATTCCCGAACTGAAAGCTTCACGACCGGCATCGACCGCCTTGCCGAACGCACGCGCCATGCCGACCGGATCAGCCGCCTTGGCGACCGCTGTGTTCAGGAGCACGGCGTCAAAGCCGAGCTCCATGACGGTTGCCGCATGCGACGGCCGTCCGAGCCCCGCGTCAACAATCAGTGGAACATCTGG
>NZ_JBEPMC010000019.1:0-108454 GCF_040545535.1 Mesorhizobium robiniae
GCAATCGTCAAGACAATCGCCGACTACGGCAACTCTTCCGCCGCGACGATCCCGCTATCGCTTTCGCTAGCCCATCAGATGGAACCGTTTCGGCCGGGGGAGAAAATCCTTCTCGCTGCAGCGGGTGCGGGTCTCAGCGGCGGCGCCCTCGTCGTCGGAACTTAGCCGAGCAACCGGCCGCCCAACGGACTGGTCATTCATGATGGATAGGAAACAGACCATGCGAAAACTAGTCGCCGGCAAGCTGCACGGCATCCACGTCACCGAAGCAAACCTCAACTACCACGGTTCGATAACGCTCGACCCTGACCACTGCGAAGAAGCCGGGATCCTGCCGATGGAGTTTGTCGAGATATGGAACAAGAACTCCGGCGCGCGGATTTCGACCTACGTCATTCTCGGCGAACGCGGGTCACGCTGCTGTATCCTCAACGGAGCGGCCGCCCGCACCTGCCAGCCAGACGACCAGATCATTGTCTGCAGCTCCATCTACCTGGATGAAGCGCATATCACCTCGCTGAAGCCGCGGGTCGTCACGTTCGATCAGGACAACCACATACTCGACCGCCTGAGCTACTCCGTCGATCTCGACGCCCATGGCCGTTACTGTTTCTCCATCCTTGACGAGGCGGGGGAGGCTTTGGCCACCCCTGCCCTGCTCTCCGGCGCGTGACTTGTATCCGACACGTGTGCGAGCTTTTGCACCGCAATAATCGAGCGCCTGTCGTCGCCGCGGGCCGAATACGCTTGACGCAGAGACCCGTTGAACCTGATCCAGCTCATACTGGCGCTGGGACGGTGAGGATGGCGTGCCAACGACCGCTTGCGGCGACTGGATCCGCGCCTAGAGGAAGCAAGCCAGGACTTAGGCGCTGGAACCAGCGAGACCTTTTTCGCGTCGTGCTAACGAACCTGACGACTGCCATCGTTGGCAGTGCGCTCGACCAGATTGCCATCACCTTCATGCTCACAGGCACCAAGAATACCTTGCCGATGGCACATGGGACCAGCTTACGGGGCGGGATCTGGTCTGCCCTGAGCTCCGGGCGATCGCTGCACTGATGGCTGCGGCGTCAATCTGCTGCATATTCGCGGGGCTGCGGTTTTCCAAGCCAGAGGCAAAATACCGGTTTCTCAGTCTGGGACAAAAGATTGAGATGGTTGCGATTACCGACCTATCGACTATTGGGCGGATCTCGTCGCCAAGAATCGCGATCGCGGTATCGCCCAAGCGTTGGTATTCGGCGAACTTGCCTGCGACGAACAAGAGCTCGGAAGGTTCGCGGGTCTCGCGGCCGGGCACGCGAGTCGTTGCCGCATTGCCGAAATGGTATTGTTTCCACGTTATCAAGAATAACATCTACTCTATCGTTACCTTCGATCGTGTCATCCCACGCTGGCTGCATTCGAGCGAGCTCTGACCATGGAACGCACAATCGCCGGACACGCCGCAGCCGAGGCGTGCGGCAATGGGCAGGAAATTCGCGCTCACCAAAACGGATACTTGCCCCGCGCATTCCGCTATGTGGCTCAATGCTACACTTCCGACTCTCTGCTAAGACCTCCGGATTGAGCGGGGGATCCCAAACCGGTATGCCGGTTCCTAGGATGAACGCAAAAGCATGCGGAAGCAGGTGCTTGGTTACGCCTTGGAAGCACTGACCCATTGCTCAACATCATAGAGGCAAAAAGGAAGTGGCAGCCGTGAATTAAACAATCGGCTCGTCGAAGGTAAGAAACGCATGCCGCACGAAAATCCTCATCCGTCCGTTCCAACGACGCTTGCCCCGCTTCGGAACCAGGTTTTTCGTTCGATCTGGGTATCTACACAGATATCCAGCCTGGGATGGCTCGTGCAAACAGTAGCCATCAGTTGGCTCATGGTCACTATTTCTGCCTCAGACCTGATGGTTGCACTCGTGCAGGCCGCATCCACATTGCCGGTGTTCTTCCTCTCAGTTCTCGCCGGAGCCATCGCCGACAACTTCAGTCGCCGATGGGTCATGTTTGCGGGGCACTGCCTGATAGCATCGGCATCAACAACGCTGATGATTTCTGTCGGCCTTGGATTTGTTAGTCCCTGGCTCATACTCGGATTGGGTTTCCTGGCTGGCTGCGGCTTCGCGCTAACCGATCCGGCCTGGCATGCGTCCGTGGGCGATATTCTTCACAAGCGCGAAATTCCGGCTGCGGTGACGCTTATGTCTGTCGGATACAACATTGTGCGCAGCGTTGGTCCGGCTTTGGGAGGCGTCATTCTGGCGTTCTTTGGGCCGCTTGCCGCTTTCGCCTTGGCCGCGCTGAGTGATCTGGCGCCGCTGGGCGCAATATGGCGCACCAAATGGCAAGTCCGCTCTTCGCCTCTCCCTCGTGAGAGAATGACGATGGCGATTCATGATGGAGTGCGCTTTACGGCGTTATCGTCGGAGATCAGAGTTGCAATCGCCCGTGCAACCCTTTTCGGCTTGGCAAGCATCTCCATCCTCGCGCTTCTGCCTCTTGTCGTGCGGGATCAATTGAGGAGCGGGCCAATCGTGTACGGCATCTTGTTGGCCGGATTCGGAATGGGGGCGTTCATTGCGGGCATGAGCAACGGCTTCTTGAGGCGGATCACGTCTCAAAACAGACTGGTGGCGTGCGCCTCTGTCGCTTGTGCAGCATGTTGCCTCTCCCTTGCGCTTACATCGTCGGTCGCTGTGGCCGCCATTTCGCTGGCATTCGGTGGCGCCGGTTGGCTTCTCACCTGGACGGGCATTGACGTGTCGGTGCAGCTGGCAAGCCCAAGGTGGGTAGTCGGCCGGACGCTCTCGATCTACTACGCCCTGAGCGCCGGGGGCATGGCAGCAGGCAGCTGGATTTGGGGTTCTGTCGCGCAGAACTACTCCTTGCCCTGGGCTTTGGAAGGCGCTGCGGGGGCTCTGTTGCTGGTTGCAGCAGCGGGAATAGTGCTGCCGGTCCGTCCATGGGAAGAAACGGATCAAGAAAGTTCGGATTTTCGCGCACCGGAGCTGGCACTCGATCTGAAGCCCAGAAGTGGCCCGATCGTTGCCAAGGTCGACTATTCCATATCAGAGAAGAATATCGACGCCTTTCTCGGCTGCATGCGGACAAAGCGGCACGCTCTTAGCCGCGCCGGTGCACGAAACTGGACGCTCCAGCGAAATCTTCAAACGCCTTCACTTTGGACAGAGACATTCCGCACGCCCACCTGGATGGACTTTCTTCGTCTAAATCACCGGCTTACGGCGGCGGATAAGGAAGCAGACGAACATCTTCTCGCGCTGCATGATGGCGAACTTCCTCCACGCACGGTGCTTTCGATCGAGCGAACGACGGAGGCAGCTCGCACCCGTGCCTTAACAGTCTTTTCTCGTCCTCCGAGGTGACGTCATGATGAGCTGTTGGTCGATGGAAAGCCGCGATCACCCCTGGGCTTTCAAGAGCACAGGGTTCGCACGCCACGGACCGTGTAGATGCGGCACTTCAAACCCCAGCACAAGGCCGCCTGATCTACACGCCCGACACGATACCGAGCCCTATCGCAAGGCCAGGATGGACGATAGGATGCCGCGCTGGCCAGTTACGGGGTGGAGCGCTGTAAAGACTGCGGCTGTCGCTAAGGGGGACCAAGGCGCAGCGTGTTACGTGCGATCTGCCAGGCGGATTCGACATGCCGCCGGGCTGCCGCCGCCGCCTCGTCCGGCTTGCGCGAGCGGATGGCATCCATGATTTCGGTCATTTCGGCGATCGCCGGCTCGCGCCGGTTCTCCGACGCGATGGTCATCGAGCGGAGCTGGTTGATGCGGACATTCAGACCCGTCACGATTTCCCAGGCAATGCGCTTGTCGGCCGCTTCGAACAGCGCTTCGTAGAACTTGGTCGTGGCCCGCATCACCTCGACCGGCGCGCCTGACGCCCACGCGTCAAGCAGGTTCGTCAAGGCGGCATCGAGCGCCGCGATCTGCGCGTCGGTGGCCGCTAAGGCGCAAGCCCGCGCCGCGATGCCCTCCAGAAGGGCCCGCAATTCGTAGATTTCGTCGGTGCGGCCGAGATCCGGCTTGGCGACGGCGGGCCCATGGCCCGGTATCATCTGCACCAGGCCTTCCGCCTCCAGTTGCCGCAGGACCTCGCGCACGACCGACCGGCTGACCCCGAGCTGATCGCAAAGCGGCCGCTCGACCAGCCTTTCACCAGGCTGGAAATGGAAGCCCATGATCGCCTCGCGCATGCGCTCCAGCGCCAGCGTCCTCAACGTCTTGGCAGAGCGGTCGATCCGCAGCGTATCGTCTGACATTTTTTCTCCGCGTCCTCGTGCTGCCACAAAACAGATTCCAAGGGCGATTGACAAGGCTCTCGGCGCTCCATAGTATGGTATACCATAAGATGATATCAAAGATTGCGGCGTTGGGCAACGCCGTCGCGACCGAGGACCTTCATGAGACCTGCCATTCGGAAGACCGTCACCTACATCGAGAACACGCTTATCGAGGGCGGCAAGGCGGCGCCTAAGCCCTTGCGCCTGATCGGCGTTGCCGCGGTGCTGACCAACCCCTGGGCCGGCCGTGGTTTCACTGACGACCTGTCGCCGGAAATCCGCGCCCTTGCCCCCGTTCTCGGCGAGATGCTGACCCGCGAGATCATCGCCGTCGCCGGTTCGGGCGAGGCGATTGAAGGCTACGGCAAGGCGGCCATCTGCGGCACCTCAGGCGAGATCGAGCACGCCTCGGCGCTGATCCACACACTGCATTTCGGCAATCACTATCGCCGTGCTGTCGGCGCCAAAACCTATCTGGCCTTCACCAATCTGCGCGGCGGACCGAACACGCCGATCATGATCCCGCTGATGGACAAAAACGACGACGGCCGTCGCTCCCACTATCTCACCGTGCATTTCCAGATCGGCGACGCGCCCGGGCCCGACGAGCTGGTGGTGGCGCTTGGCGCTTCGATCGGCGGCCGCCCGCACCATCGCATAGGCGACCGCTATCAGGATCTGAAAGAGGTCGGGGATCTGCATGGCTGACGTCGCCGCCTCCGCATGGGTCCGGGGCATAGCTCCCGACGGCACCGGCTTCATCCGTGCCGGTTCCGGCACGCCGGTTCTGCTCATCCACGGCGTCGGCATGAACGCAACGATCTGGCAGGATCAGATAGCCTCGATGAAAGATCGCCACGACCTGATCGCCGTCGATATGCTCGGCCACGGCACCTCGCCCCTGCCGCCGGAAAATGCCGCCCTGTCGGATTTCGCCGAGCAGGCGCTGCGTCTGCTCGATCATCTCGGTCTCGCCTCGGTATCGATCGTCGGCCATTCGATGGGCGCGCTGGTCGCCTTGGAAATCGCCCTTCGCGCGCCGTCGCGCGTCCGCTCCATCGTCTGCCTCAACGCGGTCTTCCGCCGCCCCGAAGCCCTGGCGCAGGCCGTGCGCGAACGAGCGGCGGCACTCGGCACGCATGGCGATCCTTCCGCCATCGCGGCAACGCTTGCCCGCTGGTTCGGCGACCCGCTGCCGGAGAGCCTAGCGGGTGCGGCCGCCACCGCACGCGCGGCTCTTGAAGGCGTCGACCCGGAAGGCTACGCGCGCACCTATCGCCTTTTTGCCCATGCCGATGCCGAGCATGCCTATGCCCTGGCCGGGCTGGCGGCGCCAGCCTTGTTCATGACCGGGTCCGACGACAGCAATTCGACCCCGGCCATGTCGGCGGCGATGGCGAGGCTCGCGCCGCACGGGCAATGCCTTGTGCTCGGCGGAGAAAGGCACATGATGGCAATGGCTTCGCCCGAAAAAGTGACTCACCACATCAGCGCCTTTGTCGACGCCGAAGCCGCGACGCCGCAGGCCGATCTCGCCTTCGACAGCGGCGAATTCCGGCGCGCGCTCGGCTCCTTCCTGACCGGCGTCACCATCGTCACCACGATCAGTGCGGAAGGCGAGCCGCGCGGCTTCACCGCCAACTCCTTCACCTCGGTCTCGCTCGAACCGCCGCTGGTGCTTGTCTGCATCGCCAAGAAGGCGCTGGGACACAGCGCCTTCTCGACATCGAAGGGCTTCGCCATCAACATCCTGTCGGAGAGCCAGAAAGCCCACTCCGGCATCTTTGCCTCCAAGGCCGCCGACAAGTTCGCGAGCGTGGCCTGGCAACCGGGCCAGACCGGTAATCCGCTGATCGACGGTTCCGTCGCGGTGTTCGATTGCGCCATGCAGCAGCTGGTCGATGCCGGCGATCATTCGATCCTCATCGGCCGCGTCCGCGATTTCAGCCACAACGGAGCACAGCCGCTCGGCTATTGCCGGGGCACCTATGTGACGCCCGGCCTCAGCCAGGAGGCGCTGGCGGCTGCACCGCCCGATACGGAAGTCGGCGCCATTCTCGAGAACGATGGCCGGGTGCTGTTCTTCGAGACATCTGACGGCTTCCATGAATTGCCGGCTGGGCGCGGACTGGGCACACCGAAAGATGCGCGCAGCCTCAAGGGGAGCCTTGCCGCCAGGACCATCGACGCCCAGCTCGGCTTCCTGTTCGCCGTCTGGGACGATGCCGCCGACCCCTCGCGCACGCATGTCTACTATCGCGGCACGGTCGACGGCCCTCATTCCGACGATCGCCATGTGCGGCTTGTCGACATCGAGAAGATCGCCGATCTGAGGATTGCCGACCCTGCGGTGCGGTCGATGCTTGCCCGCTATGCACGCGAGCGCATGGAAGATGCGTTCGGCGTCTATGTAGGCAACGAGGTCGAAGGCGAAGTCCGGCCGCTCGCCAAGCCTTCGCCAGTTCTTCTTTCCGGTCGCGGGTGACGCTGATGAAATTCTCGCTGTTCGTCCACATGGAGCGCTCGGATCTGGCCAAGCCGCATTCCGAGCTTGTCGGTGAATTGGAAGAGCTGGTCGTGCAGGCCGAAGAGGCAGGTTTCGAGACCGCCTGGATCGGCGAGCATCACGGTATGGAATTCACCATCTCGCCGAACCCGTTCATCAACATCGCCTGGCTCGCCGCCAAGACCAGGCGCATAAGGCTCGGCACCGGAACCATCGTCGCGCCGTTCTGGCACCCGATCAAGCTTGCCGGCGAAGCGGCAATGGCCGACGTCATCTCCGGCGGCCGCCTCGACATCGGCATTGCGCGCGGCGCCTACGCCTACGAATACCAGCGGCTTTTTCCTGGGCTTGAAGCCTGGGGCGCCGGCCAGCGCATGCGCGAGATGGTGCCGGCGATCCGCGGCCTGTGGGATGGCGATTTCGAACTCACTGGCGAGTTCTGGTCGTTCCCGTCGACCACCTCGTCACCCAAGCCGCTGCAAAAGCCTTATCCGCCGATCTGGGTGGCGGCGCGTGATCCGAACTCGCATGACTTTGCCGTCGCCAGCAAATGCAATGTGCAGGTGACGCCGCTGGCCTCCGGCGATGGCGAGGTGACCAGCCTGATGGAGCGCTTCAACACCGCCTGCGCTGCTCACCCCGACATAGCGCGGCCGGAAATCATGCTGCTGATGCACACATTCGTTGCCGAGGACGCAGCCGATGCTGATCGCCTGGCGCAGGACCTGTCGCAGTTCTACTGCCAGTTCGGGGCCTGGTTCCAGAACAAGAAGCCGGTGCGCCAGGGCGTTCTGGAGGCGCTAACCGAGGCCGAGATCGCGGCCATGCCGCAATATGCGCCCGACAAGATCCGGCAGAACCTTGTTATCGGCGAAGCCGACGAGGTGATCGCCAGGCTGAAGGCCTATGAGGCGCTCGGCTACGACCAGTATTCGATCTGGATCGACAGCGGCCTCTCCCACCAGCGCAAGAAGAAATCGCTGCAGCTCTTCATCGATAGGGTGATGCCGGCCTTCCAGGGACCGCATACGCGATGAGCACCGCTCAATTCAGGAACTATGTCGACGGCAGCTTCGAGGACGCGCCCGCGACTTTCGACAGCATCGACCCGTCGACCGGCACGGCATGGGCCAGGATGCCCGCTGCATCATCGGCCGATGTCGACCGCGCCGTCGAGGCCGCTCACCGGGCGCTGCGCTCCGGCCCATGGGCGGCGATGACGGCAACAGCGCGCGGCAAGCTGCTGGTGCGGCTCGGCGACCTGGTGGTCGCCAATGCCGACCGGCTGGCGGAACTCGAGACGCGCGACACCGGCAAGATCATCCGCGAGACCCGCGCCCAGATCGCCTATGTCGGCGACTACTACCGCTACTATGGCGGGCTGGCCGACAAGCACGAAGGCTCGTTTGTCCCCATCGACAAGGCGGACATGGAAGTGACGATCCGGCCCGAGCCGATCGGCGTCGTCGCCGCGGTCGTGCCGTGGAATTCGCAACTCTTCCTGTCCGCCGTCAAGCTCGGGCCGGCGCTGGCGGCCGGCTGCACCGTCGTCCTCAAGGCGTCCGAGGACGGCCCTGCCCCGTTGCTGGCCTTCGCCGAGCTCGTCCATGAGGCGGGCTTTCCCGCCGGCAGCGTGAACATCCTGACCGGCTTCGGCCATGATTGCGGTCACCGCCTGACCAGCCATCCGCTCGTCGCCCGTGTCGCCTTCACCGGTGGTCCGGCAACCGCCCAGCAGATCGTCAGGAACACCGCGGAAAACCTTGCCTACACGACGCTCGAACTCGGCGGCAAGAGCCCGGTCGTGGTGTTTGCCGATGCCGATCTCGACAGCGCCGCCAACGCGGTCGTCGCCGGCATCTTCGCCGCCACCGGCCAGAGCTGCGTCGCCGGCTCGCGCCTGCTGGTCGAGCGTTCGGTGAAGGACGAATTCCTCGCCCGGCTCAAGCACAAGGCCGAGGCGATCCGGATCGGCGATCCGCAGGATCCGGCAACCGAAATGGGGCCGCTGGCCACGTCGCGGCAGCGCGAATGGATCGAGAAGATCGTGGCGGCAAGCCTTGCCGCAGGTGGACGGCTGGTCACCGGCGGCGAAAGGCCCGCCGGTCACGCCGGCGGCCTCTACTACGCGCCGACGATCATCGATGCCAACGACAACACCGGCTTGCCCTGCGTGCGCGAGGAGCTGTTCGGTCCCGTGCTCTCCGTGATCGCCTTCGACGCGGAAGCCGAAGCCCTGGCGCTGGCCAACGACACGCCGTTCGGCCTGGCGTCCGGCGTGTTCACCACCAATCTCGCGAAAGCCCATCGCATGGCGCGCGGCATCCATGCCGGCGTGGTCTGGATCAACACCTATCGCGCCGTCTCGCCGCTGGTTCCGTTCGGCGGCTATGGCCAGTCGGGCCTCGGCCGCGAAGGCGGCCTCGATGCGATCCGCGACTACACGCGTTCGAAGTCGGTGTGGATACGCATCTCGGACGACCCGATTCCCGATCCTTTTGTCATGCGGTAGCCGCCGCGGACGGGGATTCGCGATCAAGGCGAAAACGCCGGTCGCGAACAGCCAACAACGAAAACAAACAGAGGAGAACGACATGAAACTGATCATCACCGGCGCCCTTGCCCGCCTTCTTGCAACGACACTGCTCGCAACAACACTTCTGGCAACGACGGCCGCAAAGGCCGAGGACATGGTGTTCACCAGCTGGGGCGGGACGACCCAGGAAGCGCAGACCAAGTCCTGGGCCGAACCGTTCACCGCCGCCTCCGGCATCAAGGTCATGCAGGACGGCCCGACCGACTACGGCAAGCTGAAGGCGATGGTCGACAGCGGCAGCGTCAACTGGGATGTCGTCGACGTCGAGATGGATTTCGCCATCAAGGCGGCCAAGGACGGCCTGCTCGAGCCGATCGACTTCACTGCTGTGCCGAAGGCCGACCTCGATCCGCGCTTCACCACCGATCATGCCGTCGGCAGTTTCTATTATTCCTTCGTGCTCGCCTGGAACAAGGGCGCCGTTTCGGGCGAACCGGCCGGCTGGGCCGACATGTTCGACCTGAAGAAATTCCCGGGCAAGCGGACCTTCTACAAATGGTCGGCGCCCGGTGTCATCGAGATCGCCTTGCTGGCCGATGGCGTTCCCGCCGACAAGCTCTATCCGCTCGATCTCGATCGCGCCTTCAAGAAGCTCGACACCATCAAGTCGGACATCGTCTGGTGGGGCGGCGGCGCGGAGTCGCAGCAATTGATCGCGTCCGGCGAAGCAACCTTCGGCCAGCTGTGGAACGGTCGTGTCTTCGCGCTGGAGAAGGATGGCGCCGATGTCGGCGTCTCCTGGAACCAGAACCTGACCGCCGCCGACGTCCTGGTGGTGCCGAAGGGCGCCAAGAACAAGGACGCCGCGATGAAGTTCCTCGCCGCGGCAAGCAGCCCGGCCGGCCAGGCGAAGTTCGCCGAAGCCAGTGGCTATGCGCCCATCAACACCAAGGCCAAGGCCGAGATGCCGGCCGATGCGGTGAAGGCGCTGCCGGACGCCCATGTCGACGGACAGATCAACCTCGACATGAACTACTGGGCCGAGCACCGCGACGAGATCGCCACGCGCTGGTATGCTTGGCAGGCGAAATAAGCCTGCCCCTTGAACAGCAAGGGACGGGACGGTCTGCGTCGTCTCGTCCCGTAGCCCAGGTCGCTGCCATGTCGGTCGAAACACGCCAGAGCCCACCAACATTCCGCATGCCGGCAGGCTTCAACGGCCTGCTGCCGGCGCTGATCCTGATCGTGCTGTTCTTCGTCGTCCCGGTCCTGGCCCTGCTTTTGCGCAGCGTCACGGAGCCCGAGCCCGGCCTGCAGAACTACGCGGCCCTGCTTGGCGACGGCACCTATGCGCGGGTCTTCTTCAACACCTTCCTGGTCGCGTCGGTGGTCACGATCGTCACCGTCCTCGTCGCCTTTCCGGTTGCCTGGATGCTGGCGATCATGCCCTCGGCGCTGGCCTCGATCGTCTTCGGCGTCATCATCCTGTCGATGTGGACCAATCTCTTGACCCGCACCTATGCCTGGATGGTGCTGCTGCAGCGCACCGGCGTCATCAACCGGACGCTGATGGCCGCCGGGATCATCGACCAGCCGCTGCCGCTCATTAACAATCTCACCGGCGTCACCATCGGCATGGTCTACATCATGCTGCCCTTCATGATCCTGCCGCTGGTCGGCACGCTGCGGGCGATCGATCCGATGACGCTGCGCGCGGCGGCACTGTGCGGCGCCAGCCCCTTCCAGGCATTCCGCCGCATCCTTTTGCCGCTGTCGCTGCCTGGCGTGGCGGCCGGCGGCCTGATGGTCTTCGTCATGTCGCTCGGCTACTTCGTCACCCCGGCACTGCTCGGCGGTACGTCGAACATGATGCTCGCCGAAATGATCGCGCAGATGATCCAGTCGCTGCTCAACTGGGGGCTCGGCAGCGCCGCGGCCTTCATCCTGCTTGTCGTCACCATGGCGCTCTACGCGCTGCAGCTGCGCCTCGTCGGCGCCAGGCGCATGAGCGGAGGCATCTGAGATGCTGCTCGACTATGACCGCATGGGATGGCTGAAGATTGCCCTGCTCGGCTTCACCGCTCTGGTCGCCGGCTTTCTCCTGTTGCCGGTCGTCTTCATCGTCCTGCTCTCGTTCGGCTCGTCGCGCTGGCTGGCCTTCCCGCCGCCCGGCTGGACGCTCAAATGGTACCAGGAGCTTTTTGCCGATCCGGCCTGGCTCGATGCGGCGCTGACCAGCGCCAAGATCGCCACCATGACGGCGATGCTGGCGGTCGCGATCGGCCTGCTCGCCTCCTTTGCCCTGGTTCGCGGACAGTTTGCCGGGCGTGAGATCCTGCGCGGCCTGCTGCTGACGCCGATGGTGCTGCCCGTTGTCGTCTTCGCCATCGCCATCTATGCCTTCTTCCTTCGCCTTGGCCTCGGCGGCACCAGCATCGGCTTCGTCATCGCCCACACCGTTTTGGCGCTGCCCTTCGCCATCATCCCGATCGCCACCGCGCTCGAAGGCTTCGACAAGTCGATCGAGGACGCGGCGATCGTCTGCGGCGCCAGCCCGCTCGAGGCCAGGCTCAGGATCACCTTGCCGTCGATCCGGATCGGCATCTTCTCCGCCGCGATCTTTTCCTTCCTCGCCTCGTGGGACGAAGTCGTGGTGGCGATCTTCATGGCCAGCCCCAGCTTGCAGACCTTGCCCGTCAAGATCTGGGGCAGTTTGCGGTCGGATTTGAGCCCGGTGATCGCCGCCGCCTCCAGTCTGCTCGTCGGGCTGACGCTTGCCCTGATGGTGGTGACGGCGCTGCTGCAGCGAAAGGTCCGCACATGACCCAGCCCTTCCTCTCCATCCGCAATCTGCGCAAGGCGTTCGGGGCGATCACCGCCGTGCACGACGTCACCCTCGAGATCCCCAAAGGCGAGTTCCTGACCTTCCTCGGGCCTTCGGGTTCGGGAAAATCGACGACGCTCTACGCGATTGCCGGCTTCCAGGATCCGAGTTCCGGCGATGTGCAGCTGGAAGGAAAGTCGCTGCTCGCCGTGCCCTCGCACAAGCGCAACATCGGCATGGTCTTCCAGCGCTACACGCTCTTTCCGCATCTGACGGTGGCCGAGAACGTCGCCTTTCCGCTTCGGGTTCGCCGCCGGCCGGAAGCCGAGGTGAAGAAGAAGGTCGCCGACATGCTGGCGCTGGTGCGGCTCGAAAGCTTCGCCACGCGCTTGCCGGGCGCGCTGTCGGGCGGCCAGCAGCAGCGCGTCGCACTGGCCAGGGCGCTGGCCTACGATCCGCCGATCCTTTTGATGGACGAACCACTGTCGGCGCTCGACAAGAAGTTGCGCGAGGAAATCCAGGGCGAGATCCGCCGCATCCATCGCGAGACCGGCGTCACCATCCTCTACGTCACCCACGACCAGGAGGAAGCGCTGCATCTGTCGGACCGGATCGCCCTGTTCCGGGACGGTCGCATTGAGCAGACCGGCAGCGGCGAAGACCTTTATCTGAGGCCGGCGACCGATTTCGTCGCCGGCTTCATCGGCAATTCGAATTTTCTTGCCGCCGAACATCTCGACACCACCGACGGCACGGCAACGATCCGGCTGGCCGACGGCTCTGTCATCTCCGGCGTCAGAGCCAACGGCACGTTTGGCAACGGCCAGAAAACCAGGCTGATGATCCGGCCGGAGGCGTTTGGCATGGAACGGAGCCCGGCGAGCGCAGAGCTCAACGTCGAGATTGTCGATGTCGCCTTCTATGGCGAACGGCGGCGCATCGTCGCGCGCACCGCCGCCGGCGAGGGGGTCGACATCAGGCCGACCTCGGCCGCCATGCCGTCGCAGGATGTGTCGCCCTGCAGCCGGCAGGTGTTTTTCGACCCGGCGGCGGCGTTTCTGTTTCCCGCCTGAGTTTTCCGAGCGAGTTGAGGAACATTCCCCGCAGGTGTCTGATTCAAATTGCCCATGACATGGGCGTGGACGCTTGGATCGAGTCCAAGGCGATCGTTTGCACCAACGCAAAGCGTGCACACCTATCCGAGCTCATGGATCGTCACGCTGGGAATAACGGCCTTGGCGATCTCGCACAGGTGTTGGTGATGCGTGAGGTAGATCACCTGGCCCGCACATGCCATCTGACCAAACAGCTTGAAAACCTCCTCGGATCGGACGTGGTCGAAGGTCTCCATGATATCATCGGCGATAAAGGGCACAGAAGGTCTAAGCCGCGCAAACTCGTAGTAGCCTGCGAGCCTCAGGGCGAGGTAGAGCTGAAACCGAGCGCCCTTCGACAGGGCGTCTGCGACCTTGGACTGCCCGTCGCGTTGCATGGCGATGAGGACTTCACCACCTTTTGCCGGTTGGGTCGCCAAGCCCGTGTATTGACAGCGTGTGATGAGCGCGAAGGCATCCGATGCCCGCACCATCATCCCGGAACGATGTTGCTCACGATAGACCCTCAGGGCGTTTGAGGCCGACATTGCTCCCAACTTCAACTCGATATACCGAACCGCCTTCTCCTCGATTTCCAGAAGCACGGTGCGACGCTCCGCGTCTATTCGGGCAACCGCGCTGTCGCCGCCAATGGCATCCAGCTTGTCGGCCGCGCGGGTCCGCCGGATGAGCTGGTGCTGTATCAGTTCGTCAAGATCGCCAAGCCGCCGCTCGCTGTCGGCCTTCTCGATCGCAAGGATATGCGAATCGAGGCCATCCAGGATCGAATGGGCCTGCTCGATCGTGTCCACCGTGAGTTCAGCCAACAGCTGTTCCTCGAGATCGGTGACGGTGGCACGCAAGCGGTCCCTTTCCTTGAGCAGCTCGTCGCGCTCAACGACTTGCGCCAAGGTGGCCACGCCGAAGGCGCCCAAAACATCTCGCTTGCGTCGTTCATGAACCGCGACTTCCAGATCGAGAGCGTCACGAACATCTTGCAGGCGCTGCAGGTCATTGAGGAGACTCAGCTTTGCCTCACGGGCGCGATCGGCGCGCTCCAGGCGCTCGGCAAGCCTGATGGCCAACTGTTCCGGGTCCTCGTCGTTCGCCGGTTCAGCCATTAGTGCCGCGGCAGCGGTAATCTCCTCGATGAAAATGCTTCTGTCTGCCTCCATCTTCGCAATACGCAGCCGCATGGCGTCCCGGTCCTGAATAGCCTTTGACAGCTCAGCCAACTGATCGAGTACGCCGCCGACGCCAGGCACGGAAATCCCTCTTTCCAGCCAGGTTCCCTTGAGTGCTTCGGTGACGTCGGCCACCCATTCCTCCTCGCGCCTTTCCGCCACCTCCAGGGCGCGTCGCCTGACTGCCAGTTCTTCCTCCCTCGCGCTTACGGTCCTCACCGCCTCCGCGCGTTCGGCGTCCACCTTGGCTTGCCTGTCGAGAAACCGTTCCGCGACGGCCACCATGACTTCCAGCCTCTCGTTCGGCTGTATCCCGACGCTTTCGAGGGCCGCGCTCACCTCAAGGCGTATGAGATTCCCGTCGTCAGTTGCCCGCTCAAGCTTCTTGCGCGCGACCAGGATCTCGTCCCAGGCCGAGAGTGCATCGGCGCGGGCGGAACTACGCTCCTCGATCAGCCCGATCAAAAGCTCAAGCGAGGGTTCCTGGCATGCGCCAAGCAAGTCTGTCGCTGCGGCGATGATTTCCGAGACTGCCGCTTCCCCACTGGAGGCGAACTGCCCTAGTTGATCAGCCGTGCGCGTGATGACAGCGGCGCTCTCAGCAAGGCTACGTTGTGTTGTTCGGATTTCAGCGAGTTCGCGCGCATGGACCAGACGTATCGCTGCAACACCGTCGTCACGAGCCAACGCCGCCTCGAAAATGTCTGCCGTCTCGGCGAGCAGCTTTTCTCGATGTCCTTTCCAAGCCTCGTCCCTCTTGCGTCGGACAGCCATTGCCGCTTCATCATCCGCCACATCGACCGAGGACCGGATGGTTTCCAATCGTGCCAGCAGCGAAGCATGCGTTTGTTCCTGCTCCGCCAGACGTTGGGAAAGGATGGCTTTGTTCCTCTGGTGCTCTGCCGAAAGTGTCTTCCAGGCCGCGATCTTGCTGGCGCTCGGAACTGACATCGCACAGAGCGTCTCGGCGTTCCCCTCCCACGGCTTCAGTCGCCGGATCGCCGCCTGCCAACGATTTTGACTTGCGTCTTCCGCCTCACAAGCCGCCTTAATCTCGCTCAGATGCCCGCTTCCTCTCGCCTTGGACAGCGCCGACGTCAGCCTTGCCCGGGCAGGCTCAGGCACAGCCCGTTCTTCACCGACCCGTTGCCTTGCCGTGTGAAGCGCATCCAGGGCTGCCGCGGATTCATCGCGGGCGACGCGGACGCTGGTGGTTATTCCTGATCGCTGTTCGAGCATATTGCGAACAGACCCGACAATGGCAGCGGGCAGGAGAAGCGAGGCCGGCTCCTGTTCCGTGGATTTCCCCAGAGCGGCAAGGCAATTCGCCACGGCGTTGTCGAGGATTTGAAGCTCCATCCTGCGGGTAGGCAGGTCCAGGCCAGCAGACACATATCGTGCCTTGCGATCGGCCAGTGCGCGAACCTGTTCGGAGATTGCGAGGATCGCCTCATCCACGGCGATCGCCGCGATCCTCGCCCTTAGTCTCTCCATTTCGTCGTCGTTTGCCAATTGGCGCGTTCGCAGGCTGGCGTCCTGATCGATCATTTCGGCGACACTCCCCGTCCAGGTCCGGGGCGGCGAAGCCAGGTCAGGCAATTCGGCAAGCCGAGCGGCCCTCCGCTGCGTATCGGCCGCGAGGGGAGCCGCGCGCAGATACTTCGCGATTGTCTCCAGTCGAGCCAACAGCACCGATCGTTCGGCTACGCTTCGATCGTATTTTTCCGCGGCCTCGACACGTTCCGCCTCCAAGGTTTCGAAAGTGGAGGCCAACGTGTCGATTTCATCCTTGCGGGATTTCAGTTCGGCAAACCGCTTTTTGAGCAGCGCAAGTTCGGTTCCGTGTGCCTGCTTGCGATAGAGGCTGTCTGCTTCCGCCTCGAGCGCGCTCAGGATGTCACTTGCGTGCCCCAGTCCGGCGCTGGCCGCAAAAAGCAGCTTGCCGAGGTCTCCGCGCGATTCCAGGATCGATTTTCCGCCTGCTTCCAGCGTCTCGTCGTCCAGTGAGAACATGGTGCTGTAGGCCTCGCGCGACAGGCCTGCCAGATGTGCCGATATCGCCACTTCACTTGCCGGCTGGCCGGCCGCATCGTGCAGCGAGTTGCTGCGTTGTTTCGTACGCGAGAAGGTCCGTTCTTCGCCGGCGAGTTCGAGCACGCCGCCGACGCGCATGGCGCTATACTCATGCAGGAAATTGTAGCGGCTGCGTTCCTCAATGCCAAACAGCAGGTCCAGATAACCGGAAAGTGCCGTCGATTTTCCAGCCTCGTTCAAGCCGAACACAATGTGCAGATCGGGTCCGGACTCCGGCTTTGGCCCGAAGTCGAGCGCCCTGTCGGTAAACTTCCCGTAGCGAATGAGGTCGAGGCGCCGTAGTCTCATTGCTGCCCGCCTGCCTTGAGGCGGGCCGTGACCAGACCGGCACCACGGGCGAGAGCCCCGTCGAGGAACACGTCCAGCGCGGCTTCGTCCTTTCCGGCAAAGTCGCGCGCGTCCGGCGGAAGATCCGCGATGGTTTTCAAAACCAGGGCTTTGGCTTCCGCTCGGAAAGCTTCCGACCTGGCAACGGTGTGCATGGATTGCGCGAGCTCCAGAACCGGATCGGCGACGCCGTCGGATGCCTCACTGTTAGGCGTTGACAGGTCCAGCTCGAGCTTCTCGATCCACGCATCACCCACCTGGTCGGCAGCCTGTTCAGCCTCCCCGAGCAGCAGATCCCTGTCGCGGATTATTTTCCAGGACAGCGGCGACGTACCGGTCAGGCCGAGGCGGACCACAGCATGGCGGGATCGAACGGCGGCCCGGGTTTGCTCCAGCGCGGACCGGATCCGTCCGACGGCCTCGGGCCATTCCAGCGTCCCGGTTAGATCAACATTCATCCGCTCGAATTGCGCGACACTGGTCAGCCTCTCTTCAATCGTGACGGTCCGGTCATCGCTTATCGTTACCAGGCTGACGGATTTCTCTCCAGCCTCATTGATGTCCCTGCCTTGTGGCATTCCCGGCATCACCACCGTGCTCGCGCCGGGATGGACTTTCCGAACATGAATGTGCCCCAGCGCCCAATAGTCGAAACCGTGGCCGTGCAAGTCGGCAACGCTGCAGGGGGCGTAGACGTCATGACCGGGGGATCCTGCCAGACTGGTGTGCATGATCCCGACATTGACCGCCCCTTCGCGGGGAGCCGTATATTTGGGCAGCAGGCACTCTGGCGCCTTTGGGTTTGCGAAGCTCAAGCCATGGACCATGACGTCCAGACCTCCGGCTGATTGCAGCACCGGTTGGGCACGGCCACCGAAGATCGTCACGGTATCGGGAAACACGAGCTGTTTCGTAATCCGCGACATGGCGTCGTGATTTCCTCGGATCATGAAGACCCTGACACCGGCCTGGTGGAGCCGGGTAATCTGCAACGCCAGAAAGCGTGCCGTTTTCATCGACGTCTGATCGCCGTCGTAAAGATCGCCGGCAATGACGAGGGCATCGACACGCTCGGCAAGGCAAAGGTCGACGATGGAGACAAACGCCTGACGACTGGCGTCTCCCACCAGTTCGGCAAGATCGGGGTTTCGCATCGCCAGCGAGCGCAGCGGCGAGTCGAGATGGATATCGGCCGTATGGATGAAGCGAAATGCCACTGGGCGATCTCCGGTCCCGAACAAGGGATGTGGTTCGACGAGAATTCTTCGGCACCCGGTCTCAGCGGGCTGAGTTCAGGCGACTCTTCATTCAGGCGTTGCTGGCCCGGCTTCGCTACCCCTCATACCCGGTTAGCAAAGCTCAACGGCATTCGGCAACTCTCTTTATGGCCCTGGAACGGCGTGATCGGGCCTTGATGAGTTTCGCCGGGAAATGCTGCGGTCAGCTCACTCCAAAAATTATCTGTACTCTAAACTATCGGACTGAGAGCTTCTTGTTCTGATAAGACATCCAAAAACACGACAAGAGCCTTCTTCAAAGGACAAAAAGCCGCTATTCTCTCAAGGGGGGTGCTGCATCAATGGAATCACACGATAGTTCTCAGTACGCAACAATTGACAGTGCCGCATCCGATATTTCTGCTGCGCCCTGCATCGTTGCCGATGTCGCTCCCAGCTTTACGTATGGGTCCTATCAGAATGCGATACCGGTCATCCGCTCGATACGAATTGAGAACAACTCGACCTTTCATTTTGAAAACTGCCGCGTTGAGTTGACATCGTCACCGTCGTTCCTGCGGCCGAAGACATGGACGGTCGATCGGCTCATCCCTGGTGACAGCCTTCAGTTAAGCGACCGCAAGGTTGAGCTCGATGCCGGTTATCTCGCCGGCTTGAACGAGGCCGAACGCGGTGAGATCACGCTTCGCCTCAGCTCGGGGGGAAAGATTCTCGATGAAAGACGTCTGACAGTCAGACTGCTCGCTCGCGACGAGTGGGGTGGCGTCGCGGACATGGCTCAACTGCTGCCGGCATTCGCCATGCCGAATGATCCGGGCGTGGCGCAGATTCTGCGGGCCGCAGCGGAACGTCTTGCCGCACATGGTCACCCGAGTAGCTTGGACGGATATCAGTCCCAAAGTCCCCAGCGGACATACATGCTGACGGCGGCCATCTATTCGGCGATCGCCGGCATGGGATTGCACTATGCGGAGCCGCCGGCCAGCTTTGAGAGTCGCGGCCAGAAGATCAGGCGTCCGACGACGATCGCGCAGGAGTGCCTCGCGACTTGCCTCGACACCACCCTCCTGTTTGCCGCTGCCCTGGAGGCCGCCGGCTTGCACCCGGTCGTCTTGATGTTCGATGGGCATGCAGCGGTCGGCGTCTGGCTGGCCAAGAGAACCTTCGGCAATGCCATCGAGACGGATCAGATGGAGGTCCGCAAGGCATTGGCGTCCCGCGAATTCATCGCTTTCGAGACAACTGGCGTCACCCATCGACCTGCGCTCACGCTCGACGGCGCGCAAAGTGCGTTGAGCAACCGTCTGGCGGAGGACCAGGCACACGTCTTCGTGGCGGCTATAGACGTACGCCGCTCTCGCAGCGGCGGCATAACGCCGCTCGCTTCACACGAGCCGATCCGTCGCAATGTCGTCGAGGATGAGGCCGAGGTCGCCGCCGTTCTACCACTTCCCCCTGCCCCGGCCATTGGCGAACTGCCAGCCGAGACTATCGAGGTAAAGCCGACCAGTGCCGCTGGCCGTATCGAGCGCTGGCAGAAAAAGCTGCTCGACCTGACGCTGCGAAACCGGCTCCTCAATCTCCCGGATTCGAAGAAGACGATCCCGTTTCTGTGCACCGATGTGGCCTATCTGGAGGATCGGCTGGCAAACGGTGTCGCTATCCGTCTCATATCCCTGCCCGAACAGAATCCGTTGGGTGAGCGCGACGAGGTGCTTTACCGCGACGTTCACGGACGCGACCTTCAGCGCGGTTTCGCGGCGGAGGCTCTGCTCAGGGACGAGCTGCCCTCGACGCTGGACGCCCGTCAGTTGGACGCCAGGCTGATCGACCTGCATCGACAGGTCCGTAACGATTTCGCCGAGGGAGGGGCAAATACCTTATTCCTCGCCGTGGGCTTCCTGCGCTGGAAAAAGAAGCCGGACGATGAACGCAGCTATCGGGCACCACTGCTTCTTGTGCCGGCACGGCTTGAGCGCCGCAGTGCGACTTCGCGCTTCACGATCCGCTTCCATGAGGACGAGCCCCGTTTCAACGCAACGCTTCTTCAATTTCTGGAGCGGGACTTTGATCTGCGCCTTCCGCAGTTTGGCGGCGATCTGCCGCTGGACGACAATGGCATTGATGTGCCGCGGGTCCTCACCATGATGCGCCAGGCGGTGCGTGACGTTCCCGGGATGGAGGTGATCGACGAAACCGCGCTATCAACCTTTTCCTTCGCAAAATTCCTCATGTGGAAGGATCTGGTCGAGCGTACCGAGGCGCTGCGCCAAAACAGGGTCGTGCGCCACCTCATCGACACACCGGAGCAGGCCTTTCAGGCAGCAGATGGACAGTCGCCGTTTCGAGAAGAAAGTGACTTGGATCGCGCCTATGCGCCCTCAAGCATCATAAGCCTTCTGCCGTTGGATTCATCGCAGACGGCCGCAAGTCTCGCGGCTGCCGAGGGCCATGACTTCGTCATCGTGGGCCCCCCGGGAACGGGCAAGAGCCAGACCATCGCAAACATGATCGCCAACTGCCTGGGTGTGGGCAAGACCGTCCTTTTCGTGGCCGAGAAGACGGCCGCTCTCGACGTCGTCTATCGCCGGCTGCGGGAACATGGCCTGGGAAATCACTGTATCGAGCTGCATTCGAACAAGGCCGACCGCAGGCATTTTCTCGCGCAGTTGAAATCGTCCTGGGAGCATGGTGGGCGGGCGGACGCGTCCGAATGGGTCGCCATCAATGAGCGGCTGCGGGTGAGGCGCGACGAATTGAATGCCTATGTCGAGGCGCTTCACCAACGCTACGCAAATGGCTGGACACCCTATCTGGCATTGGGGATCGCCCTTAGATCGGCAGATGAGCCTGCGCCTGTGCTCACATGGCAGGCGCGCGATACGCACGACGCGCAAACACTCTTTGATCTGGAAGAGCTTGCCGCAGAAGTCGGCCTTGTCTTTGCTTCGGTCGACCGCGAGCCGGCACTCGACCTGATCGATGTTGGCGAGTGGAGCATCGGTTGGCAAGAAAACCTGCTTTCCGCGGCGAAATCGCTTCAGACTGCAATCGAACTTTTGATGAGCTCGATCAGGGACTACCTCGCCAGTCTGGGCCTCGGCGCCAAAGAGCCGGTGTCGCACGCAGTACTCAATTGCCTTGCAAGCCTGGCGGAGGTCCTGAGCCAAAGCCGAGGTCGCGACATCTCAATTGCCTTCGACCGGGACTTCGCTCAGTGCAGGACCGCCCTCGTGGATCTGGGACGTTCGATCGAAACCTATCGCGACGCTGAGCGCGGCCTTGCCGCTACCTATGGCGTTGATCGGGTTCGCGAGCTGGATCCCGACGGTCTGGACCGCCAATGGCGCGAAGCGAAGGCATCGTTCTGGCCGAACTCCATGCTTGGCAGGCGCAAGGTCCAGAAGCTTCTGCAGGGTTATGCCGACCTTGGCACCGCAGACCCCGGCCGCGACCTGTCGCCGCTGCAGCGCATGAAGCAGGCTCTCTTCGCCATCGACCAAAACCTGTTGGCTGGGAAGCCGCTACGGCTCGAGGGCCTGGCCACGGATGTCAAGGCAGTGACGGACATCCTGGAACTCGCCCAACGCCTTCGCGGTGCCCTGCGTATTCCCGGGTGCTCACAAGAGGAAATACGATCCGTGTTGCGTTCTGTTGCGCCGAGCCTTCGCGGCACGCTGGAAAATGACAGGGTACGCCAGGCAGGAGACCGGCTTCTCGCTGCCACGAAAAGTCTCGAGGTCGCGCGTCGGGTGTTCGGTGAGATTGCCGGGCGCGACACTCCCGACAGCGGTGACGGCGCCAGTCTTGCTGCACTCAAGACGAAGCTCGGTGCTCTGATAGGCGCGCGAAATCTGTTGCGCGACTGGTCGGCATGGTGTGGGGCCCGGAGCAGGGCAATCCGCCACAACCTTGCCCCTCTGGTCGAGCAGATCGAGACGGGAGCAATCCGCCCCGAGCATGCGCGTTCGGCGTTTCGGGTAGGCTATGCGCGATGGTGGCTCCCGAAGGTCCTTGATGAAGACCTTGTCTTGCGAAACTTCCGCAGGTTTCAACACGAGAACGCCATCAAGGAGTTCCGTGAGATCGACGATCTGGTGCGGTCGCACGCCACGCAGCGTGTCATCAGTTCGATCGCGCATGGCCTGCCGGCAGTCCAGGGTGTCTCTCGCAACTCGGAACTGGGCCTGCTGCGTCACCAGATGGAGCTTCAGCGGCCGAGCCAGTCGATCCGAGACATGATCGGCAAGATGCCGGAGTGCTTTTCCAAGCTTGCGCCCTGCATGTTGATGTCGCCGCTCTCCATTGCCCAGTATCTTCCTTCGAACCAGGCTCTGTTTGACGTGGTGATCTTCGACGAGGCTTCGCAGATTACCACTTGGGACGCGGTCGGCGCCATTGCCAGGGCGCGTCAGACAATCATCGTGGGCGATCCCAAGCAGCTGCCACCGACCAATTTCTTCGGACGCAACGAGGATGAGCAGGAGGTCGCCGACCACGAGAAGGACCTGGAAAGCATCCTGGACGAGGCAAGGGCGTCCGGCATTCCGGTGCGCGACCTGAGGTGGCATTACCGCAGCCGAAGCGAATCCCTGATCGCTTTCTCGAACCATCACTACTATCAGAACCGGCTGGTGACATTTCCGTCGCCAGCGGTCGAGGATCGCGCGGTGCGCCTGCGAAAGGTGCCGAATGGCATCTATGACCGTGGCAAGAGCCGTACGAACCGGATCGAGGCGGAAGCTGTGACGGCTGAAGCGGTCGCGCGGCTGAAGAGCTGGCTAAAACTCCCCGAAATCGGCCGGCCGACGCTTGGCGTGATTACCTTCAATGCCCAGCAACAGTCCTTGATCCTGGATCTGCTTGACGCAGCGCGTCGTGATCACCCGGAGCTCGAATGGTTCTTCGCCGAAGATCGCGTCGAGCCAACGATCGTCAAGAATCTCGAGAACGTGCAAGGCGACGAGAGGGATATCATCCTGTTCTCGATCACATTCTGGAAAGATGCCTCCGGAAAGCCCCCACCAATGGATTTCGGGGCACTGAACCGCGATGGGGGTGAGCGTCGCCTCAACGTCGCCGTGACGCGCGCGCGTCAGGAACTCATCGTCTTCTCCGGTTTCACGGCAGACCAGATCGACCCGGCCAGAAGCAAGGCGCTCGGCGTTCAGCATCTCAAGACGTACCTTGATTATGCCGAGAGAGGCGCTATCGCGCTGCCGGCCCAGGACATTGGCTCTGTCGGAGGTTTCGATTCTCCCTTCGAGGAAGCCGTGGCCACGCAGTTGGAACGAAGAGGATGGGTTGTCGTCCCGCAAGTCGGGATTTCCGGCTTCCGCATCGATCTCGCGATCCAGAACCCGGATTTGGCTGGCGCCTACCTTGCTGGGGTGGAATGCGATGGTGCGACCTATCACCGGTCGTCAACGGCAAGAGATCGCGACAAGATTCGCGAACAAGTGCTGAAGGGGCTGGGCTGGAACATCCTGCGCGTCTGGTCAACGGATTGGTGGTTCGACGCCAACGGATGCGCCGAACGGTTGCACACCAGCCTGGAAACCCTGCTGGAGGAGGGCCGGGCGAAACGCGCGACCGAAGAACCGAAGACTGAGTCTCACTGGGACATGGGGCGCCAGGTCAACCCGATCGACGAGAGTGCGCAAGACCACGCGAGGCCGATCGAAGAGCCTCCACTGCCGTGGACGGTTGCCGAAACCGAACTCGTATCGGTGAACATTCCCGCGGCTTCCAGCCACTCTGAGGGAACCCCACCATCAACGACGACCGGCCAGCATGCCATCGGCGCCGCGGAAGGGCGTTACGCAGTGGCCGATCTCACCGGTTTCCGCGCAGACCCCGAACAGTTCTTCAAATTTGGCTACCGAGCCACGCTGCATGGCATGATAGAAACCGTCATCGAAACTGAAAGTCCATTGCGAACAGATGTCCTCGCCCAACGGATTGCTCGGGTCCATGGTTGGCTCCGCACCGGTGGACGCATCCGCGAGAGGATCGACCTTCATTTGCGGGATCTGGACAGGACACAAGAGTCGAGCGGCGAGTTCATCTGGAAAAAGGGCAAGGTCTTGGACCTCCTGCCATATCGTCAACCGGTCGATGAGGAAGCGCGACGTTCGATTGCCGATATACCGCTGGCTGAACTTGCCTCGATGGTGATTGGCAACCCCGATCTTCTGGACATGCACGATCCCGCACGCGATCTAGCTCGTCTGCTTGGGGTAGAACGTCTTGCGGCGATCTCACGTGCACGCTTGGACGAGGCAATCGCCAGGGCCAAGCAGCATATCGTTCAGAGCGAATAGGAATGAGCAAACGATGTTATCGGGGGAAGTATGATGGCGGGGGCGCCGATTGATGACGTTATGGAATGGTCGCAGACGCTCTCATCTTGGAAGCAGGATGCCCTTCGCCGACTGGCGATCAGCAATGAGCTTATAGATGCTGACATTGACGCTCTGCTGGCTATGGTCAAGTCCGCGGCCGGCTTCAAACTCGCGGCTGGGCCGCAACCTGCCATACCGTTCACGAAAGCTCATTTTGGAAACGGGGAGCATCAGCCGATCGTCTTGACGCGCATCGCCAATGTCGAGAACGTGAATCGGCTGGTGCCCAAGGCATCTCTCGCCTTCTGCCCCAAGGCTCTGACGATCGTCTATGGCCGAAACGGAAGCGGCAAGAGCGGTTTCGTAAGGATCCTGCGCACAGCTTGTCGTACGCGCGTTGAGAATCCGGTCAAGCTCAAGGTTCTTGCTGACGTCTATGGCGGCACGCCCGGTCCGCAGACGGCCGAAATCGTGGTCAATGCCGGCGATGGTGAGGTGGTAATTCCTTGGTCGCCCGGTAAGGCGGCATCGCCGCAGCTCATGCAGGTTGCGGTCTTCGATACGGCATCCGCACAACTTTACGTCGATGGCGGAAATCAAATCCGCTTTCTACCCTTCGGACTGGCCCTTCCGCATCGGCTGAACGCCATCTGCATCACCCTGAAGGAGAAACTGGAGGCAGAACGGGCGGTAGCAGTCGGCAACAAGGTAGGCCTGACCTCGATCGTTTTCGCCGCTCAGCGCAATTGTAAGGCTCAGCTCTTTGACAAGCAGCTGAACAAGTTGACAACCGACGCCCAGATTGAGTCAGCAACGTCGTTCAGCAATGCCGATGAGCAGCGTATCGAAGAACTCACCGCTGCCCTTTCCGCAGGTGCTGCCGCCGCCGCTGACGTCAATGCGCTTTCGAAATGGACAGACGCCCTCCTGCTCGAATCCGAGGCCGTTGGATCGGCATTCACGGATGGCGCGTTGGAAAAACTTCGAAAACTCCGCTCAACAGCAGCTGCGGCACGCCAGGCGGCCACGGTGGCCGCCGGCGCGTTGTTCACCGACGAGCCCCTGTTAGGTGTCGGTGGTGATGCCTGGCGGTCGCTTTGGGCTGCGGCGCGTGACTACTCGGTGACGGAAGCCTACAAAGAGAAGACGTTCCCGGTTCTGATGGCAGATGGTGGGGCCGCGGCATGCGTGTTGTGCCAGCAGTCGCTTTTGCCGGAAGGTGCTGCTCGCATGCAGCGATTTCAGAAGTACATGGACGACATCCTTGATGCCGCGGCCAGGAAGGCGGAGCAAGCGGTCGAAGATGCACTGAGAGGTGTTCACGAGCTGATATGTCTTCGCGCCTCTGACTTTGCCGACCGCATCGAACAGGTCCGAAAGCGCGATGAGGCGCTGGCTGATGCGCTCGCGAACCTCCGGACATCAGCGGTTATACGGCGGGAAGAAGCGCTCGCGAAACAGGGGGGCGAAGAAAACGGGATGGTTCCTCCCCTCGTCGTGCCGATCGACGATCTGAAGGTTTTCGCGCTCAGACTGAAAGCCGAAAAGGATGGGCTGGCGCAGGCTGGCAATAGCGAAGAGCGGGCCAAGCTCGTGGCCGAGAAAGCAGAGCTCGAGGATCGGAAACTCTTGGCGGCCAATAAGTTGCTGCTCACCACCCGGCGGAACTTGCTCGTCGTTGATGATGGCTACACGAAGGCTCTCGCCAACGTTCAGACCCGGGGGATTACGCAGCGCGCGAATGAGCTTGTGGACGCTCATCTGACCACTGCGGTTGTCACACGCTTTGATGCCGAACGCGCACGCTTCGATATCATGCATCTCAACGTCGGTTTGGCACGCAAGAGCGGTCAGACCAAGGCGGAATTCGAGGTTGATCCCAGGACCAAGCTGACCAAGGTGACGTCGGAAATCCTGAGCGAGGGTGAGCAGCGTGCATTGGCTCTTGCTGGGTTCCTCACCGAAGTCGCCTTGACCGACGGTTCAGGACCGATTGTGATAGACGATCCCGTGTCGTCCCTCGATCGCGACAGAAGCGCCAAGGTGGCCGAGCGGATCGCGGAGGAGGCATCTCGGCGACAGGTAGTCGTGTTTACCCACGATATTGTCTTCTTTAACGAGCTGTCCCGCGCCGCTGACGAAGTGGGCATCGAGCCTGTGACGGTGGCACTGTTCAGCGACAAGTCTGCCGCTGGCAAAGTGGACACGGCAGGGATGCCGTGGAAGGGGCAAAACGTCGCCAAGCGCATCAGCCGATTGAAAAATGACGCCGCACCACTGCCCAAGCTGCATGCTGCGAGCCCGGCGGAATATGAATATCAGGTGAAGAACCTCTATGGCCGACTGCGCGACACTTATGAGCGCGTGGTGGAGGAAGTGATCTTCCGGGATATCGTGCGACGTGGAACTGATGTCATCCAGACCCAGTTGTTGCGCTACGTTCGCTTTCCTGACGCATTGGCAATCCGATTCCACGAGGGCATGACCCGCGCAAACACTCACAGCCATGACAATCCAGCGGCCGACACGGTAGCCGTTCCGCTTCCCAACGAATTCACCGAGCATATTTCTGAGCTCGAAGCCCTGATTGTTGATCTCAAGGCCGAGAGCGAGGCTGCAGAAGCAGATCGTCCGCAGATGAAACCTAAGAAGTAACGGCCTGCGCTGACGGGGTTCGAACTTGGACTCCGTCACTTCTCAGCGACAATGCTTGGGGGAGACTTCTGCCCGCGCGCTGAATTTTCCGCGCTGGGCGCGGATTTTTCGACACGACTTATCCACGCCGAACAGATCATTACATAGGTCACGATCAAGGTAACCTACTCTCTGCCGGGCGTGTTGTGTTTTCGACGGACGAAGCAGAGCAAGCGTTGGGTGTTACGCACGGCGGTGTCCTCAATCCGCCGAGCGCCTGCAGCGCCGCAAACATCTGCTCAGCCCCAGACAGGATCATACGCGATCTCGCGCAGGCTCCGCTCAGGCAGGTCCCTTCCCTCCACTCCCTCGTTTCCTTCGACGCCTCCACGGGTGCGATGAACCAGTCCGACTCCCGACCTCAGCTCGGACGCAGCTCTGGCATTCCGGCTATCGACCTGGCGGAGCGGCATCGTCTCGCGTACCAACGATGCCTTCGTGACCAAGGAACACAACGGTGGCCTCCGCGAACATCCACCTTTCGAGGCTCATTCCCGCACCCGGCATGGCTCCTGTCTACACTTCAGACCGCGTGTTGCCGCGACGCCCTCACCGCTTTGGCCGGCTGGGACTTGCACCCAGAAGCAATATCAGCTCTTTGCCTGACGTACTCCCAGGTTGCGGGGTAGCTTGGCGGCATTGGTCGCCGTGCCTTCCGGGATAGGCCGGGCTGATCGGCGCGCCGGCACTCCGGCCGGTGGAGAAGCTGGGCGAAAGGCTGTTTGGTGCGAGAACAGCGAAGCCCTCGATTCCCCCTATCGTCGGCATACTAGATTTGCGGCTTAATAACCTGCCCTATCCGTCTTATCCCCTCACGAAGGGAGGCGGGGACACTTGCGTATGTCAGCCGTAGGAACGAACCTTCAGGGTCGGCAGGAAACCATGCCCGACCGGCGCTGACGACGACGCCCTGCCGAGCCATTTCCGTCGCGAGCTCAATATCCGAGATGTGATCAGGCAGCCGCAGCCATAAATGCATGCCTCCAGTGGGTATCTGGAACGCAACGCAATTTCCCAGTTCCACGTGCAAAGCGCCGACAAGCGCGTCACGCCGCTCGATCAGAGCAGCGCGAATTGCACTAAGATGACGTTTCCAGCCTGGCGCGGAGACAACGGCCAAAGCTGCTGCCTGCAATGGACCAGAAACGAAAAAGTCGTCGCTGCCGCGAGCGGATCTCAACCGTGCCAGCGCCGCCCCGCGCGCCATGACGGCCGCGACCCTCAACCCAGGCGCAGCCGATTTGGCGAGAGAGCGGACATAGACAACATGACCATTCCGGTCGCCCGCCGCCAGCGGCGCTGGCGCGATACCTGTGAGGTGGAGATCGCGCGCCCAGTCATCCTCTACGATAAAGGCCCTCGCCTTTGCCGCAATGTCGAGGACAACGGCGCGCCGCTCAGTGGACATGACGATACCGGGCGGATTGGAGAAGGTCGGCTGACTATAGAAAACACGCGCTCCCGTTTGCCGGAAGGCGTCCGCCAGCAATTCCGGCCGAACCCCGTGTTCGTCCATTGCCACGGGGACCAGTAAAAGGCCCGCCGCACGGGCAGCCGAAATGGCACCCGTGTAGGTCGGCGTCTCGACAAGAATCGGACGTCCGGGAGGCACCAGCGCCCGAAAAATGGAGGCAATGGCGGCCTGCCCACCGCCATATATGATGACATCGTGGGGGGAGAACACTGCGCCATTTCCGATCTCGCGCGCGAACCACGTTCGCAAAGGTTCCAAGCCCTCGATCGGCAAGCGGTCCCAAAGCTCGGACCGTCCGGCAGCTTGGCGGAGCGCAGTCGCCAGGAGCCCTGACGCCTGAAGGTCGGGCGGCAGATAGCCCATGCTGAGGATGAGGCTGTCAGCCGGGGGCACTCTCAACAACTTGCCCAGGAAGCCGCTATCTCCGCGGGCGGCCCCAAGCGCTGCCGACTGCCACGAAAAATCGGACCCTTCGGACGCACTTTCCGGCGCTTCGCGAACAAAGGTTCCCTGGCCCGGGCGGGGCTCGATGAGGCCTTCAACGACGAGTTGGGCGAAGGCCCGCTCGACCGTCGCCGGGCTGACATGGTGCTCCTTGATCAGCGTTCGCACGGAAGGCAGGCGCGTACCCGGGCGAGCCAAGGCCACCGCATCACGTAGGGATTGAATAACGGCAAGGAGTCTGTTATCTGTTTTCATGAGATGTATGGATAACACTACTCGTGAAAAGACGGAAACGCTTTCGACATTAAAGCCCGTCACAGCCGACACGACCCAAAGCCTGCTCGACAGATTGCCGGCCAACGTCTTTGCCCCCTATCTCGTCACTGCCGTCGCACTTGCCATGGCCTACGGCTCAAGCTTTCTGCTGGCGGATAGCCTGCGCTCGGCTGGGTTTCAAGCATCGACGGCTGGGGCCGTAGTCAGCACAGGCACCGTAGCAACCCTGATCGGTTCCCTGTTCGCGGGACGGTTGGCCGAACGTACGGGCATATTGCCGTTGGTCGCCGTCTCCGCCCTGGTCATGGCGGCCGCCATGGGATGCTTCGCTCTGATCGGAACAGGCGGCCTGCTGCTCGCCTATGCTGGCGGCCTCTTGCTCGGCCTCGGCTGGGCGATCTTCTACATGCTGGCACCGATCCAACTCATCCACTGTCTCAAGCCTTCCGCACGCCTGGAAGCACTGACCCTCTTGTCGGGATCGCAGATGGTCGGCGTCGGCGGATCAGCGCCGCTTGGCCACTTGATCGCCGACCATCTTGGCGGCCCCAGCACTGCTTATGCATTTTATGCCGTCTTCTGCGCGATGGCTGCAGCCTTCGCCATTCTCATACAGAGGCGCTTGAGGGACCAGCCGCAACTGCCGATGGTAGCCGTGGCGTTATCCGTTCGGGCGACCCTGTCCATTCTGCGCGCGAAAACGGTCTTGCCAGTCATTATGATGAGCCTCGCCGCCTGCACATTCGCCGGCCTATCCACGTTTCAGAGCCTTTATGCCGGATCGCGCGGACTAACCCCGGATATCTTCTTCCTGACGTTCACCGTAACGACGGTGGCTTTGCGTTTTTCGGTCGCGTCGATGATTGGGAAACTCCCGCTCGAGCGTCTCGCGCTTGCCTTGTTTGTCACGACGCTTATCGGGATTGGGTTTCTGGTGGTGAACGCGGGAAGCCCGGTCTTGTATGTCCTTGCGACCGTTTTCTTTGCGACAGGCTATGGTCTCACCTATTCGACATTAAATGCGATGGTCGTGAACCTGGCGGGCGAGCGGGGCCTATCGATTCCGGTGGCCTCCCAGGTGTTCACGCTCGGACACTTCGTCGGCGCGTTCGGCTTCCCGTTCTTCGCGGGGAGTTTGATCGCTGCCTATAGCTTCGACGCCGCACTGATGGTGATGGCGGGGCTGGTGGTTACCAACATCGCAATTGCTAGCCGGATACCGTGGAGGCCAAGGATGGAAACCGAGACCATTTCGCGATTCCCCTGAGCTTTCCAGCCATCCCGGCAGTGCACAAACGCACGATACTAAAGAGCGATGAAGAAACTCGATCGTTGAAAGGCGTAATGCATGGAAATGCTCGATCTCATCGGTATCGGCGTCGGTCCGTTCAATCTCAGTCTGGCCGCACTGGCGCA
Organism: Mesorhizobium robiniae; assembly: GCF_040545535.1. Lineage (NCBI taxonomy): Bacteria > Pseudomonadati > Pseudomonadota > Alphaproteobacteria > Hyphomicrobiales > Phyllobacteriaceae > Mesorhizobium > Mesorhizobium robiniae. The sequence continues at coordinate 30,767 of NZ_JBEPMC010000019.1, forward strand.
GCCCACGCCACTACGCACTATGTTCTTCGAGAAGGAAGCTGGCTTCACGTGGCACCCCGGGTTGTTGCTTCCCAATAGCCGTCTGCAGGTATCTCCTCTGAAAGACTGCGTAACGCTTGCAGATCCCACCAGCCCATATTCGTTTCTCAATTATCTTTCGGTGCACGGACGGCTTTACAGCTTTATTAACCGGCGGCAAACGACTACGTCGCGCAGCGAGTTCACGCAGTATTATCAGTGGGTGGCACGGCAGTTACCCAATCTCAGGTTTGGCGAAGAGGTCACTGACATCGCCAAGATCGAGAAAGGTTACCGCGTGACGACGACCAAGGACCGTTATCTTGCACGCGCAGTTGCGATTGGCGTCGGGATAGTTCCAAAAATCCCAGAATGCGCCAGGCCCTGGCTCGGCAAGGATGTCTACCATGTGGCGAACTATCTGCACCGGTTACCTATCGGTATCGGTGAACGCGTCATGGTCGTCGGTGGCGGTCAGAGCGGGGCGGAGATCATCGAACATCTGCTCGGCAATCCAGCCATCGGCAAGATCACGTGGGTAACGTCGCGTGCGAATCTGTTCACGATGGATGATAGCGCCTTCGTAAACGAATCGTACATGCCGTCCTACAGCCTGCGCTTTCATGCGTTGCCGTTGAAAGAGCGCCGCAGCATCGTCGAAAACGAGAAGCTAACCAGCGATGGCATCTCGTCGGAGCTGAGCAACTGCATCTACAAGATGGTCTATGAACGCAGCGCAAGCGGCAATATCGACGATATCATCCAACTTCTGCCCGCTGTCGTTATGGAAGACCTCTTTCCCGAAGACCTCTCTCCCAATGTGCAATGCTGGCATGCGCTGCTCGCTTCACACAACACAGGCCAGCGGCGCGCCGTGGCGGTTGATCGCATCATCCTCGCCACCGGATTCCAGCCGCGCACTTTGCCTTTTATCGACACGCTGCTGGCCTCTGCCTGCATGGAAGAAGGCCTGCCGGTCGTGAGAGACGACTACGCCGTTAAATTTAAGGATAATATCTCTGGCAGCGTCTACTTGCAGAACAGGACTCTCTTCCAGAACGGTTTGCAGAGTGTAAATTTATCGCTGGTTGCCTTTCGAAACAGTCGCATCATTAACAGTATCATTGGCAAAGAATACTACACATACGCACCGGATCGACATCTCCTTAAGAGCCTGGGCGATCTTTCTGACGAGGAAGCGCAACAGAATCGCACAATTCCACCGCAACGGAATTCATCTGCGCCCGACAGCGTCGCTCCCCGTGCCAGCGTTGCCATTTCAGAGGACCCATAACCTGACCGGCGCTGGAATTAGATTATTCAAGAATATGGTTCTTTCAAATAGGAGGTTCTTCGTATGATAAGTGAAGCAAAAAAAACAAAGTGGCAGGACGATGGATATGTCACGATCGAGAGATTCTTTGATCCTATTGCTCTGGAGCGTATCGCTAGTCTTGTGGAAGATGTCTCCCAATGGGATGTCAGCGACGACAAATGGCTTATGTGGTTTGAGAAGACGACAGACAATAGAAAGATTGTTTCTAAGGTCGAGAACTTTCTCGATTTCAACGATCAGCTACGCGATTTGCTCCTTGCAGATCAGCGTATCAAGTCGGTCGTCGAGACGCTGTTGGAGGAAAATGCACGCAGGCTCAAAGAGTTGCTGATCTTCAAGTATCCCGACAGCGGTGGCTATCGCCCCCATCAGGACATTTACCACATCCCGCACAAGCTGCCTGATCGGATGGTTCATGCAATAGCTGCGATCGGTATCGACGATTCTGGCCCGGACAATGGCGGCCTTTTCTTCAGCCCTGGCAACCACAAGAAAGGGGTATTCCCCATGGATGCCGGTGGTGTGATCGACCCTGAAGTGGCCGAAACGTTCTCATGGGAACCAGTGTCGTGGAAGGCTGGTGACGTCTTCATCTTCGACGACTACGCGCCGCACTACTCGCTACCGAACAAGAGTGACCGTTCCCGGCGAGTAATCTACCTGGTATTCCAGCGAGCATCAACAGGTGGACCGACGCGCGCTGAATATAACGCACTTAAGCGCGCCTATAATCCGCCCGAGAACAAAGTGTCGGACCTCGATAACCTTAAGCTTCCAAACGGCATTTTTTATCGTGAGTGAACTCGCAGAGCGGAGGCGAGACATTGTACATGAAAAAAATTGATCGCTCAGTAATGCGCCCAGAATATGGCGTTCTGGTGTGCCGCTTACTGGAGCATCTCCCGAAGCCCGTTGCGACGGGCTTCGGGACGTCGATTGTGGAGGTAGTGCCGGGCGGGGCGGTAGACCTTCATTCGCACCACGAGCATGAACTGTGGGTACTGATTTCGGGCAGCGGCCTCTTCGAAGCGGATGGACAAACCACGCCAGTCACGGGGACCACGCTGTTCTACATAGCGCCGCATCAGATGCATGCCATCAGAAATACCGACCCCGAAATCAGCCTGAACTTCCTTTCGATGTGGTGGGATTGAAGTGAGCGAGAATCGACAAACCTATTTCGTATGCCCCGCCCCGCCGTGCCCAAACGGTAAATTACATCTTGGCCATATTGGCGGCGTGTACCTTCTTGCCGACATTTTCGTGCGTTACCAGCGCATGATCGGCCATGTGGCCTATCATGTAACCGGCGCGGACGAGCATGGCACCTACACGCTGGTGAAGGCTCGCAAGCTTGGCAGGTCGGTCGATGATGTCGCACAAATGCACATCGACGAAATCCTGCAATGTCTGAGGGCAGTGCATATTGCTCCGGACGTATTTGTCCGGACTTCAAGTGAAGAGCACAAACGACGTAGCCTTGCGATCTACAAGCAGCTCGATGCGGCAGGCTATATCGAGCTGCGGGACGCCGAGCAACTCTATTGCGAGTCGTGTGATGAGTTTGCAGCGGACTCGCTTGCCGTCGGCAAGTGCCCGGCCTGCAACGCCGCGGCCGACAGCAACCTTTGTGAAAACTGCGGCCTTGCAATCCAGCACAGTCTGCTCCGCGATCCGGTCCACACACCGTGCGGCCATGCCCTGACGCTACGTCCGATCCGCCAGGCGCATTTCAACTTCGAGCGGCTTGCCCCGACGCTGGATCGCGCTATCGAAGGCAGTGGATGGCCAGACACCATCAAACACAAGGAAATCGAGTGGCTTCGGACCGAATTGCGGGCCTTGCCTATGTCGCGCCATTTCGACCGCGGAGTGACCCTGGTCGCCCCGGCAGAAGTGGCAGGCCAGACCTTACTGACTTGGTTTGAAGGATTATGGTGCTTCGATACGGGCATAGAACGCATCTGCAAGCAGAATGGCGCCGACTATGATGACACCATGCGCAGCCCTGACACGAAACTCCTGTTCTTCATGGGGCAGGACAACCGCTTTTATTACACAATCGGTGTTACCGCCAGCTTGCTCGCAAGAGGATATGCAATTCCACACAATCATGCGATTCAAGATTATTATAAGCTCGAAGGAGCAAAGTTTTCCACAGGTCGTGACCACGCCATATGGGCCGACGAGGTGGCGAGAGATATCGATCCGAGCGTGCTGCGCTACTATTTAGCGCGCATTGCCAAAGCATTTGGCAGCGACGACAACGATTTTCAAATCGAAGGGCTGGTGCGGGCGGCAGCTCGGATCCATCTCTTCGAGACCGCTTTGCGCAAACATGCTGGATCCAACGCAAAGCTGACGGTGGACACCCTGAAGCCTGAGCGAGTGCTTGATGTTGAACGCTATTGCCAAGCCATGCATGAGGCGCGCGTGTGGGCTGCACTCGATGCTATAGATGCTTTCTTTGAAGGCGGAGGCCTTGCAAGGGACGAGGCCGGGGCTAGCGCCACGGAAATTTCGGTCTTCCTGAGCATGCTACACCCCGTGGTGCCGGTGCTCGCGGCGCGTTACGGCGCGTTCTTTTTTGGCGCCGGATGGCGACCTGGGCTCGATAACTGTGCAGTCTGGCCAAGTGCAGACACGTTGTCAGTGATGGATGCCCCCCTGTTCGGCGAACCCATTCCTGACGCGTTCATTGCTGCTTATGAACAGCGCTTCAGAGCGGCTCCTGCCACCACCTAGCCTCTTCCCTGGAGCAAAGATGTCGATACGCAGCCGGATTTCCACTGCATATAGCGCTTTCGATTATTCATCGACCAAGCAATCGATCAATTTTGCGTACGGGCTTCCCGATCCGGAAATGTTCGGGAAACTGCGATGGCCAGAGGCAATCTCGACACACACCGGTGTCAGCTTCTCCGATCTGCTGCAATACACCGATGGCAGCGGCCTCCCGCAATTGCGGGAGAAATTGGCCCACCAGCATGCAGTCGCGTGCGACAACGTCCTTATCACCAATGGCGCATCGCAGGCACTACAGCTGATCGCCGATGCAGTGCTCGACCCTGGCGATGTAGTGCTGACCGAAGACCCGTCTTATCTTGGCGCACTACGGATATTTTCGATTGCTGGTGCCACGATGGTTCAATTAGGTATGGATAAGGATGGTGTTGATCTCGGTCAACTGGAAGAGGCTTTGCGCACGACTGGGCGGGTCAGGCTGTTCTACACCGCGCCAGTTTTCCACAATCCGACCGGACGCCGTTTTTCAGTGCACCGTATGGGCCAAGTAGCAGCCCTGCTGGCAAGGTATGGCGTGCTCATGGTGCAGGATCTCGTCTATGCAGATCTACCATATGACGACCCACCACCTGCAATCATTGCATCGGGAGAGCATGTGATCAATGTATACAGTATCTCAAAGATCGCCGGACCCGGGCTGCGGGTGGGCTGGGTTGTGGCGGAAGCGCAGATGATAGCGCAGTTGACGCGCCTGAAATGTGACGGCGGCGTCAGCCCCGTAGCGAGCAATGTCGCTCTTGCGTTGTTGGGGACACCGGAATTAAAGGCACATATTGCTGGACTTCGGCAACATTACCGTCACAAGCGAGACAGCATGCACGCCCTCCTGCAGAGCTGCACGTTCTGCGAACCATCATACGAGGTGCCTCTGGGGGGATTTTCGTTCTGGGTACGGCTAGCTGGCGCTGTAGCCCCTGCAGCTTTGTTGGAGTCCGTCAGGAAGAAGTATGACGTGCATTTGGTAGAAGGATACCGTCATGGTCCTACTTCCCGGCAGCACGTCAGACTCTGCTTCAGCTATATGCCGATGGAAAAAGTGCAGTCTGGCCTGCGCGACATTGAGGCAGCCTATAAAGGCCTCTTGTAGGCCCGTGTAGCCAATTGAGCGATAATCGTGCCCGCGCTTGCGAATTGTAGTCTGGGAAAAACAAGGCGGCGTCCCCGGCGGGTCGGGAGGGTTCACGAATGCCGGGCGGCCATAACGACAGATCATGGGCCGATATCGGCCTTGGAGAAAGTGTACTCGCCGCCCTTGTAGACGACCGCCGGCGTGTCGTGGCCGCGGGGTGTTCCGACTCGACTCGCGTTCGCCAAACTCAAGCAGCGCTGGCTCGCGACATTCTACTCACCAGCTACTGCACCCACCAGCCGCGCAGCAGTGTAAGGCTCACCATGCCTGCAAGTGCGCAGTCGCCATGCTCGACATACTTCAGCCCGCCGCGATCCTGCTCGTAGATCGCGCCTACGACAGCAACGTCATTCGCCACCTGGCGGCGCAACCAGGTGCGTGCATATGCTTGCGTTGACACAGTGCTGTCGGGTTTGTCGCATCCTCGACACGGTGTGTTCATCCGGTGCCCTGCCGCACTCCCAGCTAAGCTGCTGAATAGAATGCGAAACAGTTTGCCTGAGGCGCTTCCTGCGCGGTTGGCACGACTCTTGATGTTCTCGTTGTGCGGCGGCACACGCGCCGACCGGAAGCACTGATTGATCCTCGTATTTGATCTCTAGGAAAGGAGACCACAATGAAGACGGACATGTCAGCCTATGGCGTGAACGAACTGGCACCTGAAGAAGCATCTGCAATTTCGGGAGGGGTATTCTGGGCACTCGCTTTCGTGGTTTTCGGGGTCGTGGGCCTTGCAGCTGTAAGTATAGCGGCAAACGCGGTCGGTGGGCGTCGCTGATTATTCCTCGTATTTGATCTGTTGGAAAGGAGACCACAATGAAAACCGATATGTCAGCTTATGGCGTGAACGAACTGGCACCTGAAGAAGCATCTGCAATTTCGGGAGGGCTATTCTGGCAGATAGTTTGGTCAGCTTCTGCGCTACTCGCTTTTGCAGCTGCAACTATAGCGGAAGGGGCAGTACGCGGGAGGAACCGCGGTTAGAAAATGAGTGCGCAAGCTAGCTTTTCTTCATACTGAACACAGATCGGCAGTTCCCCTTCCTCCTGAAATTGCCCGCTACACTGTAGAGAGCATTCTCTCCCGACGATCAGGACGATCTTTGATCATCTATTGGATGATTGTGCTCTCTGTGGTTGCGACATTGGGGTCGCTACCACTCATCACCGTAACGGTCTCTGCCCAAAGTGCCGGTATCATTCGCCCCACGATCGAGAAGACGCCCCTGATCGCACCTGTCTCCGGACGAATTTCCCGTATCCTTGCCGTTGAGAACGATCCCGTTGCTCAGGGGCAGGAGATCCTCAGCCTCGATGATGAGGTGGTCGAGGAAAAGCTCCTGGCGCTTACTGGCGACATCCGCGCTAAAAGCGATCTTGCCCGTGACCTCGAAACCCTGATCTCCTCCGGCACACAGGCCAAGGACCCGATCCGCCTCCTGACCGAGTTCGCCACGGCGGAGCGGGCACATTTTCTCAACCTGCTGCGGGAGAACCAATATGCCCGCAGTAATGCGGCAGCGGAACTCGACCGCGCTAAGCAACTGCTCTCCGCTGCCGCAACGCCCGCAAAGGTGGTTGACGAGAAGGCTTTCGCCCTCCAGAGCATTGAGATTCAGGGCGAGATCCTCGCCCGGCGCAAATCCGCTGAATGGAACCAGCAGCTCTTCGATATTTGCCTACGCCTCAAGGAACTCACGGCCACCTTGCATCAGCTCGAGAACGAACGGGATCTGACCCGCATTCGAGCCCCCGTGTCAGGCGCTATTGAGGAATTCTCCGGCCTCACCCCCGGTAGCTACATCCAGGCGGGGCAAACCGTCGCTTGGGTCTCGCCGGACGGCGGACTGGTGGCGGAAATCTACGTTTCCCCCAACGACATCGGCTTCGTGCGGCCGGGCCAGTCGGTGCGGCTCCAAGTGGATGCCTTCAACTACAATCAATGGGGTGTCATTGATGCGACAGTACTCGACGTGGCGCAGGACTTCACCCTCCATGACAGGAGCCCGGTCTTCAAGGTCCGCTGCGCGCTCTCTCGCAACTATCTCGTTCTCAAGAACGGCGTCACCGGTCACCTGAAGAAAGGCATGACCGTGCGGGCCCGCTTCCTCGTGGCCGACCGCACCCTCCTGCAACTCCTCTACAATGAGATCGACGATTGGCTCGATCCGCTTCTGGCGGGCCGCTGATCCTTCATTTTTCCAAAACGCCAGCGAGCCGCCATGTCGAGCAAGGTCATCAAGTTCAAGCAGCGCGACATCACCGATTGCGGGGCCGCCAGCCTTGCCTCTGTCGCTGCCTTCTATGGCCACAAGCAGCCATTGTCGCGCATCCGCCAGTATGCCTCGACCGACCGCTCCGGGACCACCGTGCTGGGCCTCACGGAAGCGGCCCGGAAGCTGGGGTTCGTTGCCAAGGGGGTGAAGGGCGGCTTCGACAGCCTATACAAAATCCCCAAACCCGCTATCGCGCACGTCGTCGTCAAGGAGGTCCTTCACCACTTCGTCGTCATCCAGTCGATCGACGCGAGGTGGATCACCGTCATGGACCCAGCCTATGGCGAAATCCGCAAGATGCCACACGAGGAATTCAAGACGCAATGGACTGGCGTCCTGGTGCTCTTGGTTCCGGCAGACACCTTCAAGCGCGGCGAAGAGACCACCTCGCCCCTCGCCCGCCTCGCCAGTGTGCTTGCGCCACACAGGGCGGTGATGGCGCAGGCTCTCGTCGGGGCACTGGTGACGACAATCCTCGGCCTCTCGACGGCTATCTACGTCCAGAAGGTCGTTGATCATGTGATCACAGCGGGCAACCGCAACCTCCTCAACCTGATGAGCGTCGCTATGGTGCTGATCCTGGTGGCGCAGATCCTGATCAATCTCCTCAGAAACCGGCTCGTCCTGCAAACGGGGCAGAAGATCGATGTCTACTTGATCCTCGGCTACTACAATCACATCCTAAGCCTGCCCCAGAAATTCTTCGACAGCATGCGCATGGGCGAAATCGTCTCCCGCATGAACGACGCGGTGAAGATCAGGAGCTTCCTGAACGACGTGTCGATCAACATGTTCGTCGACGTGCTGGTGATACTGTTTTCGTTCGGGCTGATGTGCATCTACTCGTGGAAGATCGCCTTGGTCGTGGCGATCTCCATCCCGTTGTACCTCTTCGTCTATTGGACCATCAACCGGCTGAATAGGAAGCGCCAGCGCGCCATTATGGAGAATGCCGCCGATCTGGAGGCGCAACTGGTGGAATCACTTGGAGCTGTCTCCACGATCAAGACCTCCGGCATGGAGAGCTTCGCCAACTTCAAGATGGAGACCCGCTTCGTCAAGATGCTGCACTCCGTCTACAGCTCCGGCCTCATCTCGATCTTCGGAGATAATGCCTCGACTTTCGTCTCGACCATATTCACCATCGTGCTGATGTGGTTCGGAACGACGCTTGTCCTCGATCAGACCGTAACGCCCGGCGAATTGCTGTCCTGCTATACGTTGCTTGGCTATGTCACCCGACCGGTTGCCAGCCTGATCCAAACCAACCGGATCGTTCAGGATGCCTTTATCGCGGCGGATCGCCTGTTCGAGATATTGGACCTGGAGTCGGCAAGCGGCGGGGGCATCGATGCCACCAAGTCCGACCTTGGCAATGTCTGTTTGGAAAACGTGACGTTCCGCCATGGCGCGCAGCCGCATCTTTTCGAGGATCTCAGCGTCACCTTCCGTCGGGGCGAGATGACGGCCGTGGTAGGGGAAAGTGGCTCCGGCAAGAGTACCCTTGCGGCGCTGCTGCAGAATGTCTACCCGCTTGAGGGTGGACGCATCCGGATCGGCCCCTATGCCCTCCAGGACCTCTCGACCGAATCGCTGCTCAAGGTTGTCGCAGCGGTACCGCAATCGATCGACGTGTTCTCGGGCTCGGTGATCGAGAACATCGCCCTTGGCGAGTTCGAGCCGGACATGGAGAAGATCCTGCAAATCTGCGATCAAATAGGGCTACGGGAGTTAGCTGAGCGCTGGCCCGGTGGCTTCCAGGCCTATCTTGGCGAGAACGGCCTACGCCTCTCCGGCGGCGAGAAGCAACGCCTTGCATTGGCTCGGGCTCTCTACCGGGATCCAGAGATCCTGATCCTCGACGAGGCGACCTCCTCTCTTGACTCGATCGCCGAAGCGTTTGTCCTGGGGGTCGTTGAAGATCTGCGTCGGGCTGGTAAGACCATCGTGGTCATCGCTCATCGACTCAGCACCATTCGTGGGGCCGACAAGATCGTGGTCTTGGAAAAGGGGCGGGTTGTTGCGGAGGGAAGGCATGCTGATCTGCTGACAGCTGAAGGCGCTTACGCTCGCCTGTGGCGGGCGCAAACCGGATCCAGTTGACGGGTTCAGGTGGGGGTTATCGCAGAATTTCCGGGATCCTAGGCACGACGACCATTCCAGGCAGGCGATTGGGCGCCGCCTGGGCGGGCCACCTCGACAATCTCCTGAACTCCGGCGCAACGCAGCGAATTCTCACGATTACCATTGTAGGAGGCGAGCCAGCGTTCGAGACTGGTGGCGAAACCGGATGGAAGTTAGCTTTGTCAATTCCTTATAGCGGGACATAACCGAGAACCACGCAGTAGGTCGCCTCGTGTTAGTCCCGGACGATAAATTGCTATGATGCTGCGAACGCTATTGGTCTTAACAACCAGCGCGCACGCCACTGAGCCCATAAACCCGAGTAATTGAGAACGCCGCGTTTTGGGGCGGGCATCATTTCTAGAACGGCTTCGTGGCCTTTAAGCTGGTCAATTTTTCAACCCAAGACGCGTTTTCAGGATTTCATTTCTGTTAAGTCTATAAAATTAGTGGACTATAATGCGTGGTCCCCACGATGGGGCTGGCAATCGAGGCCATGACCTCCTTCAAAGGATTACGCCCATGCGAAAACTGATTTCCGCTGCCCTTGTCGGGCTTGCCCTGGCTGCCAGCTCCGCCGCAGCGCTTGCCGCCGACAAGAAAGTCGTCATCGCCTACCAGACGGGTGCCAATCCATACAATCTCGGCATTGCCAATGGCGATCTTGCCAAGAAGACCGGCTGGGACATCGAATTCCGCCGCTTCAATTCGGGCGCCGACATTTTCGCCGCCATTGCATCCGGCGACGTCCAGATTGGCGATGTCGGATCGAGCCCGTTCGCCGCTGCTGTCAGCAGGGGCATCGACGTGAAGGCGTTCTACATCTCCTCGGTCTCTCGTGACGGCGAAGCCCTGGTGGTGCGGCCCGAGATCAAGTCGCCGGCCGACTTGCGGGGCAAGAAGCTCGCCGCAGCACCCGTCTCGACTGACCATTACCAGCTTCTCGCCGTACTCAAGCAGGAAGGTATCACGGAGAAGGAAACCCAGGTCATCGCCATTCCGCAGCCCGAAATCGTCGCTGCCTGGAAGCGCGGTGACATCGATGGCGCCTTCGTCTGGGATCCGGCACTCTCCGAACTCAAGAAGAACGGAAAGGTCCTGCTCACAGCCGGCCAGGTCGCCGATCGTGGCGCTCCGACCTTCAGCGCACTTGTCGTGACCGGTGAATTCGCCAAGGCCAATCCCGACTTCCTCGGCCAGTATGTCCGGCTGATCGATGGCTACACAACGTCATACCTGACCAACCCAGCTTCCTGGGGACCGGACTCCGAGAGCGCCAAGGCGATCGCCAAATTGCAGGGCGGCACGGCGGCCGAGAATTCGGAGCAGCTGAAGACGACGGTTGTTCCGCCACTCGATGAGCAGGTTTCCGATAAATGGCTGGGCGGTGGTGACAAGAGCGCCGTCGCGAAAATCCTCAAGGACACTGCGGGCTTCCTGAAGGACCAGAAGAAGATCACCGCCATCAAGGACAGCTACGCCGCAGCCGCCGACCCGCAATATGTGCAGGCCGCCAAGGCCTCCAACTAGACATCCCTGAACGACATTCGGTTCTGGCTGGCGGCAATCTCGCCAGCCAGACTGCCTGGAGGCCACCATGCTTCGAATTCGCGACGCCAGCGTCACCTTTCCAGCTTCCGACGGCCAGGACGTTCACGCGCTCGATCACGTCTCGCTCGACATTGCACCTGATTCCATTGTCGTCGCCGTCGGTGCTTCCGGATGCGGCAAGTCGACATTGCTCAACGCAATCGCCGGCTTCTTGCCGCTCACCGAGGGCACGATCACTCTGGATGGAAAGGAGATTGTCGCGCCCGGCGGCGATCGTGGTGTCGTCTTCCAGAAGGATACCTTGTTGCCCTGGGCCAATGTGCTGGAAAATGTTGCTCTCGGCCTGAAATACCGGGGCGTGCGGCGCAGCGAACGCCATGAGCGATCAAGGCGTCTGCTGGAACTGGTCGGGCTCGCCGATTTCGCCGAAAAGCCGCCCTATGAACTGTCCGGCGGCATGCGCCAGCGCGTCGGCATCGCGCGAGCCCTGGCCACCGATCCGAAGATCCTGCTGATGGATGAGCCGTTCGGCGCCCTCGACAGTCTGACGCGCGAGACAATGCAGCAGCTTCTGGCCTCGGTCTGGGCCAAGACCGGCAAGCAGATCCTGTTCATCACCCATTCCATCGAGGAAGCCCTCACGCTCGGCACGACCATCGTTGTGATGTCTCCACGACCTGGCCGTATCGTTGCCAGGTTCGAGGCCGATTTCGTCCGCGAGTTTGCCAGGAGTGGCGACATCGGGCCGATCCAGTCCCACCCTCGTTTCATTGAACTGCGTCAGGAAATCCGCTCGCTGATCCACCAGCCGGAAGGCGCCCGCACAGGAACCTTGCAATGACGCTTGCCGCCAATTCTCCGACTTCGTTCCCACCTTCGACGACCCAGCGCAGGCCGTCCCTCCGGCCACGCCGATCCGCGTCGACAAGCACGCTCGGCATCAGCTTGGTCACGCTGGCTGCGCTGATTGCGTTGTGGTTCATCGCCGCGCGCTTTGGCTGGGCGTCGCCGCTGTTCCTGCCGTCTCCGGCCGAGGTGCTGACCCAGTTCAGTGCCGTCTGGGCCGACGGTTATGCCAACGGCACGCTTCTCGACCACACACTGGCAAGCCTGGGCCGTATCGCGGCGGCGCTCGGCGTCGGCATTTTCCTTGGCATTCCGCTTGGCCTGCTGATGGGCCTCAATCGCTGGGTCAAAGGCATCTTCAGCGTGCCGATCGATCTCTACTGGGGCTTGCCGCCGCTGGCCTACCTGCCGCTGCTGATCATCTGGCTGGGCATCGGCGAGACTTCCAAGATCGTGCTCCTGTCGCTGTCAACCTTTGCCCCAATCTGCTTTGCCGCACAGGCCGGTGTCCGGTCAGTGCCGGTTGAACGCATCAATGCCGCGCTGTCGCTCGGCGCCAGCCGGCTGCAACTGTTCACCACCATCATCCTGCCGTCCGCATTGCCGGAAATCATGACCGGCCTGAAGATTGCCATCGGTGCCGGATTGTCGACGCTGGTCGCGGCCGAGCTTATCGCGGCCCAGTCGGGCCTTGGCTACATGATCATGTCGGCCGCCAATTTCCTCGCCACCGACGTCGTCTTCGTCGGCCTCATCGTCATCGCCATCCTTGCCTTTGCCTTCACCAGCGGCATGCGCTGGCTGGAGCACCATCTCATCCCCTGGAAGGGCAAGCTCTGAAGCTTGCCTGCCCACACATTCCAAATCGCTGAAGGAACAATCCGATGCCCAGCAAGCCGCTCGACCTCTACTGGTACCTGCCGACGCATGGCGATGGACCGTATCTCGGCACCGACGAGCGCCACCGCCCGGCAACCTTCGGCTATCTCAAGGAGATCGCCCAGGCCGCCGACCGGCTTGGCTTCAAGGGCGTGCTGCTGCCCACGGGGACGCGGTGTGAGGACGCCTGGATCGTAGCGGCCGGGCTGATCCCGCTCACCGAACGGCTGAAGTTCCTCGTGGCGCTTCGGCCGGGCAGCGGAACACCGGCCCTGTTTGCCCGTCATGCCGCCACCTTGGACCGCATCTCCGGCGGCCGCGTCCTGCTCAATGTCGTCACCGGTGCAGATCCAGCCGACCTCGCCGGCGACGGCAACAAGCTCGGCCATGACGAGCGCTATGCGCAAACCGACGAGTTCCTGACCATCTGGCGGCGGATCCTTTCGGGTGAGCCAGCGGATTTCGAGGGCAAGTACCTGTCCGCCCACGGCACCGACATTTCCTTCCCGCCGGTTCAGCAACCCCATCCGCCACTCTGGTTCGGAGGCTCTTCCGACGCCGGCATTGCAATCGCCGCCAAGCATGTGGACGCCTATCTGAGCTGGGGCGAACCGGTGGACCAGCTTGCTGAGAAGATCGATCGCGTGAGGAAAGCAACGGCTGCACAAGGCCGCACGATCCGTTTCGGCCTTCGCATTCATCTGATCGTACGCGAAACGGAGGATGAGGCCTGGGCTGCCGCTGACCGGCTGATCAGCCACGTCACCGACGACCTGATCGCCGAAGCCCAGAACGGATTTGTCCACATCTCGGAATCCGTTGGGCAGAAGCGAATGTCGGCACTTCATCAGGGCCGGCGCGACCGGCTGGTTGTCGGTCCGCATCTGTGGGCTGGACCTGGGCTGGTGCGTGGCGGCGCGGGAACGGCGCTGGTCGGCAATCCCGACAATGTTGCAGCGCGCATACGTGAGTATCAGGACATCGGCATCGAAACGATCATCGCGTCCGGCTACCCGCACCTGGAAGAGGCGTTCAACGTCGCCGAACTGCTTTTCCCCAAACTCGGGTTGAGTGGCGAAGCCGCACCCGTGGAGCGAAGCTGGGACGTCGAGTTCGGACGCGGTGTGCCTTCCAAGGTCGCAGCATCCGCATCGTAGGGCACGCCATTTGTTAATTCGCCAAGGTTGGCTTCAAGCGACAAACGGAAGTTTCGGCAACTTAGCGCGCGCCGTACCAGCGGCCCACCAGCCGATTGTCGGCCTCTGATTCATAGGTGAACTTCCTGAGGCTCTCACCTAATAGCTGCTCTGCGCAGCAGTCGGTCGTTGAGGTCAGCTTTGCCGATCTTTGACATAGTCTTCCAGGACGATGTGGTGGGTGGGTCTAGAATGCGCTGAACCTGGCACGCATTACGATCGGCAGCCCATTCTCTGTCTTGCCGACAATTAGATGCGTGGCCCCAGGAGGCAAAGAGCCGTCGGGATTGGCCTCTACGGCTTCGCCCCGTTCGATCAAACCTCGTACGAACGCCGCTTTCTCGGCGTCGTCCGGGACGATTAGATCGGCCTCCCTTTTAGATGGCACCTTCGCTCTCTCAATCAAGTTCCACTATCATATTGCCCAACTTATCATTGGCATCTACAGCCGCAATCGAATAGCAGCCTATCCAAGCGCGCGCCGCCGGGGGCCATCACCAGCCGATGTGACTTTAGGTTATGTCCGTGATCCAGCCGAGCCTCAGGCAAGACCACCTTGCCATAGTCCACGCGACCTCGGCAAAACAGATCGTCGACGAACATCTGAGCCGCGGTCGCTGCGCCCAGAGGCTGTACCGAAGACAAGTCGCCGGCCGCGCTTAATGCGACGAAATGGCAACTCTGAGATGGCGTCTTGACGAAGAGCACCCCGCTGATGCCGTAGTCGTCTGCGGGCAACGCTGTCTCGGCCAGGTCTTCCTGTGCGGTAGTGGGGGCAGCCACGGCAGCTCGCGCCGGCGGCACATGGGCAATACTCGCTGCGGAGTGCAGAGAGAGGATCAAACGACGCACGTAGATTGCCTTGATGATCGGCGGGTATCTGGCATCCACCGAGCCAGCTGCGATCACCATATTCGCGGCCACTTGGGCGTACCAGTTGGGCACCACCGGCGAAGCTTTGATCGCAGTTATGAGAATGCCAGCCAGATCGCTTGCAACTGATAGCAATTCAGCCTCCGTCGGCATCGCCGGATTTTGCGCCTTGGCGGAAAGAGCCGTACCGAGCGACTCGAAGAACGCGCCTGTAAAAACTCGCGAGAACGAGTGCGGCTCGGAGGAAAGGTGTGCTGCCGGAGCGGAATTGGGGAGCGTGCTCGGATCTTGGTACGCAAAGGAATTCACTGCGTTGCGCAGGCAGTCCGCATCTACAGTGTCCGGATGCCGCGCGCGGATGGCCGCTCCGAGCTGCTCAGCGAGGCGAGAAAGCCGTGAGTTCCTGTACAGGCGGCCGCATGTATCCTCCAGTATGCTGGTGCGGAGCGACGGTAGCTGGATGGCCGACAAGATGGCGCTGATGTCCGCGAAAGATTCATGGAATGCCGCGACTTCCTGGCTGCCTACGTCCCACAACTCCGGCTTGAAGGAGTCCAACACCGCGTGTCCCATCTCGTGGCAAACCACATCGGGGCTCTCTCCCGAATAGACGGTGCCCGTTGGAGAGTGGCCGTGGAAGAAGTTAAGCGCCGTGCGATCATAATAGGCGTTGAGATCGACTCCTTCGTCGAGGATGACCTTCAGCGTCGCACCGACCTGCCACTTCGTCAGCGGAACGCGCGCCGACCAGAAGTCTGCGCCCCGTCGCAACGCTTCGGCTGCAGTCCAATACCTGAAATCGGCCGCTCCGGGAGGATATACGCTTGGCTTTGGAGCAGGCTTGGGAAACCCAAAGGCAAGAGGCTTCCTGGAAAGGTCTGGAATGGGTCGGCTAACCAGTACCCCCGTTCCAGGATCGTCCTCCCATACGGAAACCGAATTGCTTCCCTCCGTCTTGGCCGTCTTCATCGAACCTTTCGCCTTCGCCACTGCCTCCTCCTCTTTGGTTTCGATTGAATGGAACTTCGAACTGCTCGCCGCAGCGGTGCCAAATTGGTGCTGTCCGCCTACGTGTGTCGGAGAGCGTTCCACGTCGCAATTAGGAGGCAAAGCGGACACGTTCTGGCAGCAATTTGGCCACAAGACGCGATGGAGCATCAACCGTGCCGCGCCGCCTCAACCGCGGCGACGGCGACGTTGCGGAGCACTGTCAGCCAGAGCAGCAGGCGTGGTTCCTGGAAGATCAGCGCGCGTTCGGCAGACCCCATGCACCGGTTTGCCGTCGATGGCGCAACGGCCGCTGTCGGCGGTCTCCAGTCCGACAAGAATGCGCGACAGCATGGTCTTGCACGAGCCGCCGGCGCCGTGATGACCAGGCATTCGCCCGACCGGACGTCGAGGGATAGCGGCGAAGCATCGAAGGACTTTTCTACACTAGCGGCACGGTGCTGGTCTCGCGGCTCGGCTACAATTTCTGGAACACGCCGCGCTACCGCATCGCTGCTCTTGTCGGGCTACAATTTCTGGAGCAAGAGCTACGACGCCGTCGGTTGCGCGCAGCGGATTTGCGTACCAGCCATCCCAACCAACGTCGGTATCATCAGCCAGGACAACGATTGGCATCGCTGCGACTCGGCCTGGCCGGCAGACGCAACTCACCGAACGACTCAGCCTCTCTGGCGACGTGGCGTTTCGGTTCACGCGGCTTGACGGCAAGGATCGCCACCATCTGCGCCCCGGGATCAACCCGCTTCCCGACGACGGCGACGGGCATGGCGTCCAGCTCGAGGCGGTGTTGAACTACAAGGTCACGAATTTGTTCAAGATCGGCCGCTGCCAATGCGCGGCATCTACTGGCACCGCGCATTTCGAGGAGACGCCGCTCGGGGGGAGGCCGAAGGAACTGCATTGGGAGGCTGAGCGGTATGGCGTGTTCGTGCAGGCAGGCCTCAAGTTCAACTGAGAAAGCACCGCCAGCACCAAGTTGCCGTTGGACAATCCACAGTGTTGTGAGAAGCCGCATGCTCACACTCTCCTCAACTGCACCAAGACGGCTGAGGCTCGCGAATGGGGACGGCAGCTGCGGCAGCTCGCACACGAGGCGTACGCCCTTAAAGCGCAATCACCGTAGTTGGACGGAGGAGGTCTAGCACGCGGTCCCGAAGCGGCTGCCATTCCCTGCGCAGATGGAACTGTTCGGGGCGTGGGCGGAGCAGCGGTCTCGGCCTATCGCGGTCGCACGGGGTGCGCTCGCCCTCACGGTCCGACTGAATGGCTGCCACCGGCGCTGTATGGGCTTGATTTCCAGATTCGCGCGCGCGAAATCGGCGGGAGGCGGAACGCCCCGTTTAGTTGAAGTCGCCCTGGTCTTACCTTCTGCAACGGCCAACGCCGAGGTATCGTCGCCCTGCAGAACGGCCCGGAGACCTGTCCGCCCATAGGGCGCGCCGTTACGGGACAATCCGGTCGAGAAAAGAATCGAATGCAGCAGCAACAGAGCGAACCACAAATCGATGCTCCGGCCGCACGCGGATAAAACCCTTTTCGATGTCCACTATCCCGTCCTCGGCCAGCATAGCCAAGCCTTTAGCTGAATCGAGCAAACGGATCGTATCAGATCCGTGGGCGGCACAGATTGCAGGCACATCGGCCTCGAGATCGCACATTAGTCGCTCGATGATTGCAGCTCGCACGCGGTCGTCGTCGCTAAGGCGGCAGCCCTTTGACGTCGCCAGACGGCCAGCTGCGACGTGTCCGATATAGGACTCCCGTGTAACCTCATTCTGGACGTACCCCTCGCCGACACGGCCGATAGCCGACGCGCCGAAACCGATCAGGGTTTTGCAGGTGTCGCCCGAGTAGCCCAGCGAGTTGCGCCGCAGGCGACCGGTTTTCTGGGCCAGCGCGAGCTCGTCATCCGGCAAGGCGAAATGGTCAAGCCCGATCTCTCGGTAGCCGGCGGCAATCAGCGTCACGGCCACGGCCGCCTCCTGTTCGGCGCGGGCAGCGCTGCCCGGAAGAGATGCGTCCTCGATGAGGCGCTGATTCTTTATGAAGGACGGAATGTGCGAGTAACCGAACACCGCGAGCCGGCTGGGGCGCATGGCGACCGCCGTCCTCGCGGTCTCGACGCAAGACTGCACCGTTTGATGCGGGAGACCGAAGATGAGGTCGAAGTTGATGCGGCTTATTCCGTTGCGACGCAGCATTTCGACGGCGGCCACCGTTTGTGCTTCACTCTGGACCCGGTTGATCGCTTTTTGAACAATGGGGTCGAAGCTCTGCACGCCGAGGCTCGCGCGGCTGACGCCGGCTGCTCCTAAGGCATCGGCCATCTCGGCCGTGAGCGTGCGTGGGTCAATCTCGACGGCGACCGTAGCTGTTTTCGTGAGCGCAAAGCGGTGGCGCAGGAATCCCATCAGAGCGAGGAAATCAGCTGGCCCGATGAGAGTCGGCGTTCCGCCGCCGAAATGAACGTCGCTCACAGGCAGCGCCTGCGGCGCTCGTTCTGAGACCAAACGGATCTCGTCAAGCAGCACCGCCAGATAGTTGTGGATCGGTGCATTATGGCGGGTGATGGTGGTGGGGAAGCCGCAATACCAGCACATTGATCGGCAGAACGGAACATGGAAATAGAGTGACACCGGATCGTCAGCCGGCAGGTTCCTGAGCCATTCCTCATAAGCCTCGGCTCCAACCGCCCCAGAGAACTCCGACACAGTCGGATAGATGGTGTACCAAGGCAGGCGGGCCTCGCGATATTTTGTCAGTGAGGTTTGCAACAGGTACCGTTCCTATGCTGATAACTGTCATCCCTACCACCGCGCTCGCCTGTGTCTTTGCGCTATGTCAGTCCGTTCCGTCTTCACAAAACCTGTATTTCGCAGCAATCTTTTGGCTGGATGGTGATGGTATGAGCACCTCGCCGTCAGCGACAAGCGCACCATCACCTTCCCAAAGACACCGCCCCGCGTCCCCACGTAGTGTGAAGGCGGTTGATCGCTCATTTTCAGCATGAATCATGCGGAGAATCCTATGAGCGACAGTATGAGCCATCATCGAACATTCGAGATTTTGACGGCGGAGCCTGTGCGTCCCGACGATTGCGGAAGCCGGCCGGGAAGGAGAGGTTCTCTACTTCGGTGAGGTCGATGCATCGGACACAAGCATGCGCCGCGTTATCTAACGGATCGCCGCCAAGTTCGATCGGATCCACCTCTGCTACGAGGCGGGCTCGCACGTACGGCCCTATGCCGCCACGCTAACCGCAACACACGGCTGCGCAAATCGACCGGCCCCGGCGATCGCCTGTTGCCCAATCCGCCCTCAGACGCGCAATTCTCAACCGAGGACTCTAGCGTCAGCCGGTGCCGAAGCCGGTCACAGCATTTTGTCCGAGTCCGATTGACGACAATCTGTGTTCAGATCCAGACATCCTAGGGGTTAGGATCAAGCCGGCCAGAGGGCGACTCCTCCGATTTGTGGTCGCTGCTCACAACCCGTTTGGTGGCACGCCAATTGCATATTCATAGCCATGATACGTGTTCCGACATGGCTCGTCGCGCAGTCTTTAGCCCAGGAGTTCACATGACATTCGCCCGAACGCAATACAGGCTGCGCATCCCATGGGACCCCCCAGCTCGGTTGGATCTCGCTGCGATCGGCAGACAGGATTGCCATCCCGAAGACCGCTTTCAGCCTGTTGTCAGCTGGGGCTGCCATAAGGGTTCTCGTAAAACAAACATTCAGGAGAACTTATGACTCGACCACATGAATATCGGCCGCTTCGCCGGCTGTCCCAACGGGACATAACACCAGATCCTCTTCAAATCCGTGATGATCCAAAAGGAAAACGAAACATGCCTACCTCAGAAAAAGACGCTGTGGGGCGCTCGAGGCTCCAGAAATTGCGGTCTCGCTGGCCACGAACGATCCTTGCTGCCACGGCGTTGGCCATTGTAATGACCGCTCCAGCTCCAGCCGTCACCCTAGACGTTGACAAGCACTACTCCGACCAAAGCTGGGGTGTTGAAAGCTGGAAAAGCTGGAGTTGTATACTTCGGCTCCTTTGCATTAGCGATCCACAGGTGAAATGATCGCTGTCGCAGGGGAAATGGGCAGAGCGGCACAAGACGCCGTTCGCGTCGCTCAAATACATAAACAATCCCATGTTTCTGGCGCCGAGTTGCAGGCGGGCGACATGGTGGGGCGGCGATGGACCTGTACCGCAGCAGCGTGGCCATGAGCAGCGACCCGAGCCCTGCGCCACGCTGCAGGACCTCGATTTCGGACCAAGCCTCAAGTCAGCAACTCGCCTTGCTTCTCGGAAAGCATAAGGCGTTGTGGGGCGGATAAGCAGCGCGATATGGCCGCAGCGATCACGAAGCTTCATGATCTTTTCCCCTGTTCAGACGGTCAGGCTGCCTTCGCCGCCGGCTTGGCTGCCTTGACATGGGTTATACTGCGGCGACCTCGACGCCGACCGGAACGTCACCGTCAACCGTGGCGCGACGCACGACCCGGTGCTGGTCGCCATAGTGTTAACCGCATGATGCTGGGTAGCACGGTTGTCCCAGATAGCGACGTCGCCTACTTGCCAGCGCCACCGCACGGTATTTTCCGGGGCAGTGACGTAGGACTGGAACACCTCGTAGAGTTTGGCGGAATCGCTCTTGGAAAAGCCTACTAGCCCGAAAAATTCAGGGTGGTTGGCGGATGTGGCGCAAGCCGTTGAAATGACGTAGGATTTGGTTGCTAAAGCCGATCCGAATCATTTCCCGGAGACCACACCCGCCAACCACCTTGAATTTTTCGGGTTAGGTAGCAAACGCCACTACATCCCTGGAACGCCGTTCGAAGGTAAACCTGAAGAAGGACCAATTTAGTTGCTGCCTTAGGGGCCGTTCGAAGTACCCGGATTCTGCTCTACCCGGGAATGACCACAGCATTGAGGCCGGCAGCGCTATCTTTCGGGATCCGAAAGATAAGGCTTCGGATTGTTTGCGGGCGTGGCGCGAGCCAGCGGCCAATCAACTCTCCAAGCGATGGCGGACAAAGAC
Source organism: Mesorhizobium robiniae (assembly GCF_040545535.1). Classification (NCBI taxonomy): domain Bacteria; kingdom Pseudomonadati; phylum Pseudomonadota; class Alphaproteobacteria; order Hyphomicrobiales; family Phyllobacteriaceae; genus Mesorhizobium; species Mesorhizobium robiniae. The sequence continues at coordinate 51,858 of NZ_JBEPMC010000019.1, forward strand.
GGCAGGGACCATGATGACGTCGGGTGTCACCGTCGCCGACGGGACTACCACCGGCACCATCCTCAATCAGCGCAGAGCTGTCCGTGCTTTCCTGAAGAGCTACAAACACATCGACCTTGTCGTGTGCGAGCCGACAGGCGGCCATGAAAGCCTGCTGCTCGAAGAGTGCCTGCGCGCCGGCATTGCCTGCCATCGCGCCGACACGCTCAAGGTCAAGAGCTACATCCGCTCCTTCGGCACGCACGGCAAGAGCGATGCCATCGATGCCGCGATGTTGAGAGCCTACGGCCGTGAACGCTGGGCAAAACTGTCCCTTTGGCAAGCTCCGGACCCCGACGAGACCCGCTTGCGCGCCCTGGTTCGCCGCCGCCAGGAACTCATTGCCATCAAAATCGCAGAGAAGAATCGTGCCAAGGCACCTGGCGGCCGCAAGCTCGCGACCTCTTTCGAGGCCGTGGTCAAAGTCGTCGAGCGCCAGCTCCAAATCATCGATGTCGAGATCCGCGAACTGATCGCCAACAGCAGCGCCCTTAAGCATCGAGCCGCCATCTGCACAGCCATGGACAGTCTCGGCCCGATCGTGGCGGCTAAGCTCTTGGCTATCCTGCCCGAACTCGGCTCCATGACACGCCGTAAAGCTGCAGCCCTTGCTGGCCTTGCACCACACCCAAACGACAGCGGACAAAAGCAAGGCTACCGAAAAATCCGCGGCGGACGCCCTGATGTCAGAACCGCGCTGTTTATGCCGGCCCTGCGCGCCGCAGCTGGAAAGGGCGAATTCGCCCCCTTCTACAAACGCCTCGTCACCAACGGCAAAAAGCCAATGCTGGCAATCGCTGCCGTCATGCGAAAGATCATCGTTACCCTAAATGCAAGACTAAGGGACGCCGCCATTTCTCAGAGTTGATGACGCTTACTGACCGGGCCATGCATGCCGGCCTCGCTCGTGACCATCATGTCGCATCAGTGGGGCATCTCGCCTGACGCACCAGAGGCGCCACTGAATGATGTCTCAATGTCGAGGCTCCAACAAACAGAAGCTGTCGTCATTGAACGAAACTGTCGCTTATCGAACGGACGAACCATATTCGAGACGTTTGCTTTCGTTCTCAGCCCTGACCCTCAAGGCAAAAAAGAAGCAAGCGCTATCCAAGGTCCGCCGGCAAACTTGAGTGTCAGCGCGCAGCTACGTTGTCAGGATGGCACGTCACTTGCACGGTCAAATCTAGAAACCGTGACGGTCTGCTCACAACCAGCGGAGAAAACAACATGAAATAACAGCCTATTGCGCAAGTATATGGCTTCGATTCATCACATTTTTTCTTGAACCACCATCGTGACAGGTGGGGAACACGGCGAAAAGCGCAGCTCGATCCGCACCGTTATCGATCCTGGGATCGTGGGACAGGGAAGGATTCGTGTTCGACGTCCTTCCCTTTTTAATCTTTGAACGGAGATCAAGAATGAACATTAGGAGCCTTCTCCTCGGCTCGGTTGGGGCCATGATCGCCGTTTCCGACGCTCGCGCCGACGCCATCGTCGTCGCCGAGCCAGAGGTCGCTGAATACATCAAGATCTGCGACGTCTACGGCTCGGGCTACTTCTACATCCCCGGCACCGAGACCTGCCTGCGCACCGGCGGCTATGTCCGTTACGACATCGGCCTCGGCGATGTCGGATCCTATGACCACGCAAGAACCTCGGCCGTCGGGGCCGGCGAGGATCAGGGCACATGGCAAAACAACACGCGCTTCACATTCCAAACTTGGACCGGCCAGGAGACCGAACTCGGCACGTTGAAGACCTATACCGAAACCCGCATGAACTTCGGTAACCACAACCCTTCGGGTCCGGACAATCCTCATGATCATGCCTTCAACGGAGGCATCACCTTGACTTACGCCTGGATTCAGCTCGGTGGCCTCCGAGTTGGCAAGGACTGGTCGGCCTTCGACATGTTTATTGGCTGCGCGGGCGACGTGTTCGATCAGATGCTTGTTCCGTACGGCGCCTTCGATACCAATGTGGTTCAGTACTATTTTGACGCGGGCAATGGCTTTTCGGCCGTGATTTCCCTCGAAGAAGGCTCGGACGCGGTCGGCACCATCGACGGCTACGTTCCGCACGTAGTCGGCGGCGTGAAAAACACACAACACTGGGGCGCGATCACCGGCGTTGTCGCTTACGATAGCAACTACGACTCTGTGGCCAGCAAGGTCCGTGTCGACGTCAATGTCACCCACGAACTGTCGCTTTTCGGAATGTTCGGCTACGGCTCCAATGGCAAGCTCAACGATGACTCCACTAACGCAAGCGACGCTCATGGTCGCGGCTTCTACAAACATTGGGGCGGCAACTGGGCATTCTGGGCTGGCGCCAAATACAAATACAACGAGACAACTTCGTTCAACGTTCAGCTCTCGGGCGACCAACTCAAGAACTATGGTTTCGCTACGAACGTCGCCTATACGGTCGTTCCAGGTTTCACGATCACAGCCGAAGTCGACTTTGACCACTACGGCGACTTCCCCCTTGCGATGGTCGACCCTTCCAACGTGAACTGGACTAACGCCGACAAAAAGAACAGCGTCGGCGGCATCCTCCGTTTCGAACGCTCATTCTGACGGGATTGACCTTGCATCGCGGTGGCAATTGAGCGGACCAATCCCGCAACACTCTAAGAGAACAACGCATGGAAGCGCGGCGAGACTGGAAGCCTCGACCTCAGGCCGCTCCATGTTCGAGATCTGGTCCTCGACGATTGTGCAGGCCACATTCATCGCTCGGACGTTCATAGCCAGGGCACGCGTGAGCTTGTTTCGGTCGTGCAAGGAAGCATCAAGGTCCCCGTCGGCTCAGAGACAATGACATTGCACGCAGGCAAAGCTGCGGCATCGTTGCCAATCTAGCCGCACTCCTATGCCGCGGACGATTAGCCTATTTCGTTTCGCTGGCAGTGCTCAAACTCGGAGACTCGTCCAGGATGATCGGCACCGGGTTGCCATGAGCGACTGCCCAGACAAAGTGGCGCCGAGCGCCTTGACGGGATGGGCGTTCAAACCGTCGATCCGGGCTTTGGTCGCGCGGTGACCGTCGATCACGGTGACCATTTCCGCAATCGCGCGACAGCGGTGTCAGAAGGCACTCGACGTGACCCATCGTGCCCATCGTTCCACACTGACAGGCGCGTTCGGCAGCCTACGCTTCCATTCCCAGGGCAGTAGTTCGTGCAGACGCGAGGCGGGAAGATCGGCTATGCGGGCCAGGACGTCGGCAAGCCAGGCTTTCGGGTCGACGTCGTTGAGGCCTGCCGTGGTGATGAGGGTGTTCGAGCGCATCAAGCAGCATGGACAGCGCCTGCATCTGCAACGCGATGCCGAACGGCAACCTGGTTGTAGAATCCCCATGGCCTCGGGTGAGCAGCCCACACCGGATCGCAGACTGTTCTCTTCGAGCGTTCGTGAGACGCTTTGCAGACGGCGAGGATTGTCAGCTTCTCGACAGCTTGCCCGAGTAGTTTTGAGCCTCCGGTGACCTATAAACGTGAGACCAGCTTGGACCTACCTAACTTCAATCCAACGGATCCGGCTTGGCGGGAGACGTTCGACGCCATGCAACGGCAGCAGGCGGCACACGCCGGGCACAATGGCTTTGAGCAGCACTTGCTGCGCGAGGCGCGCCGAGCCGATGCCGCGCCCGTCGCAGGGGTCCATGCGCCTCGGGACCGCTGTTATCCTCGTCTGTCTGATAAAGACCGGAGCCTCATCGACGCGGCGGTCAAAGCCGGGGTTGCGCGCCGGGATCTGAAAGGGCAAACGGCCAAGAGTTATGCAGCGACCCTTCGCAGATTAGCGGATGATCTCGGGTCGCAAGGCAAGACGCTTTCTGCGCTCGATCACCAATCCTTGATTGCTTACGCTAAAAGTTTCTTTGCCCATGACGGGACAATGGTGGCCGCGTTGACGGTGCTTCGTAAGCACCGCGATCCCAGCGCTCCTGCTGGCGGACGTCTGCGCAATGAACCCCCTGTGGAAGACAAGAACCTCATCGAGGGGGCTGTAAAGGCGGCGGCGGCGCGCCGGGGATGGCTACCGAGCACGGCCCGGCAGTGTGATAGGACTCTTCGCAGATTGGCGAAATCTCTCGGCCCTGGCCAAACGATTACTGCACTCGATCACAATTCCTTGGTCGCACATGTCAAGTCATTCGGGGACCGGGATAAGGAGGCAATGAGAGCCGCGCTGACGGTGCTTCGTGAATATCGTGAGCCCGGTACTTTAGCTGATCGCAGGCCTCCCCATAATGGTCCCTCCATGGAAGGCGGGCGCCTCATCGATGATGTGGCTCGTGTCGGCGGACGCCCAGAGACGACACCCGCCACCGGGTTGAATATCATTCGTGATTGCCGCAGCAGCATCTGGAAGGGTCCTTTCGGGGCGGACGGCTCTCGGCAGGCGGAGGAACAGGCCGTCCAGTCGCCAGTGCTGTCTGTCAATCCAGAGGAGCTTCGGCGACTGTTGGACGATCAACCCGACCGCTCGCGGTCAAGTTTCAATTCAGCGGAGCTTTGGGAGGGGGTGGATCAAGCTGGTCAGCTGCCAGCCGACAGTTGGGGCACGGCGAACTTTTGGCAAGGTGTGCCCTCACCTCCCTATTCGCCGGCAGGCGCTGTTGATCAGCCAAGCCCAGCCCTCCCCTCGCCGGGGCTGGCTGTCAATCCAGAGGAGGTTCTGCGAGGGGCGGATCAGCCGGAGCAGTTGAGACCAGCGAAGAGGCAGAGGACGCTGAGCAATCCCCAAGGGGATGCCATTGAGCGGCAACTGAGCGCGATCGGCAATTCAGGCGGTCGCGTGCTGCAGGCCCCCATCCATCAACTGGCTTCGTCGTCAAGGGAAGCGCAGCCCATAATGCAGGGGAGCGGGCAAGATTACATACCAGCGCCGCACGCCGGAGGTGGTGGGGCGATCTTAGGCGCCTCGGCGCTGCAGCCGGATCGTTCAACAACGGTTTGCGTAGGTGGCGACAAGCGTCCTCTTTATTCCGAAGATGCGTCCCTCATGGAGGGTCTCAGGGCGGCACTCATCGCCCGTGGGGCCAAGGACGGCACCGTCACGCTCCATGTGAATTGTCTTCTCAACTTCAGTCGTTGGCTCGTTGAAAACGACAAGCAGGGCATTGCTCCTCGGCTTCACGACAAGTCGCTGGACGACGACGTCAAGGAGCTCGAAAGAAACGGGGGGTCGTCGTCCATCGTTCCGGCTCTCAAGTATCTGAAGACATACCAGGCGGGCGCACCCGCGCCAACGATAGGACGTACTGTCCCGACTCCTTATCCCGACGACGCGGCCCTCATCAAAGAGTACAAATCAGCAGCGCCTGCGAGCGGGCTCAGTCCATATACCGCCATGAACTACGCAAGTGCCCTTAGCAGTTTCGGTCACTACCTGCGTCAAAACAACATGCCGGGCATTGCTGCTCGGCTTCATGACAAGTCGCTGGATGAAGATGTCAATCGCTATCCCAGTACCGACAAACGGGCCAGAATCGCACTGGCTCACCTTCGCAAGTCACTGCCGCGCAGCGAAGCGTTGGAACCTGAGCGCCAGATTGCCCCCGTGCCGCGCGCTGCCGGATCTCCAGTGGCCCTCCCCGGGGAAGGTTACGATCAGGATCAACTTTGGGAGATGCTGGAAGAAGCTGGCCCACCGTCTTCCCTCGCGCCAACCGCGCGCCATTCCCAGGCCCCGGATTTCGGAGAGGCCGTTCGTCACTTGAACTGGCGCCACGCCCACCAGCGCGCGCCAGACGAGTTGATCGCTGCGCTGGACAGGAGCAACCTCATGCCGAACCAGGAGGTTCAACTGACCAGCTTTTTGATTGATGGCGAGCGCTACACGGCGGGTTGGTTGCCGCTAGGGGGTAGGCCGAGAACCCCACTCAATCCGCGAGGCGTTGCCATTCGCCTCAGATATCGACCGGAAGCCGCTCCGCTGCCCAACTCGCGGCCGGGGAATCCCACCTGGCCACAGCTGTTCGACCGGACGATGGAACCACCCAGGGCGGTTTCCGCAAGGGCTGAGGGGGCGGCAGGACTGAATGACGTTCAGCTCGTCCATCACGCTGAAGTTGGACCGATGAGTGAAGCTGCGTCAGCGGCAACGCCGAGGGCTCCGTCGGACATCTACGGCGGCCTTGACTCTCTGGTTCATTTGCCGGTCACTCCGCAGGAGCTGCGGGATGATGCCCACTATGCGCCGGGGTTTCCGCGCCTACCATCCGACGTTCAGCTACAGCTCGTCCATCACGCCGAAGTCGGGCCGATGAGTGAAGCTGCGTCAGCGGCCACGCCGAGGGCTCAGTCGGACATCTACGGCGGCCTTGACTCTCTGGTTCATTTGCCGGTCACTCCGCAGGAGCTGCGGGATGATGCTCACTATGCGCCGGGGCTCCCGCGCCTACCATCCGACGTTCAGCTCGTCCATCACGCCGAAGTCGGGCCGATGAGTGAAGCTGCGCCCGCGGCCACGCCGAGGGCTCCGTCGGACATCTACGGCGGCCTTGACTCTCTGGTTCATTTGCCGGTCACTCCGCAGGAGCTGCGGGATGATGCCCACTATGCGCCGGGGCTCCCGCCCCTACCATCCGACGGTCAGCCCGTCCATCACGCCGAAGTTGGACCGATGAGTGAAGCTGCGTCAGCGGCAACGCCGAGGGCTCAGTCGGACATCTACGGCGGCCTTGACTCTCTGGTTCATTTGCCGGTCACTCCGCAGGAGCTGCGGGATGACGCTCATTATGCGCCGGGGCTCCCGCGCCCACCATCCGACGTTCAGCTCGTCCATGGGCCGATGAGTGAAGCTGCGTCAGCGGCAACGCCGAGGGCTCAGTCGGACATCTACGGCGGCCTTGACTCTCTGGTTCATTTGCCGGTCACTCCGCAGGAGCTGCGGGATGACGCTCACTATGCGCCGGGGCTCCCGCGCCCACCGTCCGACGCTCAGGTCGGAGCTTTGCATCCGACAGCCTCGCTCCACGATGGCGGCGGGCTGGAGCTCGGCGCCAGTGAGTGGCTGGCCGACAAGCATATCTTGGCGGATTACGCGCTCCTGGCACAGGATCTGCAGAGGGACAATCCTGATCTCGCCGCGCGGACGCGGCTCGTGGATCCCCTCGTAGCCCTTTATCATCTGCGCTTGGGCGCCGAGATCCTCGCGCTACGCGCATTCCAGCGCATAGTCCATGATCAGAGGGGTAACGATACAGCTGACTTCCTGTTTATGCCAGTAAGCAATGCCCAAGCTGATCGCCCCGGCGACCACTGGTCGCTGTTGCTCGTCGACCGCCGTGTGCGGGAAAGCCCTGTCGCCTATCACTACGACTCCGCCCGCGGGTACAATGACCAGCCCGCAGCAGAGTTCGCAGCAAGGCTGGGCGCTCGCCTCGAACCAGCCCGCATGGCCCAGCAGCCGAACAGTTATGATTGCGGCGTCTTTATGGTCGACGGCACGCGGGCTCTGGTTAGACGATTGGCGCAAGGATACCAGCCAGCCGTGCTGCACCTCGACAATCTCGTCGCCGACCGGCAGGCACTCCAGTACCGACTCAGGGGCTGACGTCGGTTTCTGCCCATATATATGGCCGGAAGAAGCGACCAGTTGTCGAAAGCCGACGGGGTCAGACATGCTGGCACGGCCGATGGCCGCAGGCATCTCTGGGAGATCGCGGCGTAGTCGTCTTATGTCGAATTGGGTGAACGGCACCAAAGGCCCAAGCTGTGGGATATTTGACAATGTCCGACATGGGACACGCCACCCAGAGTTAACCCATTGTTCCAGAATAATAGTTTTGATTGGCGTGAGACTTGCTGATCGACAGTCGCTCTCGCGCGAACCAAGGGTCCGTGATGCTCCAGCGGAAGGGTCAAGCTCTGCCCCCGTTATTCAAAACAAACTGGAGTGCCAAAAATGGCCGTGCCGATTCAGCAATTGACGAATCACGTCGATGACAGTGTTGGGCCAAAATACCAGCCGCCTTGGGAATTCCTGCCCACCGACACGAATACAGGCGTGGGAGGGAAGTACATCTACATCGGTTATATTCTTGGCGACAGCAATCCTGTGACATCGATCAACTTCGTTGCATACAATGAACAGCAATCGAATCCGCCTTCTGGTTGGCAATGGACGGGCCAAGACCTCAAACAAGGAGCAGGCGGGAAGTACATTTACATGGTCTGGAAAATCGGCGAAACAGGCAATAAGCCTATCACGGCCCTCCAACTGCTTGTAACCAATCAGTCCACTCCGCCAGCCATCACTGGATATACGTCAATCAATCAAGACCTGAATCAAGGCGCTGGCGGGCCTTACATTTGGCCGTATTACAGCACGACAATCTCGATGCAAAAGAAGGTAGAAGCCATCCTTACAAAGACATAGACGAGCTGCGATCGGGCGCGGATCCGAACTACTTGTAATCCTCCTCAAAGAATACAACGCACGCAAAAAGCGTCGTGCAGGTCCGCCCCCGCCGTGGTGGAGGCGTTGAACGTCTCGATGACCGCAGCCTCCCCTGTTTCGTGAACGGCGAACCTGTGCCGCGTTTCCTCGCAGACGGGACCAGGCATCCGTGGCCACCTACATCGGGATGTCAAGAATGCACCAAGCCGTCACCCGACAACTTTTTTTAATGACAATCCCTTTCGGCGGGGTCATTTTCGCGTGTCGGCGGGTTTCCTCGTCGCCGCCCTCTGTGTCGTTCAAGATCTCAGCCCGCGGGAGGCCCAGATGATCGATCGTCCCAACCTTGACCCAGCCCTCTATCCGAGTGATTTGCAAAGCCTCAAGTCGGTTTTCGACCAGCTTTGCCAAGAGAGCCATATCCAGCCAGGGTCACCGGAAGCCGAGAACATTGCCTCTGAGCTGGTTCGACTTTTCCAGGACGGAATTAGCGACGAGACCTGCCTGCTCAGCGCAGCTCGGACGCGGCATCAGGATTTGCGGCGGGCGGGCTGACCTTCCCCACAGTCTCGCGCTTAGTGATAGGTCCAAAACGGCTCGTCGCGCGACGGCAAACTGTCGGTGATCTTCGGGAATTCAGGCGCCGGGAAGAGCGCGACTATCGACGCCCCACACTATGTGCTTCGGACGCGCGGCGACGAGTTAACCGTGCAGTCTGCATCTGTTCCCAGCCGACCGCGCGGCAGGGATTGAGTAGCGGCGAATTTAACGCTAGCGCCTACATTTCTCCGGTATTTCGGCGATGCATTGCTCGAGACGTGCCAGGCGGAACTTAGCATTGCGAAGCTCATGTCCGGCTTCGAAACGTCGATGGCGTCCCTGAGGTGTGGTTGCGATGAGGTCGCGCTCCAGTTCGGCAATGCGCGCACGCACCTGCCGGGCGTCGTCCTGACGCAACGCCTTGATCCATCCATGCCCGCGCATCGGTCTTCAGACAAAGAGGCTCTTCGGGAAGAAGGTCGGCACCGCGTGGGAGGAAGCCCCAGGAAGCCCTTGGACTTGACGTCGCGCCGGCCCCGATGGGCGGCAGTACCAAAGCGCAGGGACAAGCGCCCTCCCCTCCTCAGCCGCAGCCGGTCTTGCGCGGTCGAGATTAAGCCCTCAGGAAATCCCTGTACATCTCCGCCAATTAGTCGAGGACCGAGGATCGACGCCATACGGCAACCGTTTCAGGTTTGCGCGACGCCTTTGTCACCGCGCTCGGCCGCCGTCTCATCAAAGGACCAAAGCTGCGTCAGGAAATAGCCGAAAACGTCGGGCCGCGCGAGGCGGATCAGCAATCGTACCACCACCCATTGGGAGCTTGTGGGAGCTTGCTGATCAAGCGATCGGGTACTGCAAGTCCGGGCGCTACAATAAACTTCCCGTTCGAATGAAGTATTTTCTCTGCAACGCGACGGTCTGCGCGGTAAAAATTCATCGGGGTGACACAAATCCATGCATAAGATGCATTTGCTTGGGGGGACGTGAGCATGGCGACACCGAGGACCTTACTCGACATTCTGGATCGCGTGACCGCTCCCGAAATTGCGGAGCCGGAATCGCTGAGCCCTACGACGCTTCAGCATTATCAACGCGTCCGCACGATTTTCGAGGACGACAACGTCGTCGGCGCCGGCATCGCGCGGAAGGTGACGGACGGCGAACGCAGGGATGACCTCGGGATCGTCTTTTATGTCCGGCAGAAGCTGGCAATGAGCGACCTGCGCCCCGATCAGATCCTCCCGCCGGTCATGGCGGCGGCGAACGGCCGGGCGATCTACACCGACATCGTGGAAATCGGCGACATCGTTCCACAGGAGAATGCTAAGCAATCGCCATTGCAGAGTGGTTTCAGCGTAGGGCACAAGGATGTGACAGCAGGGACGCTTGGGGCGATCGTGCGCAAGGAACGCAAGCTGTTTCTGCTGAGCAACTCGCACGTTCTGGCCAAGTCGGGACTGGCGGCCGCCGGAGATCCGATCCTCTATCCGGGACCTGCTGATGGCGGGGCGGAGCCAGCCGATATCATCGCGACGTTGAGCGCCTTTTCGCCCTTCACGGTTGGCGATAGCTTCACGAATACCGTTGATGCCGCACTAGCAGAGATAGATCCCGACCATCTGGCGGACATCGACAACGAAATCTGGGGCGCTGCGACGCCGCTGAAGGTGGCCACACCCATGCGCGACATGGCGGTCAAGAAGCGCGGCCGCACGACCGGGGATACGCAATCGGTCGTACGCGACGTCGATTTCCGGGTGCTCGTTCGCTATGAAGGCGTCGGTGTCGTCGGCTTCATTGGCCAGGTCCTGTGCGACACTTATACCGGCGGCGGCGATTCCGGCGCGCTAGTCGTTGCGGCAGACACAGGCGCTATCGTCGGCCTGCATTTCGCGGGATCGCCCAAGGGCAGCGTCTTCACGCCCATCCGTACCGTGCTGGACGCCCTGAAATTCGCATTCTGACGGAGGCATCGTGGCGACGCTCGACGAGGCCAACAGCGCACGACAAAGGCACGCCGATGGTCTTGCAAAAATCGGCGCGCATGCGGTCGGAGTCGAAAAAGGCGAGCCATACGGCCGGTCGGGTTGGGTGGTGGTCGCCTACACGCAGCCCGGCGCGGCGGTGAAGCTGCCTGAATCGCTGACGATCAATCACCAGGGAAACGACGTCGACGTGCCGCTCGTCGTCCAGAAGGCCGAACCGTTCGAACCGCAATAGCCGCAAAAGGGGAATTCATGCCGACCTATGTTCTGAAGACCCGCATCCCGACGCTCGCCACCGCACAGGCCGTCGGCACTCAACCGACCATCGCGATCGCGGTCCCCGAAATGGTCGGCCGCAGCTGTCACCTCGAGGGTTACCAGGCGCGCGATGTTCCAGCCTTCGACCTCAGCGAGCAAATCATCGCCTACGCCTCGCCGGACTCGACCTTCGCGGTGACGAAGCGACTGATCGACGCCGCGAAGGAATCGATCCTCGTCGGCATCTACGATTTTACGGCATCCTACATGGAGGACCTGCTTCTTGCCGCGATGGCCCGCAAGGTGAAGGTCTCGCTGATGCTCGACATCGACAGTAGGACCGAGAGCGACATTTTCGACCGCCTGGTGCAGATGGGCGCGCGCGGCGTCTCGGCCCCCTCCTGTGCCAATCCCACCGTCCATGTGTTCAGTTCCTCGCACGAGAAGGTGATCGTAATCGACAACGAATGGGTCCTGGTCCAAAGCGGAAACTACAGCGTCAACAGCATTCCGATGAACGTCGAGGATGGTGCCTCCGGCGGGGTCTTCCGTCCGGGAAACCGCGATACGGGCCTTGCCATCAGATCGAGAGAGCTTAGCGGTTTCTTTGCCGGCATTCTGGAAGCCGACATGGCCCTTGTCGATGCCGTACCTGAGATGCTGCGCCGTCCGGTCGAGGACGAGTTTTTCCTGGTCGAGCGCGCGCCGGCACGCAAACCCGAGCAGCTCTTTACAAGCGAAACCTTCGACCTCGACGCGCCGCTCACAATCCAACCGGTGCTGAGTCCCGACAACTACATGGACGTCGTGCCCGGTCTGATTGCGAAGGCCCGCAAATCCGTCCTCATCGAACAGCAGTATATCAGATCCTCCCAGCCGCTGGTCGCCAGGCTGCTTGCCGCAATCGCCGAGGCGCGCAACGCGGCGCCCGAACTCGACGTCCGAATCGTGCTCGGGAAGCTGTTTAGCAAGAGCGACGTCGCGAAGGAGAAGAAGAACCTCGAAAACCTCGCCGCCAACTACGGTCTGAACATCGCCGAAAACATCCGCTACATCAACACCGACGAGTTCGTGCACTGCCACAACAAGATGGTGATCGTCGACGGCGACAGTATTCTCATCAGCTCGCAGAACTGGTCAGACGCCGCAGTCTCCAGAAACCGCGAAGCAGGTGTCTGGCTGACCCATCCGGGCATCGCCGCATATTTTACCAAGATATTCGAGAACGACTGGGCGAGTGCTTTCCAGACCCTACCTGAAGTCGACGCCCCCGAGGTCATGACGCCCGAGGCGCTGGGCGCCGGCGGCTATATCCGCGTCGATCGCGGCGACTACGAGGAAGTCTGATCCCTCGCTCGAATCGGCTCCCCGAAATCTTCCGAGGCCCCAAGGTGGATAGAGCCGCCACCTTGCGGCGGCGCGCGCTCATGTGAGACCGCCGATCTCCTGTATTTGCACCGCTGAGCCTCCAGTCGTTCGCCATCGCGGAACGCTTGGCGGATCATAACGCCCCGCCATGCCCCACATCCAACCCTCGAAGGCCATCTGACCTTCGCGCTCAAGTACGAGGGGCTCGACCTTGCCGCCCTCAAGCGACTGTTCCAAGTGACAGGTCCCGCGGCGCTGAGCGCCGTGACCCGCTCCCGTGTCCAGCGATTGCCGTGGCCGGTCACCAGGCCGTTCCGGTTGAGGATGCCGGCAATAAGGTCATCATTGGCGATGAGAACCAGTTGCCGGACGGCGGCCAAGATGTCGGCCGAAGTGCTGTTGCGCTGTCCGCGCCGCCTCCTCGGCAGGCACGGTTCGGTGTGGACGCCGCCAATCCAATGGATCAAGAGAACGATCTCTGAGGCTTCTTCATCGATATCGGCGACCACCTCGTGGATGACGGTGCGCACGATGCGCTTCTTGAGCCTCGCGTCGGTCGTCGGCGCCGACCAGACAGCCTTGAGATCGGCGGAATGGCAACGGTCGCCCCGCGCAACGTGGGAATCCGCGGATCGTGGTCGCGCCCATGGACCATGTCGGATCGGCGCGTTCGACCGAAGTGCGGTCGGCGGCATTTCTTCCGGACAGTCGGGCGTGTAGTATGTTGTCGAGCCCGCGCGAGGGGCGAAACCCGGCGATCAACGGATCCGACCCACGAACGATCTTCGGTCGATTGACGACTGTGGTTACGAGCGCTGGTCCGTTCTCGGTACTTGCGCCCAGCACCACGATCTGCCGCTGACGTGTCTCTCGGGCAAGTTCGTCGAGACAGTGAGCGACGCCTGCGCGGGCAGCCATGTCGTAACCATCCTTCGCCGACGAGGTGTATTCGGTTGGCAGCGGGACGACATCCGTTCAGACCAGCAAGCCGCTATTAAAGCGGTGCTCGGCTGCGGGGTTTGCCGGAGCGAAATTGCGAAGCCAATCGCGCAACCTCTTGTAATCGTCGGCGATGATGGTTCTTCTTGCGCTCTCCCAGATTCTGACAATCCGCGATGGCGGCGCGGGTTCGATAAGCGACCGGATGGTCCGGACCCGTCGGCGTCCTGCATGCTGCCAATATGTAAGAAACTCGCTTTGGAAGTCGCCATTCCGTTCGCCACGGATCAGGGCCTCAGGCAAACAAGCGGGATGTGGATCGCGCCAATTGCAGACGTTATGAGTGACAACATGGCGAATGGCTGGAGTGGCCGAAAAGCTGACTGGCAGCTTGCGGTTGCCGAGAAAGGAGAGCGGAACTCAGGGTTCTACGAGCCATCCGCACATAAAAAACCAATCGCTTTCGCACCGCTTCTGGCGACATCGGCTCAGGATAGACGGTTCAGCAACCGCCTGGCGGGGGCTTTTCGCTGACGGGCAAAGGCGATCTGGACAGGCACGGACGTAGAGAGCCACCGAAACAATCCCTGCAGCACGGTTGAAAGCGCTCGCTCAGGCGGCAGAAGTGTATGTCCAGCACGCCTTCGGGCGGCGGCTCGAACTCACGCCTATAGTGCCAGCAAACGTCCCGCACTTCGTGCTTGACCGCTACATGTTGTGGGAAGGGTTGCTGGACGGTCGAACTTTGATTCTCATGGCTATTCGCGAACCCCGGCAAGGCCCTACTACGGATTATCTCAAGCACCGCGATCTGGTCCGCCGCCAACTTGGCGTCGATCTCATTCTGCTGCTACTTGACCATGTGCCGAACGCCATCCGACGCCAGATGGTGGAGCGGCAGATCGGCTTCATCGCGCCGGGTGCGCAGCTTTATGTCCCGGAAGCCTTGCTAGACCTGCGCGAGCGCGCGCCGACGGCCGCGATCCCTCCCTCTGACCAGATCAGCCCTACCACGCAATTGGTGCTCCTCGCGGTCCTGCAGGGTGTCGCCCTTGAGGATGAACACCTCACCGACCTTGCCGAGCGACTGCATGTGTCGATCATGAGCATAAGCCGAACACTAGATGAGCTTGAGGCACTCCAACTTGCAAAGGCTCGCCATGTCGGCCGACAACGGCGTCTTCACATGCTCCTAGGTGGTCACGAACTATGGGAGGCAATCCAAGAGCGATTGCAGTCCCCAGTGCGCAAGGTTCGCCTTGTTAGCGGCCGGATAGAAAACCATATCGCACCGCTCGCCGGCGAGAGCGCGCTTGCCCACTACACCATGCTGCCGGCCCCTCGGGTCGAGACGCGCGCCATTCTGTCGATGCATTGGATGCGCCTCAAGGAGAGGCTCGCACTCAGCCCAGCCGCGGCGTTCGATGACGACCGAATAGAAATTCAGACCTGGACCTACGACCCGCAGATCCTCGCGCGGGACAATGTCATAGATCGGCTGTCCCTGTATCTCAGTGTTCGGGGGAGCCCGGACGAACGTGTTGCGCAAGCGGCGGAACAATTATTGGAGACGTTTGAATGGTGACCGGGGTAGACCGCTTCCGCGCGCATTTCGCGGGCCAAGAACATCAATATGTGCTGATCGGTGGTGCCGCCTGCGAGCTTATCATGAACGAGGTCGGCCTAGACTTCCGTGCCACCAAGGATCTTGACATCGTTCTAATCGTCGAGGCGCTGGACGCTGCCTTCGCGGAGCGCTTCTGGGCCTTTGTCGAGCAGGGCACCTGAAACCAAAATGACATTGGAGCCCTGCGAACATTCGCGCTTGGCTGTGTCGACCGTTTCGACGAGTAGGACCGAGTTCCCGGCAGGATGTGTTTTCGTGACTTTTCGACATTCTCCTGACGACGAGCAAATTGCGTACCAAAGAAAAATCGTTTCAGAACATGGCCCGGGGCGAACCAGCCATGTCGATGTCCGACAAAATCATACAATGCCACGCGACATTTACTCGCGCCCGGAATGCCAGAATGGAAAGCCATCCAATTCGCGAGAATAGCGATGCGATATCCTTTCCAATACGCGAACTGGGGAAGATTCAAAAACGGCGCTTCTGGGAGCGTTGATCCGGCAGAGTGGCAAGGAGATGCCCTACGGCACCAGGTACACCTTTTAGGCGCGCACATCGAAGCATTCCTGCAAGCCACGTTGCGGGCCGGTTCAATTGCCGAGTCCTAGGCAAAAATTCCGGCATTGGCGCTGTCTCCACATGCCCTGTCGGGTTTGTCGCGCCTGCTACATAGTGGCATAGTGGCGTTTGGCCCAATTTCGTCCGCGCTCTGGCTTAACTATCTGATCTTAATATCAAAACTTACCCAGGGCTATTTTTGCGAAGGTGGTACGATTTTTGATGCGCTCGTCGTGCGTCAACAAGTCGGATCCGCGTCGTTATAGCTAAACCGATGCCGGGCATCCCGCAGACGGCGGCGGAGCAGGTAGAGAACATTTCGCTTTGAGAACACGCGACCGCGGATGCCCCGCCTCACAGACGATCGGTGGCGCAAAACCTCAACAATAGGAATTTCTTGATGATCGACGCCATCCCGCCCCCATCTCCCGGACTACTTGGTCAACGAAAACCACTTGGAGTGGTCGGCGGAATGGGAAGCTTTGCGACTGCTAAATTCTTGGAGATTCTGGCTCGCAAAAGCCGCGTTGAAAGAGACCAGGATCACATCCCGTTTATTTGTCTATCGGTTCCCAATATCCCTGATCGTTCGCAGGCAATTTTAGTCGGCAGCGACGCCCCCTTGCGGCAAATTTTGGAACGCGCGTATTGGCTAGAGAAAGTTGGATGCGGAGCAATCGCTATCCCCTGCAATACTGCACATCTCTGGGCCACAGAGATTAAAAAAGCGCTGTCAGTAAAATTGATTGATATGGTAGAGATAACAAGACAAGCCATAGAGGACTCGCGTGGCAGCGAAGCACGCAACCTTCGCTCAATTTCCATCGGAACGAGCGCGTCAATGCACAACGGGCTTTACGCCGGACAAACTGAGAGCGACTTCGGCAAAGAATTTTATCGCAGCAACCCGAAACTTCAGAAAGACACCATCAAGATCATATCTGACGTCAAGTCAGGCAACATGGCAAATGCACAGGACAATCTAACGAGGCTTGTTCAAGCCGTGCGATCTTTCGAACCTGACAAAATTATTCTTGGTTGCAGTGAACTATCAGCGATCTGCGGTGACCTCGCATACGACAATGATATTGTCGACCCGATTGATATCCTTGCTGACGCCTGCATTGACTGGTGGGTAGCAGAAAGCCAATCACTTCCGGACACGTTGGCCAGCCGATCATAATGTAGAAAAGATGACCGCGTTAGTACTAGGAAATGTTGGCTCCCACGCCATGGCCACAGCAGTTCCCTCGTTGTCTGACAAGTATTTGCAGAATAATGCAGCGGAAGCAAAAAGAATGATATGGCTTGCTAGGGACGACGACATACTTATCACCGCGACGGCGCCTATATCGCAATCATTTCTAAACTATGTTAATACCCTAAAGGGCGGAAGCAACATCGTGTCGCTAACGACTTCAGGGACATCCACCAAGCGTCCGTTGCCGATCTCGAAAAAAGACCTCCAGGCTGGCAGTCTTTTGTCCAAATTTCTGAGTTTGTTGCCTTCGGACCGCGTTTCGTGTTTGGAGCTGTGAATCGGCGTGCAAAATTGGCTCCTACGCAGCGCCGATGACGCGCGCCTGGAGTAGGTCGAGTTTTCCTCGGCCGTACATTTGGCGCTTAACGAGCTTGAGTTTGGAGTTCGGCACCGGCTTTCAAACTGGCCCGCTTCTTGCGACCTCTCCCTATCATGCCTGCCTAGGTATCTCATCCGGGTGAGTTGACTGGGGACGGAGCGCTAGAGGAGCACGATGCGCAAAACAGAAACCTTTTATGATGTCATTCGCCGTCAGGGGATTACCCGACGCAGCTTCATCAAATTCTGTAGCCTGACGGCGGCGAGCCTGGGTTTTGGCCCGGACGCGAAAACGGCGATGGCCGAGGCACTCGAAACCAAGGAACGGGTTCCTGTCATCTGGATGCACGGCCTCGAATGCACCTGCTGCTCGGAGAGCTTCATCCGCTCGGCCCATCCGCTGGTCAAGGACGTGGTCCTTTCGATGATCTCGCTCGATTATGACGACACGATCATGGTCGCAGCCGGCCATCAGGCAGAGGCCATCCTCGAAGAGACCAAGCAGAAATACAAGGGCAAGTACATCCTCGCCGTCGAGGGCAATCCGCCGCTCAATGAGGACGGCATGTTCTGCATCGACGGCGGCCGACCCTTCGTCGAGAAACTCAAATATGTGGCCGAAGACGCCATGGCGATCATCGCCTGGGGCGCCTGCGCCTCCTGGGGCTGCGTCCAGGCCGCAAAGCCCAACCCGACCCAGGCAACGCCGATCGACAAGGTGATCCGCGACAAGCCGATCATCAAGGTCCCGGGCTGTCCGCCGATCGCCGAAGTGATGACCGGCGTCGTCACCTTCATCACCACCTTCGGCCGATTGCCCGAGCTCGATCGGCAGGGCCGGCCGAAGATGTTCTATTCGCAGCGCATCCACGACAAATGCTACCGCCGGCCGCATTTCGACGCCGGCCAGTTCGTCGAGGAATGGGACGACGAGGGAGCACGCAACGGCTACTGTCTCTACAAGATGGGTTGCAGGGGCCCGACCACCTACAATGCCTGCTCGACGGTGCGGTGGAACGGCGGCGTCTCCTTCCCGATCCAGTCCGGTCACGGCTGCATCGGCTGCTCCGAGGATGGGTTCTGGGACAAGGGCAGCTTCTATGACCGCCTGGCCACGATCAACCAGTTCGGCATCGAGGCCAATGCCGACCGGATCGGCATGACGGTAGCCGGCGTCATCGGCGGAGCGATCGCGGCCCACGCCGCGATCACCGCCGTCAAGCGCGTCACCACCAAGCGCGAAAAAACCGACGTTTAAAACTCTGGGCAGGGAACACTTATGTCAATCCAAACGCCCAACGGCTTCACGCTCGACAATTCCGGCAAACGCATCGTGGTCGATCCGGTCACCCGTATCGAAGGCCATATGCGGGTCGAGGTCAATGTCGACGCCAACAACGTCATCCGCAACGCTGTGTCCACTGGCACGATGTGGCGCGGCATCGAAGTCATCCTCAAGAACCGCGATCCGCGCGACGCCTGGGCCTTCACCGAGCGGATCTGCGGCGTCTGCACGGGCGCGCATGCGCTGACCTCCGTGCGCGCGGTCGAGAATGCCCTTGGCATCACCATCCCGGAAAACGCCA
The DNA here is from genome assembly GCF_040545535.1 of Mesorhizobium robiniae. Taxonomy (NCBI): domain Bacteria; kingdom Pseudomonadati; phylum Pseudomonadota; class Alphaproteobacteria; order Hyphomicrobiales; family Phyllobacteriaceae; genus Mesorhizobium; species Mesorhizobium robiniae. Next base: position 70,763 of record NZ_JBEPMC010000019.1, read on the forward strand.
ATTCGATCCGCAACCTGATGCAGCTTGCGCTGCAGGTGCATGACCACGTGGTGCATTTCTATCACCTGCATGCGCTTGACTGGGTGGACGTCGTCTGCGCGCTCAAGGCCGATCCGAAGGCGACGTCTCAGCTGGCCCAGTCGGTGTCCGACTGGGCGCTCTCCTCGCCCGGCTATTTCAAGGACATCCAGACCCGGCTCAAGAAATTCGTTGAATCCGGCCAACTCGGTCCATTCAAGAACGGCTATTGGGGTAACGCCTCCTATAAGCTGCCGCCGGAAGCCAACCTGATGGCCGTCGCGCACTATCTCGAGGCGCTGGATTTCCAGAAGGAGATCGTCAAGATCCATACGATCTTCGGCGGCAAGAATCCACATCCGAACTGGCTGGTCGGCGGCCTGCCCTGTCCCATCAACATCGATGGAACCGGCGCGGTCGGTGCGATCAACATCGAGCGCCTAAACCATGTGTCGTCGATCATAGACCAGCTGATCGAGTTCAACGAAAAGGTCTATGTGCCCGACGTCATGGCGATCGGCTCATTCTACAGGGACTGGCTCTTTGGCGGCGGCCTTTCGGGCAAGAACGTGCTCGCCTATGGCGATGTGCCGGAACATGCCAACGATTATTCGGAAGCGAGCCTGAAACTGCCGCGCGGCGCAATCATCAACGGTAATCTTGCCGACATTCTGCCGATCGACCTCGCCGATCCGGAGCAAATCCAGGAATTCGTCATCCATTCCTGGTACAAGTATCCGCACGAGGCCAAGGGCCTGCACCCCTGGGATGGCGTCACCGAGCCGCATTACGAACTAGGCCCCAATGCCAAGGGCACCAAGACCAACATCCAGGAACTGGACGAAGGTGGCAAATATTCATGGATCAAGGCGCCGCGCTGGCGCGGACACGCCATGGAGGTAGGCCCCCTCGCCCGCTGGGTCGTCGGCTATGCGCAGGGCAAGCCTGAATTCAAGGAGCCGATCGAGAAGGTGCTGAAAGATCTCGGTCTTCCGATGTCGGCGCTCTTCTCCACGCTCGGCCGCACCGCGGCGCGCGCCCTAGACTCCGAATGGGCGGGCCGCCAGATGCGCTATTTCTTCGACAAGCTGGTCGCCAATATCAAGGCTGGCGACAGCGCGACCGCTTTCGTCGACAAATGGAAACCGCAGACCTGGCCGAAGGAAGTCAAGGGCGTCGGCTTCACCGAAGCGCCGCGCGGCGCGCTCGCCCACTGGATCAAGATCAAGGACGGCAAGATCGACAACTACCAATGCGTCGTGCCGACCACCTGGAACGCCAGCCCTCGCGATCCGAAAGGCGGTATCGGCGCGTTCGAAGCCTCGTTGGTGGATACCCCGATGTCAGATCCCACCCAGCCGCTGGAAATACTCCGGATAATCCATTCCTTCGATCCGTGCCTTGCATGCTCCACGCATGTCATGAGCCCGGACGGGCAGGAAATGGCAAAAGTGCAGATGAGATGAGGAGGGATATGCGATGAGCCTTTTCGACCCGCTTGCAACCTTGGACGCACACGGCGAAAGAGCCGTGGAGCGCCAGAGCGTCTATGTCTACGAGGCGCCGGTGCGTCTCTGGCACTGGATCAACGCCTTCTCCATCCTCACGCTTGCGCTGACCGGCTACTTAATCGGCAGCCCACTGCTGTCGATGCCGGGGGAGGCCAGCGCCAACTTTCTGATGGGATATATCCGCTTCAACCATTTCGCCGCCGGACAGATCCTGGCCATAGCCCTGATCCTGAGAATCTACTGGGTGTTCGTCGGCAATGTCGATGCCCGACAGATCTTCTACGTCCCGGTCTGGAGCGGCCGGTTCTGGAAGGAATGCGTGCATGAAGTGCGCTGGTATGCCTTCCTGATCAGCAAGCCGAAAAAATATGTCGGTCACAAACCGCTTGCCCAGTCCGCCATGTTCCTGATGTTCACGCTGCCGCTGTTGTTCATGGTCATCACCGGCTTTGCGCTCTACAGCGAGGGCACTGGCCGCGACAGCTGGGAATACAGCCTGTTCGGCTGGTTGTTCTCGATCTGGCCGAACAGCCAGGACGTCCACACCTTCCACCATCTCGGCATGTGGGTGATCCTGGTTTTCACAATGGTCCATATCTATGTGGCTGTGCGTGAGGACATCATGAGCCGGCAGAGCATCATCTCGTCGATGATCTCGGGCGATCGCATGTTCAAGGACCTGGAGGACTAGGTGCGCAAACTGTCTTCGACACGGCCCCGGGTGCTGGTCCTCGGCATCGGCAACATCCTGTGGGCCGACGAGGGGTTTGGCGTACGCGTGGTCGAAGCTTTTCACCAATCCTATTCGGTGTCGGATAATGTCACCGTCCTCGACGGCGGGACGCAAGGGCTCTATCTCGTGCAGTTCGTGATGGAAACCGATTATCTCATCGTCTTCGATGCCATCGACTACGGGCTCAGCCCGGGCACGCTGAAGATCGTCGAAAACGACGAAGTGCCGAAATTCACCGGCGCCAGGAAGATGAGCCTGCACCAGACCGGATTCCAGGAAGTGCTGAGCGCCGCCGACCTGCTCGGCCATTATCCGGAAAAGCTGGCGTTGATCGGCTGCCAGCCGGTCGATCTCGAGGATTGGGGCGGGCCGCTGACGGAGCCGGTGAAGGCGGTCATCCCCGAAGCGATCCGGACGGCGGTCGCCATTCTCAAGGGATGGGGCATCGAGGCAAGAGCGCGGAGCGGCGGCATCGTCCCCTCGCTCCTCGGCAACGATCTGGATTTTGACAATTACGAACAGCGCCAGCCGCATTGATCACCTGAGGAGGCTCCCATGAAGTTTCGGAGAATATTGGCTGCATGCGCGGCCCTGGCGTGCCGGGCGTCGCCAATGCCCATACCGGACTTCATGCGGATGGCACGCTTGCCGGTCTCGGCCATCGTTTGAGCGGCCTCCACCATATCCTTGCCGCCGTCGCGGTCGGCTTCCGGCCCGGCACGCTCGGCAACAGGGACAGTTGGATTGTGCCTTCGTCATCGTCATGACGATCGGCGGAGCGATAGGCATCTAGGGCGTCCCGCTGTCGATGGTGGAAACGGGGATTGCCCTCACCGTAGCGGTGCTCGGCCTGCTCGTCGCCTTCGAAGTCAAGGTTCGGGCGCCGGTGGCGGGGATCGTGGGATATGCGCACTCTCCCACGGGTCATGCCCATGGTTCAGAAACGCCTGCCATGTCGCATGCCGCGGGCTATGTCACGGGCTTCCCGGCCGCATGCTGCATGCGGGCGGCATCGCGCTCGCGTCGCTTAGATTTCTGCAAGGCCCGGGCAGAGCGTCTGGCCGGGTTGCCGGAGCTGCCGTCGCCCTAACAGGGGCCGAGCTGCTGGCCGCTTGATATTTCGCTCCCAAGGCGGAGGCCTGCCGTGTGGGCGCTGTCCACACGGTTCCCGATTTCGTAGCTTGAATGACAGAAAAGAGACAACGCCATGTGCATAGGTCTTCCGATGCGGGTCGTCACCGGCGACGAGTGCGTGGCCGAATGCGAGCGTCATGGTACGATTTCTTCCGTGTCGATGATGTTGGTCGGCGCGCAGCTGCCAGGCACATATCTATTGACCCATCTGGGCTCGGCCATTCGCGTCCTTGAGGGTGATGAGGCGCAAGCCATCGATGATGCCCTTGCGGGTCTGGCGGAAGCTGTCGAAGGCCGGCCCTTCGAAGCCTTGTTTGCCGATCTCATCGCCCGCGAGCCGGAATTGCCCGCGCATCTGCGTGAGGGGTGAGAGAATAGTGGCCGCATCTGGAAACCGGGATTCCAGCAATTCGACGCGAGCAACCGAGCTGGAAACTCTCCTTGCAGATCAATGGACCCCCCGGATCTGGCACACCGCTTGCTGGTCAACTCCCAAGAACGTTCTGCAAGCTGATTTCTGGAGGAGACAATGCCCTCTTACCTGGTCCGCGTCTTGCGTGAGCAGATGCGACTGCCCATCGTCGACGAAGCGAGCATCGACACCTTCCTGGCGCCGGCCGCGGACGAAGCGGAACATGCTATCCTGTTTTTCACCGGCGATCCTGCGCTGCGACCTGAAGCCGACGACGTCGCCGTCGTTCTTCCCGAACTCCTACGAGCGTTCCCGGGACGGGTGCGGGGCGCCATCGTGCTCCGCGCCGCCGAAGACAAGCTCAAGCCGCGGTTCAATGTCGTGGTCATGCCAAGCCTCGTTGTCACGCGCGGAGCCCAGCCGCTTGGCGTCATCGGCAAGATCCGCGACTGGTCGGAATATATGGAGAAGATCGGCAACTGGCTATCTGCGGATGCGCCGGTCATGGCGGCATCTGGCGGGTCGAAGGTCGAGATCACCCATGCCGGCAACCAGATCGCCCGATGAAAGCAGGTTTCTGGGTCGCCCCCGAGGGCGCCGATGCGGCGATGACGGTCATGCCGATCGGCGCGGAGCCGCCGCAGAGCGCCCGCAAGCTCAATTATCTCGCGACCAGCAGCGCCGAGGAGATGATCCGCTGCTGTCGCCGGACGGCGATGCTGCTGCCGCAACTCGCCGATGCGCTCGCCGTGCAGAAGGCTGACCAGCCGGGCCGCCTGTTCGACATTACCGATTTTCCGGATGACGAAAGGGAGCTGATCACCCAGACCCTCGGCGAAGGCGAAGTTGCGGGAATTGCCGCGCTGCCGTCCGGCATCCTGGCGCAGATCCAGGAAGCGGTGATGGCCGGCGTCTGGCGCATCCGTTTCACCGACCCGGATGGCCGGCTGCTTGCTGACTATATCGAGGTCGCGTCGATTCCCGCAGCCGTACGTCAGGCCTGTTCGGCACTGCCGGCATCGATTTCCCACGGACCGGCGCCGGCAGGCGCCATGAATGTCATGCCGGTGCTGACCGAGATCGGCGACCGCATCGGCCGCTATAGCGACGGCGATCCTGCTGATATCATCAACTTCTCGCTCTTTCCGATGAGCCCACAGGACATGGGTTTCCTGCAGGCGACGCTCGGCACCGGGCCGGTAAAGTTCACCTCGCGCGGCTATGGCACATGTCGGGTCGTGGCGGCCGGCGTCCGCAACGTCTGGTCGGTGCAGTTCTACAACGCCATGGACACGATCATTCTCGATACGCTGGAGGTTGCCGACATCCCGTCCGTCGTCATCGCTGCCGAAGAGGATTTCAGGGATTCGGAAGCCCGGCTGCGCGACATCGAAGAGGCCTATTTCAAATGACGAGCTTCGAGAACTTCGGCAAGTGCGATCCGGCGTCCGATGACGACAAGATGGAGTGCGGCATCTGCTGGCATGTCTATGATCCCGCGCAAGGCGACCCGGTCTGGCAGAGCCCGCCCGGCGTGCCGTTTTCCGCCCTGCCCAAAGACTGGCGCTGTCCCAACTGTGACGCCCTGCAATCGAAGTTCATGAGGCTCGGCGATGCACGCTGACGCGGCGGAACGCACGGAAATCAATCCGGCCGAGATGTGCTATCGCTACATTCATGCAACCGCCATGCAGGACGTGCCGCGCTGCAATCCCGCCCTCCGCATCAAGGCGACCGGCTTCCGAATTTATGGCGGAAGAGCCCTCGGGATCATTGCGACGCCGTGGTTCATGAACCTGGTGGCGGCAGATATTCCCGGTAGTGTGCAATCGGCTCCGGTTGCCGTAGGAACGACCGTCCGCATCGGTCTCCCCGTAGCCGAGGTCGAGTTCATCGCCGGTGAGCTCGATGCGATCGGCCGGGTCGCTTCCTGCTCGCTGTTTTCGCCGGTCTTCGCGTTTGGGACGATGGAAGCAGCGCTGGAGACCGCGGTGGAGGCCGTCCGCGCCTTCTTCGACCCGGCTGCACTTACGCCGGCGTCGGTCCCGTCGACCAATGTCAAACGCCGCGACCTGCTGAGGGGGAATTTCCGCAAGCAGCAGGAGTTGGCGCAATGACCTTCGGTGCGGGCTCGATCCGGATCGACGTGACGGTGTCGCGGGCGCTGGCCTGTTGCGTGGAGATAAAGTCCAACCGCCCGCAGGGACTGGCACGCCTGTTCGTCGGCCGCCGCCCCGAAGAGGCGCCAGTGCTTGCTGGTCAGGTTTTTTCGCTCTGTGGTGTTGCGCAATCGGTGGCAGCGCGGCTTGCGGTGCTGAATGCGGCTGACCGGCCGATGCGCGGCGAGGAGCGGTTCGCTGCCACCGCCAAATTGCTTGCGGAGCGTATCTTCGAGACATTGAGAGCACTGATCCTGCACTGGCCTTTGCCGCTACCCGCCGGCATCGTCGCCTTGGCAGGCAAATATCTGCGCGAGGCGCTGGCCGCTGCGCAGGCGATTATTGCTGGTGCGAAGGCAAAGATCGCCAATTGCGCATTCGTGGCCGAACCAGCGGCGCGGCTTTCCGCTGCGGCTGCCGCCCTTGGCATTCCCGACGGTGAAGGCAAGCCGCCGTGGGATACGGCCTACGCAGCAATCCTCGGCGATATCGAACGTGACCGGATTTTCGCCAGCCGGCGGCCCGACCCGCTGACGGTTGCGGACGATGCAGAGGTTATCGCTCATCTCAGCCATGAGGCGGATTATGCCAGCCTGCCGTATCTAGCCGGCCGGGTGACCGAGACCGGGGCCTATGCCCGGCTGAGCCGCATGCCCGAAGGCCCGCATCTGGCCGAGCGCTTCCTGGCGCGCATTCACGACGTTGGCCTTTGCCTGCAGCAGCTCTCTAATCTCGACCAGCAGGACACGGATGCGTGTTCCTCTCTGATGGGCGGCGGACCGACGCCCGGCGCCGGGGGCTATGGTGCCGTGGAGTGCGCGCGCGGCAGGCTCTACCACCTGGCCGAGATCGGCATGGACGGGCATCTTTGCGCCTACCGCATACTCGCTCCGACCGAATGGAATTTTCATCCGGCAGGTCCATTCGTCGAAACCCTGCTGTCATCGCGGATCGGCGTGGGAGAGTCGGCCGCCCGGTCGGTATCCAGGCTGGCCACGTTGTTTGATCCCTGCGTGCCGTTCGAGATCGGCGTTCACGAGGCTGCCCATGCATGAGATGTCGTTGATGGAGAGTGTGATCGAGATCGTCTGCGAGACGGCGCGGCAGAACGGCGCGAGCACGGTCAAGTCCGTTCGTCTTGATGTCGGAGTCTTGAGCCATGTCAGTCCGGATGCGCTGGTGTTCTGCTACGAAGCGGTGCGGCATGGCACGATCGCGGAAAACGCGGCACTTGAGATCAATCGCATCGCTGGCGAAGGCTGGTGCCTCGATTGCACAAAGACGGTGGCGCTCGAGGAGCGGTTCGGAGCCTGTCCGGACTGCGGCCGGCTTCGGGTGCAGATGACGGCGGGCGACGAATTGAAGATCAAGGACATGGAGGTCATCTGAATGTGTACGGTATGCGGCTGCGCAACGGCAGTGATTGGAGGTGACAAAAGCAGGGCCGAGGCTCCTGGCCATGCCGGCGCGCATAGTCACGATCAGGATCATCACCACCATCATCACGATCATGATGCCCACCATTTCCCGGATCAGCATGACCACCACCACGCAGAGGACGGCAGCGTCCACTGCGGCAAGGGCATTGCCGGCGTGCATGTGCCGGGCATGAGCCAGGATCGGATTATCCAGGTGGAAAAGGATATTCTCTCCAAGAACGACGGCTATGCCGCAGAAAATCGGGCCTTCTTCCTGCAGAACGGTATTTTCGCGTTGAATATCGTCTCGAGCCCCGGCTCCGGAAAGACGAGCCTTTTGGTCCGCGCCATCCGCGAACTCAGGGATCGTGTGGTGATCAATGTCATCGAGGGTGACCAGCAGACGTCCAACGACGCCGCCCGCATCCGCGAAACCGGCGCCCGCGCCATCCAGATCAATACTGGCAAGGGCTGCCACCTAGATGCCCACATGGTTGGCCACGCGAGGCAAGACCTGGCGCCTGAGCCGGGCTCGATCCTGCTCATCGAGAATGTCGGCAACCTGGTTTGTCCGGCGGCCTTCGATCTCGGCGAGGCCCACAAGGTGGTGGTGCTGTCGGTTACCGAAGGCGAAGACAAGCCGCTCAAATATCCTGACATCTTTGCCGCCTCCGATCTGATGATCCTCAACAAGTCGGACCTGCTTCCGCATCTCGATTTCAATGTCGGGCTCTGCATCGCCAATGCGCTGCGCGTCAATCCGCGGCTGCGGACGCTGGTCGTCTCCGCCCGCAGCGGTCAAGGCATGGAGTCCTTCTGCGCGTGGCTGGAGGCCTCGGCCGCAACGCTGGCGAGGCGCGCCAAGGTGGCCTGACCATGGCACGCGGCCAGGCATCGGCAGTAGAGGATCCGGTCCAGCGGCTGCGGCTGCGGGTGCGCGGTTGCGTGCAGGGCGTCGGTTTCCGTCCGTTCGTCTACCGGCTGGCGCGGACGATGAGCCTGACGGGCTTCGTGCTTAACGACAGCGCCGGCGTGCTGATCGAGGTCGAAGGCACTTGTGCAGGCCGGTTCGCCGAAGCTGTGCGCATGCAGGCGCCGCCCTTGGCACGAATAGACTCCGTCGACGTGCTGGAGATGGACGCAGCCGGCGGAGAACTCTTCAAGATACTTGAAAGCGTCGGCGGACACGGCGCGACGCGCATCGGCGCCGATGCCGCAACTTGCGCCGAATGCCGGCGGGAGCTGACCGATCCGCAGAGCCGCTTCTTCGGCTATCCCTTCGTCAATTGCACCCATTGTGGCCCGCGCTTCACCATCACCGGCGCCCTGCCCTATGACCGTCGGCAGACCTCGATGGCCGCCTTTCCGATGTGTCCGTCCTGCCGCGCCGACTATGCCGACCCCGAAAGCCGGCGCTTCCATGCACAACCCGTCGCCTGTCCGGCCTGCGGTCCGCAACTCAGTCACCCCGTCGGGGAGATTGCTGCACGGTTGCTGAAAGGCAAAATCGTCGCGCTCAAGGGGATAGGCGGCTTCCACCTGCTGTGCGATGCGCGCAACGATGCCGCCATCCGCCTTCTCAGGTTGCGTAAGGCGCGCCACCAAAAGCCGTTGGCCGTCATGGTGCGGGATATCGAGGCGGCGCGGCTTCTTGCGGATCTGACGGGGGTCGAAGAAGCGCTGCTCATGTCCGCCGCCGGCCCGATCGTGCTGGTGAAGGGTCTTGATGGGCTTTCCAACCTCATCGCACCCGGACTCAAGCGGATTGGCCTGATGCTTGCCCATTCGCCGCTGCATCATCTGCTGTTTGACGCACTTGCCCAGCGTCCGCAAGATGGCCCCGCCGCGCTGATCGCAACCAGCGCCAATCCGGGCGGCGAACCGGTGGTGGCCAGCAATGACGATGCCAAACGCCGGCTTGCCGGGATTGCCGATCTCATCGTCACGCACAATCGCGATATCGCCGTTCGCGCCGACGATTCGGTCATGCAGGTGATCGATGGTGCTCCAAGTTTCCTGAGGCGGGCACGCGGTTTCGTGCCGGAGCCTCTCGATCTCGGCGAGGACGGTCCGTGCGTGATCGCCACCGGCGCCGATCTCAAGAACACGGTCTGCATCACGCGCGGCCGGGAGGCGTTCCTGTCGCAGCATATCGGCGGCCTCGACAATACCGAAGCGATCCGCTTCCAGCAGGAGACGGTCGCGCATCTTAGTTCCATTCTCGATATCAGGCCGGACCATGCCGCCTGCGATCTGCATCCCGATTTCCGGTCAGTGCGGATGGCTGAGAGCCTGGGCCTGCCGCTCGTTGCGGTCCAGCACCACCTTGCCCATATTGCCGCTGTCGTCGTCGAGCATCACGTCACCGGACCGGTTCTCGGGTTGGCGCTCGACGGGCATGGTTATGGCGCCGATGGCGGCAGCTGGGGCGGCGAGATGCTGATGGTCGACGGATACCGCTGGCATCGGCTGGGATCGCTTTCGCCCCTGCCGCTGCCGGGCGGCGATCGTGCTGCGCGCGAACCCTGGCGCATGGGGGTCGCCGCGCTGCGGGCCGCTGGCCGCATCGATCTTGCGCCAAAGCTCTGGCCGGGACATCCCGGCGTCGCGCATCTCGAAGCCATGTTCGCGTGTGGCATGCAGCCGAGCCGGACGTCGAGCCTGGGAAGGCTCTTCGATGCGGCAGCTGCGGTCAGCGGAGTGCGCCTCGTGCAGAGCTACGAGGGACAGGCGGCGATGGAGTTCGAGGCTCTGGCTGAGAGCCCGCGCTGTCTTCCCGAAGGCTACAGAATTGTCGACGACACGCTCGATTTCCGGCCGCTGATCGTTCATCTGGCCGAGCGGCAGCTTTGCGGCGTCAGCGCCTCCAACCTGTTCCATGGCACGCTGATCGCCGGTCTTGCCGATTGGGCGGCGTGCGGGGCCTCGCAAGCCGGCACGAGCAAGATCATGCTCGGCGGCGGCTGCATCATGAACAGCGTCCTCGCTGAAGGCCTTGCGAACGCCTTGCGCAATCTTGGCCTGGAGCCACTTTTGCCGCGGATGATTCCCGCCAATGACGGCGGCATTGCGCTTGGCCAGGCCGCCTTCGCAAGGCAGGTCATCAACAACGATAGAGGCCAGGTGGACAACCCGAAATGTGCCTAGCCATACCGGTCAAGGTAAAGGACGTGCTGCCAGACAACATGGCGAAGGTGACGCTCGACGGCGTCTCGAAGATCATTTCGACCGCGCTTGTCGAGGACGTCAAGGCGGGCGACTATGTCGTGCTGCATGTCGGCTACGCCCTGGGCAAGATCGATCCGCAAGAGGCGGAAAGGACACTGGCCCTGATCCGCGAAGCTGCCTTGGCATGAAATATATCGACGAACATCGCGACGGCAGGCTCGCCAAGGAAATCGCCCGCCAAATCGCCGCGCTTGCCGATCCGGCGCGTTCCTATCATTTCATGGAATTCTGCGGCGGCCACACGCATGCGATTTCCCGCTATGGCCTTGAAGACCTTCTGCCGCAAAATGTGCAGATGATCCATGGTCCTGGCTGTCCCGTCTGCGTGCTGCCGATCGGCCGCATCGATGCGGCAATCGCGCTTGCCATGCGGCCGGAGATCACGCTTTGCACCTATGGTGACCTGATGCGCGTGCCGGGCTCGAACGAATCGAGCCTGCTCAAGGCCAGGGCCGCCGGCGCCGATATCCGCATGGTCTATTCGACACTGGATGCGCTACGGATCGCCGAAGCCGAGCCGGATCGGGAAGTGGTGTTCTTCGCCATCGGCTTCGAAACCACGACGCCGCCGACGGCGCTGGCGCTCAGGGTCGCGATTGCCAAGGAGCTCAGGAATTTCTCGATCTTCTGCAACCACGTGCTGACACCGGCGGCGATCCAGAATATTCTCGAAAGCCCGGATGTCCGCAAACTGGGCACGGTCAAGATCGACGGTTTCATCGGCCCTGCCCATGTCAGCATCGTGATCGGCACCGAGCCCTACGAATTTTTCGCCGAGGAATTCCAGAAACCGGTCGTGGTGGCGGGTTTCGAACCGCTCGATGTCATCCAGGCGATCCTGATGCTGGTCCGGCAGGTGAACGACGGCCGCCATGAGGTCGAGAACCAGTATATCCGCGCCGTCACGAGGTTCGGCAACGAGAAGGCGCAGGCCCAGGTCGCCAATTTCTTCGAACTTCGCGAGAGCTTCGAATGGCGCGGGCTCGGCGAAGTGCCTTATGGCGCGCTGCGGCTCAGGCCGCAATATGCCGAACACGACGCGGAAAAGCGCTTCTCGATGGTGACGCCGGCCGCGAAGGACGACCCGGCCTGCGAATGCGGCGCTATCCTGCGCGGCGTCAAGAAGCCGGCCAACTGCAGTTTGTTCGGCACCGTTTGCACGCCGGACACGCCGATGGGATCCTGCATGGTCTCTCCCGAGGGTGCCTGTGCCGCCCGTTGGACCTACGGCCGCTTGCGCGAGCATGCCAAAGCCTTTGAATGAAGGTCAGTCAAACGACGTTATGATAAAAGCCAACAGGCGCAAGCTCGACCTCAAAAATGGCCGCGTCGACCTGTCCCATGGGGCTGGTGGCCGCGCCATGGGCCAATTGATCGAGGACATATTCCACAAGGCTTTCGACAATGAATGGTTGCGGGCCGGCAACGACCAGTCGGCCTTCATGGTGCCGGGCGGCCGCATGGTGATGACCACCGACGGCTACGTTGTTTCGCCGCTGTTTTTCCCGGGCGGCAATATCGGCTCGCTAGCCGTGTACGGCACGATCAACGATATTGCGATGGCGGGCGCGGTGCCGCTTTATCTTTCGGCGAGCTTCATCATCGAGGAAGGCTTTCCGCTAACCGATCTCGACCGCATCGCCCAAACCATGGGTGACGCGTCGCGCGAGACGGGCGTGCCGATCATCACCGGCGATACGAAAGTGGTCGAACGCGACAAGGCCGACGGCGTGTTCATCTCCACCGCCGGCGTCGGCATGGTTCCGGCCGGGCTCGATCTCCGCTCCGATGCTGCCCGTCCGGGCGATGTGGTTATCGTGTCCGGCTCGATCGGCGATCACGGCGTCGCGGTGATGTCGAAGCGAGAGAACCTCGAATTCGACACAGGTATCGTCTCGGATTCCGCCGCACTGCATGGTCTGGTGGCCGGCATGGTCGAGGCTGCCGGAGCCGCGATCAGGCTGATGCGCGATCCGACCCGCGGCGGCCTTGCAGCGACGCTGAACGAGATCGCCAATGCGTCGAAGGTTGGTTTTCGTATCGATGAGGAGGCCATTCCGATCAAGCCCGAGGTGGCTGCGGCCTGCGAATTCCTCGGCCTCGATCCGCTGAATGTCGCCAACGAGGGCAAGCTCGTCGCAGTCGTGGCGCCCGAAGCCGCTGATGCAATGCTCGCCGTCATGCGGGCTCACCCGCTTGGCAGGGAAGCGGCGCTGGTCGGCCATGTCGTGGCGGACGACGATTGCTTCGTGCAAATGGCAACGTCATTCGGCGGCGGACGCATCGTTGACTGGCTGTCCGGCGAACAGCTTCCCAGAATCTGCTGAGGAGTGCCGATGCGCATCCTGCTCCTCTGCCATAGCTTCAATTCTCTGTCCCAGCGCCTGCATGTGGATTTGCGCAGAGCCGGGCATGACGTGTCGGTCGAGCTCGATATCCATGACGACCTGACGCGGGAGGCAGTCGCGCTCTTCTGCCCCGATCTGGTGATCGCGCCGTTCCTGAAGCGGCCGATTCCGGCCGATATCTGGCGCAAGACGCTTTGTCTGATCGTCCATCCCGGCATCCGGGGCGACAAGGGACCGAGCGCGCTCGACTGGGCGATCCTCTTTGGGGAAGCCGTGTGGGGCGTGACTTTGATCGAGGCGCGCGAGGATATGGATGCGGGGCCGGTCTGGGCGTGGCGCGAATTTCCGACGCGCCGGACACGAAAATCCAGCCTTTACCGCCATGAAGTGACGGAAGCGGCAGTCGGCTGTGTCCTGGAGGCGATCGGCCGCATTGAGGGGCAGATGGGCGCTCAGCTGCCGGCAAACTGGGGCAAGGGCTCCACCCGGCCCGCCTGCCGCAAAGCCGACCGCACCATCGACCCGATGCTCCATACCGCCGAAGAAGCACTCAGGATCATCGATGCCTCGGACGGTGATCCCGGCGCGCTGATGACGATCGCCGGACAACCGTTCCTGGTCTTCGATGCGGCGGTCGCGGCGGGACTTTCCGAACGACCGGGCATGCTGATCGGCAGCTCGGGGCGGGCTGTGGCAATGGCCTTCCGTGAAGGCGCGCTCTGGATCGGCCATCTTCGTCAGCCGGGAGCAAGCAAATTGAAGCTGCCGGCGCTTCATCTTCTCGAAATCGAGGCGGGCCATCTGCCGGTGATCGATGGCCCCCACCCCTGCCGCTATCATGAGGAGAACGGCGTGGGTTTCCTCGAATTCCAGTTCTACAATGGTGCGATGTCGTCCGAGGATTGCGCTGCCCTGCGCGAAACGATCGTCGAAGCGAAGGCGCGTGCGCTGCCGGTGATGGTGCTGGAAGGCGATGCGGATTGCTGGTCGAACGGTATCCACCTTGGCATCATCGAAAACACCGAGAGCGCCGCGGACGAATCTTGGCGCAACATCAACGCAATGAACGATCTCGTGCGCGAAATCATCGATTGCAACGATTGTCTGGTGATCGCCGCCGTGCTCGGTAATGCCGGTGCGGGCGGCGTCTTCCTGTCGCTTGCCGCCGACGAGATCTGGATGCGCGAAGGTGTTGTTCTCAACCTGCACTACAAGGACATGGGCAATCTCTACGGCTCGGAATACTGGACCTACCTGCTGCCAGCCCGCGTCGGCGAAGAGCGTACCAAGCGTGTAACCCAGGCGCGGCTGCCGATGGGCATCGATGAAGCGCTCGAACTGGGACTCGCCACGTGCCGCCTGCCCGGCGAGATGGAAATCGCCCGCGAGGAGATCCGTCGCAAGGCCGCCGCCTTGGCGGGATCGCCCGACATTGCCGCTCGAATCGCCGCAAAGCGGCTGCGTCGTGCCCGGGACGAGGCGATAAAGCCGCTGGCTGCCTATCGTGTCGAGGAATTGCAGCGGATGCGAAACAACTTCTACGGTTTCGATCCCAGCTATCACATCGCGCGTCACAACTTCATCCACAAGACGCCCAAGTCGCGCACGCCGGTTACCCTTGCCGTCCATCGCGACAAGAGGGCCAGCGCTGACCGCGGGAGGAACAGGCGATGACAAATCGGCTCGCCACCATAGAAACCGAGATCCCACTGACGCGCGCGTGCAGATCGATCACCGCGTGCTGGTCCTCTATCCATCGTGCGAGGGAATGATGCACGACGAGTGCATGGTTGGCGTCGGGGGGCGTCTGACCGCGATGTCCCTGCTGATGCCGTATTGCACGCAACCGTCTATCAGCGTCTTGAGTTGGGGGTCGTGCGCAACTTTACGACCTACGGCCCGTCCTGCGCCGTTGCGCAATCACTCCATTGCCGGGAAGTACTTTCCTCCAATCAATCCCCCATCATACAACAGCAGCTTCCAGCGACTCAAGTCGGGACTGAGGCGCTCGGCAGGTGGCAGACCATTGGCACGACATCGCGAAACGATTCGGATCTTCCCTGGATCGCCGACGCGTCCAATCAGATGCGACGCCAGCCTTCATGAGATAGAGATTTCCATCAGGCATACAGGCCAATGCTATCATCATAGCTCCCTCGCCATGGATTACCCAGGCTACGATCAGCTTAAGGGAAAACATTCCGAATGCTAAAGGATTGACCTTGCAGGCGGGCAGCGATGGACCTTGTCTGCGACACCCTCGTCAGATGGCCACAGTCGCGGTAGATGCGAGGCGACCACGACTCCTACTTCCTGGACTTCATGACAGCGGACTCGGTCTTCAAAAATGGTTGACGCGTCTCGAAAACCGCAGCAAGACCTTGCCATCCCGTAATTCGCCGCTTGCCCCCGACTCAACTGTACCGCGATACGCCAAATACCATGTAGTTCCACGCTGGCGGTGCCACGCCACTATCCATGCGGGCCACAATCCGATTGGTATTGGCATCCCATTTGTAAAGGGACCAGTCCCAGTTGTAGACGGAGCCCGACTGCACAACAATGTAAGAACCGCAGCGCAGCCTTGCCGACGTCGAATTAGATCCAAAATCCAGACCAAGCGAGAAGGTGTGAACCTGCCGATTCTTGTTTCGGCTGGCCGCCATTTTGACGACTCCTTCAGCCAGTTTTGCGAAGGGCCTAATCGCAGGCTGAACAGCATCGAGCAAGGAAAGCCCCTGCTTGAACGTTTCGCTTCCGAGCACTTCGAGAACAGTGTCATCATACGAGCTACGGACGTTAACCGTTCGCCCCTCAAAACTAATCCCGTTCTGCCCGGCTGTTACACCTAAGAAGACAGGCAGAGACGACACTGAAGACCCTTGCTGGTCTCTCGCAACACAGGTGGTCGCGAACCGAAGTTCCTCGACCACACCCTGAGCCTGGTTCTTTCCGGCGAACTCGCAGAGAATACGGTGCTCACCTCCGCCCGGATAGTTTTCGACAAAGAAGCGATCCAGGGTAACCTTCAGTTTGGCATCCTTGAGACTTTCGTCCGCCTCGACGCTGCTTACGGGGACAATATCTGTCGAACCAGGCTCGAGAAACCCGTACACCGCATCCGTTCCAAGATAGACATATCTATCGAAGATATATCCCTGCCCCCCGGGTCCGCTCCCGGAAATCGCCATCGCCGCAGCGTGATCTTCAATTTCATACAGATACACCGCGATGTTGTTGGGCGTCTCGCTACCCAAGCTCAAATCCGGAGAAAACACTGTCATTGCCTCAACCTCACACGTGGAGCACGTACCCTGCTTGCAATGGCAGCACGAGCTTCTTGATAGATATCTGACCGGATCGTGTCGGCGACTTCGATCGTGACTGCGAGAGCGTACGGGACTTCTATCTGATTGAATGAGGATACCGACGCTTGACACTGAATACCGATCTCGAGGTCCTCGCCAACGGCAAATGGAATTGCCCTAGCCCCCTCGTAGATGGAATGGATAAGGGTCCCCTTCGAAGCGGTGCTTGAAGGCGGCTGCAGCACGTCCTTGCGCGCCACTCCGGACCAAAGATTCAAGCCTCCATCCGGTCCAGTAAGTTCAAGCTTAATGGCGCGATAGTTGCGTGCCTTTGGCCGTATCGGTGCAACCCATGCCAGCGTGGCAGTGATGCGTCGGAGGTCCGTTCTACTCGCAAGCTCGCTTGGCAGCGGGATTCGAAAAACGTCTCTCCTGCCGTGTTTGATCTCGGCAAAGCCCAGCATTGTGACGCGCTTTGAAGAACCCTCGATTATCCGGTCGACTTGCGTTTCACCGAATCCTATGAACCGAGCAATATTGGATCGGCGACGGCTCCAGGCATTCCCTTCCGTGGGAGGACAAATTCCTTCAAGATGTCGGCCGATTTCGCCCCATCCGCACCCATGGGCAACAAGGCACTTGACGATAGCCGGCTTGCACCTCAACAACCCCGGCGAAGCCGGTGGAATGATATCTTCGATAGCATCGACTATCTGAATCGCTGCGCGTGTCGCCAATGCGGCGGCATTGCTGGTTCCAGTAGAGCGTTGCGTCAGGTCGCGCCGCGCTCCGAATTTGTCGGGAGCCGCAGCCCGTTGACCGACTTGCGCCACCTCTTGTCCTGACACTCTAAACGGCGGTCCGGCTGACGGGCGGACAGCTTGGCGTCCGCCCGGAAATACCAGATCTGGTTTGACAGACCTGGCGACCCCGAGGCCTAGCCCAGACCCAACATTCGCCATTCGGAAGGAACCGTACGGATCGGTGGCGCCTGGCGGAAATGGTTCTGACGAGCAGTCATGGTGAAGCGCACCCACGGTGAGAGCATTGATCGATTCCGCAGGGCTGAGCATCGTCCTGTGGTTCTTCCACCTTTCCAAGGCCGTAAGCAACGCGTCGCGTCGTTGCTGTGGCCTGGCAGCTCTAAAGGCGGGAATGTCGGTGAAATCAGGAACCTCAAAGCCTTCATAGACGTTGCCCGCGCTCACCACGAACAGCAGGTTGTGCTTGCCTGCGAGATGATCGAGCAGCTTTGCCCAATGGCTCGGACGAGAGATGAAAGGTGCGTTTGCGTCTCCAAGGGAGTGATTTATCACGACCACTTCCTGCCCGGGCGCAGGTTGGCCCGGCAGCCCTTCCTTGATCGCCTGGACTGCTCGGTAAATGACGCCGATTGGCAGACGAAGGGGCGGGGTTCGCTCGTTGCCTCCATTTGGGTCGGTTGCAAGAACCGGAACGACGAGCAGCCTCCTGCCGAGACTTGGTTCCCCACCGTCCAAATCTCCGTGGAGAATGAGCGATGCCATCTGAGTTCCGTGATGGCGATGACGTATCGAGGCCATGCTCGGATCGATGTCGACCGGAAACACGTCTATGCGGTCCGCCAGCAGTTCGTGGTTCTCGATAGGGAAACCGTCAAGCAGAGCAGCGACTGGAGCGCGCGCGTCCGTTGGATCCAGATACCGCAGATCCTCTATCGGAAGGGGGGCCCGTTCCTCGACAATTGGCTGGATTCCGAACGATTGCGGCCTAATGCTCATGATCTGATGGGCTTGCGCGAGCAAACCGCTGCGTTCTGTCATCTCACGAACGCGCACCGCAGGCATTTCAACCAGAAGTGCGTGATATGCTGTTTCCGCGAGGTCAAATGCATCCTGGACAGTACCGGAGTGGGCTTGCACAAGTTGCGATATCGCAAGCTGCCGTGCTTGCCGCACCAGCGGATCCGACGAGAACCAGATATCAAGCTCCAGAAGTACATTTGCATTGGGCTGACTTGCGAGACGCTTTCGCAGATACGCAAGCGTCCGGTCATCCAGGCGATCTTCCACACCCCACGGCCTTATGTTCTCCAAGCGGTCGAATATTTTCCACCATTCCCCGAATCCATAGGGAGCGCTTGCATCGCTGCGGTACAGGTCCCAGTACTTCAACAGTTCCGCTAGGGATTCCACGCTGGGCATCGAAACATATAGGCGGGTGTCCTCGATGGGAGTTGCTGCGTCTTCCGGACCGTCTTCCTCCCCCTCTTCCTCCGCAAACGGATCGTCGGAATCCTCAATTTCTTCGGTGAGCCAGGTGAGTCCTATACGGCGAGCTTCGCGCTCGAAATCCTTAAGGGGTGATTTCAGTTCGAAGACGAGCGCGCGATCAGGCGCAATAGCGGTGGCGTCCGATGTAAAGCCGCCCTGCTCGGCGATGCCGCTCAAAACCGTGCGGATGCGTTCGAAACGGCCACCAAGGCGTCCTCGCTGCTGCTCTGGAGAATAGGAAGGCCTTTGGCGGCCGTCTGCCGTGCCGGGTATCCGCTTAATCGTGCTGGTGGAAGAGATCAGGAGAATCGGTCGATTGGCTGCCATTTACTTTATTGACTCTCCTCGCAGCACGCAGGCGCGCACTCCACTTCCGCACTGTCTGGTCAAATACTTTCGAATAACTTGGATCTTTCGTCAAAATAAGCCGACGCTTTATGTCAAGGCTGAACAGCTCAAGATCTGAGTAGTTTACTCCGGCAAATGCAGCAACAAGTTTCTCAACAGGAACGTCCTCACCCGCCCCAATGTCGCGAATAAACGACTTAAGCCATCTTTGGACCTGCGCCTTGCTGGGCAGAGGCAGCTCGAAATGAATCTCGAACCTCCTCCAGACGGCCCGATCGAGAAGCTCCGGGTGATTCGTCGCACAGATAACAAAAACGTGGGGTGGCAACGAATCCAATTGCAGCAGCAGCGAACTTACGACGCGCTTGATCTCCCCAGTCTCATGGATATCCCCCCTCTCCTTGCCGATCGCGTCGAACTCGTCAAAGAAAAGAACGCAGGGAGTTGTGGCCGCATATTCCAGGAGATCGTTCAGCTTTGCTGCGGTCTCACCGAGATAGCTGCCAACTATGGAATCGTACCGCACAACGAACAGGGTCAAGCCGAGTTCGCTTGCGACCGCCTCGGCCAAACTTGTCTTACCTGTGCCTGGAGCCCCCTGGAGCAGCATGGTGTGCCGAGGTTCTATGGAGTAGGAGCGCAGCAGTTCGAGTTGGCGGTGCTCTTCCACGAGATCATTCAGTTCGCTCACGACGCCCGTTGGCAACAGCAGGTCCCGAAAACGGCGCTTCGGCTCGATCTGGTGAAACAGCCCGCGAACATTGTCCGGCACTGAGAAGCGCGCGCTTTGTCCGACATACCCCATTTCACGTCCCTCAATGAGACTTGAAAAGCGTTTTGCGAGTGTATGCTGCTGTTTAGCGGCCGCTTCTTCAGCCAACGCACGAACCGTCCGCTTCAGTCCTGGGCCGTCTCCGGCAATGCCTGCGTGGGCAAGATTTAAGATCAGATCGCTTCGCATTTTCTCACTCCGCCAGCCTTGGCAGCGTAGATTGCCCTAGCCCAATTATCCATATTAGGCCTGCATCGGATAGGGCCAAGCTCGTCGATACAGAATTTTTAAGAAATCACTGATCCGAATGCCCATGGGTGCTCTCCCGCAATGCCGCTACACTTTCAATAAATCGCAGCAATCTCTGCGCGTCAGATGGCGTTTTGTCCCAGACAGCAATTATGGCCTCAGCGAGCAACCTCCCATGCTGGCAGCTAGCGGAACTGTCGGGATTGACTGCAAGGCCAAGCGCGTTGCAAATTCGCATCGTATTCTGACTAACCGTGCGGAAACGGCCACGGCATACTCGACTGACTTGGCTTACATGCACACCCGACTGACGCGCCAAATCTGCGCAAGATAGCTTGCGTTTCCGACGCTCCGAGTCGATCTGCGTGGCGATCTCAATTGGATTGAATTCAATCACGGACATAAGGAGAAGAATATCAGATAATTGCAAATTGGCAATCATCTGATGGGTTTCCTAATATCAGAGATCAACACAAACACGCGTCCGACGGTTTCAAAATGCGCTTGGCTGCGTCGTCTCATTCCTTGGGGTGTGTCGTTGTGGGTACAGGGACTTCGGCCAAGCGCGGTGAGACTGACTAGATCGGCCAATGAAAGGCATCAACATGTCCGAAAGCATCCCTTCCACAGCACAAGGCACCTAGCCTCATGAGCAGCGTCCGGTGTCTAGATCTCCGTCAGCTCACCGGCACGGAACAGCCGGGCAAGTTTCTCGGCATCGCGGAGGTTCGTCTTGACCCGATCGCCAGGCTTGCGCGGGATCAGAGAAGGAGCAATCACGGCGCACTCATAGCCAAGCGCCTCGATCTCCCGCTTCAGACCGTATCCGGTGGGTCCAGCCTCATAGCAAAATTTCGATTGTACACCCGGGCGTCCGAGCTTACGGACGAGGCAGCGTACTGGCGCACTATCGGAGGATATCTCTCCGACATATCGAACCTCGCCGGTACGCCCGCTCTCGGCTAGCAACAGCACGCCGATCCGTCGAAACATCCAATCCCCCGCCGGCGAGAGCGCCCCAGCCAGCTCCATCAGCCCGAGCGCGTCATCAAATTCGCGCGAGCCGCTCCTGGAGTGCCTGGCGATCGGCGACCAGATTGTCGAGGTGCAGGGACTCGCGCCGCAGCCGCGGTTCTTGCGCCAACCGTCGAGCCAGCTCCCGCGTGGCCTCCAGCATGAAGACGCCGCAATCATAACCGTTGTGCTGTTTGGCCATGCGCACTGGCCGCAGGCGGGCGCCCAGCCTTGCTGCGAACTCCGTTGCAATGGGGCGGTGGTACTCTCCCAGCGAGTCGTAGTGATAGCCGACCGGGTTTTCCCGGTCGCGGCGATCAACGAGCAGCAGCGACCAGTGGCTGCCACTATCAGGAACGCCAGCACGGCCATCGTTCACTGGCAGGAACAGGAAGTCGGCCGTATCCTCCTCATTCTGATTATGGACTATGCGCTGGAATTCGCCGAGTGCATCGCGCTCGGGGATCAAGCGCAGTTGATATGATATGAGGGGATCCACGAGGCGCGTCCGGGCAGCCAGATCCGGAGAACGTCCCTGCAACTCCTGGCCCAGGAGCCCGTAATCCGCAGTGATATGGGCGTCGGTCAGCCAATCGGTGGGGCCGAGCGCCGGCCGATCCTGCGGTGCGCTGCCCGAGCCAGAGGCCGGTTCATCCGTCTGGGCAACTCGAGCGTGAGGGGTGGGAAGAATGCGCCCGTCCGGCTCCCGCGCCGTGGAGGTGGGCTCACCGTTGACAGTTTGCGCTCCTGGCACATGTATCCGATCGGCTTCCTGTCTGGCAGGGCCGCGGTCCACGCCCGCCTCGGGGCACAGGTGGGCGTGCAGGGCGCTCACGCATGGATCGACGTTCTTTCTATCTTGCTGGTGGGGTGGGACGACGGTGATATCGGCTTGTGCATAAAACGGCCTGCGCTCGCTCAACAGTCTGGCGATCTTCTGCTCCGGGTTGGGGCCTTGCAGCAGCGGGCGGCTGGTATCGTTCCTGGTGCGTTTTTCGATCACGTCGAGCCTGGTGTCGAGCCAGATCGAGACCGCTTTCTCGCCGATCAGGTGACGGCTCTGCTCACGCATGAACGCGCCGCCACCGGTCGCGATCACGGCAGGCCCTTTCTGGAGCAAATCTGCGATCACACCTGCCTCCATGTCCCTGAAATACGCCTCGCCATTGGTAGCGAAAATCTGCGTTATCGAGGTGCCGGCCTGCTTCTGGATTATCTTGTCGGTATCGACGAAGGGCAGCCGCAGCCGCCTGGCGAGAGCCGGGCCGATGCTGGATTTTCCGGCACTCGGCATGCCAACCAGCACGACCGGCCGTCCATTGAGGGCGGCAAAGATCTCCTTTGCGACCGGTGACCTGGCGGTCTGGGGTGGTCCTGGCTGTTCGGCCGCGCGCACCCCAAAGCTGGCGAGACTGGTTCCGCCCGTTGTCCCCTCTTCGGTTCCCCAGTGGGGGATGTCCATGGCGCCATCGGGGGTCGCAACTTGCTTGCAGGCTCCTCGCACGCGCTGGACGAGTTCACTGGCCTTTTCCAGTCCATCCCCGCCTGCTTGCTGCTGAAGCGCGAAAAGCTCCTTGTAGGTATCGTGATTGTCAATCTTGGCCTGGTAACTGCCTGGCGTGTGGAACTCCAGCTGGAAGCGGTAACCATCCGGCGTGGTGAGCACGCTCTGGATGCCGACAAAACTGGGATTCCGCGTTCTGAACCAGTTGGTGGTCTGGAGTTCGGAGTAGCCCCGCTCATCGAAGGCCAGCATGGCTGCCTTGAAGGCGCGCGTAAAATCCTTGTCAGGGACTTCGAAGACATGGCGCACGGCGCTGCTGAGCAGCTGTACATCGCTGCTGCTCGGGGCGCTTATGCCGGTGAGATGGGCTGTCATGGAGGCTGCCGACTTCAAGCGGAGCTTCATATGAGGCATGTTCACCTGGATGCCAGCTGTTGCCAGGCTGGTGGCCACGTCGAGCGCTGCCGCGGTGATTGCCTCTTCTTCCTCCCTGGCGCGGGCAGCCTCAATGTTGGCGCGCCGGGATGCCTCCTCGCGGCTCAGCGTCATCGTCGCGCCGTCCGCGGTGCCAAGGTGCAGGCCAGACGGTTTGGGCAAAATGCCCTGCTCCGCAGCGAGCTTGATCGAGGTCTCCATGATTGAAGCCGTCAGCGTGGGATTGTCCTTCAGGTCCTCCAGGGTCGCATCGACATCGAGCCTGCCCCGGTTGAGGGTCGCAGCCAGACCCTTGACGTAGGGCACGGCCTTCAAGCCCGGCGTCTGATGCAGCAGCCGCTGCAGCTCCTCGCTCTTCTTCATGAACAGGCGGGCGCCAGTGTCGGATTTATAGGCGTCGGTGCCGACCTTGACGCCGAGGCTCAGGAGATTGTTTGCGCTTTCGACGAGGTCGTCGGGATTGTAGCCATCCGGGCGGGGATCGATGCGCGCAGGACAGTGGTTGAGCAAAAGCTGGACGAGCTCGCGTGGCTGGGGAGTTGCCGGGTAGGCCTCAGCCAGATCCGGGAACAGGGCGCACAGCGCAGCGCTGAGCCCTGGGTTTGCGTCGTTCACGCTTTCGACTGTTTCGGGCCGGCGTTGCTCATCCGGCTTGACCGCCCATGCCTCCAGGGCGGAAATGAGCAGAGCGGCCATTTCGCGGGCGACCGGATGTCTGGCAACCTCGATCTCGTGTCTCGCAGTGTCGAGTTTGTCCTGGATATCCTGCCGGCTCGCCTGTTCCTGGTCTAACAGCTCACGAAGGCCGTGCCTGAGCTCGGGGTTGACGCCCTCGTAGGTGCCAAAGATGGCACGCTCGGCAAACCATTGTCGTGCCTCATGGGGCTGCGCCAGAAAGTTTCGCTGCAGGCTGGTATAGGTTTCCAGGACGTTCTGCGTGGCAGCCAGGATCTGGCTGGCGCGGCTGAACTGGTAACGCTCGCCGTCGATGGCCGGAGTGTGCGACTTCGGCGGCTTGAGCGAGCGCAGGCCGCGCGCCTGCTCCTTTTGATCGAACTCGCGCACATGCTCATAAAGCCGCGGCCGGTCGCCGAGTATGATGACGGTGTCGCCGTCGAAGTCGCCGTCAAGTTTTTTCTGTTCACCGGTCGGCACGGCAACCAGCGACCCCGGAGCAAACACCTCCGTCGCCTGCAGGATGCCGACGCAGTCGAGCGAGGTGTCCACCGTGACCCGGTCCTTGCTCGTGGTCCAGCTCGAATGGCTCTTGACGTCCTCGGCCGACATCACCAGCCCACGCTCGGCATAGTCGGCCGGCCACATCTCGTCGGGGACCACGATCAGAATGCCTTTGGCAAAGAAGGTCGGATCGGCGGCGGCCAATTTCTCCCCCGACTTCTGGGCGACATTAAAGCTGTATTGGATGGCCACGCACTGATCCAGGAACCCTGCCGTCGGGTCCCCGTCAACCGCCGACCTGACCTGCCCGGCGGCAAACGGGCGCAGGTTCGGCTTGTCATAGGGCGAGCGGCCGATCAGCACGCCGTCCCTGCCCGTCAACGTCTCGCTCTTGAGCGTCGGCACGTGGACGCGGCCATCACTGGACGGCACGGCGACCGCGCCGGGACCGTCGATATGTCCGGTCGTCACGGTGCGAAACAGCTCTTCGGACGTCAACGCGCGCCCTTGCTGGCTCTCGAGCCAGGTCCTGGCCTTCTCGCGCGCCTCATCCGCCACCAGTTCGCTGCGCGGATAATGTTGCAGTGCCGAGGCAGGAAAGGACGATCTCCTTCCCTCACCAAAGGCAGCCATCCGATCGGAGCCGTTCCGGGGACCGGCCCGGCGAACAGCTGGCATGAGCGCGGCCAGCGAGGCCTTGATGAAGCCGCAGCCGTCATGCGGCTGCAGGGCGATCGGACCTGCCTTTCCGGTCAGCTTGAAGGGATGCTGTTCATTGGCCGGGCGGTCCGGCAGCAGCAACAGTTTGAAGGCGCCTTCCACGGCGTAGTCGTGAGGCCCCAGACCCTGGATGGCCGGTGGCGCGGCAAACCCCCGGCGCTGCGTGTAATAATAGGCCTCCTTGAACGGAGCCCAGGCGCGCGACAGCCTCTCGAAGTCCGTGCCCGCTGCCGTGTCACTATAAGGAATGGCCAGCAGCTTCCCCCCGGACGGCTCGAGTCGCCCGCCTGGCTGACGCGACGCGATCTGCGCCAGCGTCAATCTCGGCGGCTTCAACTTGCTGCCGCCAAACAGGTCCATCCGGTACGGCACACCCTCGACGGTGAGCGTGCGCGTCAGCATGAATGTGCTGGGCTTGCCTGGCAGTTGCACCGCGACCACCTTCACCGCCCCCGAGGTCAGGCGATGAAAAATCGAATATCGTGTCTCGGCCTCCGTGGCCACTGGTCGCCCCTGCATGTCCACCACCGGCAACTGCATCAGTCCCGCGTCACCCTGCGGCGGTCTGGGCTCGTGATCCATGGTTCGCAACACCTGATGCACGTCGAAGACCGATGCAGGATGCTGGGCGTGGACGGTTGCCGCATTCTGCTCCAGGAATGAATCTACCGCATCCAGCGGGTTATCGGCCTCGATTTCCGCGATCACGTTCCAGCTCATGTTGGAAAGATCGCGCTCGATAAGATCGCGGGTGCGGCCCAGGATGCCTCTGGTCTCCCGCTGCAACTTCTGCTGCCTGTTCCGCAAAACGAACCTGTCGCCCTCGACATAGGGGCGTCTATAGAGTCTCTCGAGGACCGCACGGGTCTTCAACACTTGATAGATCGACAGGGCGGGACAACGGCTCGAGCACGGTCCACGGGCCCGTTCGGCATCGCTTGCGTTGAGGTGCGCCTCGATCTTTTGCTCCACAACGGGTTGGATATCGTTGAGCAGGTTGAGTGCCTGCCTGCGGTGCCAGCGCAGCTGCTTGTGCGGGCTGCGCGCCAGCGGCAGCAGAGCGGCGCAGAGATTACCCACGGTTTCCAGGTTATTCTCGGCGGCAAATCCCGGCGCTCGATGCAGTTCCTGAAGGCGATCCAACCCCGTGCGTGCGAGCAACCCGAGATCGTCAACCAGCCGGGCCTTCGCCAGCGCTTTGAAAATGTTGGTGATCGTCAGAGCGTTGGCCTGCTCCAGGCGATCAGTGGCATAGTGAAGGTGGTGGGCGAGCTTGTGCAGCCGGTCCTTCAGCAGAGCGGTCTCATTAATCTCTCCGGCGTCCTCTCCCTTCATGACGCCCCGCGCCAAATCATTGGCGATAGTGCCAAGCGCAGCTGTGGTAAAAACTCCGAATCGGAGGCTTGCCGAGCCGAGTCTGTGCGCGATGTCAATTATCGCCTGATGGCACGCCGCCTCTTCCGGCCACTTGCTGAACCCGTTTGACAGGTTCGCCATGTCCTGGGGAGTAAATTCAGAGAGTTGGTCGGCGCGGCGAAGCATCTCACCGGCGATCGCGACCGTGGCTTCGCGACAGTGGGTCCCGTCGAGCCATTTGCTGAAGCCGTTGACCAGGTTCGCCAGGTTCTGCAGATTAAAACCAGGGAGCTGGTTGGCGCGGCGGAGGACCTCACCGGAGATCGTGGCTATAGCCTCGCGACACTCCGCCTCTTCCGGCCACTTGCTCAAGCCGTTGACCAAGGTCGCCAAGTCCTGTGGAATGAAACCAGAGAGCTGGTCGTCGCAGCGACAGACCTCATCGGCGATCACGACAGTGGCATCGCGCGAGCTCTCCACATGCGGCCACTTGCTGAAACCGTTCACCAGGTTCGCCATGTCCTGCGGATTAAAGCCAGAGAGCCGGCCGGCGCGGCGGCGGACCTCCCTGGCGATCGCGCCTGTTGCCTCGCGACAATCCGCCTGTTCCGGCCATTTGCTGAAACCGTTCACAAGGTTCGACAGGTTCTGGGGAGTAATGCCAGATAGCTTGTTAGCGCGGCGAAGCACCTCACCGGCGATCGCGAGCGCGGCGTGACGCGTGTTCTCCTCTTGCGGCCATTTACTGAAGCCGTTCACCAACGTCGACAATTCCTGCGCATTAAAACCGGGCAGCTGGTCGGCGCGGTGATGGACCTCACCGGCGATTTCGGCAGTGGCGCGGCGATGGACCTCAGCGGCGATTTCGGCGGTGGCGCGGCGACAATCCCCCGCTTCCGGCCACTTGCCGAAGCCGTTTACCAGCGTCGCCAAAACCTGCGGGCTAAAACCAGACAGCTGGTCGGCGCGCCGACTAACCTCACCGGCGATCGCGGCTATGGCCTTGCGACACTCAGCCTCTTCCGGCCACTTGCTAATGCCATTCACCAGGGTTGCCAGATCCTGCGAAACAAAACCAGACAGCGGGACATCGGCATGACCGGCGTGGCGGCCGACCTCACCGGCGATCGCAACTATGGCGCCGCGACAGTCCTGCGGCCATTTGGCCAAGCCGTTCAGCAGGATCGCAAGATTCTGAATGCTGAAATCAGAGAGCCGGTCGCGACGAAGCAGCTCGCCGCCGATAACGACTGCGGCTTGGCGACACTCTTCCGCTTGCGGCCATTTACTGAGGCCGTTCACCAACGTCGACAATTCCTGCGCATTAAAACGGGGCAGCTGGTCGGCGCGGTGATGGACCTCACGGGCGATTGCAACTGTGGCGCCGCGACAGTCCTGCGGCCACTTGCTGAAACCGTTCACCAGGGTCGCCAGATCCTGCCGAGTAAAATCAGACAGCCGGACATCGGCACGACCGGCGCGGCGGCCGACCTCACGGGCGATTGCAACTATGGCGCCACGACAATCCTCCGGCCACTTGCTGAAACCGTTTACCAGGTGCGCCAATCCTTGCGAAGTAGACGCAGCGAGCCGCGCATCGGGGCGGCCGGGGCGGTGAATGATCTCGATGGCGATAGCAACTATGGCGGGGCGACAGTCGTCCGGCCATTTGGCGAAGCCGTTCACCAGGTTCGCCAATTCCTGCGGATTAAAACCAGAGAGCTGATTGGTGCGGCGAAGGACCTCACGGGCGATTGCGAGCGCGGCTCGGCGCGTGTTCTCCTCTTGCGGCCATTTACTGAGGCCGTTCACCAACGTCGACAATTCCTGCGGTTTAGATCGAGAGAGCTGGTCGGCGCGGTGATGGACCTCACGGGCGATTGCAACTATGGCGCCATGACAATCCTCCGGCCACTTGCTGAAACCGTTCACCAGCAGCGCCAGGCTCTGACTGTTGAGTTCTTGAAGTATGCTTCTGTCGTCGCGGCAGACTTTGGCGATTCTGATCATGCCATTGCGGCATTCCGCTATCGGGGAATGCCGGCCAAACGATGATGACAAGAGCGAAAGCGCCTTGGGGTCGACTTGGCTGATTAGCGCATGATCAAGCTGCGCCACCCGAGCTGCCATGGCTCTGCAGGCTTCTTTACCCTCCTGCCCTCCAGCCTCCCGGCTCACTGCGTTGCATGTTGTGGCATACCCCCATGATTTCCAGGCGTCGATATCTTGCTCCAAGTTTGGGAGCAATTCACGCGTGAACCGGACGGCCGCCTTTTTCAGAAATATCGCGTGGTTCGGGCCGTCCGCTCTTTGCAGCGCCTTATCATGCTGCACCACCGCAGTTGAAAATCGAACGATGCCGCGGGCGTCATTAATCTCATGCAAGGCGGCATTCAGTTGTTCTTGCGCGATTGCGTTTTGGCTGCCTTGAGCCGAGACATCATCGGTACGCCACCTTCCTGCTCCTGCATTCAGGTTGGACACGGTTTGCCGACGGGGTGGTCGCCCATCTGCTTGCGAGCCTCCGGCGGCCTGATCGCCGCGCCAGGGCTCGCCGTCGGAATGCCAGGGGCTTTCTTCTGGGGCTGGCGCGTCATCCTCCAGCAGCCAGGAAGATGGACGACGACGCCCAACCGCACGCGGCAAAGCCCCAGGGATCACAGGGGGGGCAACTGAGGAGCTGGCAGGCCTGTCTCGAACGGCATCATCGGCAAGCGGCGGGCTGCGAACGGAGGACGTCCCTTCATGTTGAGGCTCAGAGCGCATCCGCGCCACGATGGAAGCGAACGATGGGCTGCCTGTTCCAGGGGCAAAACCTGATTCCGGGCGTGAGTTGCTCGATCCCCGCGCGTTGTCGGCTCTCGAATCCCTAATATGCGACTTCCCGCCTCGGCCAATGCCTGTCACTATCCATCTCCGATGACCACTTAATTGGAAGCTTCGCGTTCGCGGCATGACAACACAAACCGCACGTGCCCCTCGGCAACCTCGCTCCGCTCATTCCAATGCATCCAATAGGGTCACCCTCAACGACGGACGACACCATCGATCTTTCGCCCATAGCGCGGTCATCCTTGGCGAGGACGCGCTTTGATCCTGCACATAGCCTCCGTTGCTGACATACACCTGACTTGCACCCGCCGAGACAAGGACATTGCAATGCGCTGGTCCTTTACTGATGTAGGCTCGCGGGCTTTGACGCCCCGGCGGTGATGGCGCTGGGGGCTGGGCAGAAGATGTCGTGCTGCCCCTCACGTGATTTTGTTCCCGAATGCCCCAGCAAAAATGTTAACCGCAGCCAAGCCAGAGCAAGCGTATCGGATGTCCCGGTCCGTAATCTGGCGCGCCTCGCATTCGGCAGAGGCAGACGCGTCGACGAAGATCGGCAATATGCACCGCATTCACCATTCCGAGACTTGCCAGGCGTGGCAACTGATCGTTTACGCGGCACGATTGCCCGCTTTCAGGATTAGATAAACGAAGGCGAATAGCCGCTTGAGCAATAATCAGTCTGTGCCGCAGTCTCGGGTGGCTCTTGCCATGGCGACGCAGCGTGCCAACCGATCCAGGGTGGATGATTTTTTTGATGACAATCCCTTTCGGCGGAGTCATCTTCGCCTGTCGGCGGGTTCCTCGTCGCCACGTTTTGTTTCGTTCAAGATCTCAGCCCGCGGGAGGCCCAGATGATTGATCGTCTCAACCTTGACCCAGCCCTCTATCCGAGCGACTTGGAAAGTCTGAAGTCGGTTTTCGACCAGCTTTGCCAAGAGAGCCATATCCAGCCAGGGTCTCCAGAAGCCGAGAACGTTGCCTCTGACCTGGTTCGACTTTTCCAGGATGGACTTAGCGACGAGACCTGCCTGCTCATCGCAGCTCGGGCGCGGCATCAGGATTTGCGGCGGGCAGGCTGACCTTCCCTGCAGGCTCGCCAAATGCTAGGCCCCAAACGGCTCGTAGCGTAGCGGCATTCTGTTTGTGATTTCGGCGGCCTCAGGCGGCAGGAGTGCAATCCCGTCTGCCAGCGCAATGGCCATGAAACTGGCCGGGGATCCACGTTCAAGCATCTCAAGCACAGGTTCACCCGTTTCGGTGCGGCCGGAAATGCGGACAGCCACAAACTCGGTTCGGCCTTGCCCCTTTTTGTGGTTGAAGCCAGCCACCGCCGAGAACCACTGTGGCTGGGTTTCTGTAAGGCCGGCCAACTTTCGCAGGGCGGGCAGGACAATCTGCCGGAACGCCATCAGCGCCGCGTTCGGATTGCCCGGCAACCCGGCAAAAACCGTGTTCCCGATCCTTCCGACTTTCAGTGGCTTGCCCGGCCGCATCGCCACCTTGAGGACGTCAAGGTCGGCACCATGAGCCTGAACGGCCGCCACCATATGGTCTTCCTCGCCCGCCGAGACCCCGCCTCTGGTAACCAAGGCGTCACAGGACGTGACGGCGCGAGCGACAACGTCCGTGAGGAGACCTAGCCTGTCAGGGACCATGCCGAAGTCGACGATCTCTGCCCAAGGACAGCCCGCCAACAACGAACTGAGCATGATCTGATTGGAGTTGTAAATCTGACCGTGTTCGAGGGGTTCACCCGGGTTTTTCAATTCGGTTCCGGTCGAGAGCAGTCCTATCCGGATCTTTCGAAGCACCTGGACGTCGACGATCCCCACCGCTGCCAACAAGGTTAGATCCCTAGCTGATAGGCCCCTGCCCCGCCTTACCAGTTCCATGTCGACGCCGACGTCCTCGCCAGCAAGACGGATGTGACGGCCACGACGGGGCCGCTCGCATATCGTCACGACATCGCCAATTTGCTCGCAGTGCTCTTGCATGACCACAGCGTCGAAGCTCGGCGGAACGGGCGCTCCCGTGAATATTCGAAGTGCAATTCGTGGGTCGAGGTTCTCAAGAGCGCGTACGTCGCCGGCGACCACCCGTTCAGCCACAGGGAAGCTCCAAGGCCCTTCCCTCTCGAAATCCGCCGTTCGAACGGCAAACCCGTCCATGGCCGAATTGTCGAACGGAGGCAGCGGAATGGGCGAGTGTATATCGGCCGCGCAAACCCGCCCCAATGCTCCGGCAAGCGAAACCGTTTCCCTGTATCGAACAGGTTTGGCGAGCGCGATGGCTTTGGCTACCGCCGTCTCGAACGGGATAGCTTCGCCACTCTGCCCGGCAGAACAGTCGGCTTTCAAAACAGGTTTAAGCGCGTGAAACACGATCGCTCCTCCCTTGCGCTGTGCTCAAAACGCATGGCCTAATGTTTCTAACCTGACACACTCTTGAGATAGGCGATGACGTTTTTGACGTCGTCGGGATTCTTGAGGCCAGGGAACCCCATTTTATTGGCCGGCACTTTCGCCTTGGGGTTGGCCAGATATTCCATCAGGTTCGGCTCATCCCATACGAGGCCCGCAGCGCCCATATCCTTCATGGCTTTCGAATAAGAATAGCCAAGGGCGGTCCCTGCTGTCCGGCCCACGACGCCTTTCAAGGATGGCCCGACTTTGTTCGCTTCGGTATCAGCGTTGTGACAGGCAGCGCACTTTTTGAAAACCGCCTTGCCGCCCTCGATATCCTGGGCCCGCACAACCGGAGGCAGTAACGCCAAAACTATTGTGGCACCAACGAACAGATATTTCACGTAGGAACTCCCCCGTCCTCTCCTTAGACATTGAGGGCGGCCGATGTCGCCCAGCTTGCTCCAGCGATTCATGCGTTTCTCCCATTTGGCGAAATGCCGTTGCAAACAGCTCTGCAACGCTTGTGCCAACCGTAAAAGCCGGCGATTTCACTACGGGATGCGAACGGACCCCGCCTCCAACTGCCCACTAGGTCCGAAATGCGACCATGCTGCGCTGCCGAAGGTTCAGGAAGTCGAACAGCCCAAGGTCCCGCTCATTGCTAGACCGGGCCTGCGTTGTGAAGTGCTTGACGTGCAAAACAGAGTCCCTTTGGCCCGGCGGCAGAGCAGAGCCGGTACCGTGATTGCGATCGTCAGGGCGACGGAAGATTTCTGGAATGCTCTGCGTTGCATCTTGGTACCTCCCTTGGGCTCAGAAAGATTGCATGGCCTTCCGGAACTCGACTTCCACGGGGCTTTGCACCGGCGCCAAGTCACTGACTGATGCCGGCCACCGGGCCCAGACCGGCGGGATGCGCGTTGACATAGATGGAATAGAGCGACGTCTGGGCAGTGATGTAGAGGCGGTTGCGCTTCGGACCGCCGAAGCACAGGTTGGAGACGATTTCGGGAACCAGGATACGCCCGATCAGCGTCCCGTCCGGAGAGTAGACGCGAACCGCATCGGCGCTGGAGGCCCAGATGTTGCCATCGCGATCGACGCGGAACCCGTCGAAGAATCCTGCTTCGCATTCGGCCAGGGTACCGCGCGGGCGCAGAGAGCGGCCGTCCTCGGCGACATCGTAGATCTTGATCGCGCGCGGCAGCCCCTGAACATGGCTTGCGCCGGTATCCGACACATACAGGATGCTCTCGTCTGGTGAGAAAGCCAGGCCGTTGGGCTGAATCAGATCGGTGATGACGGCGCTCACCGCTCCCGATGCCTCGTCGAACCGGTAGACATGGGAGCCGCCGATCTCTGGTCTGGCAATCATGCCTTGGTAGTGGCTATCGATGCCGTAGACAGGGTCGGTGAACCAGATCGTTCCGTCGGATTTTACCACCACATCGTTCGGCGAATTGAGCCGCTTGCCGTTGACGGTTTCGATGAGGGAGCGCCAATGCCCATCATGCTCGAGCCGGGAAATGCGTCGAGCGCTATGCTCGCAAGCCACGACGCGGCCTTCCGCATCGAGCGTATGGCCGTTCTGGCTGTTGCAGTGCGTCTCGAAGACGCTAACGGAGCCATCGCCTTCGTCGTAGCGCAGCAGCCGGTCATTAGGGATGTCCGACCACAGCAAATGCCTTGCGGCCGGGATATAGACCGGTCCTTCCGCCCAACGGCTACCAGTCCACAGCCGTTCGAGCTTGGCATGCCCGATCGTCAACTTTTGGAACCGATCGTCCAGAATCTCGTAATCGCTCATATCATAATCCAGGATGTGTTCTATTGGTCACTTCGAAGGTTGCGCAGGGGCCCAGCCTTGCGGGCGACGGCGCGCTTGCGCTGGGCGTAGCCAGCGATGCCGATGGCGACGAGCAGCCCCACGCCGTTGAACAGGGGGCGACAAGGAACGAGCCCGCCAAACTGCTGGCTGCAGGAAATGTGCCAACGGCAACGATGATGATGCCGTTCATCGTGCCCAGACATTGACGCGCCCGGGCTTGATGGTGGTCGAGCCAAGAAAGGCCCCGACGGCAAAGCCGCCATTTCGCCGCGGGTTTCGATCGATTGGCCGGCCAACGATCATTTCCACCAGGTCATCCGCCCTGGTGTCAGCGACCTTCTTCTGGTTGACCAGCCTGCCGTCGCGCAGCACGGCGACGCGGTCGGCGATGCGGAAGATATCGTCGAGACGATGCGAGACATAAATCATGCCACGCCGCGCTGCTCGAGCGGGCGGCTGGCGTCGAGAACGCGCTCGACCTTCATCGGCAGGAAAGTTGGCCGACAGTGATTGAACTCTCGCTCTACGCGCCAGCCTACGTTGAGGGGAGGAACTATGCCCATAACGAACCCTGTTGGGTCTATCATATTGTCTACTTTCCTTCATTTCAGCCATGCGGGTCGTACAAGGAAGCCTTCACTGCCTTGTACCCGAGCAAGCCAAAATTCGTGCCACTTTGACCGGCTCTTTCGGACTGGCCGTCGGGCAGCGAGGATATTGAACTGCTCGGCGATCAACAGACTGCGATTGTAGGCATACCGCCCTGTCGCTTGCGCATCATGTGGGTCATCTAGATTCCAGAGAGGATTACCACGGCGCTCGCCCGCGACTTAGGCCGTGTGGACTCATTAGACCCTACAGGAGTTCGCCATCGCGGAACGCATGGACGATGGTACTCAAGTCGCTTCATGCAGGCGTCGCAATGCGATGCAAAATTGGCGATGCCGAAGGGCTCGATCCTCCCGATTTCGGTGTTCCCCTTTGACCTCCCAAGGCCCGGCTTATACCGGGCTTCTGGCCAGATGTGGCGCAGGTAGCCAAGCCGGAGTTCCTCGGCCGGGATGCGCGTTGGCGCCTCAAGTGGACCCATCCATTTACAGATGGCAATGGGCGTACTTCAAGATCTGTATCTTACGCTCTCCTAAGCATGAAGCTTGGGTATGTTCTACCGGCGCCCGACGATCCCAGAGCAGATCGGGGAAGATAATACCCGCTACATAGATGCGCTCGCTGCCGTTGATGGAGCGGAAGACGTTGGTGGATGGAGTGGATGATCCGCCATGCTTGCAAATCAGCTTATGTCCGTGATCGACGCTGCCGGACCAATTAGACGACTGAGACACTGCCCCCGGGCCGAACGCGCTTGACAACATGGCGCCAGCCAGTTCAATTCAGCGCATTCACCAGGGGAGTCCCGGCAAGGGGCTGAGATACTGCTGGCTTTCGCGGCGCAGTGACCCGTTGAACCTGATCCAGTTCATACTGGCGTAGGGACGGTGCAAGCGCTTTGCGGGAGTTGACGCCCGAAGACCTGTTTCGGAAGGCCAACCAAAGCGTCTTTTCATCCTTCCGGCACAGAACTGGGTCTCCAATGCAATGAGCAACGGAGCCTCAAGATGAATGCCCTCACCCCCACCGTGTCGACGGGACCACTGCCCGCCTCACGGAAGATCCACAAGCCCGGCGTCCTCCATCCGCAGATCAGGGTGCCGCTGCGCGAAATCACCGTCCATCCGACGGCGGGCGAACCGCCCGTCACCGTCTACGATCCGTCCGGCCCCTATACGGACCAGACTGTCGAAACCAGCATCGAAAAAGGCCTTGCCCGACTTCGCCAGGAATGGATTACGGCGCGAGGCGATGTCGAAGCCTATGATGGCCGCCATGTCCGGCCCGAAGACAATGGATTCGCGGTGGGCGAGCGCCTGACTCCGGAATTTCCCGTTTGCAACCGGCCGCTCAGGGCCAAGGCCGGCAAGGCGGTGACACAGCTTGCCTACGCGCGCGCCGGCATCATCACGCCCGAGATGGAGTTCGTCGCCATCCGCGAGAACCTTGGACGCGAGATTTTACGCGGCAAGCTGCAACGCGACGGTGAAAGCTTCGGCGCATCGATACCGGATTTCGTCACGCCCGAATTCGTGCGTGACGAGGTGGCGCGCGGCCGCGCAATCATTCCCGCCAACATCAACCACCCGGAGAGCGAACCGATGATTATCGGTCGCAATTTCCTGGTCAAGATCAACGCCAACATCGGTAACTCGGCCGTCACCTCCTCGATGGCCGAAGAGGTCGAAAAAATGGTCTGGGCGATCCGCTGGGGCGCCGATACGGTGATGGACCTGTCCACCGGCCGCAACATCCACAACATCCGCGATTGGATCGTGCGCAACTCGCCGGTGCCGATCGGCACGGTGCCGCTCTATCAGGCGCTCGAGAAGGTCGGCGGCATCGCCGAGGACCTGACCTGGGAGGTGTACCGCGACACGCTGATCGAACAGGCCGAACAGGGTGTCGACTATTTCACCATCCATGCCGGCGTGCGGCTGCACTACATCCCGCTGACCGTCGACCGGGTCACGGGTATCGTCTCGCGCGGTGGGTCGATCATGGCCAAATGGTGCCTGCACCATCACCGGGAAAGCTTTCTCTACGAGCATTTTGCGGAAATCTGCGACATCTGCCGTGCCTATGACGTCTCCTTCTCGCTCGGCGATGGTCTTCGTCCCGGCTCGATCGCAGACGCTAATGACGCGGCGCAATTTGCCGAACTGGAAACGCTCGGCGAACTGACGCAGATCGCCTGGGCAAAGGATTGCCAGGTGATGATCGAGGGTCCCGGCCACGTGCCGATGCACAAGATCAAGGAGAACATGGACAAGCAGCTCGCTGTCTGCGGTGAAGCCCCCTTCTATACGCTGGGGCCGCTGACGACCGACATCGCGCCGGGCTATGACCACATCACCTCAGGCATCGGCGCTGCCATGATCGGTTGGTTCGGCACCGCCATGCTCTGCTACGTCACGCCCAAGGAACATCTCGGCCTTCCCGATCGCAACGACGTCAAGATTGGCGTGATCACCTACAAGATCGCAGCCCATGCCGCCGATCTGGCGAAGGGGCATCCGGCGGCGAAAATCAGGGATGATGCCCTTTCCCGCGCGCGCTTCGAGTTCCGCTGGGAGGATCAGTTCAACCTGTCGCTCGACCCCGAAACGGCGCGGTCCTTCCACGACCAGACCTTGCCCAAGGAGGCGCACAAGGTGGCGCATTTCTGCTCGATGTGCGGACCGAAATTCTGCTCCATGCGCATCTCCCACGACATCCGCGCCGAGGCACAGAAAGAGGGCATGGCGGCAATGGCGGCGAAATACCGCGAGGGTGGCGATCTCTACATGGCGGCTGACGAGACCGGCGTACCGCTCATGCCAGAGGCGCCGGAACCGTCATGAGGGTGCTTGTCAAAGGGGCCGGCGTCGCCGGCCTCACCGCCGCCTTCGAGTTCGCCACTCGCGGCGTGTCGGTGACCGTTACCGAGACCAGGCAGACCCTTGGCGGCAATGCATCGTGGTTCGCCGGCGGCATGCTGGCGCCATGGTGCGAGCGTGAAAGCGCCGAGCAGCCGGTGCTGGACCTCGGACGCAACGCCGCCGACTGGTGGGATGCGGTACTGCCGGGTCAGGTGACACGGGCCGGAACACTGGTCGTGGCCATGCCGCGTGATGCCGGTGAGCTTGACCGGTTCGCCAGCCGCACGTCAGGGCATCGGCGTGTCGATGAAGATGAAATTGCGA
Organism: Mesorhizobium robiniae; assembly: GCF_040545535.1. Lineage (NCBI taxonomy): Bacteria > Pseudomonadati > Pseudomonadota > Alphaproteobacteria > Hyphomicrobiales > Phyllobacteriaceae > Mesorhizobium > Mesorhizobium robiniae. The sequence continues at coordinate 107,720 of NZ_JBEPMC010000019.1, forward strand.
TCCTGGAGCCCGACCTCGCCGGCCGCTTCCGGCGCGGATTGTTGTTCCCCGATGAGGCTCATCTCGACCCGCGCCAGGCGATGGCAGCACTTCATGACAGACTCGCGGCCATGGGTGTCAAGTTCCGCTTCGGCGCCGACGCCAGGCATGGTTCCGGTTTCAATCGCCAGATCGACTGCACGGGTATGGGCGCCGTCGACGACAGGCTGCGCGGTGTTCGCGGCGAAATGCTGATCCTGCGCACCGCTGATATCTCGATGTCGCGACCGGTCAGGCTGCTGCATCCGCGCTTTCCACTCTATGCAGTGCCGCGCACCGACCACAGTTTCATGATCGGCGCGACGATGATCGAGAGCCAGTCCGCCGGACCAGTCACGGCGCGTTCGATGATGGAGCTACTGGGTGCCGCCTATGCCCTCCATCCGGCCTTTGGCGAGGCCAAGATCGTTGAAACTGGTGTCGGCGTTCGTCCAGCCTTTCCCGACAACCTGCCGCGCGTCGAGGCCCGTGGAACTACCGTCGCGATCAATGGACTCTATCGCCACGGTTTTCTTCTCGCCCCCGCCATGGCGCGCCAGGCTGCCGACCTGGTTTTCAGTCAAGACAGAACCAAGGAGCTCGCTCATGAAACTGACCGTCAACGGCGAAGCGCATGAGGTTGCCGCCGCCACGCTGGCCGAACTGCTTGCCGCGCTTGACTATGAGGGCGATTGGCTGGCAACGGCGGTCAACAGC
>NZ_JBEPMC010000020.1:0-85487 GCF_040545535.1 Mesorhizobium robiniae
GCGCGAGTCCCTGCACCTCGACAATCTGGTCGCCGATCGCCAGGCACTCCAGGAGCGGCTCGCGCGAATTTGATGACGCGCTCGGGCTGATGGAGTGGCTGGGGCGCTCTCGCCGTCGCGAGAACCGGCCCAGAATAGCCCAAACACGCTAATCGAGCAGCTATGCCGTCAACGGCCCGGTAAGGTACAATAGACATGACCGACGCACATCCGACGATCCGCTGACCGAGGGTGGTGCCGAGCGCCACAGTTGGGCACGATTTACATGGTCCTGGCAACGACTATGTGAGCGCGATTCTCTAAGCATCTAGCTCGATTTTCCACTTCTGCTGATTAACAGGTTGTCTGCGCCGTTCAGGAAACCATACCAGCGAGAACCGTCATCATCATCGAACGGCCGGTCGAGAGGCCCGGCCAGCGTTGGCATGACACTGCCAGGCGAGAGATCGCATCGTTTGCCTCAGGCCCTGCACTGATCACATCCCAAAGATGGCAGGCTCTCCTTGGATCGAGAATTCATAGGCGATTCGGAATCAGGCTGCATTCGCCATTTCTTCCAGATGAAGTAATCGCATCGGCCAGAAGGCCAACGGTAAAGAAACATCTTGCGCTGCCCCGATAAAATGCACTCATGGTACGATTCGTGCAAGAATTGAACATGGGTGGAATCCCACCTTGTACCAAGCTTTCGATTGAGCGGCCGACCGGTGCGACCCGCAAGCGGGATCGACACAATTTTCATCGGTTGTAATCGCAGGCTCTGGGTCGGTAGGAGTTGAGGGGGAGGCGAGATGACGGGCTTGGTCAGATTTGAGAGGCCAGTTGTGATCCAGATTAGCCGCCATAGCACAGAACGTGCCGTGTGCGATGTCAATGATGCTGCCTCCATCCTGCTCCGGGATTTTGGTCGTCAGACGGAGAGGCGCAGGGCCGCAATGGACGCCTGTCTGAAGGTACTGAGAGGTGAGGCTCATCCACCCGCCGCTCGAAGGGCCTTCGTCGCGGCCGCGCGCGAAGCAAATATCCTTCGCTGCGATTGACAGGATACTCAAGCGATACCGAGGCAATTGGCATCTCAGGTCCCCCCATCGGTAGAGCTGGAGGACATGCGGCGGATGAGTAACCCGAGAGTTCTGCATGCTCGCCATTGGGGGCCCTTAACTTTATGACATGGACAGCGACGCCGCAGCCAAACTGTCAGCGAAGGGCATGAGTTTTCATGCCGACTTTCCTAAGGCTTCACTGACGTCGTTCCTTACCATGATCGCCAGATCGCGATTTGAAGCCGGAGGATGGGCAGGTGGATTTATCTCACCAAGCCACAGCCCGATCTCCTGAAATTGCTTCCCGCTAAACGGTGAGGGCGGGGAGCGACTGAGCCAATGGTCGAGATAACCGTCTCCGACAATTTGGCGGTCGACACACCTGATCCTGCAGGAGGCACTGCCAGGTAGAGCGACGAAATGAAGCACTCTTTCCTGCCGTCGGCTTTCGTGCGACAGGAAGCCCTCCTGCGGATGCATATGCGACGCGAATCCAAGTAACATTCTCGCAATTGCGATATATAATTTGTGCATCGCAATATCTGCGGCTATGGGTAAGGTCCTGATGTCGGTCATCTACCCCCCTCGAATGTGATGCCGACGCTGAATGCGGCGCGCCTCTTCCCGCGCTGCATCTCAATCGAGCCCGCTGCCACCTCCTCCCGGCAGCGGGCTTTTCTATGTCTAAGTGGACAGGTTCCGAGGATCGGCTGTGCGTTGGCTCTGGGAGAGGCGAGTGCTCCGGACTTCCAGACCTTCTTTCCCTGCCCGGCTTCGAGGAACACCTCTGTCCTTCCACAAGCACTCTGATTCCTGAGCGGATCGATGGCATGGACGAGACATCCTTCTCACCGTTATCGAGGTCCAATCAAGCCAAAGCCCGTGTTTGGATTGTCCCTCTTGAGCGTGCCCTTGGCTCCTGCAGGTCACTCGTCCGGAACTTTCTGACAAAGGTGCGTGTTTGACGGCTTTTTCACGATCTGATCGCCGATCTCAAGCATTTGCATAATCTGAGAACCGCTGGGCCGTGACTTTGAAGGGCGTCCCTTCGGAAACGCGGCTTCACCCTACGGGAAGAGCCGGGGTGCTGGAAATCCGCCTGCCCCGAGAGGGCGACAGCCGTATGGCTGAGTTACTCGACCCCAGTCGCATCGACCGAAAACGAACCTGATTCTGATAGGTCTTCAGGCGCGCAACCATTGCTTTCTAAGCTGGTAACACCGTCCGTAAGCTCGCCGTCAGCTTGACCGAGCATCATTCGGATCAGGGCCTATTCAGTCCGCACTCGCTACGAAGAAACCTAAGCCAAAAGGAAACGCGAATCGCCATGTATAATCGGATCAGTGACTCATCCACACGCGCTAGCTGGGCTGACGAACCGAGTCAGTCGATGGACAGCGACAGCTTTACCGAAACACTTGCGGACCTCGCGCTGCGGAGGAACCTGCCATCTGGGGAGTTGCCCGACAAAATGGGATGCTGCGCCAGCAAGTCAAATGCCTCGGATCCAGGCAACCCTCCAGCAGGGCCGAGCACCTCCGTTCCAGCAAGGCCGAGCACCTCCGTGTTGGAATACAGGACGGCTGAATTAGCTGATGCGAATCAACGCGGGATCTGCGTTGGGCTGGCTGCGGGGTGGCTCAGCAATCTCCACAACAGCCCGAGATCGCGAATGAATGCCCTAGTACCGGGATCGCAAGGACATCACTCAGCGGCTCAGTGGCAGGAGCGGTATATGGACGTCAGGAGCTCGTCGCGAAGTGAGGGAGCAGAATCTTCTCAGGCCAATCTGGAGGCCAAAACCACCATGTTGCGGGAAGTGGGCTTGGACCCATCCAAGAAAGAAAACGTGTATACGTTCGGTGGGCCTGACAGCATCTCACCGATGCTGAAGAAAATCTCCAAAAGCGGGGCGAACCATTTGCTCAGCTTGCGCTTTACCAACGGTCAAAGACACTCAATTGCGACGTCAGCGTCGGATGGGAGGATCACACTCTTCGATCCCAACTATGGAGAATTTGTTGTTCAACCAGACCAGACGGGAAGCTTTTTCCAAAGCCTCGCCAATCGTTACAGGAATCCCAACGGGCTGGAGTTGTCGACAGTCACCACACAAAAAATGAACTGAGTTCGGGCCTGCAGGCAGCCTAATGCGGGCTTGCCGTTACGGTAAACCGCGGCCATCGGCTCCTCATACTTGGCAAGACTTGAGACTCTGGTTTCGGACAGTCGAACGTTGTCTCGGCCACCAGCACAGCGGACCCGCAGCCTGATGGTCGAGACATTTACTGCTTTCAGCGACAACCGCCACTATGAGGCGACGCTTCGCCGACTGCGTTTCAGCCGTCCGGAGAGACAGAAGAAGCCGACAGGAACATCGACAACCTCATCGAGATCACCGCCGATGTCGTGCCAGCTACGTCTCCAACAAGCCGGTCCCGGTGGAGGTCTCCCCTGCCCTGATCCGCCAGGTGCATGCGACACTGAACGGTCACCACAGAAGGGTCGCAGGCACTCAAGCCTGCTGTCCGATCAGGAAGTCGATAACACAGACTACATCATCTCCCTCGAGGACCGGAAGAAATTCAAATTGTTTGAAACGCCATCTGTCGACCACTATGGGCTGACGCAGGACGAGTATCGCGCCAAATGGGGTCTGCCGGCCGATTACCCCATGGTCGCGCCGAGCTATGCAGCCGCGCCCGGTTTTGGCCAAGACGATGGGGCTTGGCCGCAAACCAAAAGAGCCGGAAATGCCGTGCCGTCGAAGCGGACCCAGAGAAGGTCGCAGCTTGATTTCGTCTACCGGAGATTCGTCCTGAAGCGTCCAGTTGCCAACGGCATGATTGCGCGGAATATGAGAGGTGGGCGGTAACATTCCTTTCAAACAACGCGCGATCGCGCACAAGGCGCGTTTCGTAGTTGCGGCAGGGGCCGCCATGTTTTCAACGCGCGCGCAGGCTGCGTTCCTGCAAACGCCGCTTCGTAACGCAACGCAAAAGGGTTTTGTAGCATGGGTAATCGAAATTTCATCGCAGCAGCCTCCCTCGCCGTGATGGTGACCGTCTCGTCACCCTCCGAGGCCCGCACCCCTTTCACCGACGATACCGCCTCCCGCACGCAGGCCCTGGCCCTGCTGGAAACGCTCAACGCCGACCTGCTCAGCCACCCCAGCGCCACGCTTACGCTGGAACGGTGGTGTGGTGACCATGGTCTAGCACCGGAGGCGAAGATCGTCGCCCATCGCGTGAAGGGCGACAACAAGCTCCTGCCGGATAATGCCCGCCAGGCATTGGGCATCAGCGCTGACGAACCCGTTGAATACCGGCGTGTGCAGCTCGCCTGTGGCAAACTCGTGCTCTCCGAGGCCGATAACTGGTATGTCCCGTCGCGCCTCACACCTCAGATGAATCAGGTTCTCGACACGACGGACCAGCCCTTCGGGAAGGTGGTCCAGCCGCTGCACTTTCGCCGCCAGACCATCAGCGCCGAACTGCTGTGGTCGCCGCTGCCCAAGGGGTGGGAGATGGACGCGCCGCTGCCGGCGGCGGGAAAGGGGGTACTGGCCATTCCCCATGAAGTGCTGCGGCACCGCGCCATCCTCTATACCGGGGCGAACCAGCCCTTCAGCCTGGTGGTGGAGACCTACACAGCCGAGGTCCTGGCCTTCGGCCGCCGTTGAAAGGCCGCGATGCCTCGGAGCGGCCCTGCTGCTGTAAAGTTTAATGCCCGTACCTGTGCCCAATCGCTAAGGGCAGAGTCATGCAGCGGATCCCGTCAACCGAAAGAAGACTGAGGTGAAAAGCTACCCCCTCGAACCGCCGCTTCCCCATGTGGCCCGCCATCACCACTGCTCTCAACGAATTTGCAGAACTCTCAGAGCGCTACCGAAAACGATGGCCGGCTAACGCTCAAAAAAACGTCATGTCCAACCCGAGCAGGCCAGCGTTCAGACATCGGTCAGTTCTCAGTGGATAATCGCAAGTCCCGGGTTACTTCCTTGCGAGACTGGGGTCCGTTGTCCATCGCAAATCTCGAAGTTCGCCGAGACGCATGCCACCCGGCAATCAAACCGTTGCAACAAATGCTTCAAGTTAACTTTGCAGACTCTTTACGACCCCAAATCGATGACGATGGTACCTCCATCACAGACTCTGAGTCGGGCACGGGTAAAAGCGCTGATGCCGATTTATACGCTCAGACCGCCGCATGGCACGAATGTCGGGTTAACAGCCAATGGCAAGAAGATCGCTCATCCTGGTTGAAGGCGGTGCGCGTACTGGTCGGCTGTTCGTCCAAGCGCCCAGCGTCTTGGTCATCATCCAATTACCCTCTCGGCTGGTCCAGTGTGGCGACTATCTTGCAGCGGAAAACATTGAGGCAATCCCTGTCGATGCAGACAATCTCGATATGCTGAGCCGCGATTGCTGGTACCTGATTTGCGCTCAGCTGGCGGTGGACGCTTGTCGCTTTCGATTTCATTGTGAGAATGTCTTGCCAACGATTTCAGAGGGATGTTGTCAACAACGATTGGCGGCACGCCGCAGCGCTACTTCCGCGAACTCGATCGCGCCAAGATTCTCGAAGGCGTCACCCAGAACATGGTGACGCCGGTCGAGCTGGTGCAGGCCGTCATCGACGGCATGGCAGCGCGCGGCTTCGGCCGCATCGTCAACACCACCTCGCTGTCGGTCTACGTTCTGATCCCAGGACTCGATCTGTCCTCCGGCGCCCTCGCCGACCTGAACTCGTTCCTTGCCAGCGTGGCACGTACGGCGGTCGACAGCACGTCACCGTCAACAGCCTGCTGTGCCCGGCAAGCTCGACACCGACCGGCTGCGTGGGTCCCCCACGAGGCCGGCACACCGGAAGATCCTGCGGCGGCGCCGCGCGCAAGGTCCGCATCCGCGCCGACTTGCCGGCAAAGCGGTTGGGCGCGCCGGAGGAGCTCGGCCAGATCTGCGCCTTCCTGTGCTCGGTCAACCGGCTACCTTACCGGCCAGAACATTCCGTTCGATGGTGGCCCTTACGTGAGCGCGTTTTGACGCAGCGCCTGCGATGGGTGCCCGACGCGTCGGAGATTCCGTGTGCAAAGGGCTGAGAGGCCGGACGATTTTCCGCTTCAGCAGCGCAACGTGGAAACCGCGATTGGCGTCGCGAAAAACCGCTGCCGCATGCTAAAAGGCTTCAAAGCAGGATCGAGGGAGGCCGGCATGGAAGGCGAAAGCAAGAAGACGGCACGGTCGGATCTCGACGAAGCCGCGCTGTACTTCCACAAACACCCGAGGCCGGGAAAGCTTGAGATCCAGGCGACCAAGCCGCTCGGCAACCAGCGTGACCTGGCGCTCGCCTATTCGCCTGGCGTCGCCGCCCCTTGCCTCGAAATCCGCGACAATCCTGATACCGCCGCCGACTACACGGCACGCGCCAATCTCGTCGGCGTCGTCACCAACGGTTCGGCGGTGCTCGGCCTCGGCAATATCGGCCCGCTGGCTTCCAAGCCGGTGATGGAAGGCAAGGCGGTGCTGTTCAAGAAGTTCGCCGGCATCGACGTGTTCGACATCGAGATCAACGCGCCGGGGATCGAGCGCATGGTCGAGACGATCTCGGCGCTGGAGCCTACTTTTGGCGGCATCAACCTCGAGGACATCAAGGCGCCGGAATGCTTTGAGGTCGAGGAGCAACTGAAGGCCCGCATGGGCATTCCGGTGTTCCATGACGACCAGCACGGCACCGCCATCATCGTTGCCGCGGCCGTGCTCAACGGCCTGGAATTCGCCGGCAAGACCATTTCGGATATCAAGATCGTCACCTCGGGCGCCGGAGCGGCCGCACTTGCCTGCCTCAATCTTCTGGTCTCGCTCGGCGCCAAGGTCGAAAACATCTGGGTCACCGACCGTTTCGGCGTCGCCTACAAGGGCCGCACCGACGAGATGGACCGCTGGAAAGACCCCTATGTGAAAGACACCGAGGCACGCACGCTGGCCGACGTCATCCCGGGCGCCGACGTCTTCCTCGGCCTTTCCGCCGCCGGCGTGCTGAAGCCGGAACTGTTGCAGCATATGGCGCCAAAGCCGCTGATCCTGGCGCTGGCCAACCCCAATCCCGAGATCATGCCGGAAACAGCGCGAGAGGCGCGTCCCGACGCGATGATCTGCACCGGGCGTTCCGATTTTCCCAATCAGGTCAACAACGTCCTTTGTTTTCCTTACATCTTTCGCGGCGCGCTGGATTGCGGCGCCAAGGCCATCAACGAAGAGATGAAGATGGCGGCAGTGCGGGCGATCGCCGCGTTGGCTCGCGAAGAACCATCGGATGTCGCGGCGCGCGCCTATTCCGGCGAGACACCGATCTTCGGCCCCGAGTTCCTGATCCCCTCGCCCTTCGACCCCAGGCTCATCCTGCGCATCGCGCCGGCGGTTGCCAAGGCTGCCTGCGAGACCGGTGTCGCCACAAGGCCGATCACCGACTTCGCCGCCTATATCGACAAGCTGAACCGCTTCGTCTTCCGCTCCGGTCTGGTGATGAAGCCGGTGTTCTCCTCGGCCAAGGCGTCGAGCGCCAAGCGCGTCATCTATGCCGATGGCGAGGACGAGCGCGTATTGCGCGCCGCCCAGGTGGTGCTGGAAGAAGGCATCGCCGAGCCGATCCTGATCGGCCGCCCGCATGTCATTGAAGTCAGGCTGAAACGCTACGGGCTACGCATCAAGCCGGGCGTCGATTTCGGCCTCATCAACCCGGAAGACGATCCGCGCTACCGCCACTATGTCGACCTGTTGATCGAACTCGCGGGACGGCGCGGCGTGACGACGGAGGCAGCGCGCACCATGGTGCGCACCGACAACACGGTGATCGCGGCACTTGCGCTGAAGCGCGGCGATGCCGATGCCATGATCTGCGGCCTCGAGGGGCGTTTCGAGCGGCATTTGCGCAACGTGACGCTCGTCATAGGCCCACGTGCGGGCGTCAAGGACCGTGATCTGTCGACGCTGTCGATGCTGATCTCGCAGCGCGGCATCATTTTCCTCACCGACACGCATGTCTCCGTCGATCCGACGGCGGAAGAAATCGCCGAGATGACGGTGCTGGCGGCGGAAGAAATCCAGCGCTTCGGCATTGAGCCCAAGGCAGCGCTTTTGTCGCATTCGGATTTCGGCTCGCGCGATTCTCCAAGCGCGCTGAAGATGCGGCAGGCGGCGGCGATCCTGGCGCGGGTGGCGCCCGACCTGCAATGCGACGGCGAGATGCATGCCGACACCGCCTTGTCGGAGCATCTGCGCCAACGCGTCTATCCGCATTCACGGCTGAAGGGCGAAGCCAATCTGCTGGTGTTCCCCAACCTCGATTCGGCCAACATCACGCTGACGGCGCTGCGCGCCATGATGGATGCGCTGCATGTCGGGCCAATCCTGCTCGGCACCGACATGCCGGCGCACATACTGACGCCGTCGGTCACCTCGCGCGGCGTGGTCAACATGACGGCGCTGGCGGTGGTCGAGGCTGCGCACAAGGCGCGGCGATATTGATCTGGGTCGGAGCCGGCATCAGCGGGTATGCTGAACAAACGGTTAATCGTAAGCGACGCGATCTCCACCCCTTCTTCCTTCGGATCATTAGCCGGGTCATGCGTGGCAAACACTCAGCCACGGCCGGCGAACTGCTCGGCAAGGAAGTCGCGTGCAGCATTTTCAGACGCCTCGAAATTCGCACGGCTTGTGCAGATCACCGCGCCATCCCTTTGCACCAGATCGGCAGCATGTTTATCGTCACCAACGATTTGGCCGCCGCCGTCACGAACATTGCCGTCATGACGTTCGACCAGGCTCTCTGGGCCGAATGAACCCGCGAACTACGAGCTGCCGATCCCCCTCGAAACTACGCCAGAACCTTCCGTCAAGAATCGCAAGCGTGACCGCGAGAGCGCGGAGCGCATCCAATTGGCCGGCGGCCTAAGCCACCCCTCCGAGACTGCGCTGTCGCATTTGCCGGTGAAAAGAGTGGAGTGCGAATGCGCGAGCTGACTGAGATCGGATTCCCCGCTGCTATTTGGCCCGTATGTGCGACGAGGGGCTGCTCATCAAGGTTGGCTATGGAATCTATCGCGCCACCCTAATTGATAATCATCAGCGAACCGGGCGCTGGTTGGCACCGAATTGGCGGTTGGAGCGACACGACCTATCAGAGATCACCGGGCTCGTTGCCGTTGCTCGTGTTCTACTTGGCGCGGCGCATCCGACGCGGTGGGCGTCGTTGCGCCTTCTCCAGTTCCAGCGAGCCTGAAAGATAAGTTGCAGATCACAGTCGGTGACGGGGCACTCAGGTGCACACCTTGTTCTGACCCCAGTCTGAAGCCGAGGCCTTTCCTGCCTGTTGCGGGAGAAAGCATCGATGAAACCTTGTCTTTGAAAATAAGTTTACTGAGCCGCATTTTTCATCTCCTCCTCGAGGCACGCTGCCGCCCATCGCCTAGACCAAGATCACCCCCCGCTCGCTGGCGCCTTCCTATGAGGAAACGGCAACGGCGCTGGGGTTTTTCATTCTTTAGTGCCGAGGCCACAGCGGCTGGAAATGCCCCGGCGTGTGCAGAATGTGTACCAGTCGACCTTCACCCAGGACAGGATGCACGGTCAGCCTGCCATTCGCATCAGCTTCGATGGCTTGAATGCTCACGCCAAGATTGTTCGCCAGCAAGACCCCGACGCCCTCAGCGCCGTAAAGGTCGATCTCGCCATGCGGATCGACTGCACCGACTTGAACTAGACTGTTCCGCAGCGACCGAACCTGTTGCCGAAGTTGCCCAGTCTGCGGCGTTTCGTGGTCCTGCCGCTTCGTGTTGTGGGCAACTTGAAGAACCGTGTCCAGCAGGCAGTTCAGTCCTTGGCCACTGGCTTGTCCCACTTCGGCATTGAATTGCTCCAAAAACGTATGGAGCGTGTGCGTCAACGGACCGACGGGCAAGTCGGGCAGCGATGCGCCCCCGAGTACCTGTGCAGGCGCCTGATATGCCGCGGACGGCACGCTGAGTGCGGGCCTGTGCCCGTCGTAGCCAGGAGTGCTGGCGTCGCCAACCCAGTCCTGCACGCCAGTCGGTCGCGTGTCGCTGGCCTGGAAACTCGGCGCGTTCCACGATTCCGCGCCGTGGGCGTAGCTATGTTCTTGCCAGTCTTCGATCTCGTCACATCCAGGCGGCATCGGGATGCCGCGGAAGGCGAGCCAAGCCTCGCGCGTAAGTGCGCGCAGTTGCTCGGCTGATGCGCCCTTCAGGCGCATGTCTTGAGCGCTCTTGTAAACATCGTGATAGCGCTCCTTCAGCGCGAAGGTCTCGGCCGTGTGGAACTGGGTTTCCCATGGCGCACCGGCCGGGTTGCGCAACGTGACGCTCACCGCGCTGAATGCTTCGCTCTTGGTGAAGTGGTTGGTCAGCTTCGTCCTGGCGTGCCCCTGCTGGTCCAACATCGCGAGGATACGGCGGCAGCCCTCGGTGAAGTTCTGCGGCGGAAGCACCACGCTGTAGCGCAGGGCGTCGTTGACATCGGCGACGGCCTCCTCGAGGTTCTTGTTCTTCGCCGCCATCAGGGAGTCAAGCTTCTTGTGGAGCGAGCCCTTGGATTTCTGCCGGTGTTCCAGGCCAGCGAGATCACCCCCGAAGGCGGACACGACCTGCTGCAGCATCGGCGTGATCTCGCGATCCATCTGCCGCGCGCGATCGAACAGCGCTCCGGCGGCTCGTGAAACTTCTGCGCGAGGCGTCTTGCCAAGCCGGGCAGACGGTGCCGGCGGCCGGGCCAGCATGCCCGCCTGCTGCAGCGACTGCACGGCGTCATGCATGACGCCAGAAGCCATGGTCGGCATGCGCTGCAACACGGACTTGACCTGATCGGCATCGAAGCGGTTGTGCCGCATCGCACGGGCCGTCTCCTTGCCGTGCGGCACGTTGCGCACACGATCAGGGAACTTCGCCTCCTGGCGTTCGCATGCCTCGATCACCTTGGAGAACAGCGCGGTGCCGGTATCGGACTTCAGAGCGTCGGTGCCGACCTTGATGGCTATGGTGAAGAGGTTGCGCATCGTCAGCTCCGGCTCACCGGGGACCAGCCCGGGCTGCCCATCGGGGAACCGCTCGTGCGACAGCCGGCACACCGGGTAGTTGTCCAGGATGGCATGGATACGTGCCGGGGTGTCGACGGCCTGGACGTATGCCTGTGCCAAGTCCGGGAATCGTTGGGCCAGCGCTGCGGAAACCTCGGCAGGCCCCGACGCCATGGGCTGCCCCGAGGCCTGGTAATGCCGAAAGACCTCCCCATACAGCAGCAGGGCCGCCTCGCGCGCCTCGTGCATGTGCGCGCGGCCGATCGCCTGGTGCGCCTGGATTGCCAATGGATACAGCGCCTGCCGGTCGGGCTGTGGGCTCTCGAGAACGGCGCTCAGGCCGTTTCGCAGCGACCGTTCGACGCCGTCGTAAGTGCCGAACATCATGCTGTGCGCCATCGCCTCGCGCAGGTCGTCGGGCTGCGACAGGAAGCGCGTCGCCAGGGTGCTGGCTGAACCCATGAGCTTGCGTCCGCGCTGCTCGGCTAGGATCTCGGACGCACGCCCAGGCTGGTAGTGACCACTGTCGTCGAATGCCGGCGTGGCCGTCTTCGGGGGTTTGAAGGAACGGGGCTGGCTACGCCGAGCGGCGCGCCCGTCCATCACGCGCTCGATCAGCGCTGCCAGCTTCGGATAGCCTGCATAGACGAAGGCATCATCGCCGTCGCAATCCATGTTGCGCTTGCGCAGTTCATTGATAGGCAACGCTCCCAGCCGACCAGGCTGCACGATCTCCTTGACGCGCAGGCTGCCGGTGCTGAGCATGTCGCTAGGGGCGGCGGCGCGGTCGCGCCCGTCGGTCCAGCGTGACAAGGTTTTCAGGTCCTCCTTCGAGCACACCAGGTCCATGTCCTCGTGAGCGGGCGACCAGCACCCCTTGGGCGGGATGATGAGCATGCCCTTGCTGTGCAGCATCTCGGCATCCTCGCCTGAGTCGTCGTTGAATCCGGCGTAGCTGTATTGGATGGCAAAGCACCTTGACAGGAATTGAGCTGTTGGATCCCCCTGGGCTACGGTGGCAACCCGTTCCTCGGGCACCGGCAGCAGGTTCTCCTTGTCGTACGGCGGCTTGCCGAGCAGCAGCGCGCCGCCTGCGCGGTCGAAGGCAGCGCTGCGCTGGTGTGGCAAATGCACCTTGTCGTCGGCGGACGGCACGGCACGTATCTTCTGCCCCGCATAGCCGCCGCTGACGGTAAGGTCGTAGAGCGTTGTCGAATCGATGCCGAGGCCCGGCCGTCCGACAGAAGAATCTCCTTGCTGCCGAGCCAAATTGCGCAGGCGGCGTTGCATTGCTTGATGCGCTTCCTCGATAGCTTCCACGTCGTATGGGAAGTGCTGCAGTGCCTGCGGTGCCAGCCTCTTGAGCTCGCTCTCTTCGGCTACGAGCTTGCGTTGCTCTTCGCTAGCATGACCTGTTCGCATTGCCGCCCATGCGTCGTAGTGCTTGCGGACCGCGGGAATGCGCATGGCGACCTCGAACTTGAGGAAGCCGCAGCCGTCGTTGGGGCACAAGGCGATGTGTTGACCGCCCGGTCCGGCCAACTTGAATGGATGTTGAGGCCCCGGGACGTCGTCGATAAAGCCTATCCTGAGTGTGCCCTCGACCACGTGGTCGTGGGGCACCATCTCCAGAAGCGCGCGTTGCATGCGCGACCAGTCCTCGCGCTGCGGCGCGAGCTTTGCGGCCAGCTGCATCAGGGCGCTGCCGGGCGCCGTGTCGGCATAGCGAACCGCCGGCAGCATCGACGGCGCCTTCGCGCCGCCGGACAGGATGTCGGACGCCCGTTGCTGGCCCCCTCGGCTCAAGCGGCTGCCGCCGAACAGATCGAAGCGCCACGGCTCGCCCAGGAAATTGAAGGTGCGCGCCAGCATGAACGCGGACAGCGAACCAGGCAGTTGCACCTCCACCAGGGGCAGACCGGTCAGGCGCGCAAACAGGGAGTACGGCTTGCTCTCGTCATCCATGTTGCTCTTGAGCATCTGTCCCTGCATGTCCACCACGACGCGCCTGGTGTCGCCTGCGCCAGGGGATAGCGGCTGGGGTCGGCCGGGCCGCGTTCGCATGCTTTGATGCACGTCCTGCACACTGAAATCGGAGGGCGCATGGATTTGCGTGACCTGCTCGAAGTGCGCGAGCATGTGCAGGTCCAGCGCGTTCAGAACTTCATCGCCGGCTTCGATTTGCGCGATGAGGTTCCAGCTCATCTGCCCGAGGTCCGACTCGATGGTCTCGCGTGTGCGCCCGAGCGTCTCCGTGACCCAGGTCGCCAGTTGCTCACGGCGAGCTCGCACGGCCGAGCGCTGCCCCTCGACATTGCGCGGCTTCCACTGCCTGCTTACCACTGCGTAGGTCTTGAGCACCTGATAGGACGTCAGTGCCGGGCAGCGCGTGGCGTGCAGCTCGTCGGCGGGCGCAGCGCTCGCAACAGTGGGTGCGTCATCGGCTTGCTGACCCTGCAGAAAGCGATCGATCTTGCGCGCGACGATCGGCTGCATTTCATCGAAGACGGACAGTGCCTGGCGGTGATGGCGCGAGAGTTCCTGGCTGCGGGCCAGGGGCAGCAAGCCCAGGCACAGGTTGCCCACCGATTCAAGGTCCGTCTCGCGCAAGTGCGTTTCGCGGCACAGGTTTGCCACCCTGTTTAAGGCTGGCCCGGCCAGTGGTCGCATCTCGCGTTGCAGCTGTTCATGGGCCAACGCCTTGAAGATCATGGCGATGTCCTGGGCCTGCGCCGTCTCGAATCGATCCCGATGCAGGTCGAGGTGCGCCGCCAGACCCTGAAGCTTCGCGCGCGCCAGCGCTTGAACCTCCGCCTCGTCCTCCGCATCCACTGCTGAGTGGGACAGGTGCGTCAAGGCGTTGCCGACCTGCGCAAGCGTGCCCATGTCGAAATCGCGCCAGGGAAGGTCAGCCCCACCCGTCCGATCAGCTAGCCTGATCGACGTCCAGCGCCAGTCTGGCGCATGGGGCGACCCGCACAGTGCGTTGAGCGACATCGCGACTTCTTGCGCGTTCATCTCCTGCAGCAACGTGTCCTCGCTCGCGACCCATTCGGCCAGACGTTCGGTTGTTGCCAGGCAGACCTCGTTGCCGGGCCACTTGCTCAGCGCGTTGAGCGAGTTGGCGACATTCTGTGCGTCCATGTCCCGCAGCAAGCCCACATCGTTTGAGATTCGTTCAGCCAGACGTTCGCTGGCGCTCTGACAGGCAGAACTGTTGGGCCACTTGCTCAGGGCGTTGAGTGAGTGGGCGACATCTCGCGCGTTCATCTGCTGCAGCAACGCGTCGTCGCCCGTGATCCGTTCGGCCAAGCGCCTGCCTGCCTTCCTGCACGAACGATTCTCGGGCCACTTGCTCAGGGCGTTGAGCAACTCGGCGAGATGTCGTTCATCCATGTTCTCGACCAGGGGCGCATCATTGGCGATTCGCTCGGCCATGAGTCTGCCAGTCATCTGAAAGACGGGGCTATCCAGCCACTTGCTCAGGGCGTTGAATGTGCTGGCAACCGCTTCGGCGTTCATCTCCTGCAGCAAGGTGTCGTCGCTCGCGACCCGTTCGCCCAAGCTCTCGCCGGCACTTCGGCAAGCGGGGCTGCCGGGCCACTTGCTCAGCGCGTTGAGCGAGTTGGCGACATTCTGTGCGTCCATGTCCCGCACCAAGTCTACATCGTTTGAGATTCGTTCAGCCAGACGTTCGCTGGCGCTCTGAGAGGCAGAACTGTCGGGCCACTTGCTCAGTGCGTTGAGCGAGTTGGCGACCGCCTGGGCTCCCATCTCCCAGATCAAGGCTGCGTCGTGTGCGATTCGCCCGGCGAGGCGTTCACCAGCGCTGTGGCAGTCTGGATTGCCGGACCACTTGCTCATCGCGTTAAGCACCAAGCTGGCCCCTTGTGCCGTTAGGTCCCGGTCCAGCCGCTCACGCAGCAGGACGCGTCCCAGGCGAGCGACGGCTTGCTCGCATCGATCGCTGCGGGTGTTCTTCGACAAAGCGTTCGCAAGCAATGCCAGGTTCTTGGCACTCAGCTCCGGCAGGCCGTCGTGTTCAAGCACCTCACCGGCGATCCAGGCTACGGCCTGCATGCACGTGGCTCTCCGCGGGTGCTTGCTCAGGTTGCTGCCCAGGCGCACGAGCTGCTGCAGCGGCGCGTCTACGAACCAGTCGGTCTTGACCAAATAGTGCGCGGCCAAGTCTGTGCAGCGTTCCAGATCCGGTCGATACTGATTGCTTTGTGGGGAAGTGGCGGAGCGCCTCAGCATCTGGAGGTACTTGTCAAGCCATCCTGCGTTCTTCTCTGGCGTCGCACCGCCATCGAGAAATGGCAGCGCCCAGCCGTACTCATTGCGGTCTGCCAACAGGTTGTCGCGGGCCATATCTATGCAAGCTTGAGGATGCCGCACGTGATGTTCCTGCGGAAGGTCGGGTTGCGCAGCAAGGCGCAGTTGCTGCCGCTGATACTGACGCAGCTGACGGAGTTGCTCAATCTCATCACGGCGCAGACCTCGCTCGCACTTCGTAAGCTGTTCCGTGGTTGGCGCGGCATCTGCTCCGGAGTCTTGCGTAACCGGGGACATGGGGTAGTCAGTGCTACCATGATGGACGGGCTCGGGCGTGGCGGCTTCCCATTCTGCTGCGGACCTGCGGTGTGCAGGGTGGAGTTCCCGCTCTTGAGGATCTAGGCTGGCCTCGATCACCTCCCGACCGCGTTTGGCGTAGTCGATATGAAAATCCGTTGAAACAACTGCCTGCGATGACGATTCCTTGCTGCTGCGGCTCAGACCGAACATTTTCCCAACGCCGGACCCGAGACGTGACATGATTCCTTTGCGGGAACTGCGCAGCGAAGGGGGCAGTGTCTGCACATCCGAAGCACCCGCTCGTTGGCGCCCGCCTGCTTGCTTGCCTCCGGCCGCCCGATCGCCGCGCGAATGTTCGCCGCCAGAGCGCGAGGTGCTTTCTTCCCAACGCAAACCAGGCCGCCCCTCATTGCCGAGCCCCGACTTAACACGCGACCAAAGTCCCCCGCTCTTCTTATCTCTTGTCCGCGCGACAGGCCCCGATTCCGATTGTGCCGTGTAGCGCGTGCTACTGAATAGCCTGTCACGCAAATCAGACTGCACCGCCTTCTCAGCCGAGCCAAGGTGAGGGCGAGGAAAATCGACGCTGTACCGCGTACTGCTGAAGCGATTGTCCCGCAGGTTGGATTGCGGCGGCATCCGCATCGAACCGCCGACGTCAGTGCGCTGGATACTTCCATGCGCCTCTGCGGGTGGAGTGTTGGGCGAAGCAGCATCACCGGACCTCTCATCAGAGGAACTGAGCTGCAAGTCGCTCAGTTGCCGCTCAAAGCTCGCTTGACCAGCAGGCATATTGTCCGACTGTTGCCTCGCCCGCTGCTGCTGTTCTTGCAAGGCAGCGTATTGGTGCATCCAAGCGTTGGTATTGAATGGATCGGAATTGGATTCCACGCCACTCTCCCTAAATACGATAACCTTCGTTGGTCAGACATCCACGTCTCCTAAGCACATAGCAGCGCTAGCTTTCGATGAACTGACGAGCCTCCTACGGGGGCATGTCGCAAGATCCGGGTGCCGTTCGTCAGATCGCATGCCGCCTTTGCACTTTGTTAAGCCACCGGAAAAACGTAAGCCTTCCCTCAACCACAGCATCGCCTCGAAACCCGCGATGGTCCGTCGCGCTGTGATGAATGACTGGAAGTCACCAACCTTCGGCATGTTCTCCTTCACCCGGAAATGGTCGGTCTCCATGCCTTGCTGGAGGTGTCGCCGGCTGAAGCGATCCGGATCCGCCGGAGCCGCTATTTGACGGATGTATTTGACAAGGGCCGTTCTGCTCCGATGTCCTGGGGGTGTGCTTTCACGCGTTCTGTCCTGGCGGACGGCCGAGATAGCGGCGCGCGCAGCGGGTTCAGGGCTGGCCGGCAGGACATCGCGCGGTATGCGCGGCTTGGCCTTGACAGAGGCGTTGGTGCATGACCACGGAACTGCACCCAACGCGGTCTTTGATGCATCCTTCTATGTCGGCCGTGCCGGGCAGCGGACGGACTCCGGGCGTGCGCACGCCGTCATGCGATTGAGAACGGCGCACGCGATGGCGGCCTCGGTCTGCTGAGCCGGAAAGAAGCGCGCGCGCAGGCGCCGGCCGATCAATCCCTTGGGCCGATGGCCGTCTCGATCAGGGCGCATCGGCCGTAACCGGTGGCAGTCTGCCATTTCAACCTTCCGTCATTGGCAATCGCCCTGATGTGACCATCTCTCTGGCCCGGTGGTCCGATTGCACCGCTCTCCACCGCCGTCACACGTGGAGGAATTACAATCGTTGCGGCGAAGCTGTGTTGCAGGACGGCGCCGCTTCGTACTCCGGCCAATTCGTCACCTTGTACTTCATCTTCGGTATTCGTGACGCCGGGTGGCATTGTGTTTGAAGGGCATTCGGCGAAGATCATAGCTCCATTTGCGATCTCACCCGCCTATCGGCAAATCCCTAAAAACGATCCGTGCACCAATGCTGCTTGGAGTGCCATTTTGTTTTTTGTCCTTTGCTAACCCACGGCCAATATGCAAGACAACAAACTACTCACCATCCTGGCGAACGCTGCACAGCTGGACGTGAAGGAAGATAGGGCTGGATGGCTCGACCCGAGCGGCCATATAGACTTCACACGATGTAGATGTGGCAGGGGCGTTCGTCAAACGAGTCGACAGGCTGGCTGGCGTTGCTCATGACTGATACGAGCGGAAAGAACATGATGAGAATGACGCGTGCCGAGCTTCATCGGCTGGTCTGGTCGAAGCCGATGACCGAGCTCGCAAGGCTATATGGCGTCAGGGACCAGCATGTCGCGCAGGCCTGCGATGCCCATGACATCGCTCGGCCGCGTGCCGGTCATTGGCAACGAGTAGAGCACGGCAAGACGGTGGAGACCGCCGCGCTCGACAACAAGAACTATTCTCCAGAGGCGATCATCATCATCGAACCTTCGGTCGGGAGGCCCGGCCGGGTTACACGGGGCCAGACGATGAGGCATTTAAAAGATGTGCGGCATGATCCGTTAAAGGCCGACGCGGGAATTGCGGCCGGAAAATAGCGTCTTGGCCAGAGAGTCGACCCGCCGTCCCGGGCATTTCGCGATGCGGAGCCGGCGCTGTCTCAGATCCGGATGGCCAAGTGCGAAGCAGATGAGAGCCTGCGGCGGTTCAGGACGCTTACGAGACACATGATCACGATCTTCGTGGTGCACGGGAGGCATTGACGGCAAAGATCATCACCATCTGCGCCCCCGGATCAACCCGCTTCCCGGCGACGGCGATGGGCATGGCGTCCAGCTCGAGGCGGTGTTGAGCTAAGAGTCACGGATTGGTCAACATCGGTGTCGGCGGCCGCTACTGGCGCGTGGCATCTACTGGCACCGTGCATTTCGAGGAGACGCCGCTCGATGGCAGGCCGCAGGTCCTGCATTGGAGGTTGAGCGGTACGGCGTGATCGTGCAGCGAGCATCAAGTTCAATCGAGAAAGCACCGCCAGGGCCAAGTTGCCGTTGGAAAATCCACAGTGTTCCGAGAAGCCGCATGCTCACACTCTCCCTCAACTGCACCAAGACCGCTGAGGCTCGCTCGGCGTTGGTGGCACAGTCGCGGTCCGCCTAGCGCCAGCGTCGCTGGGAAGCAAACAAAGCCTGGAGCGACCGCGCCCCGAGCTTCCCGTGTATGCGGCGAGGTTGTCGGCTGCTGTAGCCAACGTGCCTGGGAAGTCGGCTTCGCCGAATCCATAAGTCCTGGCAGTCATCCGTTTCGCGCTGGCTCCGCCGTTAGAAAAATGATGGCAAGCGCGACCACAAATGCTGTAACAGGTCCATCCCTTTGAAATTTGATCGCGAAGGAGTCTCAATGCCGTTGGATCCACGAATTGAAGAGCGCCTCGGGCGCATTGATACTGTAGCCCCCGACGGTGAGGCAGACGACATCGTCCTCAATGGAATAGGGCTTCATGTCGATCCGGGTGTTTTCAATCCCGCCAAGGGAAAATCTGGTCGCAAGATCCTAAGAGCCATCGACCTCATTCCTCCGAGTCCGGACGCGCGAATAGTCGAGATCGGCACCGGCTGCGGACACCTATCTGCCGCCATGTGGCTCCGAGGATGCCGAAACATTGTCGCTTCGGACATCATGGTCGAAGCTTGCAACAATGCTCGTCGCAATTTTGATCGGCTGGGCTTCGAAATTTCTGTTGTTCACTCTGATCTTCTCGCGAGTATACAGGGGGACTTTGATTATATTGTCTTCAATGCACCTGCAGCCCATCCGAAACGCTTTTCACCAAACAGAGGTGCTACCACCTTGTATGATGTGACAGGCACCACCAAACAGCGGTTTGTCGAGCAGCTTCTCCAGAGAAAACCGAGTGGCCGGCTACGCGCAATGTTTACGTATAGCAGTTACATCGACTATGCACCGATCACGGAGATCGGTTTTGGCGATTTTGAAGTAAACTACCTTCTAGTAGATAAAGACGAAATATCTGAAACCGGTATAGTATTACTGTCTAGAGATTAAAATATGAAACATCCAAAACTTCGTCTAGGAACCCGCCGCAGCCCGATGGCAATCGTTGTGGCCGGGACTGCTGAGCGCCTTATTAAAGCTGTAGAACCGAGGATTGAGGTTGAAATTTGCCCATTTGTGTCCGAAGGTGATCTCATCAAGGGAGACCTTAAACTATACGGTGGGAAAGGAACATTTATCAAAGATTTGGAACGTCGTCTTTTGGCCAATGAGATAGACTGCGCGATTCATGCCCTGAAGGACATTCCGGGAGATGTCCAGATGCATGAAGAACTTATGTTAATTGCGTTTCTCTCAAGAGAAGATCCTCGAGACGCTCTTGTCCTTCGAAGCGGCCTATCTGAAGAGGAGTTCCTGGCAAAACAACGTGTCCGGATTGGAACATCGGCGCCGCGCCGCCGAGCCGCCGCGTTGCGCCTGTTCCCTGATTGTGCCGTTGAGTTGAGCCGTGGCAACGTCAATACTCGCCTTAAGAATCTGGATTCCGGTCTGCACGATGCCTTGATACTTTCTGGTTCCGGCTTGGATCGCGTTGGCTTTCATAGCCGCATCGCGCGACTATTCTCTTACGACGAGGTTCTCCCCGCTGCTGGGCAAGGCATTCTGGTTCTGCAGATAAGGCGGGAAGACTTGAACCGATGCTCTTATCTCAGGATCGTTAATAACGAAGAGTCGGAGAATGCCGCGGCGGCGGAGCGAGAGGTGCTCGCACAGCTCAACGGTAACTGCCACAGCGCAATTGCGGCGCACTGCTGGGCTGTTGAAAGCGGCGGCCACAAATTGACCGCTGCAGTCTTTGATAGTGCTACTGGGAACTGCCTTGAGGCGGCAATGGAGCTGCCCCTCAATTCCAAGGATTTTACCGAGTTAGGAGCCAAAGTTGCCGAGCAGCTCATTAAGGATGGTTGCAGAAAATTCCTTACGCCGGTCGGAGCTTAGTTTCTACAAGCACGTGCAACCTCGCCAAACCCTCCTTTGGCAACCTCTCGTGCGAAATCTGTTAGGATCAAATCCGCGCCGGCCGACGGCGAGTGTTGGTGGAGACCGTGCAGCAGGCGCCCCTCAACCATCAATCAGACAATAGCGTTACTCTCAGCCGCAATCGATCGATGCCACCTTTGTAGGGCTCGCTATTGCGGAATGGGAGCTTTGACCCGAGCCCTTGCCTGATATCCCCCTCTTTGCGACCGACTTCGGATAACGGGACAGCCGCGACAAGGCCGCTTGGCTGACCTTGAGGTTTCGCGGCCGATATAGGCCGCAGCCTGATCGCTAACGCTTAGGTCGGTTTTTTGCATTCAGGAGAAGCGCGTCGTCAGCTAATCGTCAGACAGGCCGTCTATCCATGCCTACCGTACCCTAACCAGCTCGAGCTCAACGCGAAACATGGGAATGCGAAACGTCCTGTATGGTCGAATTGGCGGCTCGTCCGATTTTCACGAGGCCGACGAAACGAACCGGTTGGTAGCCGTCGAGCAAACGGGGTGGAGGATGCCACAGATTTGCGACATCTTTGCTTGGGTCTTCGGTGCCGGTTCCAGCGGCAGACCATCTTCGGGGTAAGGGCGAGCAATAGCGCCCGTGAAGGTACCCCCTCCCCCCAAAAACTCCCTCTCTGCGAATCACAACGGCTGAGCGACCATCAGCCCGCAACACCACGATCAGCGCATAGTCGCCAATATCGGAGATGGAATATGACGAGCATTGGCCGACCTGGCAGATCGTGCATTGGGGATGCTGGAGCCGGATCGAGCTGTTCACGCTCGCTATTAAGTGGCGCCCCTGGGGAAGGCAGCCAATCGTTCGATGTCTTCGTGGAGCAGATGCGCTCTGTGGCTCTGGATAAAGCGACGACCTCCGCTCCCATCGCGCGCGGTGCCGATGATGCCCTTGGCGATAGGTCTTCCTGCGCCTCCGTTGGCGCCCATCCAATCCTGGGCGCTCCGCCACTTGCAGCCGTTGCGCCACGTGCAGTCACGGCGCGGCGGCGCGGTTTTCCCTCGCTGTCGGAGGGTGAAGCCATGACGCCGGTCGCCAGCCAGCCGCCAACTTCGGGTGAGGCGGATCCTATTTCCTTGTCAGCCGAAGAAATCAACTCAACGAAGGAACGAATGCTCGGGCTGCTCATGGAACTCGACGCCTGCCGCAATACGGCCCTGCAAAACTATAACTCCTTGGACGAGGCGCAAGAGCAGATCGATCGGCTCGTTTATGCAGGCTCAGCAGTTCTAGATTACTATGCGAGCCTGCACCCGCCTCTGGCGCGTAACATTCTGTCCGACGATCGGGCGCGTCAATTCCGCGACGAGGTGCTCCATGCGGGGGACCAATGCAACATGCTGGCCGCCACGACTATCCGACAGGTGCAAGGCCGCAGACAGCTTGCATCCACCGTGCTCAAGAGCTTGCTCAAATCCGACGCTACTCCGGACCAGCTGAGCCGAGCGGCTTCAACGGTGGCGGACCACCATGTGGCCTCGATGGAGTGCTGGGAAAAGAAGGCTTGGCGCTGTGAACGGATGCGGTCCGTCTGTGCCGCCACTGCCAACTTACCAAGTGCAACGGCCAACATGCGCGAGGCCGATGAGGCCGCACTACGGCTGCACTCCGGCTGGGCTCTGAATACGAAAGTCATGCAGCTGGAATCTCGGGTTGCTCTCGCGAAGTTCAAGATTGAGCGGCAGGCGAGCTCCTTCGAAGCACCCGTGATGGGAACCCTCATGGGTGACGACGGGCAGGTGCGTCGGCTGGGAACCTTCGTCAGCGAGGTTTTTCCGGCATTTCACTCGACGTCCAACGCTGTTCTGTACAGCAAAGGGCGCCCACTCGACGCAGATCACTGCGCCGTTCTGGAAGGAGTCGTGGAGCGGCTTTCGGAATTTGCGGTGGCATTGCAGGACATCCTGACCGAGCTAAGCAATGACCGAACAAGTGCCGGGCTTCCATTGGAACTGTTGGGGAAGAGCGTGACGGATGCGTGGACCAGCGCGCACGAAGTCATGCGATTCCTGACACTGCAGCCGAAGACGTCAGCCATCATTGCACCGCCGACCGACGCTGGCGCTGGGATATCGGCTAGCACTGCCGGTAAGGGTGCGGGGGCTGAAGGCACGGCAGCGCGCAGGAAAGGGAAAGGCAAGCACAAGCCGGCCACTGGGGACGGGAGTTCGGCCAGGCGGCCGGAGCCGCAAGTCGTGGCGGGCGTCAGCGACACGGAGCCAGCAGCCAACGTTCTCGTGCGCTCGGATCTAGGTACGAAGAAGCTCGTGAGCGCGAAGGAGGCGCAGGCGAGTGCGGCGACGGCGACGGCACACTTGGCCATCTGGCAGACCCCCGCCTCGACGGCGGCCCTGACGCGAGGAGTCGAGCGGCTGAGCGAACTTTTGCAGTTCGATCTCGCTGGTCAGCAAAAGACCATCTCGCAAGCGCGTTGGATGAAACCCGAGGACGCCGCCTACGCACTCGACACCGTGGTCGAGCGCCTGCAGGCGCAGGCCACCGAGATGGAGGCCTGTCTGGCCGCGTTGGCGGAACCTCTTCGACTCGGCCTTTTCACGACGCAAGTGCGCGACGTGCACGCCAAAAAAGTTCGGCTTCAGGGGATGTTGTCCGAGGCGCGGGGATTGATCAACGATGTGAACAAGCGAAAGGCCGCTATCACGACCGATTGCATGAAGACCTACCCGTTTCCGTTGCAGAACTACCTTGAACAATTGCGGGTGGCCAAGGAGTTGACGCCTGCTGATCTGCCGCGGGCGTTGAAGGGCGAGCCAGGAGCGCTGTTCGAGATCAAGCTGCAGCCCAAGGCGCTGCGCAACGGAGCAATGCCGAAACCGATGTGGGTGCACATCCATACGAAGCGGTCGGTACATGCGTGGCAGTTGGCAACGCTGGATGACGCTGACTTTGCCGCTTGCCACGTCAAATCCAATGAACAGCGCGGGAGTAATCGAGAGTGGCAGGACAGGCGGGCCGCACTCGGTCACGAGAATGTCATGATCCATCGCGGCAAGCTCACCCCTGCGTTCTGCAAGTCCTTGTTTGACTACAGGGCGTAGCGGCCAGCCACGCCATCCGCATGTTGCGAACCACCGGTCGACGCGGGCTGCTCGATACGGAACGTAGCTAGCGGCGTCTAGCGGTCGAGTGCAGCTTGTGGTGACGGCATGAGGCAGTCGAGCCGCTCTGGTCTTGAGCCAGACAACGAATGCCGCGAACTGCCCGAGTTGCCGACAAGACTACGCCCCTGCTCCGTGCCTGCGCCGGCCCGAAGGCGTCCGCGTCTTCCCAGATTCTGGCGATCTTCGACTCCACGGCTTTTACGGTCGGCACAGCGCTGGTGGATCGTTAGAAAGCCGATCTCATCGGTTGTCGTGGGACGAGCTTGCAGTTTGCCTCACGCCTCAACTCCATAACGAAGACAGCGGCGTCGCGGCCAACCTGTCCGCGACGGGCACGAGGTTGGTGCTGTCATAGAACACAACCCTATAGGCGAACCGATCCCCGCAAGCCTGAGCCAAGTCCTCAGGCCGCAGTCACTGGACTTCACCGTCACGGCCGACTTCACATCGATCTGCAAGATCGTGCCGTCGGCGCGTTCCAGCAGGATGTCCACCCTTGCATCTGCTGGTCGCGGAAATGGTAAGGCGTCAATCGCATGTCCGACGCCGTATCCATCTCTGGCCGAACAGCTCGCCATTCTCGCTGCCTGACCAGCAACGCAACAATCCTCCATGCGTCCCAATTTCGCCGTTACAACAAGAGCTTCGCGAAGCCTGGAAGGAACCCGGCCTTTCGGTGGACCAAAATTCAATCTTTTAGGAAGAACGATATCCCGGTCAAACGCAAGTATCTGAGAGTAATTGTTCTCCTGGCCGATCTCGCACCCGGTTCCTTTGAAATCATAATATTTGCCGAGGAAGGATAAAATTGCAAAATATTCAATTGACGTATTTCTTTATCATCCCGAGGCAGTCGGCAACCTGCAAATCCGTTAGGTGAAATATTTGAGCCGGATACCTCAGTATAGGCCTCAGCAGGTATTCGGTTGACGAATTTTAGATTTTGTCCGTGGACATTCTAATCCTTCTGGTTGTCGCGAGGTTTCTCCCAGATCGCCCGCGCTATACCCGAATTCGGCTGTGCGCAGGTCAGGTCTACGTCAGGTGCAGGGGATAAGTTCGATGCCACAGCGCACAATTGAGCAAAACCAGAGCGCGCGCACAATTGTGCCAAAGATGACGATCCCCGCTTGCCGGCTGTGGCGAGTCGCGTCTCGTCGGCGCAACGCAAGCAGTTCCGCCCTGCGGTGTTGAAACAACGCAGTTGAGGACGCCGCAGCGGCAACGTGTGGCCAAGCGTTCTAATCGGCGCATTCACAATTACTTGGGAGACGAATTTTGAAAAGAGTTGACCGGAGTTTGAATGCGCCCAGCGGACAAGACACGCACCGGCCCCATCCGGAATCAGATCTTGACGGTGGAAAAGATGGCTCGACGTTCAGTTCCGTCGTCCAGGGCTTGCGCCCTGAAAATCGAGAGTTAGGGGCCCCCTCCGGTCAAAGGCCACCTTCGGCCAGCGATGTCCGGCGCGGCCCCTCAACCGATCCCTCCGTTAATACGCGTGAGCGCCAGGCCGGTTCTCGCTACTTGCCGCACAGGGACGCACCAAACTGGGAAAAAAGTTCGTCGCGTTCCGGTGCGGAGGGCCGCGATGCCGATCAGTCCAGGGCATCACTACGAAGTGCCTCTTCCCCGCACAGGCAATCCGTATCCGGCCTGGACCATAGACCGAAAAAGCGGCGCCTGGATAGCGGCGCCACGCAGAGCACGCAAAGTGCAATATCCGGCCTGGACCACAGACCAAAAAGGCGGCGCCCGGATAGCGACACCACGCAGAGCACGCAAAGTGCAATATCCGGCCTGGACCACAGACCAAAAAGGCGGCGCCTGGATAGCGGCGCCACGCAGAGCACGCAAAGTGCAATCTCAGAACAACAATCTAACGCAGCTCTAGACGCGATTTATTTCGCCCGTGACATCGTTGGATTCTCGCGTGCGGTGGTGGAGTATGACAAACGGCTGCAAGGGGCGGGCGACGGGATCCATGCAGCCTTCATGCAAAAGGCCGCCGCCCAGTTCAGAAGTCAATTTGTCCCTTGCTTTGAGGACGATATCCGCCGCGGGAAATCATGGGGCTACGCCACGGCATGTAACGCGGTGAGCCGCGAGGCTGGAGGTCAGGAAGGTGTCGAAGCTTGCAAGGCGATGGCTGCTCGGGTGGCGCAGCTTCATGGCACGTTGGCGCTCCGAGTCGACCCCAAAGCTCTTTCGCTCTTCGCTTCATCATTTGGTCGGCATCCGCAGTCGAAGACATGCCGCAATGGAACGATCAGCATCGCCGAATTTTGCCGCGATGAGGGCAAGGCACTTGGGGTGCTGAAAAGTCAAAGTCTGGCGTTGCTGGTGAACGGTTTCAGTAAGTGGGCGCAGCGGTCGGAAACTCGTGAGGGCACGGAAGCCGTCGCCAGGGAGGTCGGTTCTCGCGCCGACCGCCGTGTCCAGCTCTCTGATTTTACTACGCAAAACCTGGCGAACCTAGTGAACGGCTTCGGCAAGTGGCCGGAAGAGGAGTGGTCTCGCCAAGCCACCGGAGCGATTGCCGATGAGGTGCTCCGTCGTGACCACCGTGCCCGGCTCTCTGATTTTAATCACCAGGACTTGGCAAATCTGGTGAACGGTTTCGGCAAGTGCCCGGAAGAGAAGGTCTTTCGCCAAGCCACAGTTGCGATCGCGGGCGAGGTGCTCCGCCTCGACCGCCGTGCCCGGCTCTCTGGATTCACTCAGCAGGAGCTGGCGAACATGGTGCACGGGTTCAGCAAGTGGCCGCAAGAGGCGGCGTCTAGCGAAGCCGCAGGCGCGATGGCCGGTGAGGTCATCCGTCGTGACCGCCGTGCCGGGCTCGCTGATTTTAGTCACCAGGACTTGGCGAACATGGTGACCAGTTTCAGCAAATGGCCGCAAGAGGAGTGGTCTTGCCACGCCATCGGAGCGATTGCCGGTCAGGTCGGTCGCCGCGTCGCCCCCGGCGAGTTCGGGCTCTCTGATTTTAATCACCAGGACCTGGCGAACATGGTGAACGGTTTCAGCAAATGGCCAGACGAAGCGGTCTATCGCCAAGCCACAATCAAGATCGCCAGAGAACTCTCTCGGCGTGACCGCGAGGAAGGGCTCGCTGATTTTACTCCGCAGGAGCTGGCGAACCTGGTGAACGGGTTCAGCAAATGTCCGGACGATGCGGACTATCATGAAGCCACAGTCGTGATAGCCCGTGAGGTCATTCGCCGCCGCGCCCAACTGCCTAGTTTTGCTTACCAGAATCTGACGAACCTGGTGAATGGTTTCAGCAAGTGGCCACAACAGGCGGACTGTCGCGATGCAACACTCGCGATCGCCCGTGAGGTGACGCGCCGCGACGACCAGTCATCTCACCTTACTCAGCAGGCGCTGGCGATATTGGTGAACGGGTTCAGCAAGTGGCCGCAGGAGGCCGAGTGTGGCCAAGCCATGGTCGCGATCGCCGGTGAAGTCACGCGCCGCGCCGCGCGCGGCGACGGGCTCTCTGACTTTACCACCCAGGGACTAGCGAACATGGTGAACGGTTTCAGCAAATGGCCGGATGCATCGAACTGTCGCGACGCAACGGTCGTGATCGCACGGGAGATTCTTGGCGGTGATGTCTGGCTCTCTAATTTTACTTCGCAGGAGCTGGCGAACCTGGTGAACGGCTTCAGCAAATGGCCGAAAAAGGAATGGTCTCGCCAAGCTGCCGGGGCGATCGCGAGCGAGGTTCTTCGCCGCGGCGTCCGACTACGTGACTTTACTCACCAGCATCTGGCCAATCTGGTGAACGGTTTCGGCAAATGGCCGGAGGCACCGGACTGTCGCGACGCCGCGGTCGCAATCGCCGGTGAGGTCTTTCGCCACGCCGACCAATTCTCTCGTCTTACTCAGCAGGGGCTGGCGACATGGGTGAACGGGTTCAGCAAGTGGCCGCGAGAGGCGGTCTGTCGCGATGTAACACTCGCGATCGCCGGTGAGGTCTTTCGCCGTGACGACCCGTTGTCTCATCTTACTCAGCAGACGCTGGCGATGTTGGTGAACGGGTTTAGCAAATGGCCGCTAGAGACGGCGTTTCGCCAAGCCACAGTCGCGATCGCCAGTGAGGTCAGTCGTCGCGCCGCTCGCGGCGAGTTCGGGCTCTCTGATTTTAATCACCAGGACTTGGCGAACCTGGCGAACGGATTCAGCAAGTGGCCGCAAGAGGCCGAGTGCCAGCAAGCTACGGACGCGATAGCGCATGAGGTCCTTCGCCGCGACGCCCGGCTCTCCGATTTTACTCACCAGCATCTGGCTAATCTGGTGAACGGGTTCAGCAAGTGGCCCAACGGGGCGGATTGTCGCGAGGCGACAGTCGCAATTGCGGAGGAGATCTGCTGGCGCCAGCTCTCCGATTGTTCTCCGCAAGAACTAGCGAACTTGGTCAACGGATTCAGCAAGTGGCCGGAAGCGGCGGCATCCCTGCAAGCCACAGTCGCAACGGCGCATGAGGTCCTCCGCCGCGGCGCCGGGCTTCGTGATTTCAATCACCAGGACCTGGCTAATTTGGTGAACGGGTTCAGCAAGTGGCCGGAAGAGCCGGACTGTCGCGCCGCAGCCGTCGCAATCGCCAACGAGGTCCCTCGCCGCCAGCTCTCTGACTTTGCTCCCCAGGGACTAGCGAACATGGTGAACGGTTCAAGCAAATGGCCGGAAGCACCGGAGTGTCGCGCCGCAGCCGTCGCAATCGCCAACGAGGTCCCTCGCCGCCAGCTCTCTGACTTTGCTCCCCAGGGACTGGCGAATATGGTGAACGGTTTCAGCAAATGGCCGGACGCCCCAAACTGTCGCGACGCAACGCTCGTGATCGCACGCGCGGTTCTTGGCCGTGATGTTATCCGGCTCTCTGATTTTAATTCACAGGGGCTGGCGAACCTGGTGAACGGTTTCAGCAAGTGGCCAGATCAGGCGAGGTCTCAGCATGCCACAGTGGCCATCGCGCATGAGGTCCTCCGCCGCGCCTCCTCGCTCTCCGATTTTACGCACCAGGAGTTGGCGAACCTGGTAAACGGTTTCAGCAAGTGGCCAGATCAGGCGGGGGCGCAGCAAGCCACAGTCGCTATTGCGCTTGAGGTCCTCCTCCGCGCCTCCTCGCTCTCCGATTTTACGCACCAGCAGCTGGCGAATCTGGTGAACGGTTTCAGCAAGTGGCCGGAATCGCAGGACCCGCGCGACGCCACGTTTGCGATCGCGGGTGAGGTCCTTGGCCGCGCCGAACTCTCTGATTTTGCCCCGCAAGGACTGGCGAACCTGGTGAACGGTTTCAGCAAATGGCCGGACAGCGAGGATTGTCGCCAAGCCACGACCGCAATCGCCGGGGAAGCCGGTCAGCGCCAGCTCTCTGATTTCGCTCCGCAAGGAGTGGCGGCCTTGATGAACGGGTTCAGCAAGTGGCCGGAAGAGGCGGCGTGCCGGCAGTCGACGATAGATATCGCGCGAGCATTGGGTACTCGAGAGCAACGATTCGGTGTGTTCACCGCACCTCAGCTGAGTATGCTCGCCAATGCTCTGTCGCGAATGATCATGAGGGCAGAGGAAAGTGGGGACATTACGGACGCCGCACTGCCGAAGGATCGATTGCACAAGCTCGCACACTACCTGCACTATGATAATGATCGCCTAGGGCAGGCTAACGTTCTGCACATCACAACCATTTTCAAGGCGCTGGGTAAGGCTCGGTTGTTCGATGATCTCGGTTTGCTCGCACCGACAGGTTTGAATCTGCTCTCGGAATTGCGTAAAGCCCCTGATTTTACGACCCAGAACGATCTGGAAACTATGGGCAATCTGTGTACTGCTCTGCTGCCGCTAGCGCGCAGCCCACAGAAGCCGCTGCGCTGGCACCGCACGCAAGCCCTCAACCTGCTCAACGACCTCCAACCCGCGATAGAGCAGAAGATCGAGGCGCATCTGAACGCAAGCGATGCCGAGCGCACCCGTGGACCGCTTGCGAGCCGCTGCCCCGCTCTATCGATCTATCAGACGCTCAAGACCCGTGCAGTCCTAGAGAGATTGTTCAGGCCACCGTATGTCGAGGGCAAGAGGTCCGACTTGCGGGTGAGGCAGCAACGGCTGGAGAGCAAGACCAAGGAGATCCTGGAAAGGACGCGGGGCCTCATTGAAAGCGACCTATCCAGCATGAGCTGGAACCTGATCGCGCAGATCGAGGCCGACAGTCCAGTTGATGCGCTGGACTTATTCATGGAGCAAGATGCGGAGGCGATCCAAGCGCAACATCCTGCATCGTTCTTCGACGTGCATCAGGTCTTACGAACCATGGATCACGAGCCCAGATCGCCGCAGGGTGACGCGGGACTGATGCAGTTGCCGGTGGTGGACATGTTGGGGCGGAAAGTGGCCACGGAGCCGGAGAGACGGTATTCGATTTTTCATCGCTTGACTGCTGGGGCAGTGAATGTCGTTGCGGTGCAGCTTCCAGGAACCCCGAGCGCCTTCATGCTGGCGCGTACGGTGAGCGTCAACGGTGTGCCATACCGCGCGGATCTGTTCGGCGGCAGCAAGCTAAAGCCGCCGCGATTGACCGTGTCTCGGATTGCGGCCCGTGCTCCAGGCGAGCTGGCAAAACCTACCGGGGGAAAGCTGCTGGCGATTCCGTATGCCGAAACCGCACCGGGCACGGCCTTTGAGCAGCTGTCGCGCGCCTGGGCCCCTTTCAAAGAGGCCTATTATTATACCCAGCGCAGAGGTTTTGCGGCGCCTCCAGCGATTAAAGGTATATCTCCGCACGACTATGCGCTGGAAGGCGCCTTCAAATTGGTGTTGCTGCCAGACCGTCCTGCCAACGAGGAGCACCCCTTCAAGCTGACGGGGCCGAAAGGCCCGATCGCCTTGCGACCGCATGACGGCTGCGGTTTCATCAGGGCCTCGCTGGCCAACCTTATGCCAGCTGTTCGTCGCGGCGGCGAACAGGAAAGTCCTGACCGGGTGCTTGCCTTTGGCGAGGGAAGGAAATCACTCCTGCCAAGCTCGGCGTTGCAACATTATCCGCGCGCCGAAAAAGTGGCGGATGAGGCCCGCGAAAAGGCCAAGTCCTGGCTTGAAAGCCGACAAAAGCGCGAGTTGACGTCCGAAGAGCTGTTTCGCGTCGTGACGGCCGGACACATTGATGGCCTCGGCGCGGTAGCCGTACCGTCGGGCGATGGCTACCTCCATGTGCCAACGCTCAAGAGCGAGACGTTAAGCGGCGGTGGCGTGCTGATCGGGCGATCTCCTTATGACAAGCCCAACCTGCGCCCGTTCGCCCCCGACCAGGTCAGATCAGCCGTTGACGGAGGCCCGACTACGGCGTTTCTCGATCAGTGCGTGACCATTCAATACAGTTTCAATGTCGCCCAGAAGTCGGGGCAGGAACTGGCGACCGACGATCCGACTTTCTTTGCCAAAGGGCTTCTGATCGTGGTGCCGGACGAGATGTGGCCGGCCGACTTCGCCGACCAGGGGCTGGTGATGTCCGCCGAGGACGTCAAGTGCCATTCGAACTGGACCACGGGCAAGGACCGCGTGAAGGCGGACACGCCGGTCGACTGCGTCGGCATTCTGCAGGCGACCGAGGTGTTCGCTCCGGGCTCGCTGGTTGCCGTCCCGATCGGGGAGCAGAAGAAACTTGATGGCGACTTCGACGGGGATAGCCTCGTCATCATCGGCGACCGGCCGCAGCTTTACGAGCATGTCAGGCAATTCGATCAAGAGGAGCAGGCGCGCGGCCTGCGCTCGCTCAAGCCGCCAAAGTCGCATACCCCGGCGATTGAGGACGGTCGCTACAAGTTCGGTCGCGCCAGCCAGATCCTGGCGGCCACGCGCAATGTTTTGGAAATCTATACCGGCCTGCAACGAGGCTTTCTCGCTCAATCCCATGAAGCCCGGAAGTGGTTTGCCGAGCGTGCCATCTTTGGTACCTACGAGGGAATTCACCAAGAGCTCAAGCGAGACATTCGAGGCTTGTTGGAGCAGGAACAGGTCAGTGCTCAGAACGTCCAGGACAAGCTGGAGAAGGCGCGGCACGAGATCGAGCTGGCAGAGCATCCGGTCGCGCGCGAGATGGCCACGTTGCTCCTCACCGAGCTCGAGGCGTGGGCCGCGAGCTCGGATAAGCAAGACCTGCCCGAAACGGTCACCAGCGCGAGCGAGGGACATGTCGCAATGAGCCAACCGCTCTGCGAGCTGTTCCCGGAGCTGGCGGAGACCTTTTCGGCAACGGCTCAGCCACTCGACCGCATCCAGCTTCTCGTGGACCGTTACCCTTCGCGCATCGACCCGCGACCGGATGGTTACAATCCGCATGACCTCGTGCAAAGCGCAAGCAATCTGCTGAGCCTAGGCATCAAGGTCGGAACCGACGCCTATAAGTCCGACACTGGCGCGCACATCTTTATGTTCAAGAGCAGGCAGCTTCAGCGCTTGCTGCAACAGACACCAGGGTTGAAATCGGTGCCTTACGCCAAGAGCATTGCCGCTCCCCTCATCCAGGGTACCTTCGATGTCGATGCGACCCTGGAGGATCTGAAGGAAAATCCCAGTCTGGCGGCTTCAATCATGGAGACCTCGATCCACCTCGCGACGGAGCAGGGCATTTTGCGCAAACCCTCCGGCCGTCAGCCCGAGGCCGAGGATTCCGCCATGACGATCACACTGACCCGCCTGGAGGCCTCGGAGCGCGCCCAAATCGAAGCAGCCCGCGCTCAAACCGAAGAGAAGGACATCACCTTGACGGCAACTGCGGTCGCCGAAGCCCTCAGGAGAGCCGACATCAAGGTAAAGATGCCCCATCTCGCTCAGCGTTTGAGATCGGAAAGCTCGATGACAGGCCAGCTCATTGGCATGCAGGTCCCGTTTGAGGCCGGCACCCAGCTGATCGGCAACGCTGTGCGCCACGTCTTCGAACTCCCTGATGAAGATTTTACACGTGGCTTCAAGAAAGCCATTCTAGACTTCGACGAGAGCGGCTATGCCGAGATCAGCACGACCAACTGGTTCAGGACGCGATCGCCGACCTTCGTCGGCATCAAGACTGTGCTCGCCACGCCTGGCGGCTACCGCTTCGAGGTAGAGTTCCACACGCCAGACAGCTACAAGGCCAAGATCGACAATCACGATACGTACAAGGAGCTGCAGAAGCTGCTGGAGCTGCAGCGAGAGAGCGGAGAGTCCCTCGATCAGTCCATAGCCGAGCAACTGTTGGAGCGCGTGCGACAGGCCTGCAACAAGGTTGTCATCCCCGAAGGGGCCATAGGGATCCCCCACTGGGAGGCCGACGCGGATAGCACAGTTGTTGCCAGCCTAGCCCGTCGGCTGCAAGTGGCCCCGTCGAAACGCACGGGGCGGTCCCAGATCGAAACAGAAATTCTTGGCGCCCTGGGCACACGACCGATCGTGCTTGTTGGCATGAAGGGCGCCGGAAAATCTAGTTTTGGCCGAGCACTCGCCAAGCGACTAGGGCTGAGGTTCGTCGATTCCGATAAAGAGATCGAGGTGAAGACGGGCAAGTCCATCGCCAGGATTCTCGCTGAGGATGGCGAGGCGCATTTCAGGCATCTTGAGGTGAATAAGATCAGGCAGTCGCTCGAACAAGGGCCAGCGGTGCTCGCAACTGGTGGCGGAGCGTTCATGATCAAGGAAGTCCGGGATCATGTCGGCGAGAAAGCGGTCTCGATCTGGCTCAATACCAGCGAGGACGTGATCCGGCGGAACCTGAAGCACAACACCAGGCGTTCGAAGATGCAAACCGCCGACCAAGACCAGGCCGTCACAGAGCTGATGCACTTGCGCAATCCTACCTATAAGCTTGCCGATCTAACGATTGCCCTGCAGCACCAGCGGGATCTCAAGAGCGCGAATGTTTGCGTGACCGCGCTGCATGCCTACCTTTGCGGCAAGGAGGCGCCGGGCCTTGGCTCTGCCGGACAGATAGCCGATCGGATACTTGTGTCAGGAGCGCGGGACGATGCAGAACAGCGGGCGGAAAATACGGGCAATCAAGCCACGTCGAGCACGCAAGGCGTCAAGGTCCTCACTGATCCTTTCGCTGCGTCGCGCGCAGGTGAAATCCGCCGGTATGCCCTTCAGGATGAACAGATTGGCGATGCTGATCACCAGCAGGAACAGCGCCGAGATGCTGGTCTCGACGCCGCCGTCAATGCTGTGAAAATCCTCGAGGCGACCGGACACGTCCCTATGACACGCTTCTCCACCAACGGTGAGCCCACCTCCACGGCGCGGGAGCCGGACGGGCGCATTCTTCCCACCCCTCACGCTCGAGTTGCCCAGACGGATGAACCGGCCTCTGGCTCGGGCAGCGCACCGCAGGATCGGCTGGCGCTCGGCCCCACCGATTGGCTGACCGACGCCCATATCACTGCGGATTACGGGCTCCTGGGCCAGGAGTTGCAGGGACGTTCTCCGGATCTGGCTGCCCGGACGCGCCTCGTGGATCCCCTCATATCATATCAACTGCGCTTGATCCCCGAGCGCGATGCACTCGGCGAATTCCAGCGCATAGTCCATAATCAGAATGAGGAGGATACGGCCGACTTCCTGTTCCTGCCAGTGAACGATGGCCGTGCTGGCGTTCCTGATAGCGGCAGCCACTGGTCGCTGCTGCTCGTTGATCGCCGCGACCGGGAAAACCCGGTCGGCTATCACTACGAATCGCTGGGAGAGTACCACCGCCCCATTGCAACGGAGTTCGCAGCAAGGCTGGGCGCCCGCCTGCGGCCAGTGCGCATGGCCAAACAGCACAACGGTCATGATTGCGGCGTCTTCATGCTGGAGGCCACGCGGGAGCTGGCTCGACGGTTGGCGCAAGAACCGCGGCTGCGGCGCGAGTCGCTGCACCTCGACAATCTGGTCGCCGATCGGCGGACCCTCCAGGAGCGGCTCGCGCGAATTTGATGACGCGCTCGGGCTGATGGAGCTGGCTGGGGGCGCTCTCGCCGGCACCAGAGCCGGCCCAGAATAGCCTCCTCCTGAGGGAGGCGATTTCTGCGATGAGTTGTCCGGCGATGAAACGAAATCAAGTGGCCACGTCAAACTGTTTGGCGTGCTGTCGGGGATTGAGGTTGGTATGCCCTGTTTTTCTCGTGGCATGGACCGTGGCGCCATTCAGGATTGGCTCCGTCACGCCGTCCAGCCCCAGCATGGCGGCCTCGATGACGCTCGACATCGGCCCCGGGACAGGTCCCGCGCTGGAGCTCGGTCCGGAAACCGGCCCGTTCATACGGGCGCTGCTGTCGCGCGTGGGGCGGGAGAAGGTTCTGACGCTGATCGGATCCGCCCCGGATTTCGCAGCGCTGCTTAAGCGGCGGTTTCCCGCTGCCCGGATCTTCGAAATGGATGCCGTCGGCCTGCGCCATGTATCGCTGTTCCAGAGGCCAGTGTTTGGTGCCGCCGTCACCGGGCTGCCGTTCCGCCGACGCCGTATTGGACCAGCTTGTTCACAATGCCTATCGCATCGAACTCAACGGCGAGAGCTTGCGAAAACAGAAAGCCGTGACCACCAATCAACTACCCTGGCTTGACGCACACAACCGGTTCAGGTCAAAAACCTGCACGATCCAGGGGCACACTAACCGGACCGCATTGAAAGGCTTGAAAGATAAATTCTTGCGGTGGTGAGAAAGGACGACAGCGCTCGCCGCCTGAGAAGAATTCCCGGCGTGGTGCCGAAGCATGAGGGAAGCGATGGCGCTTGTAGCCGGCCGGCGAAGTGTTCATGCACGTGCATATATCGCGACGGCTCCTCACGGTGCGCCACCATGAGATCGCCCCCTCAGCCCAAACGGGGATCAGCCCTAAGCCGCTCCTGGAGTGCCTGGCGATCGGCGACCAGATTGTCGAGGTGCAGGGACCCGTGCCGCAGCCGCGGTTTTTGCGCCAACCGTCGAGTCAGCTCCCGCGTGGCCTCCAGCATGAAGACGCCGCAATCATAACCGTTGTGCTGTTGGGCCATGCGCACTGGCCGCAGGCGGGCGCCCAGGGGCCGAGCGCTAGCCGATCCTGCGGTGCGCTGCCCGAGCCAGAGGCCGGTTCATCCGTCTGGGCAACTCGAGCGTGAGGGGTGGGAAGAATGCGCCCGTCCGGCTCCCGCGCCGTGGAGGTGGGCTCATTCGGTCGAATCCGGCACGTGTGAAGCCGCCGGCCGCCGAGCGACCGAGGTCTTCGTCGACCGTCTCGATGCGAGACAATATTGCAGGGCGCTGCTCTCACGATTGTGGAGGACCTGATGGGCCGAGGATAGCCGAACATACAGGATCGCCTTGCGCTCCAGATGATGCGGCCTGATCTTCTCAGACATCATGGCGCGCCTCCTGTCGTTCCCGAGCGAGGTCGCCGTTGGCGTGGTCGAGGATCAGGCGGATCATCAGCTTCATCAGCTTCATCAGCTTCATCAGCGTCCGGCGCGTCTCGGCGGGCAGCGTCTGCCATTGCGGCGTCTTGCTGCGTCTCGACAGCGTGCGGATTGGAGAACAGATCGAACTGGTACCTGGTGAGCTGGCGCGGCATGGACATCTCCCCGATTCGCGTCGTGAGCGCCCAATGCTGCGCTCGAATCTCGCATTTGCGATGGGGTGCCCGAAGCGGGTGCTACATCCTGCAGCAGGGTCGCCAAGGCGCGTAGCGCAGCAATATCGACATGGGAGCGGCGCCAACCTGCCAGGCGGCACTAGCCGCCCGATCAAACATCCAGGCTGGAATCTCCAGCCACCGATCGGATCCCCGACCAGAGAGGCTGCAACGGAAACCCTCTCTACCAGCCTTCTCGACCACCTCATGAATATGGGCCAGGCTCCCGGCCCAAGGATGCCACGGGTAGAAAAGCTCGTGCTCCGCGATCCCGTGGGCGTTCTGTCGTCGTGTTGTCTAACGAGGTGCGCCCGCATGGGGCGATCGGGCACAAGGCCCCGATCTCGTTGCTTAATCCCGATGGCGCCGCCAGCCCGCCATCGTGAGAAAGCCGGGAAACTCTACCTTCCGGCGGTCTAGAGAATGGTATCGGGGTAACGAAAACAAATACTCTAATTGCTGATGGATGAAAGTTCAGCCGCAGGTCATTTTAAGCGAGGCATTATAGACGAGGCACAATTAACCCCAAACCCAAAGCCAGCCAAAGAAGCCACCCTCCGGAAAGTTCGGATGCTTCTTCAGGAGTTAACTCGGTTACTCCATAGGTTGACATAACGGTTTTCATTGTTGTCTCCCTTTCGAATGAGAAGATAAGTCAGTGACGACGGTTGGCAACTCAGGCCGTCGCGCAAAGGGAGTAGCAAGAGTTGCGCCAACGTTAGAGAAATAAAATCTGCATTTATTCAACGGCTTCTGAGAGTGCGGCGGCGCGCCCGCCGAACAAAACCGTGTCGCGGACGCGACAAACCCGACTGTAGAACTGGACGACGCAAGCGTACTCGGGCGAGCGGCAACGAGTAAATGGTACAAGTCCAGAACAATGAAGAGGTAGTGATCCGTCACTTGTCGCCCGCATCATCCGCTCGACCAGGATGGCGGTGTTGGCGCCAATCCCGGCTGCCTGACGGATCAGGTTCGCCGGTTTCGTGTTGGCGTAGCGCTGGTGCGCCTTGGGGATGTGCTCGTTGACGGTGGCCGCAGCGCTGCCGACGAGATCGGCGCCACCCTTGAGACCGCCAATCGCAAGCGAAAGCATCGCGAAGTTGCGGGTCCGCTTCGCCGGCGCTGGGGTTTCCGGCTCTTTCGGTCTGCACCGAGCCAACGTGTTGGCCAATACGGAGGGCGCCGTTCTTCAGCCCACTTCAGGATAAATACGAACGCGTGGACCGCCGTCCGTTTCTACGAACTCGCCCCTGTAGGGCACGCCGCGGATGTTGAAATACGTTGGGCGCCCGGGTTCCGGCATGAGGTGCTCACCCTCTAGTGCTCGAGCAAGGTAGTTCGGAAGCAAGCGTTCGCGGTGCTGCCATCCCCCGCGGATAAGATACCCAAGATCCGCTACACCCTGACTGGATGGCCCAGCTTCATTTATCTGCCGAGAGGATGACGCGGCTTCATCTCCCTGCCTGGCGCGAGGATGATGGATGAGACGAACGTCGCTGCGCCCTGCGGGCCCCAGCGTGACCGAGTACCGCTCACCGTTGATGTCGACCCGCCTTGGGCCGAACTGGTTTGGCAGGAGGTTGACGTTCTCCAAGACGTCTATCAGGATAGCCGAGGCGGATTGAGAGCCGTGGCGCCAGCCCTCGCCCACAACAGGCCCAATATCCGGCACCTCCTGCGGGGGCGTTGGTGGCCCGACGAACGAGGGCTGTCTGGTATGGCCAGGCACATAGTCATGCAGTCCATACGGTGTGGGTGGACTCAGATTAACGAGGGGCTCAAAGTCGCCATAGAAGTCTGACGACGCACCTGCGGCAGACGATGGTGTCGCTGGTTCTAGCATATACTCCCTGAACCAATTCCAGGCTCCCTCGCTTGGTGCGCCTGTGGATGGTGTTGCGGGACGCTCTTGCGAAGAGCTAGGCTGCGGGCCGCGGTGTGGTGCAGGCGACCATGATGCAGGTTCTTGCATATGCCCCCTGAACCAATTCCAAGCGCCCTCGCTTGGCGTGCCTATGGATGGTGTTGCGGGACGCTCTTGCGAAGAGCTAGGCTGAGGGCCGCGGTGTGGTGCAGGCGACCATGATGCAGGTTCTTGCATGTGCTCCCTCAACAAAGTCCAAGCGCCCTCGCTCGGGGAGGCTGGCATTGGGGGAAGCTCTTGCGATGACGCGGGCTGCCGAGCGGGAGTTAACCCCAGCATTTGGTTTGCATCGAGCACCTGTTGGTATCGCTGGAGCCTGAGCAAATCGGGCTTGATTTTGGTGTCCTCCGCTTGTTGCTTATACTCCTCAACATCTTGGGCGAGCCCATGGGTGAAGAGTCTGCCAGCCATGGCGCCCCTGCCATGCCCCTGCAGCCAATCACTCAGTCTGGAAAGACGACGAGCCTGTCTGTCGACGGTGTCCGGCTCAACCCTGCCTGTCGGCTTTTCCGCTGCAGCCCACATGTCGATGAGAGTCGCGTCTGCGGAATAGGGAGCCAGGCGGTGGCTGCTGGTCGACAAGACGTTTCCGGCCTGAACATCCCGAAGTTTGTTTAATGCTGCCTTGGTGCGCCTGGTACCGCTCTTGCAATCCGTCGCGTAGGCTTCCAAATCGCGCTCCAACCCAGGTTCGAGCTGAGGGTTGCCAAGCCTGCCCGCGATTGGCGCCCTCCCGTTCCTGCTAAGCCAGGCGCTGAAATTGCGCACGTCGGCTTGAGCATTTCGAATGGTGCCGTCGCTCATCCGGCCTGTGGCTCGGCTTCGAAACTCTTCCAAGAGCGCCTCGTCTGCGTCAAAGACACCGCGTATGCGGGACGGTTGCTTGGCGTGATACACTCGAACGCTCGTTGAAACGACCTCTTGCTGCACTGGAGCGCCAAACGCCTTGTCGCGGTGGCTCCCGCTGAACGCTTTCCCCACACCTGACTTGATGCGCGACCACAGTCCGCGGTTCTTGCCTTTCTTCGTCTGGACTTCGGGCTGCGCCACAGGTGACGAGGTGTAACGTGCGCTGCTGAACGGATCAGGACGAAGACTGGACTGCGGCGGCACTTGGCTCGTCCCTCCAAGGTGAGCTTGGGGGATGTCGACGCTGTGGCGGCTGCCGCTGAAATAGCTGTCACTCGGCGTAAACCGAGGCGGCGTCCGCATGGAAGCGCCCATGTCACGCCAGGCCCCTCCACCGCGCTTTCCGGAGAGTGCATCAGGCGAGCCATCCTCACCGGAGCTCTCATCAGAGGAACTGAGTTGCAACTCGCCAAGCTGCTCCTCAAAGCTCGTTCGCTGGCGCGCATGTTCCGATTGCTGGCCCGGCGGCCGTTGATAGTACGCTCGCGCGAATGCCTCCACATCAAAATCGAACAGGTTGAAGTTGTTGTTCGTTCGTTCCATGACACCTCACAAATCCGCACGGCAAACTGAAATCTGGCGCACGTCAAAGCGCTGAGTAAGCGGCGAAGCCTTCGGCCGATAATCCGGGTATCGGAATCTGAAACCAGCACAACGATGAATCGTATTCACCGCGACCAAGGCTACCGCCAGCGACCCTTACGCAGCATCGCCGCCTCGCTTCGAGGCTCCCATGCTAGGCGACGTAGCTGTTGACAGGCTGACGAGCCTCAGAAAATTGTCCGGGACGCCTGCGGCATGTCGCCGTTCCCGGCCAGGAATCCCTGTCACGTACGCTCTGATCTGGGTCGGATGGTGCGGCGATTTCTATGAAATCGATGGGTCCTGCAGGTCGTGCCTTTGGGAAAAGTGATGGCGAATCCTGGTGACAAATATGCTTTGCTTTATGCGCTCGTCGATCCGAATTTCACCTTGCCCAAAGAGCCAACGCGCTTCGAAGACGCAGGCAAGGTAATGGCGCTTGCGCCTGTGGGCAGACCGGATCGCCCGACAGCGACGAGCAGAAGCTGATCGATTTCCTGCTTCCAAGCGATGTGCCCCCGCTGCGCAAGGAGGATTTTCGGGATTCGCCCTACTACAACATTGGCGTAACCCATCAGAAGCTTACCAACCTCGCTAGGCGGGTTTCGGACGCCATCTTCCATCCGTTCCACACTTTCGCAAAACAGGAAGCTGGCAAAGGGCTTCCCGCTGCTGATTTCCGGCGGGTGTGGATTAAACTGCGAGTGGAATCGGCGTTGGCTCCGAAACGTATCTTTTTTCCGATGTTTTCATTCCGCTATGTACAAACGATACAGGCTCGGCGATTGGGACCGCGGTCGACGCGATGCGGCATTTCACCGGCAATGCGAAGATCAAATAGACCGTCTCTTCAGGCCAGCCTTTCACACTTGATGAAATTGACCGGGCTCGAGGTCCATCCACTCGACTACGGCCAGGTAGCCTCGGCGTTGCTCAGCGACAAGGTGATCGGCTGGGTGCAGGTGAATTGCGAAATCAGGCCACGGGCGCTCGGCAACCGGTCAATACTCGCGGCGCCTTTCGACTCGCAAAGGCAACCCATGAGCGTTTAAACCGCATCCAGAACCGGGAGGGTTTCCGCCCGATCGCGCCGGTGTGCCTGGAAGGGGACGTTGGGCTCCATTTCGACTTGGCACGCCCCTCGCCCTATATGCTTCTTTTCCACAGGGTTCTCGATAGCCGATTGAGAGCCGTCACGCACGTTGACGGCACAGCGCGGGTCCAGACCGTTTCGCAGGAGCAAAAACACCTGTTTCAGTTGCTAAATTCGTTCAAGGCGAAAAGCGGAGCCGGTGGACTTTGCAACACATCGCTGAACTTCAACGGTGGTGGCTTCATCAATCATGCATGCAAGCGACTTGCTGGCCTATGCCCGGGCATCAGGCCTCGACAGATCGCGATCAACGATGCCTTTTATCTTCTTAAGGAGGCCGCCCCCACGTCGTCGAGTGGACGGAGAAAGACCGTGAAGCGGGGGAAAAACATCCCTCCGAGCTGTCGCGGAAAATGGGTGATTGCGGTTTGAGAAGAGCGGGGTATCGAGGCGGGTGGTTGAAGCTTGCCAGAGCCTCACATGGCGAGGGTTAGGTTAAGTGAATGCATTAGGGCGGTACCGGCCTAATCGTATGACGCGGCCCGTTTCCGAGCTCGGTCAACCTCCATCCGGTCGCCGCTCTTGGCGGCTTCCGGAACCCGTGACGTCCCCGCCGGGACGGTGGTTGCGGCGACTTCGGTCAAACGGCTGACAGCAGTTCATCTGCATCTCGTGGAAACGTTGAGGCCCCCGCCGCGAGCATTATCATGAGGCACTCGACCTCGGAAAGGACCATGACCCCGCGATGGCAGTGCGAGATCGGATTGACAGCTCCGCACTGAAAGGGCCGTTTGACATACAATTCAAACGACGTGACAGCGCCGGGGGTGCAAGTCAGGTGACGGACAGCTTTGACGTGTACGTTGCGGCGGCAAGCGCGCGATGACCGCTCGCCTAGCAGACACAGCTAAGGAGAAAGACATGGCAATAATCCGCGGCACAGAAACTGACGATCATTTGATTGGGACGCCCGAGAGGGACTACATCCGCGGCCTGGGTGGAAACGACTGGATTTCCGGTGCCGCGGGCGCCGATAGTCTGGAAGGCAATCAGGGAGACGACACGCTTTTTGGTAACGCAGGCGACGATGTTCTGTTCGGTGATGAGGGCAACGATGCTCTGTACGGCAATGATGGCAGCGACACCTTCATCTTCAACAGCGGGGGCGGC
The DNA here is from genome assembly GCF_040545535.1 of Mesorhizobium robiniae. NCBI lineage: Bacteria > Pseudomonadati > Pseudomonadota > Alphaproteobacteria > Hyphomicrobiales > Phyllobacteriaceae > Mesorhizobium > Mesorhizobium robiniae. The sequence goes on from NZ_JBEPMC010000020.1 coordinate 42,130, forward strand.
AAGGATTCCGTGGGCGACTTCACGGTAGGGCAGGACAAACTGTACGTCGCGGAAGGGATCAACGACGTTGGTATTCACACGATTCAAGATCTTGCCAATCGCGTCCAGGAGGATGGCCCGGCCTCCGCGGTCGTTGACCTCGGAAAGGGTAATTCGATTACGCTCACCAATGTAAGTGCTAGCGACGTTCAGCATCACCCGGAAAAATATTTCTCCATCATACATACCGCCGATCTATACATCTGACTTTCTCGGCCAACCTTTCGGCCGAGAAACACGGCCGGGCACGGCGATCGCTATGGCACATCCTTTTTGCCTGCGGGGAGTCGCCGTCGCCCATGGCCAGTGCGATCACGGCTTCAAGGCAGTCCTTGCGGATGAACTCGTGGCGCCCGGTCGGGTGATCCTTTCGACAGAAGAGTAGATGAGTAGATATGGGCGGCTGCATTTCACGACTAAGCATACGGCGCGAGACCTCTCGGGATGATGGACGAGCCCAGGAAGCCGAGTTTGCTGCTCACGTAGATTCCGTGCGATCGAGTCCGCCTCGATCCAGTATTGAACAGGAGCACTCGTCCAGACCATCTCACGACGCCGATGACGGAACCGCATCTTGCCGTATTCGTCCGGCCCGCGTTAACGAGAAGCTCCAGCTGCTTGGGCAAACACTTGAGCGTGCCAGCCAAGCGGGAATTTCGTCCAGTCTAGTGGAATACGGTCGGCAAGTGGCTCGCTATCTGTCTGCCAACCTCCAGCCCGACGAGGAATTGTTGTCCCTTGATGTCGACAATATCGATTGCCTAGCGGATAACTATAATAGGCGCTACCCGGACCTTAATCTTAGGTATATGGGCTCGCCCGCCGAGTTTCTCGGCGCATTGGCGGACCGATCATCGGATGGTGCATGGCGCGCTGTCGTGCGGTTGGCAGACGGCGAAATGCACCACTTTGCTGCTGATGTTCGAACCCGCGCCGCAGCAGGACCGACGGTTATCGTGATGGAGCCGGCCGACCTCTATACCTTCGTCACCCCATACTCCAGATTGCGACGGGAAACGCTACAGCAGCTGGGAACGGAGCAGAAGTGGGCCTTTATCGGGGTTGGCGCGCAGAAATCTTCCAGCGATTGCCTGATGTTCGGCATGCAATTTGCGCTAGCGTCATACCAAAAATCGTCAACCTTCGATAACTGGCATGAAAATCTTCATCGGCATGGAACGATTGCCAACGAGGGGGATGTTTCCAGCGACTACTTTCCCTCACCCGACGCCATGTTGCAATATGCCGAGATAAACCTGTTTCACGGAGAAAAGTTGCTCCCGGCGCTGTTTTATAAGCACTCCCACTCCAGCAGAGTGATCGATGAGGTTGCAAGCAACCAACCTGGTATCAGAGACGAAGATGTGAGCACCAGCAGGCGCGACCCCAAAACGGAGTCGTTGGCCGGACGGCTCGAAGCCTTTGCTGTCCAGCGGGGCTCACGAGAATACAGCACATCTATCGAGACGTCGAGGGCGACCAAGATCCGCACGGCATTGGACAGGATGTTATCCGACTAGGTTCCGTGGACAAAGGTTGCTGACGAATCCGGGTTTTGCTTCAAGGCGCCGATGTGGAGGTAGCCTTGGGCGAACGGATCGGAGTGTCGGTCGAAGAGTAATCGCTGGTTGGGCCGCTTCTATCGTCTGGGCGGGGACGCAGGTGCCGACCGGTCCAAGACAGCCGGCTCTATTTCGAGGGTATGATGTGGATGGCGCGGACGGGATCGCAATGGCGACACCTGCCGGATGAATATGGCAAATGGAACAGCGTGTTTCGCCGCTGCCGACGATGGGTCGAGACCGGGCTTTTCGATGCCATGCTCGAAACGCTGGCCGAGATGGTCGAGCGAGACGTCAGCGCCGATATGATCGACAGCACCATCGTCCGGGCACATCATTGTGCAGTTGGCATAAAAAGGGGACTCAAGAAACCGAGACGCTTGGCCGATCGCGTGGCGGCTTCACCACAAAACTTCATGCCCGATGCGATGCCAAAGGCCGCCCGCTTGGCTTCGTTCTGACGCCCGGGCAGACGCACGATACGCAAGGAGTTGCCCCCTTGTTCCGGATGATCGCCGGCTTGCCGCCCAACCGCCTGATCGCTTCATGTTTCCACCCAAGCACAGCTCCGGGCTCACTCTCATCGAGGGCTTCGTCTCAAAGTTCGCCCGATCCGCCCTTCGTCACATCTGGGTGGCATCGAAGCACCGGCTCTAGCAGCGCATCATGGCAGGCATTGAGGACGTCAATCGCCATCCTGTCATTCACACTTGGTCCTACAAAGTCGCCGAAGCCGCTTGATATGATTCAATTCTTCGAAACGCTGAACTAGGCTTTCCCGCTTGCTCCAAGACCCTCAAGGCATGGAGCAACCTCGCAATCTCCTGGGATAGCCCCAATTGGAAAACATCAGTTTGCATCAAGGAGCGAAACAAATATGCATCGTCGGGATCTGATCAAAGGGTTCCTTGCGCTGAGCGCATGCCCGATCTACGCCCAGGCCGCACGCCCGGCGAGCACCCATTGGGGATATGCGGGCTCGGTCGGACCGGAGCACTGGGCCGATCTGGATAAGGAGAATTTTGTCTGCTCGGCGGGCACGCACCAGTCACCGATCGATATCGCCGGCGCGGTCAAGGCGGATATTCCGCGCATCGTCATCGGTTGGCACAAGGGCAGCGGCGGAATGGTGAACAACGGCCATACCATTCAAATCAATATGCCGGAAGGCAGCACGTTGGCCTGCAGGGATCGCGTCTACGAACTGGTACAGTTCCATTTCCATGCGCCGAGCGAGCATCACGTGGCGGGCAAGAGCTTCCCGATGGAAGCGCATTTCGTACATAAAGACACACAGAGCGATACTCTGGGTGTGCTCAGCGTCTTTCTGACGCCAGGCGCGAATAATGCCAATTTTGCCCGCCTTGCTGCGGCCTTTCCGGTGCGGCCAGGCAAGGAGATAGCAGTCGACGAGGTCGATCCCAACGGGCTTCTGCCGGTTTCGCTCAGCTACTGGATCTATGAGGGATCATTGACGACACCGCCCTGCACCGAGAGCGTCGAGTGGATGGTGGCCATGGAACCGGTCGAGGTGGACGCGGCGGACATCAAGCGCTTTACGACGCTCTACCCGTTGAATGCGCGGCCGATCCGTTCACCCAATCGGCGATTCATCCTGGGCCACAACTAAAGCGGCCCATAGCGGTGCGGCTACGCCACGCAGGGTGTGGTGTGAATTCTGAAAGGACTGCGACGTGACTTCACCTGCGCGTTCCCTCCCAGGCGATCCGCCGCGATTTACCCTCGCAACGGTTTTAGCGTCGTTCCAGCTGGCCTTCGCCGGCATTGGCTTGATGAGCGGTGTCGTCAATATCCTGGCGCTGACCGGCTCGTTTTTCATGTTACAGGTCTACGACCGCGTGATCCCGGGGCGCAGTATGCCGACGCTGGTCGGGCTGGCGTTGTTGGCCGGCATGCTGTACGCGTTCCAAGGTGCTCTTGAGCTAATCCGGTCGCGCCTGCTGGTGCGCATCGGCTTGGCGCTCGACGCCCGGCTTAGCAATCAAGTCTACTTGGCCCTGATGCGTTTGCCGCTTCGGACCAAACTTGATGGCGACGGCCTTCAATCCCTGCGCGACCTCGACCAGGTGAGATCGTTTCTGTCGAGTGCCGGACCGACCGCTTTTTTCGACCTTCCCTGGATGCCGCTCTATATCGGACTCTGTTTTCTGTTTCATTTCTGGATTGGGGTGACGGCGCTCGGCGGTGCAGTTGCCCTTTTCGCGCTGACCATGCTGGCGGAGATGTGGACAAGGGAGCCGACAAAAACGGCCAGCACCTATGCGGCAGTACGTAATGCTCTCGCTGAAGCCTCGCGGAAAAATGTCGAGGTACTCCAGGCGATGGGCTTCAGATCGCGCATTGCCCAGCGCTGGTCTGTCGCCAATACCGCATATCTGAACGCACAGTCCAAGGCGAGTGACGTGGCCGGAACGCTGGGCACGATTTCAAAGATTCTGCGTATGGTGCTGCAATCCGGCATGCTGGCCATCGGCGCCAGGCTCGTCATCCAACAGGAGGCGACCGGCGGCATCATGATCGCCAGTTCGATCATGATGAGTAGAGCGCTTGCGCCGATCGAACTGGCGATCGCGCATTGGAAGGGCTTTGTGTCGGCGCGTCAGAGCTGGAGCCGCCTGGCGAGACTTCTGGGGTTGCTTCCGGAGATGCAGACTACTGTAGTCCTGCCCGCACCCGCAGCTTCCCTGTCTGTCGTGGGTGTGAGCGTCTCCCCGCCCGGCGAGCGCCGTGTGGTCGTGCAGGATGCGAGCCTTGCTTTGATCAAAGGCGCTGGCCTTGGGATCATCGGGCCAAGCGCTTCCGGCAAATCCTCTCTTGCGCGAGCCATCGCCGGCATTTGGATGCCAGTTCGTGGCACCGTCAGGCTCGATGGCGCAACGCTCGATCAGTGGGGGCCGGAAGATCTCGGGAACCACGTTGGCTATTTGCCGCAGGACGTCCAACTCTTCGATGGGACGATTGCCGAGAACATTGCCCGTTTCGATCCGCAAGCAAGCTCTGAAAAGATACTGGCAGCGGCAAGGGCGGCCGGCGTCCACGATCTAGTCGTTCATCTGCCTGAGGGATACGACACCCGCATCGGCGAAGCGGGGTCCGCGCTGTCAGCCGGGCAACGGCAACGCGTCGCATTGGCTCGCGCGCTCTACGGTGACCCGTTCCTCGTTGTTCTCGACGAGCCGAACTCAAATCTCGATGCCGAAGGCGAGTCCGCATTGACTGAGGCGATCCAAGGCATTCGCAACCGAGGTGGCATCGCCATCGTGGTGGCGCATCGGCCGAGCGCCCTGGTCAGCCTTGATCAGATTCTGGTGATGGCGAATGGCCGCGTTCAGGCTTTTGGTCCGAAAAACGACGTACTGAACAAGGTTACCCGTCCGGTCCAAACGCGGGGGCCGCTGAAGGTCGTTTCGGTACCCGAAGAGGCTGGGGCATGATCGCGGACCGGAATGCCACGGCCGGACATGCCATCCGGCGCTATCTGCTCGCGGGTGTCGCGACCTGCATTCTGCTCGTGGGCGGAGTTGGAAGCCTTGCCGCCGTCACAGAAATTTCTGGCGCCGTCATCGCAACGGGAACGCTTGTAGTTGATTCAAACGTAAAAAAGGTGCAGCACCCCACCGGCGGTGTCGTCGGCGAAATCCGCGTCCGGGAAGGCGATGCCGTAAAATCGGGCGACGTATTGGTCCGCCTCGACGCAACGCTTGCCCGCACCAATCTCGCAATCGTCGCAAAGGGCCTTGATGAGTTCGAGGCACGCCTTGCCCGGCTCGAAGCAGAACGGGACGGGCGCGAGACTATCACCTTTCCACAACAGCTCGCATCAAGGGAAAACGATCCGGCCATCGCCCGCATCATGGCCGCAGAGCGATTGCTGTTCGAATTCCGACGGCGGGCGCGGATCGGCCAGAAGGCACAGCTTACGGAGCGCATCGCCCAGCTTGCCGAAGAGATTTCTGGCCTGACCGAGCAAAAGGGCGCAGATCAGCAGGAAATCGAACTGATCGGCACGGAACTCGAAGGCATTCGTAAGCTCTGGGAGAAGAAATACGTCTCGATCCAGCGGATGACCGCGCTTCAGCGCGATGCCATCAAGCTGGAAGGTGAGCATGGCCAACTGACCGCTTCGATTGCACAGGCGAAGGGACGCTGTGCGGAAATCGAGCTTCAGATCGTCCAGATCGACCAAGACCTCCACAGCCAAGTAGCGGCTGAACTCCGCGAGGTCCAAGGACGGATTTCCGAGTTTGTCGAGCGCAAGGTCGCAGCCGAAGACGAACTAAAACGCGTGGATATCCGAAGCCCGCAGGACGGTATTGTGCATCAGCTTGCCGTCCACACGGTCGGCGGCGTCCTCTCCGCAGGAGACCCAATCATGCTCATCGTGCCTGTCGCTGACAAGCTCACCGTTGAGGCACGCATCGCACCCCAGGACATCGATCAGGTTACGTCGGGCCAGAAGGCAGTCCTACGGCTTTCCGCCTTTAATCAGCAAACTACACCGCAGCTCACCGGCGTGCTTACCAGAATATCCGCCGATCTGACCATCGACGAGCGATCGGGTCTGGGTTTCTACACGGCGCGTGTCATGCTGCCACAGGAGGAACTCGCCAAGCTGAATGGCTTGACGCTGGCTCCAGGCATGCCCTCGGAGGTCTTCTTTCCAACCGCTGATCGCACCATGCTGTCGTATCTGGTTAAGCCTCTTTCCGATCAAGTACGGAGGGCTTTCCGCGAGGAGTAGATAGTGGAAAAGCAGGTCCCGACCTAAGAGGCGCTTCAGGCTTAAGCGCGAACAGCGGTTTTTTCACCGTCAGCTTAAGACGCTGGAGGGTGTTGTCACGGTAAGTTCCCTCTGCGTGAGAAGCCTTGAGGCGTCTTAGTTTTCAGGCGACGCAGGCCGCAATTTTCCAGGAATCGAAAGCCTCGAGGCGATGGTAGCGAACTGTATGTGCAGCACGGCGGCGGGACGGAACTGAAAAGCAGTTGCCGGTAGCTGAGTGCTGGAGGCGAAACGTTGCAACGCTCCCGGCGATCGGTGGTCTTGCATGTTTCGTTCCCGTTTTCGAAACGACAGATGGCTAGCGGGCATCCACGACCGCCTGCAGCCACTCCAGGGAAGCCGACCCCTGGTACCGGATCAGTGCTTCCACCACGGCACGTCCGACAGCCTAGCGTCGAAGATGGTTATCACGCGCCCGCCAAGAAGCGTAAGGAACCGCTGGCAGCCCGCTCGACCATACCGGCGGCGCTGTCCAAGGCATCAGCCCAGGTTTCGGCATCTAACTGGCAGTAGTCCTGTAAGAAACGCAGTGACCGCAGGTGCTGGACTACCACAAGCCACCGCAGGGAATTGCCCAGCTCGGCGTCGCCTTCCGCCTGGCCATAGCCAGCGAGGAACGCTCGCCACAACTCGGCGGCGCTGTCGCCCGCAGCCAGTTCCAGCCACCAGCCGATGGTGGCCAGATCGAGCTGCTGTGGACCAAGGCCGCAATCGTCGAAATCGAACATCACAATCTGATCGCCAGCCCTGTGCAGGTTGGCCATCCGGAAATCGCCGTGGCAGAACCCTGCAGGCCCACCCGCCCGGCTCACCCCTTGACCCCGCAAATCGGCCACCGCAGCCACCAGCCTGGCGCGCTCAGCGGCGAAGCCGTCCTCAATCTGGGCGATAGTCCGATCAACCTCCGCCTCGGACACCAGCTCGCGTTGGAGCGCGCGCGCGGCCAGCTGCGTCTGACCATGCAGGTCGGCCAGCGCCGCGCCCGCGGCCCGCAGATCGTCGGGTCGCTCGCGCATTGGCCGGCCCGCCGCCACCTGAAACACGGCCATTGGCCGGGTGCCGAACCCTGGTACCTGCAACTGCGTTAGCAAGCGCCCCTTCTGATTAGCCACCGCCCTCGCCACGTCCAATCGGTCAGTGGCCACTACCGCATCGAGCACCGCAAGCTCGGCCGCTATCTCGGCTTCCAGCCGACCTTCGGGCCGGTACAGGCGAACATAGGCCACTGGCGCTCCCTCCGGCCCTACAGCAAGCGTCCAATTGACGCCACGGACAACCGTGCGGACCTCGGCCGAAAGGCGGTAATCCGCCTCCAAAGAGGCGGCAACGACCGGTTCCACTGTTGCCCTATCGTCCGTCGCCACCGTCACGTCGCCTGCCGCACAAATCGTTCCAGCCACAGGAAGAAAGCCAGCGGCGCGCAGGGCGCTTCCGCGCGGGTTGCCGTGACCTCCGCCAACAGGTCCAGTACCGCCCGTTGATCGACCAGGCCGAAATCCGCGAGCGCGCAGTCTTTCAGCTGCGACGCAATACGGTCAGCCTCTTGGGCGATCAATTCCGGAAGAACACGAGCGAAAGTCTCCTTTGCGTAGTTGCAGGGGAATATGCCAGCATTTAGGCTCAAATTCAGGTAGTTGCGCATTGTCGTTCGCTGGAACCGGGCCGCCAGTGGGAGCGTGTGGCAGTATTCCATCAGCCGCGGATCACTCAGCGGATTGATTGGCCACAACCCACGCCGCAGCAGGTACGGAGCTCTGCACACATGCGCCAGTAGCGTCGGCATGGAAACCAGGCTCGTGGGCGCATCGAACAACCGCATCGAGCGTGCTGCCGTTAGGGCGCGTGGTGTAAGAATGCTTTCGGCGTAGGAACCGACTTCGGCGATCATCGTCTCGCTCGCCACGCGGGTGTGGGCCATTTCGCCGGCGAACAGCGGGAACAGTTCATCGCCCCCTATCCCCGTCAGCACGTACTGCGCGCCTTCGCTTCGCGCATCGGCCCAAATCGCCTCGAAGGCTTCCAGGTAGAACTCGCTCAACGGGTGCTCCTTCGGCCGAGCGTCTGGCCGCAGATCGAGGCAGGGCAGGAAATCGGACATGTTCACGGTGCTATCCCGCAGCTCAAGCAGCGCGATGATCGCGTTGCGCCTTTCGACCTGGGCATGCCGGTGCTGGCCATCCAGTAGGATGCCTTTGCTGGACTGCCTGCCCATCGTGTGACGCGCTGCGGCTGCGACTGCCGCCGAGTCCATTCCGCCACTCAGCTCAATTGCAGCCCGGCCTGCTTTGATCGGCCTCATGGCCATGACCTCATGCAACAGCTGGCGGAATCCGTGGTCAGGATCGAATGCGCTCTGCGCTTCCGTGGGCCCGACCACTTCCACGGCTTCCGGATAGCAGTACCTTGCCATTCTGGGAGCAACGTAGATCGAAGCGCGTTCCGTCAGCATGGTGACGCCGGCGCAGATTTGCCGCGCCGAGTAGAAGGTGCCGAGCGTCAGGTAATGCGCTGCGATTTCGGCATCGAGCGCGAATGGCACACCCAGGAAGTCGGCAAAATCCCATGACAATAGTACCGCATCGTCCTGGGCTCGAAAGTAGATCGGCGCAGACCCCAGAACGCCGGCGCGAATGCGCATCCGGCATTCTTCTTTCACCACTTCGACCATCACATAGTCCAGCGGCCAGGCCACACATTCCTGGTAGAGCTCGACATAGGCGTCGAAACCGACGGCCTGGGCTGGCGCCGGTGTGGTCACTCCGGTTGCTCGCTCACGTACAACGGCGAACCATCGGCCGTCGGTCGTGACCAGCACCATTTCCAACGCTGGATGCTCAAAAGCCTCGATCCAGCTCCCGCCGAATTCCACTCGGCCCGCGCGTAGCAACACGCTGCCTCTCAGATCCTGTAGCCTGATTTCCGCCTTCAACACGGTCGTTACTGTCGTTCTCCCAAAATAGTACCGTCCGGAAGGGGCGGCCTTGAAGCGGCGCTTAGAGGTAGTACATTAGGGTCGCGCTGTCGCCTGGCAGGCGGACCTTCGGTAGCAGCGCCTGGACGGCGATGGACTTCTTCATCGGAAGATCGAGGTTCTGTTCGTTCATGGCGACTTTCCATCTGGTAAGCCGCCGGGATGGCGGTAGGTTCTGTTTGTTCATGGCAAATCTCCATCTGGAAAGCCGCCGGGATGGCGGCATGTGTACATACCTCGGCGGCAGGGCGGGCCGTGCGAAACTTTTGTTACGTTTCCACGACGGCGGAAGATGGTTTTGTTGCAACGGCTGAATAGGAGCGCAGAGAGGCCCGATGCGCGGTCAATCAGGCGGCGGGGATTTCGAACTGCTCGGCCAGGGATGGACCGGATTGAAGCCGCGCGGCGCCTTCAATCCAGTCCGGCGTACGGTAAGCATCGCGATAGTCGGAGAGGACGATCGGAGCGCTGGCATAGTTGAAGATAGACGGCCCCATGGATCCCCATGGGGTATTCTGAGCCACCACGGGTCCGTCCAGCTTCATGAACCGGACAAGGTTGCTGTTGCGAAGAACGGGCAGCCATTGAGGCGTTCCCTGATTTCGCGCGTCGCTGATCGAACGCCAGCCCGGCTTTCAAATGGCGGTCCGCTCCACAGCGCACCGCTGATTGGGCCGTCCAGGATCTCGAACAGGCCCGTCGATCTTTCCGAATTCATCGCGCCAAGGCTAAGCCCGTGCAGATAGAGTTCAGGACGCGAACCTTTGGGCAAGCTCGTCCAGTAGCCACAGATCTCCGTGTAGAGGGCGCGCGCCGTTTCGGCGCCGTACTCCGGTTGCACTAGAAGCGACAGCGGGCTGCTCAGGTAGGAATACTGGACCGCAACGCTGGCGACGTCACCGTGGCAAAGGTATTCTAAGGCTTCCATTGAGGCGGGGTCGATCCAGCCCGTACGAGTCGGCATTATGATAATGAGCGAAGCGCAATTGAAGCCGCCAACGCGTTTCAGCTCATCCAGGGCAAGCTTCGCACGGGCTTGAGGATCGGCGGTGGCGCCCAGGGCCAACATACAAGCGAACCGGTTCCTGCGAGGAACTCGCGGCCGGCTCGGCCGAGTTGATCCCATTTCACCAACGGGGCCGTACTACCGGTCTTGTCGCTATCGACGGGCTGAGGCCGGTCAAGCTCGAGTAGTGCATCGAGTTTGCTTCACGACGAATCCAGAATGCGGAACACGGCACGGAGCAGATCGTCGCTTGCAAGCGACCCGACCACGAGGGCTGCAATGCCGAAGCCGACCACATTTGCCACGCGCCGGGTTACGAAACGCCTTGAGGGCCGGACTTCTGGAATTTCGAGATATCGCCAGAGCCAACGCCCCGCGACACCCAACCCAAAGCCCAAGGCGAAGCAACCGCCGGCACCCGTTGCGTCAGATATGTCCGAGGGATCAAAGTGGGCATCAGGGAAGCGGCAACAAGGTGCCAAGCACCAATCCCCGGCCGGCTAGTGACTGAACAGTCTTGGTGATCATCTGGACCAACGGTCTGCGGAATGTCTATACCGATCAATAACCCGTACCAGTCCCCGAAGCCAATCCGGTGACGTGGTGAAACTGACCGCTGACGGTCTCGGCACCCTGCCCAACCAGGTTCTTCGCCGGACATTCGAATGATTATTGAGGAGGAACTCCATGACCCGCCGTATCATCGATCTCTCCATCGCTCTCGACAATGAAACGCCAGCGGACCCGCTGCCGATCCGCCCCGCGATCACTTATATCGGGCATCGCGAAAGCGCTGAAGGCATGGTGAAGTTCTTTCCCGGACTCGGCGTGGATCAGCTGCCCGGTGGCTATGGCTGGGCGGTGGAAGAGTGCAAGGTCAACACGCACAACGGCACCCACCTCGATGCGCCATGGCACTATCACCCCACCATGAACGGTGGAGAACGGGCAATGACCATCGACGAAGTACCACTGGACTGGTGTATGCAGCCGGGTGTGAAGCTGGACTTCCGTCATCTGCCAGACGGTTATGTGGTGACCGCCGCCGACGTTGAGGCCGAGCTTGCCCGCATAGACCACACGTTGAGCCCGCTGGAAATTGTGCTGGTCAACACTTCGGCCGCAGCCGCTTATGGCAGCCCGGCCTATCTGGGCAAGGGATGCGGCATGGGCCGCGAGGCCACGCTTTTCCTGACCTCACGCGGCGTGCGCGTGACCGGCACGGACGCATGGAGCTGGGATGCCCCCTTTCCCTTCACCGCCAAACGTTACGCTGAAACCGGCGACGCCAGCATCATCTGGGAAGGACACAAGGCGGGAACCGAGATCGGTTATTGCCACCTCGAAAAACTGACCAACCTCGACCAGCTTCCGGCCAAGGGCTTTACGATTACCTGCTTTCCAGTAAAGATCAAAGGTGCCTCTGCCGGATGGACGCGCGCGGTGGCCCTTCTCAAAGAGGGTCCGGCCATGGCGCCGCAGGGCACTCCGTAAGAAAATTCGACCATGTGACGTTTGACCATGGCGCGCGGCCCGAGTCCGGAAGCGTATCGTTGTCCACGATTTGAAGGTTGCACCGTATATACGTGCCCTTTAAGGATCGGGGTAGAGCCCTGTTCAGACTGGCGCTTCAAATCGAATCGATGGCCGTCTCGGTCGGAATACGCAGCAGGTCATCGCCCGAAAAGGATTGAACCAAAGCATAGGGAGACCGAGCTGATTCTCACTCAAACCCACACTAATGATTTCGCGTCATCTGATACTCTAGGGGGACGTATTTCGTTCGCTCGCGAGCTTACCAAACTTACAATGGCGCAGGCTGCAACTCGACTTGGTGTCGAGACGGCATGCTGGAAGGCCTGGGAATGCGACCGCGCCGCGCCGCAATCCAATCGCCTTGCCACAATGGCGGGCATCCTGGGCGTGAGCCCCTCATGGCTGTTATCGGGAATGGGCGCCGGTCCATTAGAGCTGGAGTCGAATGACGATGCCGCCCTGCTGCGAGAGCTGCAAATCGCCTCTGCTGACGCAGTGACCCAGCAAAGACGTGTGCAAGAAATCGTTGCGTTACTCGGGTCGGTGCGGGCGAAGGGAAAAGGTGCGGGCGGCGTAATCTTTGTCTGATTTGCAGCTGCCGCGACAGTTGGTCTGATGCCGAACCATACCATGACGAGCAGCCATCTTTTCCGGTTGACGGAGCTGCCATTGATGCGTTGGAACGTTATGATCAGCTTGACGACGACGTCTGCACTCAATTGATCGAGATTGGCTCCGCGAGCCCAGATCATGCCTTGAGGGTGCAAGCCTTTGGAGTCGCAGCGGCAAGGGTAGCGCCGTAGCCCGACGAGCACTTTGGACATTCTCTGAGGCAGTTCCGCGTAGCTGGCGAAATGTTGACGCCATTGATGCCTTGGCGAGAGTTCCCTTTGTTGAGCCGGACATCGTTTCGTCCGTCACCCTAGACGATCTCGTGCGGCAACCGGCGCCTATCGCAGCGTCGAAAACGAGCGCGTCGTCGTTCAGCAATCGACCGTTGACGGTGTCCGCCCCCTTGGCCCTGAGTTTTGGGGCGACGGCGAGCAACCGGTCCCGCGCGGCGTTCGAGCCCCGCCGAGAGATCGATGGCGCGCAGCGCCCCGCGCGCCTGGGCAGAAAGCAGAGCTTTCGCACGCTCGGTTTCTGTCTCAATGCCCGTCACCGGAGAGCTCGTTGCCGATCGACGCGGGCGAGCGCTCATGCCTAGAACGCCTCGGTGCCCAGGAGCGGGACGGCATACTGCCAGCCCAGTTTTTGGGCGAGTAGCGCGTCGGCAAGCCAGGGTCCCATGGCGCGTGGCAGGCCGTGGCCCTCGACGACCGCGTAGGCGCCGGTCAGCATCCCGACCGCGCCTTCGGTCGTGGCGAGCCGCCGCAGCGCGTCCGCCAGATCGCTGACCGCCGCTTCGTCGCGGGCGAAAGAACCGAATTCCTCCAACACTGCGGCGAGATTTTTCTTCGTCAGAAGCTCCTCTGCGGGCCGCGCCGCCACCACGGCCGGCGCGTCACGCCGGCCCTTTTTTCGTCGCGGCGGACAACCGTATCCAGCATGGCGATGGCCGCGCCGGTGGCAAGGGCAGCATCCTAAACGGTTTGCGTCGCCTCGACCGCCTTGCGCAGCCGGCTCGGCACGGCGACAGCCGGGTGGCGGGCTGCGTGACGTGACGGCGCCGGGGCGATTTCGGGCGCAGAATCATCGTTGGCATGATGGTTCATTGCGGAGGTTAGTACACCACAAATGGCAGCAATCCGCCGCACCTGTCGCGGCACAATCGGCGCAGGGGAACACGAAGAAAAGAACCGGCGGACGGTGCTGCTCGTACATCGCGAAGGAATTCCTTTGTCGGAGAACGTCGGGTAGCCGACAACTGCTGTCGGGTTTTGAAGATTGTTACACGATCAGCCTTCGATGATGTCGTGTTGTACTCCATTGTATACTCCGTGGATAATGTGCTCCGGCTCTCTCCGCGCAATTGGCACGATTGTTGAAGCTCCCAAGTCGCAACGCTAGACGAAAATGGGATTGGCGGCGTTCCGGCGAAGTGTCCAAGTGATTTCTGAGCACCGCAGGGCGGTTGACCGAAAACTGCAGTGGAGACCTACGATGCAAACGCTCACATCGATCCTGTCAGGTCCGCGCCGGCCGTTACGTTTTGGCGGCGACAAGCTAGCCGATGCTATCGCCAAGACTCTGGAAGAATTTCCGTCGAACACCGCTGTGCACACGAACGAGAATGGCGACATAAGCTATAAGGAGTTGGGCATATCCGCGGCCAGTCTTATGGGTCGATTCGAGACCGTCGGCGTCCGTCCCGGTGACGCGGTGATTGTCAGACTTCCTCGATCAGTTGATCTTGTCACCGTCATTCTTGCAACCCAAATGCTGGGCGTTGCCTTCGTGCCCGTTGATCCATCGAATTCAGACGAACGGTTGGACCATATAATCCGCAACACCGACGCCAAAGCGATCGCTAGTTCGGATCCAAGCGGTTCGATGCGCGTTGAGCGTCTTCCGACACGCGGTGGCATCAACTCAGCGTTCTCGAACATAGCATATATCATGCACACTTCGGGAAGCACGGGGATCCCGAAAGGGGTACCTGTCTCCCAGGCAGCCCTCCTGAATTTGCTCGATTGGTATATCGAAATGATCGACTTTTCGGAGGGCAGCAGCATTTCGCAACTTACGCCACCAGCATTCGACGTCTCAATCCCCGAGTTCTTTGTACCGTTTGTGACAGGCGGGACAATTGTCTTGCCTAGTACGCAACTGCGAGCGCAGATCATTCAAACAATAGAATTCCTAACTCATAGCCGCACGAACGTCATTCAGATGGTACCAACACTGCTACGACGCTTCGTCGGAACCCTTGAACGTCTCCCCTCTTTGGCGGAGCGGTTCACCGATCTCAGATATGTGGTATGTAATGGTGAAGCCTTGCCGGACTCGGTTAGACGGCGTTTTTACTCGATTCTTCCTGACGCTACGCTTGTAAACACCTATGGGCCAACGGAGTGCTGTGTCGCGGTTAGCTATCACTACTGCCGTCGTGATGATACAGAGCTTCCGATGTTCATCGGAAAACCAACATGTAACGTTGATTTCTATGTTCTTGACGAAAGCAACTCCAACGTTGGTTTTGAAGTTGAGGGCGAACTCTTGGTGGGTGGTGTGCAAACGTCCCAACGTTATGTGGCGGACGAAGCACAGTCGAAACTTCGCTTTATGCCATTTATGACCGCTAACGGTGAACAAGTGCTGTACCGCACTGGTGATTATGTCGTGGCATCAGAGG
Source organism: Mesorhizobium robiniae (assembly GCF_040545535.1). NCBI lineage: Bacteria > Pseudomonadati > Pseudomonadota > Alphaproteobacteria > Hyphomicrobiales > Phyllobacteriaceae > Mesorhizobium > Mesorhizobium robiniae. The sequence continues at coordinate 57,340 of NZ_JBEPMC010000020.1, forward strand.
AAAATGGATTGAGGTTTATCGGTAGAAAGGATGATCAGATCACCTATCGAGGAATCCGGCTGGAAAAAGGGGAGATTGCCAGTGCGATTGATCGGACCGGCCTTTGCTCAGATTCAGCGGTGGTCGTGGTAGATAGAAACGATGACACGGGGCAGGATCTGGTCTGCATGGTGACACCTGTCAGCGCCAATGTGGATGAAGTTCGCCAGCGGCTGTCGGATACCCTGCCGAATGATCGTGTTCCGAGGCTCGTTGTGCCTCTTGCCGAGCTTCCGTTAACTGCCAATGGAAAACTGGACCAGCGCGCGCTTGACAGAACAGCAAAGGAGGCGCTGAGGGCAGCCTTGGGTTGTGCGGTACCCCAGAAAGAACATGCAACGAGGTCACCATTAGACCATTTGCTGGAGGCGGTACACGCCGTCACGCGAAAATGGGTATTACCCAGCTCGATAGTGCGGGAGTGCAATATTGATTCACTGGATTTTCTCGAAGTACAGATCAAGTTGGCTGAAACTGGCCTTATGTTCTCCGACGACGTGTATCGCGAGCAAGACCTGTCGCTTGAGGAGTGGGCAAGGCGAATTCAACCGGTCGATCACCGTGTCAAGCGAAGTGAGGATTTGACCCCTCCTATTGCCTCAGCGAGGAATGTTACCGAGCGCCGTGGGGCCAGCGATTCATCGAACCGCGATCGAGGATGATGTCCAGCCATTTTCCATGCGCCAGGCCTTCACAAGCCGCTGCACCATTCTCAGGTACTTTCCTTGAAGCGCGAAGGGTCGATCTTTGTCAGGGGCATTGGCCGCCTCGATCGTACTGATGTCGCGCAGGTGCAGTTCCTTCACAAGCCGGTCCTGGAGGTTTGGTTGGCCTGTGGGGTGCCCGAGTTCATGGCGGACTTCAACACACGCTTCGGCAGGGAGTCCCGCAATCCGAAGATGACCGCCATTGTTGTAGCCAGCCTCTAACGTGCCCGAGCAATCGTGCCAATCCAATGTCAGGCGAATCTTGGTTAGCGGTGCGCATTGCCTCAAGGAAAATGTTACCGCGCGGGTTCGTTGCCTCACCTAAAATGTTACCCGTGAAGGCGCGGGTCGCCATGATGCCTTCACCAGGAGGGAGGCATCATGAAGACGAAGTTGACACATGCCATGTGTATGGAACGCGCCAATGCAGTCAGGGATCGCTATGCGGCCGAAATGACTCGGGACAAGCGCAGGATCTTGGAGGAGTTCATCGCCGCGACGCGGTATCACGAAAAGTCCGGAATCTGTGCCCTGAGCACCTACCCGGAGCCGAGGCATCGCCAGACCCGTCAACGCCCGTCGCTCTATGATGAAGCTGCTCGGGGCGCCTTGATTGCGCTATGAGAAGCTTCCGATCGAGGTTGCGGCAAGCGGCTCAAGGCACTGCTGCTCATTCGGTACCGTCGGCTTAACTCGGTTGAAGCGTGCGGAGGCTCGAGGGCCGTTTTCACCCCGCCGTCGGCATAATCCGACTCCATGTTTCCATGGAGGCCGTTCGAAGTTTGCGTTACTGGGCTGAGGTGAGAAGGTTGCGCGGATAGTGGAAGAGATTTGCTATCGGTTCAACCTTTGTGGGAGCGATGTTCCACGTCGGGCATGAGTTCGTTCTTTGCCGCGCCATATCAACGAAGCTTGTCTGTAGTGGCGCGATGCCATGTTGCTTGAGCAGCTTGTGCAGCAGCCTCAGCGCACCTTACGGTCTCTTCGGCTTTGCACAAGAGCGTCGAGAACATGGCCGTTTGCATCGAACGCTCGCCACAGCCAGTGTTTCCTGCCCTTGATGGAAACGACCATCTCATCAAGGTGCCATTTGTCGGCCAAGGCGCCTTGGACATCCGATGGATCTGGCGGGTATATGCGGCTCCGAACTTGCCTGCCCATTCGCCCACGGTCTGGAAGGAGACCGTGATGCCGCGAACGGCGAGCATTCGACATGGCGAGGGCTGAGCGGAAAGCGGAAGTAGAGCCACACCGCATGGCTGATGATTTCAGCCCGAAAACGATGGCCTTGTAAAGATGACTGGCGGGGTCGGCAGGACGTTCCGTCATGGCGCGACCTACGACGCCAACCTTCGCGCCGAGTTAAGGCGACGGTACCGGCCTCCCCTATTGGGGCACACGGTCAGGTGGCCTGCCATCATGCCAGGACAGGACAACCGATAAAGAAGGTGTCGCCAGTCTGACGTCAGACGACGGTACTTATCCGACACTGTTCTGTCGCCTTTGTTGGGTCCGCGACACCGGCCTATTTCGCCGAGCTCTTGTGGCCTCAGCTAATCCGCTGAAAAGCAATCACAATGTTTTTCTTCTGCTGGGTCGGCCAGATTGGCACGAGTTTTGCGGCTCCTTCGTTGCGAGCCGGGAGCCGCCGACCGACCTTCATTCGTGGATGACACCCCGATCGATGGAACGAAGAAAGAAAAGCAAAATGTCAAATCCGCATCAGATAGATGGGACGGGGGCCTCGGCGAAACCGCCCCCGACAAAAGGCTCACCGCCCTTGTCGACCCTTGCGCAGGAAATCGTGATGGCCGGCTGCGAAGGCCCACCACACTCGCCTTATCCTGAACTCGAAGGCGTAGATAAGTTCGGCATCTCGCCGCGCGGTATGCCTAGGCAGTTACACGTTGGCCGATCTTGATAATCAAGTCGGGCTACGCCGCGGAGGACGTCGTCTACATGCCGTCTTACGTCATTCGCTGCCCGCAGCGCCTGCCGGTCACCTTCCGCCCTTCCATCGCTTAGAGAGTGAAGTGCCACCATGTCCGAACAACCCTTGCCGACGCTGCCCATGTGGCGCGTCGATCACATCGAGCCCTCGCCCGAGATGTTGGCGCTAAGCGCCAACGGTCCAATCCACCGCGTGCGCTTCCCGTCCGGGCACGAAGGCTGGTGGGTGACAGGCTACGACGAGGCCAAGGCGGTGCTGTCCAACGCGGCGTTCCGGCCCGCGGGAATGCCGCCGGCGGCATTCACCCCGGATTCGGTGATTCTCGGTTCGCCGGGGTGGCTGGTCTCGCACGAGGGGGGCGAGCATGCCCGGTTACGCACGATCGTGGCGCCGGCCTTCAGCAACGGCAGGGTGAAGCAGCTCGCGCAGCAGGTCGAGGCGATCGCCGCGCAGTTGTTTGAGACGCTGGCGGCCCAGCCCCAGCCCGCCGACCTGCGGTGCCACCTCTCCTTTCCGCTTCCGGCCATGGTCATCAGCGCGCTGATGGGCGTGCTCTACGAGGATCACGCCTTTTTCGCCGGGCTGTCCGACGAGGTGATGACGCACCAGCATGAAAGCGGCCCGCGCAGCGCGTCGCGCCTGGCCTGGGAAGAACTGCGCGCCTACATTCGCGGCAAGATGCGGGACAAGCGCCAGGACCCGGGCGACAACCTGCTGACGGATCTGCTCGCGGCGGTCGACGAAGGCAAGGCGACCGAGGAAGAGGCGATCGGCCTGGCGGCGGGCATGCTGGTGGCGGGGCACGAAAGCACCGTCGCGCAGATCGAATTCGGCCTGCTGGCCATGTTCCGCCATCCGCAACAGCGCGAACGCCTGGTCGGCGATCCATCCCTGTTGGACAAGGCGGTGGAGGAAATCCTGCGCATGTATCCGCCGGGCGCGGGCTGGGACGGCATCATGCGCTATCCGAGGACCGACGTGACCATCGCGGGCGTGCATATTCCCGCGGAGAGCAAGGTGCTAGTCGGCCTGCCGGCGACGTCGTTCGATCCGCGCCATTTCGAGAACCCGGAAATCTTCGACATCGGACGCGATGAAAAGCCGCACCTGGCGTTCTCCTACGGGCCGCACTACTGCATCGGCATGGCGCTGGCCAGGCTGGAACTCAAGGTGGTGTTCGGTTCGATCTTCCAGCGCTTTCCCGAGCTGCGCCTGGCCGTGGCGCCGGAAGAACTGAAGTTGCGCAAGGAGATCATCACTGGCGGGTTCGAAGAGTTCCCGGTGCTCTGGTGATGCGCGGACGCCGCCGAGAATCGCGATCTTCTCCACAATTTGCCGGCGCGCCTAGCGCACGCCGGTCAGATCAGCCAGCCAACAGGTAACCAGATGGACGTGCAAGAAGCCACGGCAGCATGCCGGGACGCCTTCGCCGAACTGGCATCGCCAGCGTGCATCCACGACCCGTATCCGTTCATGCGGTGGTTGCGCGAGCACGATCCGGTGCATCGTGCGGCGTCGGGCCTCTTTCTGTTGAGCCGCCACGCCGACATCTACTGGGCGCTCAAGGCCACGGGCGATGCGTTTCGGGGACCGGCGCCGGGCGAACTGGCGCGCTATTTCCCGCGTGCGGCCACCAGCCTGTCACTCAATCTGCTGGCGTCCACCCTAGCGATGAAGGAACCACCGACGCATACGCGTCTGCGCCGGCTGATCTCGCGCGATTTCACCATGTGCCAGATCGACAACCTGCGGCCGAGCATCGCGCTCATCGTCGCAGCGCGCCTGGACGGCATCGCGCCCGCGCTTGAGCGCGGGGAGGCGGTGGACCTGCATCGGGAATTCGCGCTGGCCTTGCCCATGCTGGTTTTCGCCGAACTGTTCGGCATGCCCCAGGACGACATGTTCGGGCTCGCCGCCGGCATCGGCGCCATTCTGGAAGGCCTGAGCCCGCACGCCAGCGATCCACAGCTCGCCGCGGCGGACGCGGCCAGCGCCAGGGTGCAGGCCTACTTCGGCGACCTCATACAGCGCAAGCGCACCGATCCCCGCCACGACATCGTGTCGATGCTGGTCGGCGCACACGACGACGATGCCGACACGCTGTCGGATGCGGAGTTGATCAGCATGCTGTGGGGCATGCTGCTGGGCGGCTTCGCCACCACTGCTGCGAGCATCGACCATGCGGTCCTGGCGATGCTGGCGTATCCCGAACAGCGGCACTGGCTGCAGGGAGACGCCGTGGGGGTGAAGGCATTCGTCGAAGAAGTCCTGCGCTGCGACGCGCCCGCCATGTTCAGCTCCATTCCGCGTATCGCCCAGCGCGACATCGAACTGGACGGCGTGGTGATCCCGAAGAACGCGGACGTGCGCGTGCTGCTCGCGGCCGGCAATCGCGACCCGGACGCCTTCGCCGATCCCGACCGCTTCGATCCCGCGCGGTTCTACGGCACCAGTCCTGGCATGTCGACCGACGGGAAGATCATGCTGAGCTTCGGCCACGGCATCCACTTCTGCCTCGGTGCGCAACTGGCCCGGGTGCAGTTGGCCGAGAGCCTGCCGCGGATCCAGGCGCGCTTCCCCACGCTGGCATTGGCCGAGCAGCCGACCCGGGAGCCCTCCGCGTTCCTTAGGACCTTCCGCGCGCTGCCGGTGCGGCTGCATGCGCAGGGGGGCTGAGATGCGCGTCGTGGTCGACCAGGATCTGTGCGGAACCACCGGGCAGTGCGTGCTGACGCTGCCGGGCACCTTTCGCCAGCGCGAACCGGACGGCGTGGCCGAAGTGTGCGTGGCGACGGTCCCGCAGGCGCTGCACGCCGCCGTGCGGCTGGCGGCCAGCCAGTGCCCGGTCGCCGCCATTCGGGTCATCGAAAGCAACGCTGGCGATGACGAGCGCGCCAGCGCCGACCCTGCGCCTTCTCCGGCGGAGGCCGAGCGGCATGCCGCGAAAGACCAACGCAATCCAGGAGGACACGATGGGACGGTTTGAAGGCAAGGTGGCCGTGGTAACCGGCGCCGGCGCCGGCATCGGCAAGGCATGCGCCCTCGCCATCGCGCGCGAGGGCGGCAGAGTGGTGGTGGCCGACATTGATGGCTCGGGGGCCATCGCCTGCACCGCGCAGATCAAGGCCGAAGCGGGCCACGCGCTGGCCCTGGCCATGGACATCGCCGATGCGCAGGCGGTGGCCGCGCTGTTCGAGACGGCGGAGCGGCACTTCGGTGGGGTCGACCTGCTGGTGAACAACGCGAGCGCCATGCATCTGACCCCGCGCGACTGCGCGATCCTCGACTTGGACCTGGCGGTCTGGGATCAGACCATAGCGACCAATCTGCGCGGCACGCTGCTCTGCTGCCGGCAGGCCATTCCACGGATGATCGCCCGCGGCGGTGGCGCGATCGTCAACATGTCGTCGTGCCAGGGGCTCAGCGGTGACACCGCGCAGACGTCCTACGCCGCGTCGAAGGCGGCGACGAACATGCTGTCGGCCTCGCTCGCCACCCAGTACGGTCATGCGCAGATCCGCTGCAACGCGGTTGCGCCGGGTCTCATCATGACCGAGCGTCTCCTCGCCAAGCTGGACGAGTGCATGCAGCGGCATCTGCGCCGGCACCAGCTCCTGCCGCGCGTCGGCCGCCCCGAGGACGTGGCCTCGCTGGTGGCGTTCCTGCTCTCCGACGATGCCGCGTTCATCACCGGCCAGGTCGTGTGCATCGACGGCGGCATGCTGGCGCATGTGCCGACGTACGCCGACGGTGGCAACAGCCGCGCCGCGCGGCCTGCCGGCGACACCGCCGAAGCGGCCGCGGCGCCGCGCTGCTGATGGAGCTGGATGGACATGCTGCTTAACCCGCTGAACCGTCGCCACCGGCTGCGGTACGACATCCCGGTCGTGCCCGGCGCTTTCCCCCTGGTCGGGCATCTTCCCGCCATCGTCGGCGACCTGCCGCGCCTGCTGCGGCGCGCGGAACGGACGCTGGGCAGCCACTTCTGGCTGGATTTCGGCCCTGCCGGACAGCTGATGACCTGCGTGGATCCGGCTGCGTTCGCACTGCTCCGGCACAAGGATGTGTCCTCGGCGCTGATCGAAGAGATCGCGCCCGAATTGCTCGGCGGAACGTTGGTCGCCCAGGACGGCGGCGCGCACCGGCAGGCGCGCGATGCGATCAAGGCGGCGTTCCTGCCCAAGGGGCTGACCCAGGCCGGCATCGGCGACCTGTTCGCGCCCGTCATCCGGGCGCGGGTGCAGGCGTGGCGCGACCGCGGCGACGTAACCATCCTGCGCGAAACCGGCGACCTGATGCTCAAGCTCATCTTCAGCCTCATGGGAATCCCCGCGCAGGACCTGCCGGGATGGCATCGGAAGTACCGGCAACTGCTGCAGTTGATCGTCGCGCCCCCGATCGACCTGCCCGGGCTGCCCTTGCGGCGCGGCCGCGCCGCCCGCGACTGGATCGACGCGCAGTTGCGCCAGTTCGTCCGCGACGCGCGCGCGCATGCCGCGCGCACCGGGTTGATCAACGACATGGTGAGCGCCTTCGATCGCAGCGACGATGCGCTCTCCGATGACGTCCTGGTCGCCAATATCCGCTTGCTGCTGCTTGGCGGTCACGAGACCACCGCCTCGACGATGGCCTGGATGGTGATCGAGCTGGCGCGGCAGCCTGTGCTGTGGGACGCCCTGGTCGAAGAGGCGCAACGCGTGGGCGCCGTGCCGACCCGGCACGCGGACCTGGCGCAGTGTCCGGTCGCCGAGGCGCTGTTCCGAGAGACGCTGCGCCTCCATCCGGCGGTCACGCTCCTGCCGCGTCGCGCGCTGCAGGAATTGCAACTCGGCCAACGGCGCATTCCCGCGGGCACACATCTGTGCATCCCGCTGCTGCATTTCTCGACCTCGGCGCTGCTGCATGAGGCGCCTGATCAGTTCCGCCTGGCGCGGTGGCTGCAACGCACGGAGCCGATCCGGCCGGTGGACATGCTGCAGTTCGGTACCGGCCCACACGTCTGCATCGGCTACCACTTGGTATGGTTGGAACTGGTGCAGTTCTGCATCGCCTTGGCGCTGACCATGCACAAGGCCGGGGTGCGGCCGCGGTTGCTGAGCGGCGTCGAAAAAGGCCGGCGCTATTACCCGACCGCACAGCCGTCCATGACAATCCGCATCGGATTCTCATGAGCTGGCATCGCATGCCCCGTGTGGCGATGCAGCGGCGCCGGTGAGGCGTGCGGCATTGCTGCACTCGGCGCGCTCGGTGTGACGCCGGCAACACCGCGGTGGCTCGGCGCTCGCCGGGGCCGTGTCAGGTACAAGGACATGAACAACATGCAGACCGGTTCCACACTATACGACGACCGAACTGGCGTTTCCGCGCTCGGCGGATTGGGCGCGCCGGCGCGCGGCGCATCCGGCAGGCCGCTCCCGGAGATCTGGATGCAGGACGGCGCAAAGCGGATCGAACAGGCACTGGCGCGTCTTCTCTGCGCCGAAGACGACGGTGAGACCGAGCTGATGGCGGCGATGCGCTACGCCACCTTGCATGGCGGGAAGCGCACCCGCGCCTTGCTCTGTCTGGCCGCCGGCGCACTGGCCGACACGCCGGCGCACATGCTCGACGACGTCGGCGCCGCCATCGAGATGATGCACGCCTGTACCCTGGTCCACGACGACCTGCCCGCGATGGACGACGACGTGCTTCGCCGCGGCCTTCCGACCGTGCACGTCAAGTTCGGCGAAGCCACTGCGATCCTGGTCGGCGATGCGCTGCAGGCGCACGCCTTCCTGACCCTGACGAGCCTGGATGCGCCGGGCGACAACCGTATCGCGCTCGTGCGCGAACTGGCGCAGGCGGTGTCCGCCGAGGGTGCCGCAGGCGGGCAGGCCATCGATCTGTCGCTGGGCGGAAAGCACGTCGGGCTGGACAGGATCGTGGCGATGCACCGGATGAAGACCGGAGCGCTAGTGCGCGCGTCCGTTCGGATGGGCGCGCTATGCGCCATCGCGGAGGATGCCGCGCACGCTGCGCTGTACTGTGCGCTTGATCGCTACACCGCCTGTTTCGGCCTGGCGTTGCAGGTGGTCGACGACATTCTCGACGCGACAGCGGATACCGCGACGCTGGGCAAGACCCCCGGCAAGGACGCAGCGGCGCAGAAGCCGACCTGCGCGTCGATCATGGGGCTGCAGGCAGCGCGCCAGTTCGCGCTGGATTTGTTGCGCGACGCCGGAGAGGCCATCGCCCCGCTGGGGCCGCGTGCGGAACGGTTGGCGCAGATGCTGCAGCGGGCCAACGCGTATCTGTTCAAGCACGCGCCATGCGCATGAGGGCGCCGGTCCGCATGGAGTCGCCCCCGTGCCGCTGCGATCGGCCGGTGGCAGCGGTGCATGCTGCACTGTGTCCCAGTCCGCGGCGCCGATCGCAGCGGTTGCCCAGCACGGCCGCGGCGCACGCGGCGCGCTGCGCGCAAGCCTATGCGGCGGACCGGCGCCAGCATCGGGGCGCGTCGCCGCGCCGGAACAGGGCGGCCGTCCGGCGCTGCCCATGCGCCTGGCCGCGACGGGCCTGCGGCGACGTGCGCGGCGTCTGCCCGATCCTGGTTCTCGTCAACCGTCTGCGGAAGGAACATCCCGCGTGAACGCGCTGTCCGAACAGGTCCTTTCCGAATTGCGCCACCTGCTGGGCGAGATGAGCGACGGCGGCAGCGTCGGTCCGTCAGTCTACGACACGGCGCGAGCTCTGCAGTTCCACGGCAACGTCACGGGTAGGCGGGACGCATATGCGTGGCTCATCGCGCAGCAACAGCCCGATGGCGGATGGGGAAGCGCGGACTTCCCGCTGTTTCGCCATGCGCCCACGTGGGCGGCGTTGCTGGCATTGCAGCGTGCCGATCCTCTTCCCGGCGCTGCCGACGCAGTCCAGGCTGCAACCCGGTTCCTCGAGCGCCAGCCCGATCCCTACGCGAACGCGGTGCCGGAAGACGCGCCGATCGGCGCGGAGCTGATCCTGCCGCAGTTGTGCGGCGAGGCCGCATCCTTTCTGGGCGGCGTGGCGTTTCCGCGCCACCCGGCGCTGTTGCCGCTGCGACAAGCATGCCTGGTCAAGCTGGGGGCGGTGGCGACGTTGCCGAGCGGCCATCCATTGCTGCACTCCTGGGAAGCTTGGGGGACGTCGCCGACCACCGCATGCCCGGATGACGACGGCAGCATCGGCCTCAGTCCGGCGGCCACCGCCGCGTGGCGTGCGCACGCCGTGACACAGGGGAGCACGCCGCAGGTCGGGCGCGCCGACGCGTATCTGCAGGCGGCATCGCGGGCGACGCGCAGCGGCATCGAAGGTGTCGTTCCCAACGTCTGGCCGATCAGTGTGTTCGAGCCATGCTGGTCGCTGTACACCCTGCATCTGGCCGGGCTGTTCGCGCATCCCGCGCTCGCCGAGGCGGTGCGCGTGATCGTCGCGCAGCTCGACGCCCGCCTGGGCGTGCGCGGTCTGGGCCCCACCTTGCACTTCGCGGCCGATGCGGACGACACCGCCGTTGCGTTGTGCGTCCTGCGCCTTGCAGGACGCGACCCGGCGGTCGATGCGTTGCGCCATTTCGAAATCGGCGAGCTGTTCGTCACCTTCCCCGGCGAGCGCAATGCCTCGGTGTCGACCAACATCCATGCCCTGCATGCGTTGCGACTGTTGGGAAAGCCCACCGCCGGCACCAGCGCCTACGTCGAGGCCAATCGCAACCAGCACAGTCTATGGGACAACGAAAAATGGCACGTTTCCTGGCTATATCCCACCGCGCATGCGGTCGCGGCGCTGGCGCAAGGCAAGCCCCAGTGGCGCGACGAGCGCGCGCTGGCGGCGCTGCTGCAGGCCCAGCGCGACGACGGCGGCTGGGGCGCCGGTCGCGCATCCACATTCGAGGAAACCGCCTATGCGCTGTTTGCCTTGAACGTGCTGGACGGGAGGGAAGAGCCGACAGTGCGCCGGCGCATCGCGCAGGCTGTGGCGCGTGCGCGGGAGTGGATGCTCGCCCGCCATGCGGCGCATGCATTGCCGCAGACGCCGCTGTGGATTGGCAAGGAACTGTATTGCCCCACCCGGGTCGTGCGCGTGGCCGAACTCGCCGGGTTGTGGCTGGCGATTCGTTGGCAGCGGCGCGTCCTGGCCGAGGGAGCGGGAGCGGCGCCATGATCCGGACCGAACGCGCGCTGCAGCAGGTGCTGGAGTGGGGGCGTTCGCTGACCGGGTTCGCCGACGAGCATGCCGTGGAAGCGGTCAGGGGCGGCCAGTACATCCTGCAGCGCATCCACCCGAGCCTGCGCGACACCAGCGCCCGCACCGGTCGCGATCCGCAGGACGAAACGCTGATCGTGGCGTTCTATCGCGAACTGGCGCTGCTGTTCTGGCTCGACGATTGCAACGACCTTGGCCTGATCGCGCCGGAGCAACTTACCGCGGTGGAGCAGGCGCTGGGGCTGGGCGTGCCGTGCGCGCTCCCCGGATTCGAGGGCTGCGCTGTGCTGCGCGCTTCGCTGGCCGCGCTCGCCTACGATCGTCGCGACTATGCTCAGCTTCTCGACGATACCCGGTGCTACTGCGCGGCGCTGCGCGCCGGACATGCGCAGGCGGCAGGGGCGGAACTCTGGTCCTACGCCGAGTACCTGCACAACGGCATCGATTCGATCGCCTACACAAACGTGTTCTGTTGCCTGTCGTTGCTGTGGGGGCTGGACATGGCGATCTTGCGCGCGCGTCCGGCGTTTCGCCAGGTCCTGCGGCTCCTCTCCGCGATAGGGCGCCTGCAGAACGATCTGCATGGACGCGACAAGGACAGGTCGGCCGGCGAGGCCGACAACGCAGCGATCCTGCTGCTGCAGCGCTATCCGGCTATGCCTGTGGTGGAGTTCCTCAACGACGAGCTGGCCGGCCATACGCGCATGCTGCACCGGGTGATGGCGGAAGAACGCTTTCCCGCGCCGTGGGGACCGTTGATCGAGGCCATGGCGGCCATCCGCGCGCAGTACTACCAGACTTCGACCAGTCGCTACGGCAGCGACGCTGTGGGGGGAGGCCAGCGTGCGCCGGCCTGAACGCGCGGGAGGCGGCGGCGTGCGCGCGCTGCCGTCGGTCCGATCCGACGCAACGCCGTCGCCCGATGCGACGGATGGAGCCAGCATGAGCGACACCGCCCTGAGCCGGCGCAAGGACGACCATCTGGACATCGTGGTGGATCAGCGAACGGCGCTGGCCGCGGTCGCCGCCGGCTGGGAGTACATCCGTTTCGAACACTGCGCATTGCCCGAGTTGGACCTGACGCAGATCGACCTGCGCGCCTCGCTGCTGGGCAAGACCATGCGCGCGCCGCTGCTGATCAGCTCCATGACCGGCGGCATGCCACGCGCCGAGGCCATCAACCGGCATCTGAGCGAGGCAGCGCAAGCCTTGGGGATCGCCATGTGCGTCGGTTCGCAGCGCGTGAGCCTGCAATCCCGCAACTCCCAGGGGCTGACGCGCGCGCTGCGCCGCCTGGCCCCGGACATTCCCTTGCTGGCCAATATCGGCGCCGCGCAACTGCGCGAGGCCGACGGCCTGGGCCTGGCGCGCCGGGCGGTGGATGCGCTGGAGGCCGATGGACTCATCGTCCATCTCAATCCGCTGCAGGAAGCGGTACAGCCGGAGGGCGACCGCGACTGGCGCGGCGTCCTGGCGCAGATTGCTCGCGCCGCGCGGAGCGTGGGCGTGCCGATCGTGGCCAAGGAAGTGGGGTCGGGCCTGTCCGCCTCGGTGGCCTGTGCGCTCGTCGAGGCGGGCGTGGCGGTGATCGATATCGCCGGCGCCGGTGGCACCAGTTGGGCCGCGGTAGAGGCCGAGCGCGCCCGCAATGCCGCCGACCGTGCAGTGGCGATGGCGTTCGCCGATTGGGGGATTCCGACCCCGGCCAGCGTGCAGGCGGTACGTCGGGCGCTGCCAACGGTGAAGCTGATCGCGTCGGGCGGGATCCGCGACGGTGTCGACGTGGCCAAGGCCATCCGCCTGGGCGCGGACGTCGTCGGGCAGGCGGCCGGCGTGCTGCGCGCGGCTACGGTATCCACCGAGGCGGTTGTCGCGCATTTCGAGATCGTCATCCGCCAGTTGGCCGTCGCCTGCTTCTGCACCGGCTCGGCCGATCTGGCGGCGTTGCGTCAGGCGCGCTTGTTGCCCTCGGCGCATCTGCCCGCCGGTTGATGCCGGCGTCGCCCGCACGTGGCGGCGGGCGCCTAGTCTTACTGAGTCAGAAAGTCGCGGCGTCCCCAGAAATCACGAGAAGCAAGCAAACTCAGTTCGCTTCGTTCGACCTTAGCGTACGATTTTGAGCGGCTCTTGTTCTGACCCCATGGACGCACATCTTCATCAGCCGTCAGTTGACTTTACGGTGCCAGACGGTGGAGCGCGTCAGCTTCTCGAAAGCTTGCCCGAGTAGTTTTGAGTCTCCGGTGATCTACAACCGTGAGGCTAGCGTGGACGTATCTAATTTCAGTCCAATGGATCCCGCATGGCGGAGACGTTCTACGCCATGCAACGGCAGCCGGTGGGACACGCCGGGCGCGATGGCTTTGAGCAGCACGCTGCGCGAGGCACGCCGCACCGATGCCGACCCCGTCGCTGGGGTCCATGCGCCTCGAGACCGCTTTTATCCTAACTGCAGAACGCCTTCTGCACTGGCCCAATAGCGTCGGCATGCCCTCGCTTCTGAACGTCGCTCCAAAATAGGATCACCTATGAAATCTATGCTACCCGCCCTGCTCGGGATACTTTTGGCTACGACTGCCAATGCTGCCAATGATAGTCATTTACTAGCAACCTTTCCCCAGATTGAGCTGGCGCTGAATGCCGGCAAGCAAGTGGGTGTTATGGTCGATTTAAGTTTGTGTACTCCGGCGAACGCCGATACGCCGCCGACGAAGACGCGAGGAGGCCTTCGCATAGATGGGTATAGAATCACTTCTGACGGCACCCTCGCTTTTGCGGATCAGCACTTTACGATTGATCGTGACGGTAAGCCCATTCTTCAATTTCTTCGCTACCAAATCCGGTTGGACGGTGACGCCGAACTCACCATGGTGGTATTCAACATGCCAAGCTATGAGAGAAAAGGTACCAGCTTGGCCTACAAGTGCGCGATCAGTCACGGGTTGAGTTTCTTCGCTCCACAGTGATCGCTGGCGGCGATGTCACGTTGTCTGAATATAAACGCGTTGAGACCTGCGGCGGCACTGTAAAGTTATCAGCGGATTGATGCAGCGATAGCTGGCCGGGACGGCTGTGATGCGTGACGATGATGCCGCGGGCTGCCAGCATGTCCTCAACCATGCGCAGACTGAGCGGAAAGCGAAAGCAGAGCCATACCGCTTGCGCAATGATAAGCGGTGGCGACGATAGAGCGGATCACAAGCAACTTCTGACATGGCCCCATGCTCTGAGGATGTGTTGCAAAGTTTTTGGTAATCAGACGCATGACATTAGGCTCCGGTGTTCCCAGAGAGTTGAGATGTTCAAAGGTCGCCATTTCGACCAAATCTGTGATCTTGCTTTGCATTCGCTGGTATCTGGCCTACGGACTGAACCTACGCGACCTTAGAGAAATGATGACGGAGCGTGGCATTAGTGTCGATCATCAACGATCCATCGCTGGGTCGTTCATTTCGCGCGACTACCGGATTACCCGATTGATTTACATGCGAGCCAATGCATCGCGAATGAGACCTTTCGGGAGCCGGCGCCTTGGATGCCGAGATGAAGCGCCAAATGGGATGACTTCGAAAAGAAAGCGACAAACTCACCGGGCGCTGACGATCAATTAAAGAACCTACATCAAGGTCTGCGGGCGATGGATGCACCTCTATCGCGCCATCGACAGCGTCAGCGACACCGTCGAGTTCTGGCTCAGTGAATACCGGGATTTGCCGACCGCCAAGCGTTTCTTCACAAAAGCGTTGGCACGCCATGGCCGTACCGATCGCATCGTCATCGACGGCAGTCAGACCAACGGGGAAGCCATCGTTTCCTGCGATGCCACAAGTCGATTGCAGGATTGCTCCCGGCGCCGGTCGAAGCCGATCCGCATCCGCCAAAGCCAATACCTCAATAACAGTATCGAGCAGGATCATCGGCGCATCAAGCGCCGCGTGCGGCCGATGCTCAGTTTCAAATCGACGGACGCCGCCGGGGTGTCACCCTGTCCGGCATCGAGATAGTCCACATGATGCGCGAACGACAGGCGCGGTACGCCTTCAATCCGAACCCGTCTCTCGCCGAGCAGTTCGAAAGCCTCGCTGCCACATGAGGTTGCCACCACTCTGGCAAATTCTCTGACCAGACAAAACTTTGCAACGGAACCCTCGACACGTGGCTATCTGAGCCTCGTAGAGTTCGGTGAACGAGCTATGTTGGCTTAACTGCGGGTCCGAAAAACCGGCAGCATGCCGTTGCGTCGCTTTGCCAGAGAATGGCAGCCATAGAAGCTCAAAGCGTAACTAGTCATGACAGCTTAACCGGCAAATTGATCGGCCCTCGAAAGCCGAAGCCGCGCCATTGCACCACCTGAGGATCCGGCAGCGTCATATTCGGAAAACGCTCGAATAGCATGGGCAGCATGATTGCCCCTACGGTTTGACGCGAGATTTGCGCGCCTGCACAGTGATGCGGCCCCGAGCCGAAGGACTGATGCGGAATCTTTTGGCGGAAGACGTTGAACCGCTCTCCGTCTTCGAAGACCTCTTCATCGCGATTGGCCGAAGCTTGGATGGTCATCACGGTATCGCCCTTCGGAATAAGAAAACCGCGAATCTCCGTGTCCTCCCGCACGAGGCGCGAACTCGCCTGGATCGGAGCAATCCACCGCACGCCCTCCTCGAAGGCCTGCCCCCAGCATTGCTGCCTCTGGACCTCCTCGAACTGCTCGGGATTGGTCAGCAACCCGTAGACGATCGTGCCGAGAGCGTCGCGGGGCTCGTTAATTCCCCCGCCAATGGCGATCTTGATGTTGGCATACATCTGACTCATGGGTATCGGATCAGGCGCGTTCACCATGATCGCGAAAGCCGAGGGGTTCGGTTCCGCCCGGTGCTTTTCGATTAGGTTGTCGAAGAGCCTGTTCATCTCGGCATTGGCTTCGTCCGATCGCTCGAATGGCTCCGGCTGCCATCCAAAATTGCCCGCCCCGTCGATCAGCCGCTGCGACCAGCGTATCATCTCTGCGTCGGATGCTCCGCAAATCCCGAGGATATGGGCTAGAATGCGGGCGGCCACCGGGCCGCAGATCTCTGCAAACAGATCCACTGTGCCGCCGCGCGGAAGGCGATCCAGATACTCGTTCACGATGTCGCGATAGATTGGCGCCCAATGTTCCGCGATAGTCTTGGGGGCGAAAGCCTTGGCCATGGCCATTCTTTCGCGGGCGTGTTCCGCGCCATCCTTTCGCATCAGAGTATGGGCCTGAAAGGCCGGCTTCATCGGTGTGTTGGGATCATCCGAACTGAAGCGCTCGGGCTGGTCCTTCACCATTTTCGTGTCGGAGGCCTTAGTGAGAAACGTCCGCTGCACGGAGGCAACGTGCACCACGGGGGTCTGCGCGCGCATCCGGCGATAGATCGGATATGGGTCGAATGTAAGCTCGTCGATCGTGGATACCCGATCTACTGGCACCAGTCGCATTGCGGGACTTCTCCTCTTAGTTCATTTGATATCAGCCGACGTACGCTCCATCCGCGGACGAAGACGCTTGAAAGATCGTGCGGCGGTGCTGTCAGCCGGCTTCTTCTGGTCTTCGATGCCCCGGGCCTGCGGGCTGTCTAAGCGAGGACATGGGCTATCGCAATGACCCAGACCGGTTCTGTCGCAAACTTTTCGGAAAGATCATTTGCTGCATGACGCTTGCTCTTTTTTCCGGGAGTTTGTCATGTTCAAAGGCCGCCATTTCGATCGATCCGTGATCTTGCTGTGCGTTCGCTGGTATGTTGCCTACAATCTCAGCCTACGTGATCTGGAAGAGATGGATGGCCGAGCGCGGCATTCACGTCGACCATTCCACTGTCCACCGCTGGCTCGTGCATTTTTCGCCTCTGCTGCTTGAACGGTTCAATCGGAGAAAACGTCCGGTCACCGGCAAGTGGCACGTTAATGAATGTCCGGGTGCGCGGTCGCTGGATGTATCTCTACCGCGCCGACGACAGCGTGGGCGACACGGTCGAGTTCTTCTTCAGCGAGAACCATGACCTGCCGACGGCCAAACGCTTCTTCATCGACGGCAGCCAGACCAATCACGAGGGCTCTGTCGCAGGGTCGATGTGCAAAACGATCTTGGCAACCTCTCGCCAGTCGGCATCTTCAGCGGCCGCGTCGAAACGGTCGCGCATGCACGTGATATTTTCAAGTCAAAAGCAAAAGGCATGACGATCGCTGGAACCATCCAGCCGAAGAAGGCGGCCTACAATCCTGGCTGGTCTTTCATGTGGAAGCCTGAGACTGTGAGCTTAGCGAGAACCACATAGAGGTCTGCAACGCTGAAATGACCGAAGTGGAGAAACACCTGAGGAGCTTTTTGCCCCACAACACATGGTGCCCATGGAACGCCACCCTGACTGAAGAGATCACCGACAAAAGTTGGAACCCTGATGTCGCCTTGATGCACTCACTTGACCTAATCCTCCCCATGTGAGGTTCTGGCAGGCTCGTTACCTCGCCTCGATACGCCGCTCTCCTCAAACCGTCATCACCCAGTTTCCGCCATAGCTCTTCATGCCATCGGTCTATGCCGCAAATCCCTGAACCCGAGTTAAGTTGATAACGCCCTTCCGGGTCGTGGCCAATTGCTTTCTCAGTTGAACTTGATGTTCGCCTGCACGAACATGCCGTAGCGCTCTGCCTGCCAGTCCTCGACCTGCGGGATACCTCCGCCCGGTGTCTCGTCGAAATGCGCTGTGCCGTCAGCTGCCACCCTCCAGTAGCGGGCGCCGACGCCGATGTTGAACAAATCCGTGACCTTGTAGTTCAACACTGCCTCAAGTTGAACCCCATGCCCGTCGCCGTTTTCAGGCATAGGGTTGATCTTTGGGCGCAGAAGGTGCCGATCTTTGCCATCGAGCCGCGTGAACAGGAACGCCACGTCGCCAGAAAGGCTGAGTCGTTCGGTGAGTTGCGTCTGCCCGGCCAGGCCGAGCCGCAGCGAATGCCAATCGTTGTCCTGGCTGATGATGCCGACATTGGTCGGGATGGCTGGCGCACAAATCCACGGGTTGGTCGCCTGCTGCGCGCAACCGGCAGCGTTGTAGCGCTCGTTCCAGAAATTATAGCCGACAAAGGCACCGATGCGGCGGCGAGGCGTGTTCCAGAAATAGTATCCTAGATCGGTGATGAAATAGGTGATGTCGCCGCGGTGATCGCTCGACGTGTTCGAATAAGGGTTGGTATACGGGAGGAAATCCTCGTCGACGAGAGAGCCCTCGGCGATCCCGCCCGCACCAAGGAGGCCCTTTACGAAAATGCCAGTCGGATTGTGGGTCGCGTTGAAGAAGACTTCGCCCGAATGCGCATCGAGGCGGTCATAGGTGAGCCGCGAGACCCGTAGCGTGCCGCTGGAATCGTAGAGGTCCTTCGATGCTTCGCCGGTACTGTACCAGTAGCGTAGCCCGCCCTCGAAAGATACCAATGCCGGATCGGCGATTGCCAGAACGTCGGCAGCGGTAGCGGTCGCTGTCAGCCCACAAAGCGCCACATATGTCAAAAACAGTTGCCGCATGGATATCTCTACTCCTTTGTGTCGTGGCGATTTTGGGGGTTCTGTCGCTAAACTCATAAACAGACTTGCGTGGATGACGCGGGTTGGTTCAAGGGCGTTGTCACCTCTGCGATGGGACGAAGAGGTTTCGGACGGCGGAGAACATCGACACGAAATGTTGCAATGAGCCGCAGGTGAGAATTCTCCGCCCGGTTGTTCATGCCTTTATGCGAACGGTGTTCCACGTTCGGCATGAGCTGGCGTTTGGCCCCCGTAGGACGCATTCTGTCGATGATTTTACGCTTGGCGGCAGCCCTTGCCTCTTCAGAAGTCGCGTCAGCAGGCGCCTGGCGGCCTTGGTGTTGCGACGCGTCTGGACAATCTGGTCGAGCACATATCCGTCCTGATCAACCGCTCTCCACAACCAGCATTTCTGATCGTTGATGCGCACCACGACTTCACCCAGCAGCCCGCCGCAAGGCACCAACGAAAGACGATGACGTATGCGGCGAGCATAATCAGGGCCGTGCTTTCGGCACCATCGGCGGATGGTCTCGTAGGAAACGACGATCCCGCGATCGAGCTGCATTTCCTCGACATCGCGCAAGCTGAGATTGATCGGCATAGAGGCGTCGACCACCCCCTTGGTACCGAGTGCCTGGAATTCCTTGGCCTGCTCCACACACATTTCGACCCGCTTGCGCCAGTCTTGGCCATTTCGTTATCCTTCTGGTCGACGATCTCTCTTGCGTACGCATGTTTTTTGCAACACGGCGCCTTTGGCGCTGAGTAAGCCAAGCGTCGAGCTTTCGTTCGCCGGGCCTCTGTCATCTCTCGACCGTTGCTCACCAAGACGGCGATCTACCCTGCGGCTTGCCGAGCGCAAAAGACCGTTGAACGGTGGCCAGAGTATATATGATACAGACAACTTGGTTTGTTAAGATTATGATATACTTTGGCTAACCCGTCTTATGCACGACGGAACGTCTGAGAGGCTTGCGGATGTAGCCTGAGCGGTTGATTTGGCGTAGGATTCGGTTGTCTAAGCGGCGCCGGGTCAGTGGCGCTAGCGGCCCGCCATGGCGCGGACAATGATGCTGCGTCGCAGCATTGTTTACGAGGGCTTCACCCAACATCGAATGCCCGTTCAGGATAGGAGATCGATATGATCCGCCTTCGGACGTTCCAGCTCCTGAAGTTCAGACACTGTCAAGTGAGCGTCTCTTAGGATCCTGCGCTGTGTAGAATAAAATTCAGACCTTCAACCCCAGCATCCGGTGACGGCCTTAGCCTGCCGCATTGGATCGTTCTTCTCGAACCAACGCGTATTGGCGTGGCATTCGTTCGATGGCATGCGCATATATTGTAACTCTTGATCAGAAAGGCGTTCGACGTGACGGAGGTGACGTCCCGGGACGTGGTGTAGCTGGTAGCGCGGTGGTCATCGGCGCTTTCCGGTAGGGTCTGGTTGTCGACACCAACCCGTTCCTGGAAGGACCACCGATGACCGACGACATGATGAACCTGCGCACGCTCGTGGAGAAGAGCGCGGATGCCGATCTTTTGCGTGAGATGATCGGCTTCGCGGCCGAGCGGCTGATGGAGATGGAGGTGGGTGCCGCGACCGGCGCTGCCTATGGCGAGAAGAACCCGCTCCGTGGCCGTGTTGTGATCCTGCGAGAGCTTCATGATCGGCTGGACGCCGCCGTCTTGAAATCCTACGGGTGGCACGGGGACATTGACGTCGAGCAAATCCTTTACGGCCTTGTCCGGTTGAACGAAGTCCGGGCCGCCGACGAGCGCCGGGGCTTCATCAAATGGCTGCGCCCCGAGTATCAGATCGACAAAATCGGTCCGCTGGCGCATCGCGGCGACCGCGTCCAAGCGATCTTGGCGACCAAGGTCAGGGCGAAGAAGACCCCGTTCCCGGTCGCACGACTGGACCAGGCGCGGGTTGTCCTCGACCTCATGACACGTGCGACAGTGCCCCTGTCGGCAGAAGAAATCGCCGTCGCGTTCACGTCACCGGACGAGACCGTCGCCGAAGTACGCGACGTGCTTCAATCCTTGGTCCGGCTTGGCCAAGCGGAAAGTTGCGATGAAGGAAGAAGCTTTTTCCGAGCCGCATAGGACTAGCACCTTGCAAACACTTGCCTCCGGCCAAATTGCATTGCCTGATCCTCGAGAAGCGGTTCCGACATGTTGAAGCTGACGTTCAGGTCATCATAGCCATAGTCATCGCCATAGACCCCATCCGGAGGTCACCTATTGGTGGTTTCAGCTCCCACTTAAAGTCCCAGCCGAGCCGCGACGTGTTCAACTTGTTGAGCGTTTGTGGGTGAGCCGGTCCGACGCACTTGAAAATCCGCAAATGGATCGCCTCCGTTCAACCAGTCGGTGAGGGAGCTGTTAAAATCCTGCAATGCGATAAGCAACGAGCCACACATCTCCACCGGCTCGACATTCAGGCCTCGTTTTTGGCGCAACGCACTATCAATTCCGACTTGCATCGCGGACGAAAGCATCTGGGGGTGAACGAGAAACCCGACGTCGCCGCCGCCGCTGGTCAGTGCCTGCTCACAGCTTGCCTTGGAATTCGAGTACAGTGCACGGCAGACAGCCGGGCGCCTATCATAGACCGAACACCGATCGTTCACGAGAAGGGGGCAGGTAGCGTGCCTCCCATATCTGGCATGCGGATTGAGGGGCAGTCGTGATATCTCGGACAATCGATGCTCGATGCCTTCCAAATCAACATTCGAGCGCGTCGAAAGGAGCAACTGGGCAAGGATAAATATCTCAAATGGGCTACATAGCACCATCTGATGGCAGCATGCGGAGCAACCTGCTCGACACGCAACAGAATCCTCGGGATTGTTTTTGGCGACCAAATCAAGAGATGCGTTCCGCCCACGGTACGACGCAATTAGTGCATCGACCATATCATTCGGATAGAGGTCGAACGCTTGGCATGTGTTTTGATACGCTTGCCTCAGAACCTTTTCGCCAAGTTCTAGATCCATTGCCGAGGCAAGACCGGCCATTTGCCGTCGTCTTTTCGCTTCACCCACCGGACCGGCCTCCCCGCTGATTCAGCGACTCAGATTACTCTTCTCCACCTTACTGCTTGCGCGCGGCTTCATCCAATTGGCGGAGCAATTTGCGATAGGCATAAGACGGTCTTCTAGGATGAAATGCGAGCGCGCTCTTGACATCGAGGGTGGGGAGCCGCGAACTTCTGCCCCGGGCGCCGCTACCCATCACTGAAGCAACAACGGCTTGTCACACGGATCGGCACCAAGACCCAGCTTCGCTTCGCACCTCAAGCCACCTTGTTCGCCGTCAGGCGGTCGATGAACGCCAGTTGTGGATCGAAATGCAGGTTGCGGCGCTCATCATAGTCAACAAAGGCATCCGAGCCCTTACCTACAGACGCCAAGGGGACTGAACATGGCCTGATATTTCGGGAAATCATGCCTCTCCCACTGGTCATGGGCGTCTGGTGTCGAACTACTACTCGTTTATGTGCAATCCGCTTTCATCTGCGATTAGACGATGCGTCTTTATTTACCAGCCATCCTTGACCGGTAGCCTAGCGACATCTATGTCTTGTCCCTAGAGACAGATACGTCCAGTCGTGCTCCCTTGCGGACCGCGCCAACACTGCGCATTTGTGTCCCAGAAGCGAGCAAAAGGACACTACCATGACCGCGATTCCTCAGCAAGTAGACGACGCGACGCCGGCACCGACGATAAAGACCAACAAAGCCTCTGCCGATAAATGGGGGCAGCAGGTGATCGAGTTGGGCTTCTGCCTCGTTCCATCTCTTTTGCTGCGCGCGCAGCAGCGCATTGGGCTTAACCCCACCCAGCTCGCTGTTCTCCTGCAACTATGCGATTTCTGGTGGGACAAGGAGCGGAAGCCCTTCCCAAGCAAGGAAACCCTCGCACAGCGGTTGAGCCTGAGTGAACGCCAGGTTCAACGCTACATTGCAGAACTCGAGCTGGCTGGATTGGTCCAACGGATCGAACGTCGTAGCAGCAACGGCGGCAAGCTCAGCAATACCTACGACCTGAGCGGTCTTGTGAAGCGCCTTCAGGAACTCGAACCTGAATTCCGCGAAATCGAAGAGTCGGCGAAGGCAGCCCGCAAGGCTGTGACAAAGCGTGGCTACAAGGCGACGGCCAAACCGAGCGGCGGGGCCACACGGTGATCACCTGGAGCCCGCCGTTTAGAAAGAACAAGAGCGAGGGGTTGGCATGAGCTGGGCGCTATTTATTGACGAGTCAGGCCAAGATCGCAGGAATTCGCCGTATGAAGTGCTGGCAGGCGTTGCGATCGAGGACCGCAAGATATGGCCATTGATCCGGCAATTGTCCGATGCCCAGCAGCATATCTTCGGGATGCGTCTCTATCAGGCCTACGGCCAGGAGGCGAAGGCCAAGGAGCTGCTCAAGCCAAAGACTTTCAGACACGCTGCACAATTGCCAGCCTTCGAGCAGAACGCCCGCGGCCGCCTTGCTCGGGAAATCCTTCTTGATGGGACAGCAGTGACGCGCGATCGGTTGACTGCGCTCGCGCAGGCGAAGATCGCCTACTGCGAGTTCGCCCTCAACCTTGCTCGTAGCCACGGAGCGCAGGTCTTCGCAACTATGGTCCCGCAGTCAGCACCCCGACCACCAAGCGATGATGCTATGCGGAAGGACTACGCCTTCCTGTTCGAGCGCTTCTATTATTTTTTGAATGGAATGCCTGATGATCCGATGGGATATCTTGTGTTTGACGAGCTTGATAAAGCGCAGAGCCATGTCCTGCTTGGGCAGGTGTCGAATTATTTCATAAGGACCCGGAATGGAAGGGTGCGCTCCCGCCTCATTATTCCGGAACCGTTCTTCGTACACAGCGATCT
Organism: Mesorhizobium robiniae; assembly: GCF_040545535.1. Classification (NCBI taxonomy): domain Bacteria; kingdom Pseudomonadati; phylum Pseudomonadota; class Alphaproteobacteria; order Hyphomicrobiales; family Phyllobacteriaceae; genus Mesorhizobium; species Mesorhizobium robiniae. Next base: position 80,686 of record NZ_JBEPMC010000020.1, read on the forward strand.
AACGACGCTAATTCAACTGACCGACATCGTTGCATATGTCATCAGTTGGGGCTTGCGATTGAATGGGATGACGCTGCCGGCCAGGCCCGAGCTCACGGGACTAGCCGATCGCGTGAAACGAATCCGGTTCAGTCGAGAGACCGAAGGAGGTGAAAAAATCTGGGGGATCAAGCACATTCGGGACTTGAGGCCAGTTCCCCTCAATCCGGCATAAAAAAAGGCAATGCCCACGTTTCCGCGTACAAAGCCTCCGAGAGGACATCTATGTCACGGGGGGGCTAATGTCAACCTTGCCTCAGTAGCGCAGGGTGCCAGCGGCGAAGCGACCTAACGTCGATGAGGATGCCGCAGGTCAAATCACGCCTCAACTATATGTGCAACCGCACCACCACCGCAAAGGCCGCGATATGATCGTTTTCAACGATCTCAAACACGATCTGCTCGAACCGAGCAGAGGCGTTCTGATGGCGCCTACGACGTTCGCGGCGACGCTGGAAGCACATGGTCTCTACAGCACCAAACAGTTCGTGCTGCGCTTGAGCCCACGTGTTCATGAGTTGGTCGACGCCCTCGCCTCTGGCGACTTTGGGAGTCATGAGCCTGCAGACCTCATCCAAGCGTATTCGACCTACATCCATGAGACCGTCCACTGGTGGCAGCATGTAGGCTCGACCGCTGGCCTTATTTTCAGTCTCTGCTACCCGGCGCAATTCTCGAGCAGCCTCGAGCACCTTCAAAAGGCGATCGCGGAGATTGGGCCAAAGAAATCGCTAAAACGGTGGGCTGATGATGCGCTTCGCCATGGCACGGCGCCCTCACCCAAGGCGCTCGCCGAGGCGAACATCGCCGTCAACAATGCGCTGGACGTCGAGTTCTACAAATTCTTCGCGCATAGCCCAAACCGGTCAACCGAGCTCAGGCAGAACCAGCATTTTGAAAGCGTGGGTCATTCTTATCGCATTGCCTACAGCAACACGTTGATGGCGCTCGTCCAGTCGTGCGATCTTGCGCCCGACAGCCTGCCTGATGCGGAACGATGGCAAGCAGAGTTCGATCGCCTCATGCTCGCGCGCCACGAGGGCTTCTACCATGGATCGCCAATCACCCGCGGTAACGTGGGTCTCCACGCTATCTTCGAGGGCCAGGCGCGCTTCATCCAACTTCAGTTTCTCGCTGCGTCAGGCGGCCCCTCGACCTGCGCGGCCTATGCTGCCGACGGTTATCTGAGCGGTATTTACGTCGATGCGTTTACAGAATTCCTGCGCCTCAGTGAATCCGAATGGCCCGAGACAATCGACAATCCCATCGTCGGGCTGTTTCTGCTGATCTGCGACCTCTCCATCAACCCGACCCGCGGCTTTCCCCTCGACATCGAACGTTTCGAGGATTTCATTTCTGATGTCGATGCCGGCGCACGCTTCGCCCTGCTTTGTCAGGCCGCGCGAGAGCATCCTGAAGTGAAGCAAGCGATCCAGGCCTATAGCTTTGAAGAGTATGCATTCGTTTCGCGGGTCCTCGCAGACCGCTGCGGCTACGACCATCCGCTTGTCGCCCTACAAGCTGTTATAGCCTTGTCTGAGACGGCGGCGGGCCAAGCCCTCATGGCCCAATGGGCGAGTTTCGAGTACGCCACTGGTAACCTACCTATCCGGGTTATGACCTCACATTTTATGGATTTCTGCAGGAGTAAGATCGCCCATCCCCACTTCTTCTGTTGGGCCGGCAGAGCGTTGGCCCTGGGCGGCACGACTGAGGTATCGCAGGGGCTCTTCCTGCGCCACGTGTCGCTCTTCACCGACCGCGCCGACACGGAGCAAATCTTTACGCGCGCGTTCGCGGGTCGCGAGGGGACGGCGATCAAGCGTATGCTCGATACCTTTATGGCATCGACGGTTCTTTACGATCTGACATGGCAATGGATTCTTCGGGACGGACCCTTTCACTACGATTTTCGATCGCTGACCGGCGATAGTCTAAACGGGGCCACGGAAATCTGGGCCAAGAATGCCTTCAAGGAGGCGTTTGGCCACCACCCGGACGATTTCAAGCAACTAAAGTAGGGCAACGGCTCGAAGCCCTCACGATATCGACCAAATGGGCGGCCGGAGAAATTTTACGCTGCTCAGCCTAGCGCGTTGAACAGCGGAGTTGCATTGTTTTGCGAAACAACAAGAGTCAACGTTTCTTTGGCCCGGCTCAAGCCGACATACAGAAGTCTGCGCTTGTATTCCGTCCCTGAGAACGCCGATCGGTCACACATCATGATTAAGGTGTTCGCGCACTCAAGGCCCTTGGACTTGTGAATTGTGCTCAAGTCACAAATGTTTTCCGTCCCGATCCAGGCGCACCATTGCGATGCAATAAGGTCTCGGAAGCAAGACCTTTTGACGCCTGCTCATCTGGACTGTGCTGGGATGAATCGCAGGCAAATAGGTTGTGGACGGTCCCTGCCACGAAAAGTGTGCACCCTCAGGCGGGGCCAAATTTAACCCATGCGTTCCGATGCGTAGCTTCCAGGGCTCGCTGGGAAGACGACGGTGCGGTTGCCGTTCAAGAAGACGCGGTGATGGATATGGGCGTGGATCGCTCGTGCCAGGACCTGACTTTCAACGTCACGGCCCATTGAGACGTAGTCTTCAACGCTTTGAGCATGCGTGATGCGCACCGTGTCCTGCTCAATGATTGGCCCTTCATCTAGATCCGGCGTCACATAATGCGCAGTGGCACCGATCAGCTTCACGCCGCGCTCATACGCCTGCTTGTAGGGATTAGCTCCCTTGAAGCTCGGCAGGAAGGAGTGATGGATGTTAATGATCTTGCCCGACATCTTGCGGCACATAGCGTCTGAAAGAACCTGCATATAGCGGGCGAGAACGATGAGCTCGGTACCCGTCTGCTCGACAAGATCTATGAGCTGCGCTTCCGCCCGGGGTTTGTTCTCCTTCGTCACCTTTATGTAGTGGAAGGGAATATCATGATTGACCACCACCTTCTGGTAATCGAAGTGGTTCGAGACGACGCCGACGATATCGATCGGGAGTGCCCCGATCCGCCAACGGTACAGAAGGTCGTTGAGGCAGTGCCCGAACGCCGAGACCATCAACAGCACTTTCATCCTTTGCGTCTGGATGTGAAGCTCTGCTTCCATGTGAAATTTTTCGGCGATCGGTCTCAGCCCCTCGGCAAGCGCTTCGGCTCCTTTCCCGTCCTCTGATATGAAGGAGACGCGCATGAAGAAGCGACCAGTGCTGAGATCGTCGAATTGCGAACTATCGACAATATTGCAGCCCATTTCGCAGAGAAAGGCGGAGATGGCGGCTACTATTCCTCGCGTTGATTGACACGTTGCTGTCAGCATAAAAGTGGTCATTCGTTGCCTTTTAGGGTTATCGGACAAGATCCGCTACTTCGTGAAGCGGAAAGGTGGCGGCAAAAGTAGCTTTAGGCTTGAGGGTTTTCGGAGGCCGGCCCTATCCTTAACAATGACAAACGTTGCGCTCCGGCGGCGGCAGGAGGTCAACTCAGAAATTCGCGCCAGGCGCTCAGGTCCACGTTCCCTCCCGATACCACTGCAACGACGGTCTTGCCGCTCCACATTTCGCGGTGCCGCAGGACCGCAGCTACCGCAGCTGCTCCACCGGGTTCGGCAACGATCTTCATCTCATCCGCCAATAATCGCATCGCGAAAATGACGTCAGCTTCCGACGCTTCGTAGCCGAGGGAGACAAGTTTCTGATTGATCGGAAAGGTCTTCTCACCTGGAATTTGTGTTACGATCGAGTCGCAGATCGAGTTGTACCCGGGTTCATTTCCAACACGCTCGCCTGCTATCAACGATCGCCTGGTATCGTCGAAATGTTCCGGCTCAGCCGCGCAGACAGTGGTCGCTGGGGACAACTCTGCCATGGCGGTGGCAATACCAGCGATCAGCCCACCGCCACCAACGGGGCACACCAAAGCGTCCGCGGACGTTTTCAGTTTCGCCAGTTGATCGACGATTTCCAGTGCAACTGTTCCCTGCCCCGACATCAAAACATAATCATCATAGGGAGCAATCAAAGTCGCTCCCGTTTGCTCGGCCACATCTCGTGCGATCTTGGCCCTGTCGCCGGTTGCCCGATCATATGTGATCACCTTGGCCCCGTACTGGGCGGTGTTGCGCAGTTTCACGGCTGGCGCATCCTGCGGCATGATTATGGTCGATGGGACATTCATTTCCGCAGCCGCGGCAGCAACCCCTTGAGCATGATTGCCGGATGAAAAGGCCACGACACCCGCCGCGCGCTGCTTTTTGCTCAACGACGCGATCTTGACGTAGGCCCCACGAATCTTGAACGACCCGGTCCGCTGCAAGCACTCGGCTTTTACGAGCAAGCGGAAGCCAAGACGGCGGTTGAGAAGTTCGGATTCGAGCAAAGGCGTAAGGCGTGTTACGCCCTCGAGAACCCGGGCGGCATGAACGATCATTTTATATTCGAGCATCGCGCTGCTTTCCAACCAGAAGCTAATGAAATCTCGTTGCCGCTCGCTGATCACATCACGCAATCAGCGGGTGAACCCGGGTGGGCTCTAAGCCTTGGAAGGTCCGCGCTCGCGGCAGGCCTGTTCAAATCGCTGAATTTGCTCTGTGCTGTCGCAGTAGGACATCACCATGCGGAAGCCTTGACCTTTGCGCTGAAAGTTCCACGGCCTTAGGTGGATATCCTTTGACCTTGCCCCCAGTTTCTATCCAGTTTTGAGTTCGTTTCGGGCGTGGGTTGTGCCCTGCTGGGCGGGTGAAGCGACGGGCGCTGGCGCGGAGC
>NZ_JBEPMC010000021.1:0-52330 GCF_040545535.1 Mesorhizobium robiniae
GATCAGCCTTTCCAGCGACCAGATCGATCAACTTCAACGCCGGCTGCAACGGACCAGGCGATCAAAGAAAGGTGCATCATGAAGCATTCGCGGACGCCAAGATGACCACCGCGCTGCTCGACCGCCTCACCCATCACTGCGAGATCGCCGAGACTGGCAACGAATCCTGGCGCTTCAAGAGCCGCTCTCAAAGCTGAAGTCCGAAAGCCAATTAGTCGCGCCCGATCAGGCTGTGCAACCCCGACCAGCTTCGCGTGATCGGGCGCTTACCGGCGTGCCCTTCAACACCCCAATACCGGGGTCCCGTTTGCGCGAAAAACCAGGGTCCCGATTCCGTGGTCATTGACAAACGGATGCTCTGACCATGGCTTGGCAAGCTGAGTCTGTCGGTTCGAGGCTGGCAATCGTTGGCGGTTTTGGGACAGAGGCATAGATATTGTCAGATCCAAGACACGCTGCCGGCTGGGCAAAGGCCCCGATTTTCAAAGCTTATTCAGGAGCTTGCAGAGCGAGCCAAGGCTGGCACGGCATTTGCGCTGGAGTGTAGTAACACTCGTGAATGCCACAGCGCCAAACCGGATTACTGCAATTTCACACGACGAGTGCTGGTGCATTGGTCTGGTTAACAAAAACAGCCCCAAGACGTGTGGGTCGCGACCTCTCGCAGATGACCGCAGTATAAAAATATACCGCGACGTTTTGTCGGTAAATTCCTCGTTATCTACATGTAAGAAGGAATTTCGCTTATGTCTTTAGAAAAAGAAAACCGGTTTTCCGACGGCTCATTTTACGCATCTGTCCATGGCCACACCGGCCCCGGTCAAGTTTCACAAACCAAAGATGTGACTGGCACCGGCGCAGCAAAATTAATGCGATGTCGCCCACGACGACGTTACACAGATTTCGGACCGCCTCGATAACGAAGTCGGATCCAAATACCCAGCCGTTTTCGCATAGTATGGTAGCGCGCAACTTCATCATAAGAGAGTACCAGCGATGTCAACCAAGCTGCTTTACCTGTCGAATTCTGATATCCAAGACTTGCAAATTACACCTCGCGAGGCACGCGAGGCAGTTCTTGGAGCCTTTCGCGACAACGCTTCTGGCCGCAACGTCGGCTTGCCGAAATCGTTTATCACCATCGGTCCGAGTTCCTGGCTCATCTCGATGAGCTCGGCATCCGAAGGCGACGGTATCGCAACAGTGAAATGCGTGGCCGTTGTTCCAGTCGAAGGGACACAAACAAGGCCGGTAGTAAACGGCTTGGTCTGTGTGAGCGACTACAAATCGGGAGTGCCCATCGCAGTTCTCGATGGCAATTCGATTACGCTAATAAGGACAGCGGCGATGTCCGCAGCGGCGGCGATCTATCTCGCTCCTGAGGCATCCGCAACGATTGGCTTGATCGGCTGCGGCCTGCAGGCGTTTAGCCATCTTGATGCGTTTGTCGATCTGTTTCCGTCGCTACGCAGGATCTATCTCTTCAGTCGAAACGTCCGCTCAGCCGAGAGGATCGCAACTGTCGCTTCCGAAAAACAGCTAGATCCAATCATCGCACACAATCCTGATCAGCTGTTGAGCGAAAGCGAGATCGTGGTCTCTATGATTCCGAGTTCACCTGGATTGAAACCATTTCTGGACGCTCGATCTCTACCGTGTTCGGCGTTCGCCTCGGCTGTGGATGGAGGCAGGAGCTGGCGGCCGGAAACGCTCACTGCTTTCGACAGACTTATCACAGACAGTCTGGAGCAAGATACATCGCCGGTTGACGCATCTGGAAGTTATGTTGAGGGTGTGAGATTTCAGGACGATCTTGTGCATCTTGCTTCTGGCTCGTCTCGGCCTCCTGTTCCAATCAGAGCCTTTTTCGGCTTCCGAGGTCTCGGGATCGCCGATCTGGCTTTGGCCGGACTAGCTCTCCGTAAAGCCCGTGCTTTTGGGGTGGGAACGATTCTGCCGCGATGAGACATGTTACTGGCCTGTCTTATTCATGAGCATGATTGCGTGGATTAGGCGTAGGGAACGAGCGCAGATGTCGAGGCGCCTTTTTCACCGCGGGTGCGTCTGAACTTGGTGAAGGATGGATGTCTCGGGTAAATGGGGCTCGATACCCCGCCGTTCACGGCCCTGCTGGCTGCAGCTGATCGCGAGCGAGCAGAACAAGCAGGGTTTTGGGAGGCGGCGGCGAAGGCCAGCCGGATCGGTGACGCGGGCAACACAGCTTGAGAGGAGGAAGGAACAAGATGAGCGACCCCGTCCAATTCTGGAATGATTGCGGTGTGGAATTTGCTAGGACTGCTCGCGATCCGAATTCTTTTTTCGCTCGACGAGCTGCTTTCGTCGCGGAGTTCGTATTGCGTAATACCTCGCCAGGTCGAATGCTAGATATCGGGTGCGGAACAGGCCAGCTGTGTCTTGATTTGGGGAGACGTGGATTTGACGTACACGGAGCTGATCTGTCGTCAGTGCAAATCGAAATTGCGATCCAAGCAGCGCGCGGAGTCCTCGACGCCCCGGAGGAGCGCTTTCAGGTGTGCACAGCTGACTCTTTGCCGTTTGAAGGACGCTTTGACCTCATTGCCGCTATCGGCGTCTTGCCGTATGTTCAGGATCAACCTGCTTTTATTCAGCGCACACTCTCACTCTTGAAGCCGACCGGCATGTTCGTCGCTTCGTACACGAACCCCGCTAGCCTGTTTACATTGGTGGCGGTGACTCGCCACATCCTGTCGTTTCGGCCGAAACGAGTCTGGGCCTTAACGCTCCGAAATCTGGTGCGAACAGGTTTATTGGGCGGTAGTTGTGTCGATATTCGGACGGCACGTCAGTGCCGAAGCGTGGCAGCGCTGGATCAACTGTGCTGCCAGCTCGGATTAACAATTGAGGGTGAGTTCGATCTTTACAACGTCGACTGGGGTTTGCTCGATCGATGCCCTTTTGAAAGGGGACGTTTCGGTAGACTACTGTCCCGACACTTCGGGTGGACCCATATTGCCGCTTATCGGCTGGGACCGCAAGGGACGGCTAAATTAGGGCCCTGGTCATGAAGTCTGTTTCACTCTATGCATTGCCGCGAGAGTTTGCAGGCAGAATCGTCGGGTGCTGGCCATGACGCCTGCCGCAGAACTGCTGCCAAAGGTCGGGATCTCGCCGGAGATGATGCACGGGCTCCCGTCCGAGCTGTCCGGTGGCCAGCGCGAGCGGCTCTGCATTGCGCGTGGGCCGGCCGCCGGGCCCTCGCTGATCATTGCCGACGAGGCGGTATCGCCGTTGACGTCTCCGTTCAGGCACAAATCCTAAACCCGCTGATGTATCTGCAGGAGCAGGTGGGCATCGCCTTCATCTTCATGGCGCATAATCTTAGCGTCGTGGAGCATATCGGCAATCGCGTCGCGGTGTCGCGGTCATCATCTAGGGCAGATTGTGCAGTTAGCGCCCTGCGAGGCGCTCTTCGCCAAGCCGGTCCACCCTGCAGGGAGGCGCCGCCCGCGGCGGCACCAGTGCCCAATCCCAGACGGCCGCGTCGTGGCCTGTCATGTGCGCGCTTCTGCAGCGGAACTTCGGGGCCAGCCTGCTAGCGCCGTCCTAGGCTATGTCAGAGGCTCTTTCACCCGATGCAGCATCCCGATTGCACCGCTGACACGAACACTGAACCAATCTCAAATGCAGCGAAAAGAAGAGCAAGAGGACTATGGAAGAATATACACGCGGGATCGGTTCTTGTCTTGACCAACCGGGTGAAAACTATGATACGGTCGGGTCGATTGCAACGGGCGTCGCTGATGGCTTAACGATGGTAGCAGTTGGCGACCTGATCGTGTCCCGAGCGCCGAAGGCCATCATCCCGGCCTCGATGACATCATCAAGATCCTTCGTAATGCCGATGTCACGTTCGGCAACATGGAGACCCTGATCTTCGACGTCCTATCGTTCAAAGGAAGCCCGGAGGCTGAACACGGCGGCGCTTATCACGTCAGCCTGCCGGAACTCGGGTCTGATTTGAAAGCGATGGGTTTCAACAAACATCGTCGGTCGTGCAAACAACCATACGCTTGATTGGGGCCTTCGAGGCATGCGCGTGACGAGTCGGGTGCTCGATGAGAGTGGTATCGTCCATGCAGGTTCCGGCGAGAATCTTGCTCAAGCCGGCGCCGCTCGCTTTTTGGAAGCTGCACGCGGTCGCGTGGGTTGGTGTCATTTGCTGCAACGTTCGCGCCAATGTCTCGTGCGTGCGATCCCGCTGGCGAGGCGCCAGGCAGACCTGGACTCAACCCCCCTTCGTTTGGCGGAAAGCATCGTGGTCCCGCCGGGATGCTCGAAAACTTGAGACAAGTGCGCGATGCGTTGCCCGGTTTCAAGGCCGGCGGGAAGGATCCAAGCCGGGTCGTGCTCCAGTGGGGGTACATATAAAGCAGGCGACAAGCCCGGTTACAGCTACGAAGCAAACCCGCGCGATGTCGCCGACATCCTACGAAATGTTCGCCGGGTAAGCAGTTCTCTGACTTCTGCATTGTCACCAACCACCGTCACGAGCCCAATTGGAGCCACAAAGTGAGCCAGGAACCGCCGGATTACCAGCAATCCTTTGCGCGCAAGATGATCGATGCTGGGGCGGACGCATATGTAGGACACGGGCCGCATCTTCCGCGAGGCATCGAGATCTATAAGGGCCGCCCGATCTTTTATAGCTTGGGAAATTTCTTCTATGACGACCTCCGGACGCCTGCGGGGCTGACATGTTCGAGGCCTACTGGAAGGGCCCGCGGGTCGACACAGATGCCGAGGCGACGGTCGACGAGGCGGCAAAAGGATATCCTACGGCAGAAGGATTTGTAGGCACGCTATCCGGCCCAGTCTTCTATGAGAGTGTTGTCACCGTCGGTCGGTTTGAGCAAAACAAGCTCGCTGAATTGCGACTTTATCCTATCGAGCTCGGGCATTCGAAGAGATTTGCCAATAGGGGCATCCCGCGTCTGGTTACCGGGCCAAAGGCAAAGGCCATTCTGGACCGTCTACAAAAGCTGTCGAAGCCATTTGGAACTGACGTAGCCATCGAGAACGACGTTGGAGTCATCGGACCGTGGCCCGGCTCGTCACTATGACGTGACTTGGGGGGCGCCAAGCAGCGGGGTGACCTACGCTGGGCTCTCTGGTCGGGAATCCCCTCGCAACGGCTATCCCAATGGGAGACATTCGATTTTCATTCGGTGGCGACCAACGACGCGACCGTTGCGGCGGCGGTTGACGATCGAGGTGGCCATGACTGAGACCAGGCGTGCATTCGCCGTGGGCGGCGGCGGTGTCGCAGGACTGAGCGCCGGCTAGTGGCTGGCACAAGCCGGCGTCGACGTTGTCGTCATCGAGAAAGGCATCGTCGGTTGGGGGGCATCCGGCAACAACGGCGGCGGCTGCAGCACCTTAGTGGTGTCTATTAGCGGAATTGCCGTCGTCACTTGCGAGCTCTTCGCCCGCATGATCGAGTTCGGCCTGTCCTGCCGTCTCTGCCGAATTGTCCCCGTCACCGATCTGCAGATGGAGCGCGTCGTCGGGTTTGTGTGCTGCAGTGACTGGGTTGGGTACGCAGGAGGAAGGATTGGTGCGCTGGTCAGGCAGCGAGAATGGGGCCAGGGACGGAGTCGGATTGAAGGCATACCTCGCCTGTCGCTTGCGCATCATGTGGACCATTTCGATGCCGAACAGGATGATGCCGGTAGTGACGAGCGACTTGAAGCCGAGCATTGGCCGATACAGCGCTTGATCCGTCGATGATCCTGCTCAGGAGATTATTGACGCCGATCTGCTGCGCGAACTATTCGAGACCGTCCTCCGGGAGGGCCTCGTGGGGGCGAAGGCTTTGCGACCGATGTCGGCATGATCGTCGCTGACGCTCACCGTCAGCGTGGGATCGGCACGATCGAGGAACTACAGAGCGACCAACGACGACTGCGACACCTGCGCGCTGAAATCTCGTTGCTGTCGCAATGCGCCGGCACGAAAGGTGACGCGCTCGATTTACGAGCGCGCGCGGTACATGACCCGCAATATCGCCAAAACCGACGCCTACCAATCCTGAAAGTTGTCAACGGAAGAAGGTGGAGAATCTGTTGGCCCACCTCAAACGTCTGAAGCTCGATCGTAGCGATAGCGGGGCCCCCTAGCGCGCGATGAGTTCCATCTAGCAGCAATCGCAGAACCTTAGGAAACCGGCCAAGATCTGCACCGCTCCAGCGCCAAGCCCGTCCAACTAGGACAAGGAGGCCGTTCGACCTCAATCGCAACACGGCGCGGCAACAAAATCGCGGGCTTCCTCGCTGACTTCTCCAACACGATCTGGCCTAAGGCGACGCGCGAGCCATAGCATTCAACCGTTCTTGATGCGCACGGCGCATATAAGCCTTCCACACGTCTGACTCGGATTTCCGCCAAGCGCTTGTCTCCTTCTCGCTTCCAAAGACGCCTATTGCTCTGCCTGATGGGCTGGTATTGACGTTGGCGATGCCGTAGTCGGATCCACGCGCCGACAGGAATGTTTCGGCTTCGCGCGGATCATTGGTGAAGATCGAGGACGAAACTTGCTGCGTAACGGTGTTGTGCAACTGAAGCATGGAATCGAGGTGGCGGTATTTTGTCACGTATAGGATCGGCGCGAAGGTCTCGTGTTCGACTGGCCCCTTCTGTGCGATGATTTCCACCATGGCCGGACGGACGTAGTAGCCATCCGCCGCCGCGTCGATAAGCACGCGTTCACCGCCATAAACCGTCGCACCTGCAGCTTTCGCAGATTGGAGTACGCTTTGCATGTTGCGATAGGCTGCGCCGTCGACCAATGGACCAACTAGCGTGCGGGCCTCAAGAGGATCGCCGATCGTGAGGGAATCATACACACGCTTCAGGCGCGGTACGAATGTGTCATATACGCTCTCGTGAACGGATAGGCGACGCAGAGTTGTGTAGCGCTGGCCAGCTGTGCTGATTGCAGCGAGGGCAACAGCGCGCAGCGTCAGGTCGAGGTCGGCCGTGGGCGCAACAATTGCGGCATTGTTGCCGCCGAGGTCAAGAATCGCACGTGCGAAGCGTTTGGCAAGCCGCGGCCCAAAGGCAAGGCCCATTGCCTTGGAACCCGTAGCTGAGACCAATGCTACCTTTGGGTAGTCAACGAGGAGGTCGCCGACCTCGCGACCGCCAAATAGTACTGCCGAGAGGCTCTCTGGCGCCGCCCCGCCCTCTTGCTTAAAGCGCTTCAAGGCACGTTCAAGCAACGCCGCGGTGGCCAGCGCGGTTAACGGTGTCCTCTCCGACGGCTTCCACACGACGCTGTTGCCGCACACGAGAGCAAGTGCCGCATTCCACGCCCACACCAGCACTGGAGAACTGAAGTTTGAGATGATTCCGGTGACGCCGAGCGGATGCCAAGTTTCCGTTATCCGATCCTTGCCGCGCTCGGTCGCGATCGTCAGGCCACCGCACTGCCGAGAAAGTCGGAGCGCAAAGTCGCAGACCTCGATCGTTTGTTCGACTTCACCAAGGCTCTCCGAGGCGACTTTCCCAACTTCGATCGAGACCAGCCGGCTGAGGCTCTCCTTGTTGTTCTGCAATTCTTCGCCAAGCAGCCGTACCAACTCCCCCCGCTTCGGCGCGGGCACGAGTCTCCACGCGTGGAAAGCCGTATGCGCCGCTTCGATGATCGCGACCGCCTCCCCGGAGCTTGTTTGCTTGACGTGTCCGATGATCTGACCGGTTATAGGAGTATGCACCTCGAGCATCCCATCTTTGCAGTGGGGTCGGCCTACTCCGACTGCGGCGAGTAACCTGTCAACTTCACTGGAAAGATCGACATTGCGGATTGTGGTTTCCGCTTTCGTTGGATCGGACATGGGTCTCTCCGAGACTCGGCGTTGATTTCAGATGATTGCGGGCGTTGCACCTCGCGCCCTGGGCTCCGGAAGGATCGCAGAGCCTCAAATTGCGCGCTTCCTGGAAGAAACAAAACGTGGGCTCGAGGGGGATTTGGTTGTAGGGCTCCGAATGTATCGGGCTGGCGAACCGGTCTAGTCATGGCAGCCTCCTCCCGAAGCAAGTGGTTCAGTGAACAATCCTCTCTCGGTCGGATCTCTAAGAGACCGTTTCGAAATTCGCTCCGGCGAGTCATATCATGGTGGTTTCGAGAACCGACGCACAGCGGACGTTGGTCCGTGACCACCGGAAGCGCAGAAAACGCCTTCAGATGGCCGCCAGAGTAGAATTTCCAAACGGTTTCTAACCGCCTCTGGACGAAGAAGCTTCAAAACTTGTGCCAACAGCGCAGAGAAAGCCTCAAATCGATTTTCTATTATGATCGCATGGCCTAAATGAGAGGTAAGCGAAAACAGGCCGAACACTACTGTGTCGCGAAGTCAACAAAGCCGACAAGGGGTCATCCGCCACTAAGAAGTGACTTCCTGGGTCGTCGCGGTCGAGTTCAGCCATTCGGCTTCGACCGGGTCACCGGAGGCGGTCCCCCGGTTCCCACAGAACGTGGCGTGCGGAGCTACCGCACCACGCTCCTGCGCAGTTGCTTCACAGCACCGCAAGTGCCCGCAGCCCCGGTAGGGGAGCCGCAGTTTCGGATGCAGTAGCGGGGTCCGTTTTTTGATTGTAAGCGGTGTTTCGGGACCACCTTTCGGGAGTGGTCGCGATCTGTGAGGTTGCCGGTTCTGCATTGGGATCGGAGATCGGCTTGTGTCTGGACTTGACCTTACGCTTGACCCGGAGCGGCAACCTCGACGTTTCGAGGTGATCAACGGTGCTGGCGGCCGGCGTCAGTGGTCGGTGGATGACAAAGCGCGGATCATCGCGGAGACGCTGGAACCGAACGCAATCATTTCTGAGGTCGCCCGCCGTTATGGCCTCAGACCGCAGCAGGTCTTCGCCTGGCGCCGCGAAGCGCGCAAGCGGGCCGCTTCGGTGCAGCAAGATTCTCCTGCCTTCGTGCCGGCGGTGGTGGCGGCGCCGACGTCGGAATCCGCGGCGAAGCACCCAGGACGGCCACGGAAGCGGAAGATGGTGCGAGACGCCGGCGTGATCGAGCTTGAGATCGACGGCGTCGTGATGCGGGTCGGCCGTGGCGCCGACGCCAGCACGGTGTCTGCGGTCATTCGCGCGTTGAAGGCGACGTCGTGATCGGGCCGACTGGTGCGGTCAAGGTCATGGTGGCGACGAAGCCAGTAGACTTCCGCAAGGGCGCGGAGGGATTGGCCGCGCTGGTGCGCGAGACGATGGGCGCCGATCCGTTCAGCGGCGCGGTCTACGTCTTCCGCGCCAAGCGCACCGACAGGATCAAGCTAATCTTCTGGGACGGCACCGGAGTCTGCCTTTATGCCAAGCGTCTGGAGGACGGCGAGTTCCGCTGGCCGAAAGTACAGGACGGCGTGATGAGGTTGACGGCTGCGCAGCTCTCGGCGCTGCTCGAAGGGCTCGACTGGCGGCGGGTCCACGAGGCGCGCCGGACCCGCGTTCCAGCCCTGGCGGGCTAACCCGCGACGAAGTGAATCAGCATCGATTCCGCTGTCGCGGGCTGTCAGCGAATATGGTCTGATCCGGTCATGGCGATGACGGCTGACCAGCTTCCCGACGATCCGGACGCGCTGAAGGCGATGGTCCTGGCGCGCGACGTCGAGAATGCCCGCCTGATCCAGCAAGGAATTGCAGCGTCACCGCTTCGGCCGACGTGCCGAGACGCTGCCGGAAGACCAGCTTCTGCTGGGGCTGGAAGAAGCCGAACAGATCGAGGCCGCCGGCGAGGAGGAGAACGAGCGGGCTGCTCCCACGGAACGTCAGGCGCGTGTCGCCAAGCGCCGAGCGAACCGAGGCGCGCTGCCGGCACACCTTCCTCGCGTCGAGATGGTCGTCGACATCGAGGACCATGCCTGTCCGTGCTGCCGCAATGGCCTGCATCGCATCGGCGAAGACGTGAGCGAGCGGCTCGACATCGTTCCGGCGCAGCTACGTGTGATCGTCGTGCGGCGACCAAAATATGCCTGCCGGGCTTGCGAGGACGTTGTCGTTCAGGCTCCGGCGCCCGCCCGGCTGATCGAAGGCGGCCTTCCGACCGAAGCGACGGTCGCCCAGGTGCTGGTCTCCAAATATGCCGATCATCTGCCGCTCTATCGTCAGGCGCAGATCTACGCCCGGCAGGGCATCAATCTCGACCGGTCCACGCTCGCCGACTGGGTCGGCCGCGCCGCCTGGCATCTGCGTCCGGTGCATGAGCGGCTGCTTGGCACGCTGAAGTCCTCGCCAAAACTCTTCGCCGACGAGACGACCGCGCCGGTGCTCGATCCGGGCCGCGGCAAGACGAAGACAGGCCAGCTCTGGGCCTATGCCCGCGATGACCGACCATGGGAGGGAAGCGACCCGCCGGGCGTCGCCTATGTCTATGCGCCGGACCGAAAGGCCGAGCGTCTGATCGCTCATCTCGCAGGCTTCACCGGAATCCTTCAGGTCGACGGCTATGGCGGCTATCGCATGCTGGCCGACAAAAGCGGCGTGACGCTGGCCTTCTGCTGGGCGCATGTCCGTCGGCGCTTTTATGAACTGGCAGCTGCCGGTCCCGCGCCGATTGCCAGCGAGGCGCTGAGACGGATCGCCGAGCTCTATAAGATCGAGGACGGCATCCGTGGCCGGTCGGCCGACGAGCGCCGCGCGATGCGTCAGGAAAATAGCCGCGCTATCGTCGCCGATTTCGAACCCTGGCTGCGCGAAAAGCTCGGCCTGATCAGTCAGAAGACGAAGCTCGCCGAGGCGATCCGCTACACGCTCTCGCGCTGGGAAGGCCTCTCGCGCTTCCTCGACGACGGCCGCATCGAGATCGACAGCAACACGGTCGAGCGGTCCATCCGACCCATCGCACTCAGCCGCAAGAACGCACTCTTTGCAGGCTCCGACGGCGGTGCCGAACACTGGGCAGTCATCGCGTCGCTGATCGAAACCTGCAAACTCAACGGTGTCGAGCCGCTCGGCTATCTCGCCGATGTCCTAACCAGGATCGTCAACGGCCACCCCAACAGCCAGATCGACGACCTGCTGCCCTGGGCCTACATCTGTGCGCCCGAAATCAGGGCCGTGGCCTGAGAACAGCGCTTACTTTTGATTTGGTGGAAGGCGTCCCAGTCGAGGCGTCACAGCTGCGACTGCACAGCATCTTGTGCCAGTAACGCTCAGTGACCCGATACACCTTGGTCAGCCCGTCGTTGCAGGAGTTGATGCGACAAATACGCATCACGCGATCAGTGATCAGGGCAGAGCGATAAACGCTGCCCTGCGTGCCCACTATGCCTATTATGATGTTGCCGGAAATATCCGGTCCGTTGTACTGCACGCGGATCTGAAGGGCAACTTCAAGGTTGGCATGCGCAGGGAGAAGTCTCGGCTTCAAGGAGCGTGTCGCGACCGGCGACATTCTATTTTCTGGGCATTACGGTTTCTGCCGCGTCTGTCTGCGTGTCGTTGTGCGAACCGATCAAACTCGACCAGCTTTGTCTTGGTCGGTTCGAGGGTGAGGCCAAACTTTCCCAACCTGTGATGCAAGGCCTCCTGGGCGCGCAGAGCGTTCGAACGATATTGGAAGCAGATCACAAATTCGTCGATATAGCGCACCAGGCGTACCTCGCCCCGATGATGGTCGTGCGATCGACCGTAATGCCCCGCTCGACCATCATCTCCTCAAGGTCACGTAGGCTCAGATTGTAGGCCAGGTACTAGCGCACGCAAAGCAGGATCACAGATTGGTTGAACTGACGGCCCTTGAACATCGTAAGCGCTGTTCTGGGGGCACCTTTCGCGTGTCGACGTGAGGGACGATGTTCGGAGCCTTTGAGGGCTTCGACATATGACGATTTCAGAGTTTACAGTTAAGTCTAGGATGAGGATCTCGGTCCGGCGGCTGGAGATATTCACGGGTTCCGGTCGGCGGCGGGAATGGCTGCCGGATGAGAAGGCGCGGATCGTGGCGGAAAGCTACGAGGTCGGCGAGACCGTGAGCGCGGTAGCCCGGCGCTGTGCCTTGTCCCCGCAGCAGCTTTTTGCCTGGCGTCGGGCCGCTCGTCGGCCGTTGGCGGAGGTGTCGGCATCCGACCTGTTGTTTGTTCCGGCGGTGGTCGCAGCGCCGATTTCCGAGCCGAGCGCAAAGCGTCCAGCGAAGCAGCGGAAGCGGAAGCCGGCCCGAGACGCCGCTGTCATCGAGCTGGAGATAGACGGCGTCGCCGTGCGGGTCGGCCGTGGTGCCGACGCCAGGACGGTCTCGGCGGTGATCCGCGCGCTGAAGGCTACGGCGTGATCGGGCCGACGGGTGCGGTCAAGGTCATGGTCGCGACGAAGCCGGTGGACTTCCGCAAGGGAGCGGAGGGCTTGGCCGCACTGGTGCGCGACACGATGGGCGCCGATCCGTTCAGCGGCGCGATCTATGTCTTCCGCGCGAAACGGACGGATCGGATCAAGCTGATCTTCTGGGATGGCACCGGGGTCTGCCTCTATGCGAAGCGGCTGGAGGATGGCGAGTTCCGCTGGCCGAAGGTGCAGGATGGCGCGATGCGGCTGACGGCCGCACAACTGTCGGCGCTGCTCGAAGGTCTCGACTGGCGGCGGGTCCACGAGGCGCGTCAGACCAGTATTCCCTTGCAGGCGGGCTGATCCGCGACCAAGTGAATCAGCCTGGATTCCGCCGTCGCCCGGAGCGAGCGAATATGGTCTGATCCGCTCTTGGCGATGACAGCGGACCAGCTTCCCGACGATCCGGATGTGCTGACGGCGATGGTCCTGGCGCGCGATGTCGACAATGCTCGCCTGACCCAGATCATCAAGGAACTGCAGCGCCACCGCTTCGGCCGCCGGGCCGAAAGCCTGCCCGAAGACCAACTCCTCCTTGGGCTCGAGGAGGCCGAGCAGATCGAGGCGGCCGGCGAGGAAGAGGTCGAATGTGCCGATCCGGCCAAGCGCAGGGAGCACACCGCAAAGTGGCGGATGAACCGTGCCTGCCCGTGCTGCCGCAACGGACTTCACCGGATCGGTGAAGACGTCAGCGAGCGGCTCGACATCGTGCCGGCGCAACTGCGCGTCGTCGTCGTGCACCGGCCCAAATATGCCTGTCGCGCGCGAGGACGTTGTCGTGCAGGCTCCGGCGCCGGCGCGACTGATCGAAGGCGGGCTGCCGACCGAGGCAACCGTCGCCCAGGTTCTGGTCTCCAAATATGCCGATCACCTCCCGCTCTATCGCCAGGTGCAAATCTATGCCCGGCAGGGCATACATCTGGATCGTTCCACGCTCGCCGACTGGGTCGGCCGCGCGGCTTGGCATCTGCGTCCGGTCCGCGGGCGGCTGCTGGAGAAGCTGAAGGCCTCGCCCAAACTCTTTGCCGACGAGACCACGGCGCCCGTGCTGGATCCAGGCCGCGGCAAGACAAAGACCGGGCAACTCTGGGCCTACGCCCGCGATTATGTGCACCTCGTGATTATGCGCAGATTGCTGAGGCAGGAGACTTTAACCGTCGGATTCTCGGATGACTTCCGGCTGGCGAACTGCGCATAATTCTTGTGTCTCCTATCGAGCGTAATCAGCTCAATAGGAGATCAGTATGCAAAAGATGATCGTCATACAGCCACGGCCGCGCGCTTGGGTGGAAGGAAGTATTCTTCAGCCTTACGTTTCGCAATACGGGGAGCATTTGCAACGAAGGCGATATGCTCCGGGCACCCAGCGCGCCTACATGTGCTGCATCGCGCACTTCGCCCATTGGCTGACACAGGAGGGGTACCGCCTGGAAGCGATCGGTCAAGTCGCCGTCATTCGCTTTCTCTCGGAACACTTGCCGGCATGCGTCTGCCCCGATCCGGTCCGCCGTATTCGTCATGACCTGCAGGCGGTACTTGGCCACCTTCTGGAGGTACTCAAAGCTGGCGGCGTGGTGCCGCAGTATCCGGCTCGGAACTCCGCTATCGAACAGGAGTTGACGCGTTTCGATACCCACATGCGAGACGTCTGGGGTTTGGCAGACAGGACCCGTCGGCGGCGCTGCAAAGTGGTTAAGGAGGTTCTTGTCGAACATGTCGGCGAGCAGCCCATTTCGATGGCGACAGCCACGACCGTCCGTCACTTCATCCTCGGCGAGCAGGGGCGAGGCTCCGCAGCCATCGCCGCGATAGGCGCCACCATTGCCTTCTATCTCCGCTTTCGCAGTATATCCGGCGATCGGGTGAGCGAACTGAAGGCCGCAATTCCCCGAGTCGCGCGCTGGCGGTTGGCGTCATTACCAGAGGTTCTGACCGATGCCGAGATCGACCAACTGCTGAGTTCGTTTGATCAGTCGTTTCCGTCGCGCCTGCGAGCTTATGCGATGGTGCGGTGCCTAATCGATCTCGGCCTGCGATCCGGCGAAGTCGTCAAGTTGCAACTTAACGACATCAACTGGTCCAATGGTACAATCAACCTTGTCGGCACCAAGAGTCGACGGGCTGATACTCTGCCCCTGCCAGTCTCAACAGGAGCGGCGATTGCGGCCTATCTGCGTGAGGAGCGTCCTACGACGGCGAACCGAGCCGTATTTGTTCGTCACGTCGTACCCTACGACAAACCGATCACAACCAAGAGCGTCGTACGCGCAGTATTGGCCGGCTACCGAAGATGTGGATGGACGCGAACCGGGGTCCACATTCTCCGCCACAGCGCTGCCAGCCGACTTCTACGCGCCGGCGCGCCGATGAAGGAGATTGCGGACATCTTGCGGCATCGAAGCCTCGACACGTCCGCCATCTATGCAAAGGTTGATCTGAACAATCTATCTGCTGTGGCTCTGCCTTGGCCGGGGAGCGCACAATGATCAACGCACGCACGATGCTCTCGTTGGCCGAGGACTATTTGTCCGAGCGCCGCGCCCTTGGTTTTAAGCTCAGGATGGAGGGCCATTACATCACCGCTTTCGCCCTGTTCGCAGACCAACACGGTCATCGCGGCCCACTCACCGACGGTGTCGTTCTGAACTGGGTGCAAGGTCAGGCCAAAAAAGCTACCCCGCTCTCCTGGGCCCGGCGCCTCGAGGTCCTTGCCCGTTCACGAGGTATCTGACGCGGGTTGATCCCGACACTGAGTTCCCTGAGACCGCGATCTTTGGTCGTGCACATCGACGCCTCACGCCGCATATCTATTCAGAGCAGGAGATATGCGATCTCGTGGCTGCCGCTTCGCGGCTGACTCCCAAGGGCGGTTTGCGACCAGCGACATACGCAACGATCTTCGGACTGATCGCGGCTACGGGGCTACGACGCTCGGAAGCACTCCAGCTGCGCTACGGCGATATCAATCTCGACAGCGCGGTCCTTACGATTCGTAATACGAAGTTCCGTAAGTCCAGGCATGTGCCTATGCATGCCACCGTCGTAGCCGCGTTGCGGCGCTATCTGGAGGTTCGTGCGCGTCATGGCGCTCTCTCCAAGGATTCGCCGCTGTTCCTCTCCTCAGAGGGCGGATTCATCGCGGAGCGGAGGATCAATAAGATTTTCCAGAAGCTTCGTACCAAACTCGGTTGGGCCCCGCGGGGCGGCCATCGTGAAGTGCGCATCCATGACCTGCGCCACACCTTTATTTGCCGCCGCGTTCAGCTTTGGCACGAACATGGCGCCGATATCGACAATAGGATGGCAGCGCTCTCGACCTACGTCGGCCACGCCAAAATCTCCGATACCTATTGGTATCTGACCGCCGTCCCAGAACTCATGGCGGTCTCTGGCAGGCGTTTCGAGCTTTTCGCAGCAAATGTCGGAGGAGATTATCGTGTCTGATCTCAACCCGACACCGTCCTTCCCCATCCTGCTTCAACGCTTCTTTGTCGAACATCTGGGCAACCAGCGAGCTGTCAGCCCTCGCACCATCGCAGCCTACCGGGACACTTTTCGATTGTTGCTTGGCTTCGCCGAAGCGAAGATTGGCAAGGCGCCCACCCGGCTGATCTTGGCCGATCTTGATGCGCAATTGATCCTGGACTTCCTCGACCATCTGGAGAAGGAACGGAGCAACGGTGTGCGCACGCGCAATGCCCGCTTGGCGGCACTTCGCTCCTTTCTGAAGTATGCCGCCCACTACGACCTGACTGCGCTCATCGTCATCCAACAGGCACTGGCCATTCCGATGAAACGGTTCGACCGGCCGGTCCTGGGATTTCTCTCGCGCGAGGAGATGCAGGCGATTCTTGACGCGCCGGATGCGCGGACCTGGGCAGGTGAACGGGACCGCACGCTGTTCAGCCTGATGTACAACACTGGCGCCCGTGTGTCCGAAGCCATCGGCCTACGCGTCGGCGAGGTTATCGTCGATGGCGCGGCGGTTGCACACTTGCATGGTAAGGGACGTAAAGACCGTAGCGTGCCGCTTTGGCGTACGACAGTCAGCTTGATCCGTAACTGGAAACGTCGGCTGGCTTTCACAAGCGAGGAGGACTTCCTGTTTCCGAACCGTAGCGGAGGGCGCATGGCGCGTTCAAACGTCACCCAGCGCTTTGAACTTGCGGTATCGGCTGCGGCGGAACGTTACCCGCAACTCGCGAGCCGCTCGATTTCGCCTCACACCATCCGCCACACCACAGCGATGCATCTCCTGCAGTCCGGCGTCGATATCAGCGTCATTGCTCTGTGGCTCGGTCATGAGAGTTCCGCGACGACGCATATGTACCTTCAAGCAGATCTCGCGATGAAGGAACGTACCCTCAACCGACTGCAGCCCATGACGTCCAGTCAAGGTCGATATCGTCCGCCGGACCAGCTCATGCAGTTCCTGATGAGTCTCTGAAATTATGCGCAGTTCGCCAGCCGGAAGTCGTCCGAGAATCCGACGGTTAAAGCCTCCTGCCTCAGCAATCTGCGCATAATCACGAGGTGCACATAATCGCGCTTATGGAGATCTCTACATAAGCGCGATGACCGGCCATAGGGTGGAAGCGACCCACCGGGCGTCGCCTATCTCTATGCGCCAGAACGAAAGGCGGAGCGACCAATCGCCCATCTGGCGGGCTTTGCCGGAATCCTGCAGGTAGACGGATATGGTGGTTATCGCGTACTCGCCGACAAGAGCGGCGTAACGCTCGCCTTCTGCTGGGCGCACGTGCGCCGGCGCTTTTACGAACTCGCCGCAGCCGGCCCAGCGCCAATCGCCAGCGAGGCGCTCCGGCACATCGCGGAACTTTACAGAATAGAGGACGACATCCGCGGCCAGACGGCGGAGGCACGCCATGCCGAGCGTCGGGAAAGGAGCCGGCCGCTCCTGGCCGAGTTCGAGCCGTGGCTGCGCGAGAAGCTCGGCCTGATCAGCCAGAAGACGAAGCTCGCCGAGGCGATCCGCTACACGCTCTCACGCTGGGAAGGGCTCGCCCGCTTCATCGATGACGGCCGCATCGAGATCGACAGCAACGTGGTCGAGCGCTCGATCCGCCCGATCGGTAAGCGGTGCGCCAAGGCACCTTTCCCGAAATCGTCTTTATGGTTAGGTCGCTTGTTGGTCGGCGCACCGGCGCCGATCACTCCGAGTCATAACGGGTGACGTAGTGGAGTTCGCGCAGGGCGGGGATGACGAGGGCGATGTCTTTGTACGCCTCGTGCTCGATGAAGCGCGCGGTCTCGGGCCCCGGCCTGGGCTTACCGAGAACGGGCCTGCCCTTTTTGTCGACGCAGTAGATCAGGATCGGCAGCAGCAGGCCGTGATTGGGGTTGTTGAGGTCGAGTAGCGATTTCCATTTTTTGATGTTGAGATTGATGGCCGCGTAGAACCCCTGGCACCACGGCCGCGGGTCGATGCCGCCGCTGGGCTTGGTAGCGAATCGGGGCGCATAATCCTGCGGTCTGTCGAAGAGCGTCTCGTTGATCCGGTTGTGGATCCTGGCGACGCTGGCAAACACGGCGTGATCGGTTGCAGAGCCTTTGGCCAGGACGTCGCGCCGCAACCCCATGAGCGGGCACATCCAGTCTTGCGGGTCCGCGAACCGCGGCCCGGTGACCGCCGCCGTTACGAAGCCATCCAGCGCCGACATCGTCCGCACCAGCGGGCGGGGGTTGGTCTTGACGGCCATCCAGGCCTCCAGCGCCGCGTCCGACAGCGCCATGTCATTGATCGCGCTCATGCCGCCAACGGGAGCGGCATCGCTTGGCGGCGCACCCAATTCCATGGCATCAGCTCGTCCCAGCGCGAGGCTGGCCAGTCGTTCTGGATGCGCTCGGTGATATCGGCCATGTAGGCTTCGGCATCGACGCCGCAGAGCTTGCAGGTTTCTATGATGCTGAGCACGACCGCTGACCGCTCCGCCGCGGCGAAGCTGCCCGAGAAAAGCCAGTTGCGCCTTCCGACCGTAAATCCACGAATGGCGCGCTCCGCGATCAGGTTGTCGGGCTCGAGCTGGCCATCGTAGAGGAAGCGATTGAACGCGCGCCATCGGTTGGTGCCATAGGCGAAGGCCTTGGCGATATCGGCATGGCGCGACAAACCCTTGCCCTGGCGCGTGAGCTGTCGTCGCAGCGCGAGGACCAGTGGTCGGGTCCGCCTTCGTCGTGCGGCCAATCGCTCGGCGGGCGGCAGCCCCCGTATCTCTTCCTCGATCCGGTAGATCGCCTGGATACCGGCCATCGCCGTCGTGCTGAGCTCGGTCGGCTGGCTGTCGTGAACGTCGAATATCTTGCGACGCAGATGGGCCAGGCAGGCAGCTTCTCGAATGGCGCCGCCCTTGTAGAGCTGATTGTAGCCGCTGAATCCGTCGGCCTGGAGGGTGCCGGAAAATCCGGCGAGCTCGCTCATCACGCTCTCGCCGGCGCGGCCCATGGTGGCGCGATACCAGGCGATCGGCGGCTCCTTCGAACCCGAATTGCGGTCGTCGGCGACATAAACCCAGAGCGCGCCCTTGTGTGTCTTGCCGTTGCCGGGCGCCAGGATCGGAAGCCGCGTGTCGTCGGTGTGAATCTTGCTGCGGGTAAGGCCGATCTCACGGATGCGGTTGTAGATCGGATCGAGCAAGGCGGCAGCGTAGCCGGCGCTGCGCGCAAGCGTGGATCGCTCGATATCGACGCCCTTGGCGGCCATCATCTGGGCCTGACGGTAGAAGGGCAAATGATAACCCCACTTGGCCATCATGATATGGGCGAGCGCGGCATAGCTGAGCTTGCCGCGTGCAATGGCCTTGGCTGGTGCCGGCGCCTGGATGATTTTATCGCAGGTCCGGCAGCTGTACTTGGGTCGAATGGTCTCCATTACCTGCCAGGCCTGGGCGACCAGATCGAGCATCTCCTCGCTATCTTCGCCCATGGCGCGCAGATCGCCGCCGCAGCCCGGGCAGCATGCGCAAGACGGCTCGCGAACGACCCGCTTGCGCGGCAGGGTGGGGTTGAGCTTACGCACCGGCAACACCCGCACCTTGTCGCTGTCCGCGACGATAGGCAGTTCGAGATCGGGCACGCTGGCGGCGAAATCGGTCTCGAGATCTTCGAGTTCGAGCTGCATCTGGCCGAGCTTCTCGGAGGAGCGGCCGAAGGCCTTGCGGTTGAAGCGATCGATCCGCAGCGCGGCCTCGGCGCGCTCTCTTCGCAGCTGCTCATCGCGTTCGGCAATGGCGATGTCACGGGCACAAACCGCCGCCTCCAGAAAGGCGATCCGGGCGATGAAATCAGCGTTTGAGGGGGCCTGTTCCGACACCCAAATTACATACCCGAAAGGCCTCCGTTACGGAAGCAGAATCGACACAAAATCAATAAGAAACGAGCAAAATCAGCCAGCCATACGTGGTCGATAAATCTTGTTTGGCCGGCGCCAATCGATCCCGTCCAAAAGTAGCGAAAGCTGTGCCTTGGTGAGCGACACGGTCACCTGATCCTTGGTGGTCGGCCAAGCGAAACACCCATCGGAAAGGCGTTTTGTAAAAAGGCAGAACCCCTGGTCGTCATGCGCCAAAATCTTGATGATATGACCCTTGCGTCCTCGGAAGCAGAAGATCGCGCCGGTATGCGGGTCGAGCGCGAGCACCTGCTGCACCATGCGCGCCAGGCTGTTGATCCCGCGGCGCATATCGGTCTCACCGCAGCAAAGGTAAATCCGGTCGGTCGGCACCACCGTGATCACCTGGTCAACTCCGCCAGGACGATACGCAGCGCTGTCGGATCGACGGTCCCGTCGATCCGCAATCGCGCGCCGTTCGGAAAGGCCACGACGATCCTGCCGGCCGGGTCCGGGCAATCGGCGACGGGACGCTCGACCTCGGGCGGATCGTTCACTTCGATCCGCGCGAAAGTTGCCATCGCCCGATCGGCCTCGAGCTCGCAACCGGCCATCTGCTTGCGCCAGGCATAGAGCTGTGACGGAGCTACGCCGAACGCGCCCGGGCACCATTGAAAGCTCTTCGGCCGCCGCGGCGCCGCTTAACTCGGCGACCATATCGCCCCTCGCATGTTCCAATGTCATGGCGCGAAAGCTCCATGTTCATCAGCCTATTGCAAGGTGCCTTGGCGCACCGCTTACCCCGATCGCGCTCAACCGAAAGAACGCACTCTTCGCAGGCTCTGACGGCGGCGCCGAGCATTGGGCCGTCATCGCTTCGCTCATCGAAACTTGCAAGCTCAACAGCGTCGAGCCGCTCAGCTATCTCGCCGATGTTCTCACCAGGATAGTCAACGGCCACCCCAACAGCCAGATCGACGATCTCCTGCCCTGGGCCTACGTCAACCAGCCTGAGCTAAAGGCCGTGGCCTGAGAACAGTGGCTACGCTCGACATCGTTCGGCGCAGCTGCCTGTGATTGTTGTACGGCGACCAAATATATATGCCTGCCGCGCCTGACCGCAAAAGCAGCCGAGGGGTAACGTTACTCGTCCAAACGACGGCATTCTGGGCTGACCGTCAAAGATCTCCGGATGGCTATGCGCGTCCCCGGACGATGATCCCATAGCGCCGGATCGGCGCACCACTGGGGGTAATCTGCTCGGATTCGACCGTCTCAACATGAACGTCTGTAAAGCCGGCGGCGCGGCAGAGCGCATCCCAGCTCGCGGCGTCGCGGAGGTGGAAGCCGTGTTCCGGCCGGGCGAAATCCGGCGCTTCCCTTGGCGCCAGACAGGCCATTGGCATCGAGCCGCCGGGGCGCATCACCTCTGTCCAGAAATGAATTACTCCGATCGAGAAAACGCTGTCAAAGCTGTCTTCGGCACAAGGCATATTCTCCGCCGAGGCCAGATCAAAGCTTGCTTTGCCGGAAGCGACGAGGGCGGCTTTGAAGGTGGAGGCTTCCGTGACCATTGTTGGGGAGATGTCGATCCCGCAATAAGTGACGTCCAGCGCTTGGGCGATCACATCGGGCACAGTGCGCCCGTTGCCGAAGCCGATTTCGAGCACGCGGTTGCCCGCATCCCCGCCCAGAAGCGCGACGTTCTTGGCATTCGCTTGCCTGTTATTCTCGTTCAGCCAGTCGGCAACGGCGAGGCCTACAGCGCCCTCGGGGTTGCCAAGCTGTCTGGCGCGTTCTGCGAGGGTGAGCGTTTCGAAGACGGCCATCGTTGATCCCCAAAGGTCTGCGCACATGATCCGGTGGCAGCCCCAGAAACACAAGCCTGCCTGTTGGCAGGAGTGTCTGAAAAACCTTGATTGCGTCGCCCCCCGCTGATCGAGACCTGCAAGCTCAACAGCGTTGAGCCGCTCAGCTATCTCGCCGACTTGCTCACCTGGATCGCCAGCAGTCATCCCAACAGCCGGATCGACGAGGTTCTACCCTGGGATCTACATCCGTACTCCAGAGCTCAAGGCTGTGGCCGAAGAACACCGCTTACTGAACATCGCAACCCTCCGAAAATGATTGAAACAAAGCCCGTATCCAGAAAAACTGCTACACATCCTCCGCGAGAGTTAGGGTCTACGTTTTGTGAGACGTGGCCGTAGCGTTCCCTAATCGACTGTGGCAGCGCAAAGTACCGCCGGGAAGCTCGAATGGCTTGTGCGACGCGTTCGTTCAGGTTGCCCTGCTTGACAAGGTAGAAGCCCCCTTGCTCGTGGCAGGCTATCGTAGGCGCTCGCGCCTTCATCTGCATCGGCTGCTAGTTTCGCCAGCGAGATTGCGGTAGTGTCTTCATAGCTTCTCGTCAGTTGGTGCGGTGGCCTTATGGGGCACCTTGAAAACCCAGTAGTGCGCGTCCTCCTCGTAATATCTGGCACCGTTTAGACAATGTGCCGGTACAAGGATGCCCCCATCGTGCAGACGTCGCACCTCGCCTTCAAAGGACGTCGCCTCCGCATAGCTCTTTCGGACGCTTGCGATGACCAATCCGTTGGGGCGCGTGACGCGAGCCAATTCGCGCAGCCCATCCGGTTGGGCATGCCTGTGCACGAAGACGCCACAGCAGACCGTGATGTCATAGCTCGCGTTGGAATATTCGGAGAGCGGGCCGTTGAGGTCGACATCGCCCCGCACATGACGGTACACGCGGGTCTCTCGGGCCTTTTCGGCCATTTCCTCGAATAGGTCAAACCCGTCGATCAACTGAAAGCCAAGGCGTTCCAACTGCACACCGACGAGGCCTGTTCCGCAGCCAGCGTCAAGGATCGCGATGGCTGCTCGCTCCTTGGCTAAATAGGCCGTCTGCATGGCGGCCGCCAGCTCCGCCACGACAATAGGCCCGTAGTATCCGTGACGGTTCCTCAGATTGTAGCTACCGGCCTGTTCGCGATAGAACTGGGCCAAGTAACCGACATCGCCGTCGAGTGTATGGGAAGCCTTGATGCGCTTTCGTGCTGCTTGATCCAGCGCGGCCTGTTGATCAGGGATTTTCATGACAGTTACTCCATGGAGGGACAGTGGGATCCGGCGCAGTCCTGTTCGGCGGCCCTATTGCTGGGGTTCTGTGTTACGGGAACGACTGCGTGCACGGCGCTTCCATCAACCTTCATAAGAAATGGGACTTCCTTCACCGGGGATTCGTCGCTTTGCGATCAGTCTCGCACCCATTCCAAATATCTGCTCGATATATGGAGCGATCAAGGACGTATAAATTAATAATTAATGAAATTATATTTCGTATAACCGGGTTAATCTTCGTTAGACAAGGGGACAAATTTCACAATTCGCCAGCCTGATGGTGGGATAGTCGTCGTAGGCGCTCAGGCAGGGTGTTCTTGCCGCGAGCATACGCAGGTTCACAATGTCGTCGGTCATCGGTTCTTCGAATGTGAGCGCTGTCCCGGCGCCACCTTTCGCGCGTGGCCGTGAGCCACGATGCTCGGAGCCTTTGAGGGCTTCAACACATGACGGTTTCAGAGCTTACGCTTAAGTCCAGGGACGAGGAGCCGGTTCGACGGCTTGAGATATTCACGGGTTCTGGACGGCGGCGCGAATGGTTGCCGGAGGAGAAGGCGCGGATCGTGGCGGAAAGCTATGATGCCGGCGAGACCGTGAGCGCTGTGGCCCGGCGATATGCATTGTCCCCGCAGCAGCTGTTCGCCTGGCGCCGGTCCGCGCGGGTGCCATTGGCGAATACGCCGTCACCGGAGCCGTTGTTTGTTCCAGCAGTGGTCGCGGCACCGGAGCCCAGTCCGGCGGGGGAGCGCGCGAGATCGACGCGGAAGCGAAAGGCCGCGCGAGAAGCTGGCGTGATCGAGCTGGAGATTGACGGTGTCGCCATGCGGGTCGGTCGTGGCGCCGACGCCAGGACGGTGGCGGCGGTGATCCGTGCGCTGAAGGCGTCGTCGTGATCGGGCCGACGGGGGCGGTCAAGGTGATGGTCGCGACGAAGCCAGTGGACTTCCGCAAGGGCGCCGAGGGTTTGGCCGCGCTGGTGCGCGAGACGATGGGCGCCGATCCGTTCTCCGGCGCGGTCTACGTCTTCAGGGCCAAGCGCGCCGACCGGGTCAAGCTGGTGTACTTCGACGGCACCGGCGTGTGCCTGCTGGCGAAGCGTCTGGAGGACGGGAAGTTCTGCTGGCCTGCCATCACCGATGGCGTGGTGAGGTCGTCGGCGGCGCAATTGCAGGCGCTCCTGGAAGGGTTGGATTGGCGGCGCGTGCATGACGCCCGCGAGACGCGCGTGCCGGTCGCGGCAAATTGATTCCACGGGCGGCCAGAGACGCTGGCAAAGCATTGGAATACATGATTGAATCGGCCTTGTGAGCAACCCGGCCGAGCCTCAGACCAACGATCCGATCGCGCTTCAGGCGATGCTCGCGGCGGAGCGCGCCGAGAACGAGCGGCTGCGCCAGATCATCAAGGAACTGCAGCGCCACCGCTTCGGCCGCAGGGCAGAGAGCCTGCCGGTCGACCAACTGCTGCTGGGCCTGGAAGAGGCCGAGCAGGTCGAGGCGGAGGGCTTCGCCGCAGAGCACGCCGCCGATCCTGCTAAGCGCGAGGCTCGCGCCAGGAAGCGCCGCGCCAACCGCGGTTCACTGCCCGCGCACCTGCCGCGTATCGAGCAGGTCATCGACATCCCCGACAAGATCTGCCCGTGCTGCAAGGGGATGCTGCACGTCATGGGCGAGGATTGCTCCGAGCGCCTCGACATCGTGCCGGCCCAATTCCGCGTCATCGTCACGCGCCGACCGAAGTATGCCTGCCGGAGCTGCGAGGAGGTCGTGGTGCAGGCGCCCGCAGCGGAGCGCCTCGTCGAGGGGGGCATCCCGACCGAAGCGACCGTCGCCCACGTGCTGGTGTCGAAGTATGCCGACCATCTTCCCCTGTATCGCCAGGCGCAGATCTATGCCCGGCAGGGCGTGAACCTGGATCGGTCCACGCTCGCCGACTGGGTCGGCAAGGCAGCCTTCCTGCTACGGCCGATCCACGAGCGGCTGTTCGAGCGGCTGAAGGCGTCCGGCAAGCTCTTCGCCGACGAGACCACCGCGCCGGTGCTCGATCCCGGGCGCGGCCGCACCAAGACGGGCCAGCTGTTTGCCTATGCGCGCGACGATCGCCCCTGGGGCGGGATCGATCCGCCCGGCGTCGCCTATCTCTATGCGCCCGACCGCAAGGCCGAACAGCCACTCCGGCACCTTCAGGGCTTCGTCGGAACCCTGCAAGTCGACGGCTACGCTGGATACCGGGCGTTGGCCGAGCGCAATGCCGTGAGCCTGGCGTTCTGCTGGGCGCATGTCCGTCGCCGGTTCTACGAACTGGTCCAGTCCGGACCCGCGCCAATCGCCACGGAGGCGCTCCAGCGCATCACCGAGCTCTACAGGATTGAGAGCGAGATACGGGGACGCTCGCCCGAAGAGCGGCGCACCGCCCGCCAGGAGAGAAGCCGCCCCGTCATCGATACCCTCCAGCCATGGCTGCGCGAAAGCTCGCCCTGGTCAGCCAGAAGAGCAAGCTCGCCGAAGCAATCCGCTACCCGCTCTCGCGCTGGGCCGGACTTGGTCGCTTCCTCGACGACGGCCGCGTCGAGATCGACTCCAACGTCGTCGAACGCTCGATTAGGCCAATCGCCCTCAATCGGAAGAATGCGCTCTTCGCCGGTTCCGACGGTGGTGGCGAGCACTGGGCGACCATCGCCTCGCTCGTAGAAACCGCGAAACTCAACGGCGCCGACCCATACGCCTATCTCGCCGACGTCATCACCCACATCGTCGCAGGCCATCCGCAAAGCCAGATCGACGACCTGCTGCCCTGGGCCTATGCCCCCGGGCCGCTCAAGGCCGTGGCCTGAGAACAGCGGTTACCTTCGAATCAGCTTGGTCTCAGAGTTAACGCGGGTGCTGGCGTGGGAGGAGTATCGCGACGCCAATCCAGGCGGCCTTCTATATCTATTTTTGCATGACCTTACCTGGAAAGGACGCGTACACCAGACGATACGCCAGATGCACTCCGCGGCGTGAAGGTGTTTGGCGATTTCGCCGGCGACACCTTCAACATCTTGGATCCAATCACCGGCCTAAAGCTGTTCGTCGCAACGATGGGCGCCTCGAACTACACCGACGCCCCAAACGGTACGCTAACTACTGCAGGATACATTTGTTCGTGGATTTGGCGCACCAGGGAAATGGCGCCGTCATAATCGCCGACCAAATGCACGAGCAACCCCGAAGAATCAAGTTCTGTCACCACATTGCTTAAGCCAATGAAAACCGGACCAATGTCCGCAAGCGAGACTAGTCGCTGGGCAAAATCGATGTCGCTTACAATACAAACCCTCACCCCGTGACTGTCCTCCAGGCGAAGGACGTTGATGTCATGTCTAGCAAGAAGGGCGCAAAGGCTGTCGCATTCTTCGAGGCTGGCGCATGAAAACACCGGGCTGTCGCGAGCCACGGTCACAGAACGGGCGTTGCCATGACCTGATACGATCGTGCCGGTGATGGCTCCGTCGCTGGTCAGCGATTTACAAATAATGGAAACCCTGTGCTTTTCGGCGTAATGCACCCCCCTGTGGTGGAGAACCTTTGCGCCGTGTAGGGACATCTGTAGGATCGTCTGATAGGCAAGCTCCGGAATCAGTTGTGCTCCTGGGACAAGATAAGGGTCTGCCGTATAGACGCCCGGAACATCTGAGTAGATTTCGCAAGCGTGCTCTCCTAACATGGAGGCTATTACGATAGCTGTCAGGTCGGAGCTGTTTCTGCCCAGAAACGTTAACCTGCCGGACTGATCGATTGCCTGGGCGCCAGCGGCAACGATCACATCATGCTCCAGCAATGCTGCCATAATTTGCTTAGGATCTACGCTTTCTATTGACGCGCGACCGAAGTCCGAATTCGTACGTATTCCAAGGGAATAGCCGTTCAAAGACATGACCGGTATCCTCAGCCGGCTGATGGCAGCCTCCAAACAGCAGGCACTGATCATCTCTCCAGTTGCAAGTGCTGCATCAACGTTCGATGGTGATGCTTTCTTGTTGACGTTGAGCATCACCTCTTTCAGGTTGTCAGTTATTCCCGACATCGCGCTGACCACGGCAACGATTTTGCCTTCGCCAGTTGCTAGTCGGTCGGCTATGTGCCCAGCAACTCGATGGTAGTCTTCAGTATGTCGAAAAGAGGAGCCCCCGAATTTCAGAACCGTCGCGTTCATGTTCCACCAATCACGTCGTAAGCAATTTGCAAGCTATGCGATGAGAGATGCGTTCAACGCGCAGCCCCCACTCTACGCCTCAAGGGGTTCAGTCGGTCACGTCGCAGTGTGATCCTGTAGCATCTTCGATTTCGGCAGCCATTAATTGACATGATCCCCCCTCTGTAAGCACCACAGCGTGGATCCGCTTAGACGCTTGCATGCACAGAACGGTCCAAAATGTTGAGACCGCGTTGAAGCGTCTGCCCGTCGATCGTCAAAGGAGGAAGGAGCTTGATAACCTGGTGCTCGGCGCCGCATCGCTCTACCACAAGTCCATCTTCAAAGGCCCTACGGACGATTTTCTCCGCCAATTGGCCTGTATTACAATCGAGCCCGAGCATCATGCCCCTTCCGCGAACGGAAAGGTTATGATCTCCGCTACTTTGAGCAACCTGGTGAAGGCGCCCGCTCAAAATGCGTCCTGTTTCCGCAACGCCATCAGACAGCTTTTCACTAGTCCAATATTTTCGCAACGCAGCAGTCCCAGTCACTAGCGCAAGGTTGTTGCCTCTGAAAGTTCCATTGTGTTCGCCCGGCTGCCAAACGTCTATTTCAGGTTTTAGCAGCAAAAGGGACAGTGGCAGTCCACAGCCGCTGAGGGACTTCGACAAAACAATCATATCCGGAGATAAATCGGCAAACTCGAAACTGAAGAAACTACCTGTTCGTCCGCAACCCGCCTGAATGTCATCAACAATCAGGAGAATGCCGTTCGTTCTGCAAAGTCGCTCGAGCGACTGAAGCCAATTCTTGCTCGCAGTGTTGATGCCCCCCTCGCCTTGGACAGTTTCTAGAATGATGGCTGCGGGTAGGTCGACACCACTGCTTGCATCAGCAAGTAGCCTCGCCAGATATTCCGAAGTGTCGTGATCGGCTCCCCAATACCCATCGTAAGGCATGAACACTGCGCCGGCTAGAGGAAGGCCTGCTGCGTCTCGGCAGTGCCGATTACCCGTTACGGCAAGCGCGCCCAAGCTCACTCCATGAAAGCCGTTGGTGAATGAAATTATAGTTTGCCGACCAGTGGCCTTGCGTGCGAGCTTTAAAGCCGCTTCCACGGCATTGGCGCCGGTGGGGCCGGGGAACTGAAATTTGTACGCTAGGCCACGCGGATGAAGTATTGTCGCGTCAAAATTCTCCATAAACTCTCTTTTTGCAGAGGTAGCCATGTCAAGACCATGAATAATACCGCGTAATTCAAGGTATTGCCTTGCGGCATTTAGCAAATCGGGATCGTTATGGCCATAGTTGAGGACGCCCGCGCCGGAGAGAAAATCGATGAACTCGAAGCCACTCTCATCCTCGAGAATGGCTCCCGCAGCCTTCCTGAACACAACAGGATACGATCGCGAATAAGACCGCACGTTTGACTCGAGAGTTTCGAAGGCAAATAGCGAGTTGGAGGTACTCTCTTGAAGCACAATCGTTTCCTCATCTAAATGGTGGCGCCATAGCATCCCAATCGAAGCATCCCAATCGAAATTCTGATGGCTTCGCAGTTTTAGACGGTAACCTCGACTCGTGCGCCTACCAAGGATGGTAGTATCTTTCAGTCGCGACGAGAGAGAGGCGTCGACGATACGCCAGCGATCGGCAAAGGCCATGGCGATGGCTGGAACCTTGGACATGTCAGTGGTTCCAGCGATGAGCTTCGGCAGCCGCACCAGATTGTAGGCGGCGGCGCTGAGGGTGAAGCCCATCCGACGCGGTTCCGGCGGCGCAACTTGGTTTGGCGCTGACCGGCGACCGTCTTGATCCAGCCGAACGCCTCTTCAATGCGCTTACGAATACGCTGACTGACAGCATAGCCGCTATGCCGGGTGGTGCGCCCGTCGATGGCCGAACTATGGCCGCTGGTGTTCTGCGCCACATGCGGCGTCACCTTCATCGAACGCAGTTCGTTGACGAAGTCCTCCGCATCGTAGGCCTTGTCGGCACCGAGCGTGATCGCCTGCGGCCGGTCGGCGCGGGGCTCGATCATGTGCAGTGCCACTCGCTCGGCATGTCCGTCGGCCAGCGTCAGGCAGGCATCGACCAAAAGGCCGTGGCGGTTCTCCATCAGCCCATGCCCGATGAAACACAGCTTGGTTTCCTTGCCCCGCACACGGACGTTATCCGCCAGGAGTTGGCGGACGAACACGGGATCGTTATCAGCCTGCGTTCGGTGGAGCGTGGGGTACAGCATTGGCGCCGGGAGCTAAAGGCGCAGAAGCGGGCGACAGTCCGCTTCGAGACGGCGCCCGGTCATCAGATGCAGATCGACTTCGGCGATACCCGTGTTTGGATCGGCGGCGAGCGGGTGCGGATCCATGTGTTTGTCGGGACGCTTGGCTATTCGCGCCGGATGCATATCCGGGCCTCGCAGAGGCAGCGCCAGGCCGACTGGTTCGAAGGGCTGGAGGGCGCATTCCTGCGGTTCGGGGGCGTTCCGGCGGAAGTCCTGATCGATAATGCGAAGGCTCTTGTCGAGCACCATGACGCGGTGACGCGCGAGGTGAGGTTTAACGCGCGGCTGCATGCCTTCGCCCGGTACTGGGGCTTCAAGCCGCGGGCCTGTGCTCCCTATCGAGCGCGCACGAAAGGGTAGGACGAACGCGGAGTCGGCTACGTCAAGAAGAACGCGATCGCCGGGCGCCGGTTTGAGAGCTGGGCGGCGTTCGAGGCGCATCTGGACCGGTGGACGCGCGAGGTCGCCGACCAGCGCGAACACGGCACGACCGGTGTCGCGCCGGTGGAACGCTTTGCCGCTGAAGCTCGTGCGCTTCGCCCGCTGGCCGGACGCGCGCCGTTCAGACAGCTGCGGGATCTGGTCCGCAAGGCTGGCGACCTGTCGCTGGATTGCCCATGGCGACACGCTCTTGTTGCTGGGGCCTCCGGGAACGGTGCTGTGAGCCTTGGTCGCGAGGCGATCCGGCAGAATTACAATGTTCAATTCGTCACTGCGGCCACGCTGGTGGCGATGTTGGCAAAAGCCCATGACGACGGCTCGCTCGACAAGCAGTTGACGATCTTATCACGTCCAAAATTGCTGATCATCGACGAGCTCGGCTATCTTCCCTTCGAGGCCAATGCCGCTCACCTGTTCTTCCAACTGGTGTCGCGCCGATACGAGAAGGGATCGATCCTGATTACCTCCAATCGTTCGGTGGGCGCGAATGGGGAACGTTTTTGGAGATCCCGTGGTGGTCACCGCGATCCTGGATCGCCTGCTTTACCATTCCGCGGTGATTACTATCCGCGGCGATAGCTACCGTCTCCACGAAAAGCGCCGGTCCGGCGCCCGAAACCAACGAAACAGCAACCCAGTGAAGGCGGTCAGTTCCTGATGTCGCCAAAGGGGCCAATTCCTCGTGTCGCTTGACAAAGCCGGATCGTTCCCGTGGACGACGGGCAAGGCGATCTCGTTAGCAGGCACGATCCTGGGACGAACTCTCCTAAGATCGTTCAACAGATTGAGACGCCTTGCGCTACTGACCTCATCATGCGGCGGCCTAACGTCGAAGTCTGTGAGCACCACCTTCTCGCAGTCACTCCCGATCCGGCCTGATTAGTAGAGCAAACGCACAGGGGCCAAATCAAAACCCCTCGAAAAGCCCACGATATAAGAATCATATCATAATAACTCAAGTATATTTCTCATACGAAAAGCCAACGTAAATTTTACTTAACGAGATTTACAATAGAATTATAGTTCTATAATTCCGTTGTTGACCGCCTTTATAGCGGCAACCGTCCTGCTGGCGACATCAAGTTTTCGCATTACGTTTTTTATGTGAAAGTTTACAGTGTTATCAGATATATCTAGAATTTTCCCTATCTCCCACGACGTTTTTCCTCGTGCTACCCACGAAATACATTCCTTTTCTCTTGGAGAGAGGCCAAAAGGGCCCTTGGCGCAACTCGAAAGCACGAACTCGGCGATCCTCAGATGGAAGTATAAGGCAACAAGTTCCAAGTAGGTGACTGCTATATTCCGGAAATCCTGGTCATATACTTGCGCAAAACTTACAACTGCAAAGCTGCCATCGGGGCGGTGCAATGGAATGCTGATGCCTGACCTTAGGCCGAACGTCGCAGCCTCGTCGAAAACGCGTCGTTCGTCTTCAGTCGTACTTGCATCGTTGTACACCTCGCTCCAACGAAAGGTGCCTGCCCGCTTTCGGCTCGTCTTAATAATGGGGTCTATCTTGTCGTAGCCCATCTCGAAATAGCGCTCCTGCCATTCGTCAGGATAATTCAGCATGGCCACAGGATCGCACTTGACGGGCTTCAAAAATCTTTGGTTGCCAGTAAGATAGCTATATGCAATCCACGGGCAATCAAACTTCAGGGCAAAAGCACATACTAGGTCGAACAACTTCTCGGGTTGAGCAACACCATCAGCCTGGTCGAGAAATCGGCCGAACTCGACGGCAAATGCATCTTTGGCTGCCGCTCGCAAATTCGTCGAGGGGACTAAAGAAAACTGGTCGGAAACGCCGATTTCCAGCCTTCGAAGCTGAGAGACTGCAGTCATCCGCGGGCTCGCCATAGTCTCTGCTCTGCAGCCACTTGCGCCTGGTGCGCCAATCTGCCGGTTTAAGGCGCCGTCTTCGCAGACGGACAGCGCTGAAGCTCTACCCCACCCTCGCGTTGCATAAAGTTATTTTGTGTAAAAGTTATTTTTCAAAAGCTTTTGTGAGCGTAGAGAAATTGCAAAAAAGCTTGGATGTAAGATATTATTCCAGTTGGACACCTTCTGTAATCGGTCAACGACCTCCTCGGCGGTTTCAGCGGTCCTCGTCGTCTGCGGGTTTCACGCTTCTGTTCGTGGTCACCGCTGTGGGTGCCACATTCTGGGCGCTTCGATGGTGGGTTTGAATGCTGCCAGCGCGAACGCGTAATCTTTGGATCGCAAGGTGTCCAACGCATTCATTCTGGCCCACACGCTCTCCGCATTCTCACGACGAGCGTAGCTATTCATGTATGCGCCATCATCGAAAACATGGACCATGAATACGCTCACATGCAGCGCTTGCAGGCGTTGTAGATCCCACTCCTTCATTCCTACAAGCGTCGTGAAAATCCGGATGCCATGGCCTCTGGCGTAAGCGTGCTCGACCATTTCGGTGCAATCCGGATTGAACCAAGGCTCGGAGTACCGGAAAAACCAATGTCGACGGAAGTTGGTACGCGCGCCAGACATCCCTTGAAATCTTCAAGCCGAAGACGGTTCGCATGAGAGACTGCTCTTTGCCGATGGGCGAACTTGTCCTGCGGGCAACAGGAACATCCGACGATGCAACCTGTGGTCGTCGTTATTTCCAAAATCCTGCCGCCTGGGACGACAGAGATCATCGGATATGAATCCACTTTTCCGGTGCTCTTGGCCACTCTCTAATTGCTAACAGAAAAAGTCCACTCGGATAGAACGTTGCTTCAGCCACCAACAGATATTGTATCATCGCCCCTGCGATATCGGTCTGTACAAGATTCATCCTGCAATACTCAAAATAATATTGTCCACAAACTTGGGATTATTCAGCAAAAATCCATCGATCAAAACATTTCCGCATAACTCCGTCAACGTCGCGATGGTTGATCATCCGCCGACTCCCTCGGTTGCCGGGCGGCCCTCGAAAGAAAGCATCGGCAGGACGGCGCAATCGCAATCTGTCGAGCGTCAGCCGCTGCGGAAGGTATAGCTGTAGCCGTTGACCGCCGGCGCGCCGCCGAGATGCGCGTAGAGGACCCTCGATCCCTCTGGAAAGAAGCCTTTCTGAATGAGATCAATCATCCCTTGCATCGATTTTCCCTCATAGACGGGATCGGTAATTATCCCCTCGAGCCGCGCGCACAGGCGGATGGCCTCCTTGGTTTCTTCGGACGGAATGCCATAACACGGGTACGCATACTCCTCGAACAGCACCACGTCGTCTTCGACGATTTCCGTTTCGAGATCGACGAGCTTCGCTGTATGTTGGGCAATGTTTAGCACCTGCGCCTTGGTTTTGGTGGGGGTGGCAGAGGCATCGACACCGATCACGTTGCACTGTCGACCGTCCTCGGCGAATCCGACGAGCATGCCGGCATGCGTTGAGCCTGTGACCGTGCAAACAACGATGTAGTCGAAGGCAAAGCCAAGCTGTTTCTCCTGGGCGCGCACCTCTTCCGCGAACCCCACATAGCCGAGGCCGCCCTTTTCGTGAACAGACGCCCCGGCGGGTATCGCATAGGGTCTGCCGCCCCTTGCCTTGACCTCATAGAGCGCTTTTTCCCAACTGCGGCGGATGCCGATGTCAAAGCCCTCGTCGACCAGGCGCAGCTCTGCTCCCATGATGCGGCTCAAAAGAATGTTGCCGACCCGATCGTAGACGGCATCCTCATGTGGAACCCAGCTCTCCTGAACCAGGAGGCATTTCATGCCGATCTTGGCGGCGACCGCGGCGACCATCCGCGTGTGGTTTGACTGCACGCCGCCGATGGAGACCAACGTATCGGCATTTGACGCGATGGCGTCGGGGATGATGTATTCGAGCTTGCGCAGCTTGTTTCCGCCAAATGCGAGACCGGAATTGCAGTCCTCGCGTTTGGCGTAGATTTCCACCTTGTCGCCTAGATGCTTGCCAAGGCGGTCGAGCTTCTCGATGGGCGTTGGTCCAAAGGTGAGCGGATAGCGTTCGAATTTTTTCAGCATTTTCTCTCCGGCAACTCGTGATTGAGCTAAAATTAGCTTGCACGGTCATTCTAAAGGCATGTTTGATTTGAGGTTTAGCTGCCTTCCTCCAACGTTCCAGAAGAGGCCCCCATCATTAGTTCCAGCGCCATTTCGTCATCGAGACGAAGCGCCCGCAGGGCGGCGTCCTGCAACAAAGCTACTATGCCTATGGCACCGAAAAGCTGCATTTCCCGAATTAAATAGAATGACCGGAGTGCGGTCGCCATCGATGTATCAAGCCTGTATTCCTTGCAAGTTCCGCTCAATATTCAAGGTTGATCAAAAGTATCCTGAGCGCAGACCTTGTCATGACAAATCAAGGCAGCAGCAGCGATATGGCTAGCATTTGATGGAGTAAATCTGCAGATTCATTCGTCACCTCGTCATGGTCTGACGGCTGGGACCCAACCTCCTTGCAACTGCCGACATGCTCAGCCATTCGGCCATTTCTGCTAGCACAGCCGGACCGCCAGATCAGAAAGAGCACGCTACCGAAATAGCCTACCTGGAGGAGCAGCCAACAAGCCAGCGTTGTGACGACAACTGCGCGGATGGAATGAGAAGCCACGTAGACGGTCAGAGCGTTGCCGCACAGGACCAGCCACAGGACGCGATAAAAGATTCTAAGGGGCAACGCCGTTCTCCTGGTTTGTGCGCCATATCATGCAGCGACCTTGTCGGCCGCGACATGGGTCTGGCAGTTCTTCGGGCAGACGCGGGCGCAGGCTCCGCAGCCGATGCAGCGGCCTTCATGGTCGACGACCATGATCATGCGATTGAGCTCGCCGTCGAAGTCGTCGTCGTCCTCGCCGTCACAGGCGCCGAGGATTTCACCCGCGTCGTCGACGCCGTAGAGGTGCATGATCTCGCGCGAGCAGACCTTGAAGCAGCGGCCGCAGCCGATGCAGGTCGTGCCATCGATAGCGGTGAGATACTCCGGCATCCATTTGGAGCCGTCGCGGGTGACGAAAGCGCTGCTCATCGCGCATTCTCCAGTGCAGCGAGGTCCTTCTTGGCTGCGTCCCACTCAGCAAACACGGTGAACGTTTTCTCGGCAACCGCCTTGATCTCAGTCCAGTTGACCGGGAGGTCCTCGGCAAGGTCGTGCAATTCCATCTTCGCTGTGCCCGCACGGGACTGCAGCTTGCGAACTTTCTTCCGCAACGCCTCAAGGTCTGACATTGATCGTTCCTCGCAAATTGGTTTCATCATGCCCGCGCCACGTCGGGACAGGCTTCAGTGGCTGCGGTCGCATCGTCGACCAGTTTCGTACCGGCCTCGGCGAGTTGCCGGAACGTCTCGAAGCCGAACTGATGCAGGTCTGGGCAGAACGACCAACTGCCCGCCCCTGAAAAGCACGCGCCCGAAGGCCTGACTGGTTTCATCTCCACGATTGGCGATGTCACCGGGCGGAAACGCTCCGCGATCGCAAGCCCGACAGCGGTGTAAAACATATCGAGCCTCCACAGCACGTCCGGATCGGAATAGCCCATGCCAGGGAACACATGGCGCTTTTTTCTGGTGACGATGAAGTCGGCCAGCAGCGTGGCGTCCGATCTGCCTTCCCATAAGCAGTAGGATTCCTGAGAACGGATCAGCCGCACGAGGCATTTGACGAACGGGGCGGCAAGGGCCGCCACGTCCTCGTTGGCAGCGGGGCTAACCGCGGCATCAGACATTTCATATCTCCTCAATTTCTGTCCTCTTCCGCGAAGAACTCTTTCTTTTTTCGAAGACGGTTGCCTCGGGCACACTTGCGCAGCCGACGCCCGGCTCGGGGCGGCCAATTCCATGGAATTGATGCCTCGGTGGCCGAGCTTGGTCGTGTCTTCGACTGCAAGGCCTTCCACGCGGATCCGCGTCGAGCATCCCTTCCACCGTGATGCGGCCACAGGTCACCGCAAGATTCGAGCCTCGACCCCGCTGCAAACAATCCATCCGGTGCTGCACGGGGCCTGCTTGCGGCCACGCCAGGGAAATGGACGAATTGGCCAGTGAACATCCCGACCATCCTCCTTTTTATGGACTCTTCTCGCGCGGCCGCGCTTTGGCACCTCCGGGAAGCTTGTTTTGCGGAGCCGCACAGAGAGCGCCGTAACAAACCTTGCCACCCCTGTAGTTGGCCAGGGCCTGCAGGAGATCCGGTAGAAGGTGCTCTTTCAGTTCGTCCGGGATAGGCTCCGGACCGTCCAGCGACGTCAGTGCCAGTTCGACCAACTCGATCGCGCGATCGTTGTTGCCGTTCTCGTGATAGTACCGGGCGACTGCCGGATAAGACTGGGACTTAGGGCTGTCGCCGTGCGGAGGATTCAGTGCCAGGATGTGTTCGGACAGCTCCTTGCCCATCGCGAAGCGTTCAGCAGGGGGAAGGCGCGAATGGTCATTGGCCGGATGGAAAAGTTGGTCTAGCGCCGAAACCATCCAATCCTCGGAGTTTTTGTCGATCGCGTCGCGAACCAATTGGCGTATGACGGGCAAGCCGGTCCACATGTCTTGGATTTTGTGCAGCAACAGATGCGCATGAGCCAGGCGGAAATTGATGTCGTCCGGCATCAAGGCGATGCCCTCTTCGATTGCCCAGAGCGCCGTCTTCCAATCTTCCAACTTCACCGCCGCCCAGAATCTGTCATCGATCGGCTTTTTCAACGCTTGCTCGCGCGCCATAGGTTCGCTTGTGGCGAGCCGCTCCGTATCGGCGGCTTTAGCTTTATCGCTGGTGCGCCAGCTGCCGTTCAGCACTTCCGGCAAAACCTCATCGAGTTGGCTCGGATGACCGATAAAAGCGATGTGGCCGTCTCGGTCGACCACGAACGAGGTCGGAATCCCGACGGAAAAGCTGGGTTCCCTCCAAAGCTTCTTCATTTCGCCTGTGAAGTCGAACCCGATCCGATAGTTCAGATTCGAGCACTTGTCGGTCAACCATGCGTCCAACTTGCTTCGGGCCTCAACTTCCGTTGGAGCGTCTTCATCCGCCGCTATCCCGACGACCTCAAGTCCGCTGTCCTTGTATATTTCCTGGAACAGCATCAGTTGGAGCATCTCCGTCGAACATGGTCCGCACCAAGTTGCCCAAAATTCAACGACATACACTTTGCCGGACTGGAAGTTCGCAAGGGGCTCGCCACGCAGCCAGTTCTCCACTTTGATCGAAGGAGCCGGTGACTCCATCCGCAATACCATCTTGCTCTCCAAAGCTGTTGCCGCAGGTTTCACCACCTAATGCCCGAGCTTGTTTCCCTCTTAGAGAGGGGCACAAGGGTTCAAAGAAAGGAGAGCTATCGTCTCGCGCATATGCATGCAGTCAGCCTTCACTCAGTGTTACCACATCACAATCTGCAACAGTCAATTAGCAAAGGCCGTGCCAGCGCGCACAGCGCGCGTTAAGCGCATGATTTCGCATTGAAAAACCTTCACAGCGTCCAAGATGGCCGGTTGTAGCGAACCTGACATGTTGTCTGTCGCTGTCAGGTTTTGGACAAGCACCCCGCGTCGCGGTCAGAAAAGTGTGGCTACGGACGACGCAACATATAATTTGGGTTAAGGGACAAGCAGAAGGCCATGATGACTGTCTTGGCAACCATCAGGATCGTCATCATCCTCTACTAACGCCACCTCGCTTGAGCTTCTTGCCGTTCCGGTCCGGAGGCGGTAGCGGACCTCGCCACTTGCAAGGGGCCGCTTCATCCGTGCCCCTCCTGCGCCGCCTCCCCCGCTTGCGATTGAATTCCTGGCTGGCGGCATAGGAGTTCTTTACGACGAAGCCGGTTCAACTGCGGCTCGTGAATACCGAATCGTCAGATCTGACGACCATGATCGGGGCGAAAAGATCAGGATGAGAGCCGGCATGTGCCTGCCGGTGAACTCTGCGGGAATCCTGCTTTGTGTCTATCTTCTGTATTCCCGGTGCTCAGGTGCAACGGGAATTCATGGTGGGAATGTAAGCGTTGGCGAAATTGACAACCCAAAGACCGCTCTGTCGCCAAGCGGGGTCGGGCCCGACCGACCGAAAACGAAGATGCCGCCGTCCGCACTAACCCGGGCTACCATCCTAGGCGATGACATGGGATTGATGCCATCGTTCGCGCCGACGCCGGCAAGAGCCCGACCGTCCCGACTCGAAGGTCGGTGCCTTGGCCACTGCACGGTCGTTGCGGTGTTCAGCTCCCGGCCAGTGATGAGGGAAATCGTGATAACGCCAATACGATGCGGCTAAGGTCCGAACGCGGCCTGCCGCGCTGAAACGACTCTCTTTCTCGACCTGACGTCGACCTGCGAAGCGGTGGTTTTGAGCGCATTGAGGCGCCTGTACCTGTGCGCGGCCGTTGGTCTGCGCGTCACCGGTCATCTCGGGCGTGCAGAAACCCCGAGC
The DNA here is from genome assembly GCF_040545535.1 of Mesorhizobium robiniae. NCBI lineage: Bacteria > Pseudomonadati > Pseudomonadota > Alphaproteobacteria > Hyphomicrobiales > Phyllobacteriaceae > Mesorhizobium > Mesorhizobium robiniae. The sequence continues at coordinate 38,137 of NZ_JBEPMC010000021.1, forward strand.
GCGCTCGAGACGTCCGGGATGTTCTTCGCGATGGCGCGTGCAAATTCGCTCGAGGAGCTTCGCGAAACCTGCGTGTTTGCCGCGATCTTTCTGCGACTTGGCGTCAGGATACATAACGCAGGGGAGTAGAGCTTCGAACAGCATGCTGCACCTTGGGAACCCGTCAACGAGCCAAAAACAGCGGCAATGGCGGCTTGCGAACGATCCATCTCGTCACGCCACCGAAGAGCCGCTCGCGCAGCCGACGGCTGCCGTACGCGCCCATGACAATCATGTCGGCAGACGTGTCGATTGCGTGCTGCGCGAGCACTGTGGCCACCGGTTTGCCGGCACTCGCTAGCCGGTCAACCGACACCCGAGCACCGTGCCGAGTGAGATAGGCAGCAATGTCGGCTCCCGGCTCGTCGCCGCTACAGGTCGCCTCCGGATCGACGAGGGCGACACGAACTTCCTCTGCACCGGATAGCAGATCCAGCGCTTCCCGAACCGCACGGGACGCCTCGGCTCGCGCATCCCATCCGACCAGCACGCGCCGTGGCGACAGAGTAGCCTCAGAGCCGTTCGGCACGACAAGCACCGGCCTTCCGGTGTCAAACAAGCTGCCGTCGATAACTAAAGGTCCGAGACTAATGTCGTTGAGAAGTGCGGGGCCGACGATTGTCAGGTCGGTACAGAGCGCGCGCTGTCGCACCGCCTCACCGACGCTGGCCCGATCGCAGTTGGCAATATCGACATCATAGCACCGCCACGTGGCTCTCAGCAGTTTATGAATTTCCCTGGATGTTTTTTCCAGACTGGCCATGTCCTGGGAAAATGTCTCGATTTGCCTGTAGCGTTTTTCCAGTCTGGCAATGGCCCTTGCGTGTTGTTCAGGCCATTCGGGGATGCCATCGCATGGCGGCGGAGGCGACATAACGAGCCGAGGAGGCGACATAATCAGAACGGACAGATATGCGCCGACCTCGGCGCACAAGCCGGCAGCTGTTCTGACATCCCGATCGGAGTGGTCAGCTCCCATTACACTGAGTAGGCTTTTGAAGGCCATCTGACTGCCTCTCCCTGAGTTTGTCGTGCCCGCAGGCGCGTTTCGAAGCCGCAAGACTTACCCTGGCCAGGACGCAGACGGGAGTGGCACCCACCCCTGCCCTGTTTAGTCGTCCGGCTTCTCGAGCGAGTAGCCGGCCGACCTGACGGTGCGAATGATGCTGCCTGGCGAAGCCGCCTTCAGCGCCTTTCTGATCCGGCTTATATGGACGTCGACGGTGCGCGCACCGATATGGATATTGTCCGGCCAGGCCGCGTCGATCAGCTCGTCTCGGCTGAAGACCTTGCCTGGAGTCTCAAGAAACTGCCGCAGCAGATTGAACTCGAGAGGTCCGAGATGGATGTCGTGGCCATTGCCGCGAACCCGGTAGGCATCGAGCTTCATCTCGAGCCCGCCGCAGCGGAGCCAACTGCCGTTTTCAATTCCGTTTGAACCTGGCTTCGGCAGCGCCAGCTTCGTCCGCAGACAGTCAAGCAGCGTGGCCGGCGCGATCGGCCGCACAAAGCTCTCGTCAATGCCTGCCTTCAACAGATCAAGGTGCTGGTTCTCGGCACCTGGCGCGATCAGGGCAATAACGGGCAGATCGCCGGTCCGTGGCTCGCCCTTGAGCCGGGCACAAATTGTGGAGCCTGTCGCGCTTGTTGGCCCGCAGTCCAGCACGACCGCCTGGAGCTCCCGATCATCGGCCAATGCGAGAGCGTCGTCCACGCCGCCTGCCGGCTCACTTGTGAAGCCGTCCACCCCCAGGATGTGGCTGAGGAACAGATACAACTCCGCATCTTGCGAACAGATCAAGACCAGTGGCTTCATCAGCGCTACCCCAAGAACCAAATCGGCCTCGACCGCCTCGGTGGAGTGGGCTGGCCATTGCCTGTCCTCAGAACCTGACATGATCCCCTTGCTTGAAAATCGGTTCCATCACGCCCGTGCCACCTCGGGATAGGTTTCAAGGGCTGCGGTCGCATCGCCGGCCAGTTTCGTACCGGCCGCCGCGAGTTTCCATAACGTCTCGAAGCCGAACCGGTGGACGTCGCGCAGGGTCTTCGACAGAACGACCAACCGCCCGGACGTCAAAACGACGCGCCCGAAACCCTCATGGCTCATCTCCATCATCGGCGATGCCATCAAGCCGGAGCGCTCCTCGATGGTTAGCCCGACGGCGGCGTAAAACATGTTGAGCCGCCACAGCACGTCCGGATCGGGATCGCCGATGATCGGGATCGCACGGAGCTGTTGCTTGGTGACGATGAAGTCGCCCAGCAGCTCGGCATCCGGTTTGCCTTCCCATGACCCGTAGGAATCCTGAGCACGGATCAGCCGCACGAGGCATTTGACGAACGGGGTGGCAAGGGCCGCCTCGTCCTCGGCGACAGCAAGGCTAACCGCGGCATCCATTTCGCGTTCTCCTCATTTCAGTCCTCTCAGTCCTCGTCCTCGAACGACGGTTTCTTTTCGGCGACGCCTGCCTCCGCCAGCACCTTGCGCAACCAGGGGGGAGGACATGTCCTCAGCATCATCTGCGTGCGCAACAGCACCTCCTGGATGGTCTGGGGCTTCGGCACTTTGATTGGGTGGATTTTTGCCGAAACAACCCTGGCTGCCGACGGTCCGCCGATAGCCAGACAAAACAGGAGATGACAGCCCCTCAGCGCCTCGACTTTCGGGGTGATGCGATCATCGCCGTCAGTCCGATGCTTCCCGCTCTCATCGGAAACATCATCGAAGGCCACGGCTTCCACGAGACCCCACTCCTCGCGCGTGACATCGTAGACAGCAAAGCGCCTGGCCGACCCGAAATGGGCGTTGAGGCTCTTCATGTCTTGCGTGGCGATCGCGACGCGCAAGGCGCCGGCTTGCCGTTCCGGCACCGATGCGTGGACTTCGTCAGTGACGAGTGAGAGGCGACGAACGGAGCTCATCTGGCATGTCTCGCTTACGGAGTGGATCAAGCGCCTCAGGTGTCGGCGCGTGGCGGTTGGCCTGGAAGATGTTGGCAACCTCGAAGATCAGGTCCCGAGTCCCCTGATAGAGGATTGTGAGCTTGTGCTGGCTGCCGAGCCGGTCGAAGATCGGGAAGCCGACGTGCATGAGCGGGATGCCAAGGCGCTGCGCCGCCTGGCGGCCGTGGGAATGAGTAACGAGAAGATCAGCGTCGGCGCCAAGCGCTTCCAAATCGCCGAGATCGCCGACTTGAACCGACTCCGCCGGTATTTTCTGCAGAATTTTCGACATGTCGGTCGTGACGACCGCCGCCGCGATGTCGGAGCCCATGTCGGTGAAGAAGGTTGCGAGTTGGTAGAGTTGGTCTGGTTCAGCAGCGATCGCAATTTTCTTGCCTCCGAAATGGAAATGTCCGTCGAGCAACGCGTCCTGCAATTGCGCCCGGCGACGGCGCACCCCGGCCGGCACCGCCACGCCTGAAATCGCAGCCATCAGTGAGACGAACCGGTCGGCGCCCCGCAATCCCGTCAGCGACTGGAACAGCACGTATGGCATGCCGGTCACCCTCTGCAGCACCTCCGCCGGGCGCCGCATATGCTCCCCGATGACGATGCATTGCGCGGCCGTGCCAAGCTCACGGATATCCTCGACGCTGGTGCCGCCATAGGTGGTCGTGATCCAGCGGTCGGGCACCGTGCCGTCGAGCGAGCCGGAGATGTCGGGCAGGATCACCGGCTTGAGCCCAAAGCTTTCAACCATCTCGCGCAAATGCTCGATGTCAGCCACAGTGAGGTGCCAGCCGGGCAGGATTGCAATCTTCTTTGATTGCCGCGCCTGCTGGCCTGGCCGTGTAATCCCTTCGATCATCGCGGTGACGGCTTTGGCCCAGCCCTCTTCGATCGCGCCGTCGAAATCCGGCGTGTTGGCCAGTACCACCTCCGTACCCGCGATGTCTTCCGCGCGCTTCAGCTTGATGGTGGCGATTTCTCCAGCACAGTCTTCGCCACGGGTTTCCACGAGCGCCGTCGTGCAGACCCCGATCAGCGTTGGCTTTGTACGGGCCTTGAGGTTGAGGATCGCTTCTTCCAGACGGTCCGCCCCGCCGAGGATGGTCGCCACCTCGTCCATCGCCGTTGTCTGCAAGGGGATGGCTTCCTTGAAATGCCGCACGAAAAGCACGAGCGCGAGGCTGGTGCAGCCCTGGCTGCCGTGGAACAACGGCATCGCACCATCGACCCCAAGAAAGGCCAAGGCGGCGCCGAGCGGCTGCGACGACTTCAGCGGATTGACCGCCGCTGCTTTGGTCTGGGGAAGGATGCGGACCATCGGCTTTCCTCAACACGCGCCGAAGTCGACGGCTGTCGCGCCGGCGAATTTCTTGAAAGCCTGGACAGTCGCGGTCGCGCTCTTTGTGCTCGACAGTTCGTCCTTTACCGCAGGCGGGCGATCCCACGGTGCGGGCTCACGCACCTGGCGCCAGATCGGGTTATGAATGGCGAGGTCGATCTGGCGCACGAGTTCCACCATGCCGTCATAGCCGGCATAAGGGTGTTGGCGCTCCTGGTTGATGTCGAGCCAGGGTGTCTTGGCTTTCAGCGCGATGAATTGCGTGCGCCCGCCCGAGAGCATGATATCGGCCTTGTGTTCTGACAGCATGGCGTAAAGCTCGCGCGCTGCCATCTGCTCGAACATGTGGTTGTCGTCCTTGAGTATCTGCTTGATGCGTTCCTTGTCTTTGGCCGTGGATTTCTTGACCGAGGTGCCGACGATCTCGATGCCGATTTCCATCAGCGCATGGACGAGCGACCAGGACTTCACACCGCCGGTGTTGAGCAGCACGCGCTTGCCTTGGAGCCGCGGCCGGTAGGCTGCGAGCTTCTTCCACGCAATCCCCTCCTCCTGTGCGATCAGCGTCTCTGTGCGGTCAAGGATCTCTGGATCCGCTCCCTTCTTCACGAGCAGCGCAGAGATCCGCCGGAGCGCTTCGGAGGTCTCGGTTATGCCGTAGAAGGAGCCCTCGAAGAATGGGATCTCCCAGCGCTCCTCCATCTTGCGGGCGAGATTGATGAGCGCGCTCGAGCACACCATCATCGCCGCCCGTGCGCGGTGCGCGCAGGCAACGTCGAGATAGCGCGCGTCGCCCGGAATGCAGGCGCGCACCCTGATGCCGAGCCGGTCAAGGAGCGGCTTCACCAGCCAGAACTCGCCCGCGAGATTGAATTCGCCAAGGATATTGATGTCGTAGGGTCCGGCATCGTCGGGCTCCACCGTGCCGATGACATGATCGAGCAACGCCTCGCCGGCAAGCTTGTTGCCAAGATTCTTGGAGCCGACGAAGCCTGGTGCATCGACCGGGACAACGGCCAAGCCGAATTTTTCCGCTGCGCGCTTGCAGACCGCCTCGATGTCCTCGCCGATCAGCGCCGTCACGCAGGTCGAATAGACGAAGATCGCCGGCGGCCCATACGCTTCCTTGATCTCGCGGATCGCTTTGAAAAGCTTTCGCTCTCCCTGCCCCATCACCACGTCGAGTTCGGTAAGGTCCGTCGTGAAGCTCGTGCGCCACAGCGTTGGCCCGGACGAAGCCGCACCGCGATTGTCCCAGGAATTGCCCTCGCAGGCGAGCGGCGCATGGATCAGATGCGCGACGTCGGTGATCGGTTGCAGCACAATCTTGGCGCCGTCAAAGGCGCAGCCGCCAGCCGCCGCGCCGGGGGTCAGCGGCTTCGAACAGCCCTCTTTGCGCGCCTTGGCATCCTTGCCGCGGTTCCTATCACAGGCGGGCTCGTTGAAGACATCCTGGATTTTGGCACTGAGCGAGGACACTGCGTATGTCTCCAAAGTCCATTGGGGGGACGGACGGCGGCGGCGGAAAGCCGGCCGCCAACCTTAGCGGGTGAGGTCATAAGAATAGTCCGTCACGCCCGTCTCGCTTGTCTCGCGATCAAGCTTGTCGAAGATCTTGTCGAGGATCGTCGTCAGTACACGCAAGCCGCCTTGGTAGCCCATGAGCGCAAAGCGATGGTGATGGTGCCGGTCGAAGATCGGGAACATCAGCCGGATCAGCGGCGTGCCGGTGTCGCGCTCCAGGTACTTGCCATGGGAATTGCCGATCAGCAGATCCACCGGTTCTGTGAAGAGCAGCGAGCGCATCGCCCAGAGGTCCTTGCCCGCCCAGACCTGAGCATCCTTGCCGAAGGGCGATGATGCAAGCAGTTGCTTCAACTCGGATTCCCATGCCGAGGTGCCGTTGGTGGCGAGGCAATGCGTCGGCTCGCCGCCGGTCTCCATGACGAAGCGGGCCATGGCGTAGACAAAATCCGGATCGCCGTAGATCGCGTACTTCTTGCCGTGCAGCCAGGATTGGCTGTCCGCCATGGCGTCGACAAGTCGGCCGCGCTCCAGGCGGATTGTCTCGGGGATTTCCTTGCCGGAAATCGCCGAGACCTTCATCAGCAATTCGTCGGTCGCCTGGACGCCGAGCGGGTAGTGAAACGAGGCCGTAGCCTGCCCGACCTCCTCACAATATTCAAGCGTTTTTCGAGTGTTGTAATGCTGGAGCGAAAGTGTCGCTTCGGCGTTGAGGGCCTTCTTCACGTCTTCGATCTTCGTGCCGCCGTCGTACATGCGGTATTCGCCGTCCGACGGCGTGTCGAACTGGTCAGAGGCGTCCTGAATGAAGGTATAGGACACGTCCATCACATCGAGCAGGCGCTTGAGTTCCCGGTTGTTGCCAACGCAAAAGCCGTCGAAACCCGGAATGATGTTGATGGTTCCACCTTCTTCGGTTCGCTCCGCGCCTTTCCAGAAGTGTTCCAGAATGCCCTTGACCGTGCCGTCATAGCCGTCGACATGGCTGCCGACGAAGGCCGGCGTGTGGGCGAAGGGCACGTCGAAGTCGCGCGGGACCGAGCCTTCGTCCCTGGCGTTCTCGATGAAGCTGTGCAGGTCGTCGCCAATGACCTCGGCCATGCAAGTGGTCGAGACGGCGATCATCTTCGGGTCATAGAGCTTATACGTGTTGGCCAGCCCGTCGACCATGTTCTTCAGGCCGCCGAACACTGCCGCGTCCTCCGTCATAGAGGACGAAACCGCCGAAGCGGGCTCCTTGAAATGGCGCGACAGGTGCGAGCGGTAATAGGCCACGCAGCCCTGGCTGCCGTGGACGAAGGACATGGTTCGCTCGAAGCCCGCGGCCGCGAACACTGCGCCGAGCGGCTGGCAGGCCTTGGCGGGGTTCACGACAAGCGCTTCGCGGGCGAGGTTCTTTTCGCGGTATTCCCATGTCTTGGTGAATTCGCGTTGATCGGTAACGACCTGGTCGGGGTGCGGACACTCGAAATTCAGCTTCTTCTCGGCGAGCATCTGCCTGTATTCCGGCTCGCGGAACAGCGGAGCATGGTCAAGAACTTTTTCAGCCGACTGCGGCATGGTCGTTACCTCTTTTCCATCTGGCCGCGCCATAGGGCGGCACAGGGACAATCAAGACATTTTCAGGTCTCCCGCGGACACAGGGCCGCAGGCGTTCGCCGCCTCCCGGCCTCCGGGAGGCCAGGTTCTATTCGGCTGCGATTGCCGCCGACGGCTCGGGTTTGTTCTTCCAGGGGGCGTCGTAGAGGTCCCAGACCGGGTTGTTGATGGCCAGATCCATGTCGCGGGCGAAGATGGCGAAGCCGTCATAGCCGTGATACGGGCCGGAATAGTCCCAGGAATGCATTTGACGGAACGGTATGCCCATCTTCTGCACCGGGTATTTTTCCTTGATGCCGGAGCCAACGAGATCAGGGCGGATCCCCTCGATGAACTTCTCCAGCTCGTAACCGGTCACGTCGTCATAGATCAGCGTGCCCTTCTTCACGTAATGGCCGGTGCGCTGATAATCGTCGCTATGGCCAAATTCGTAGCCGGTGCCGACGATCACCATGCCCAGGTCCTCATAGGCCGTGACGACGTGACGGGGGCGCAGCCCGCCGACATAGAGCATCACCGTCCTGCCTTCCAGGCGCGGCCGGTACTTGGCGATGACCGCATCGACCAGGGGCCGGTATTTGGCGATGGCCGCCTCGGCCTTGTCTTCGATTTCCGGCCCGAAATGCTTGGCTATCTTGCGCAGAGAGGCTTCGGTCTGGGAGGGCCCGAAGAAATTGTACTCCATCCAGTCGATGCCATACTTTTCCTCCATGTGCCGGCAGATGTAGTTCATCGACCTGTAGCAATGGATGAGGTTGAGCTTGGCCTTCGGCGCGCGTTCTATCTCGGCGAGCGTGGCGTCGCCCGACCAGTTGCCGACCACGCGCAGGCCCATCTCCTCGAGTAGGATGCGCGAAGCCCAGGCGTCGCCGCCGATATTGTAGTCGCCGATCACATTGACGTCGAATGGGCCGGCCTCGAACTCGACGTCCTTCTTCTCGAAGACCCAATCGCGGATCGCATCGTTGGCGATGTGGTGGCCGAGTGATTGCGAAACGCCGCGGAAACCCTCGCAGCGCACCGGCACGATCGTCTTTTCGTGCTCTTTGGCCTTATTGCGGGACACCGCTTCGGTGTCGTCGCCGATCAGGCCAATCGGGCATTCGGATTGCACGCTCATGCCCTTGTTCAGCGGAAACAGTTCCTCAATCTCGTCGATGATCTGTTCCAGCTTCTTGTCTCCGCCGAAGACAATGTCCTTCTCCTGGAAGTCGGAGGTGAACTGCATTGTGCCGAACGTGTTGATGCCCGTCGTACCGACGTAGTAGTTGCGCCGCTGCGACCAGGAATATTGCCCGCAGCCGACCGGACCGTGCGAGATATGGACCATATCCTTGACTGGCCCCCAGACCACGCCCTTAGAGCCGGCATAGGCGCAGCCGCGAATGGTCATCACGCCAGGAATCGACTTGATGTTCGATTTGACGTCGCATTCGGAAACGACCTCGCCTTCCTCGCCAGCCTCGTCTCCGCTCCTTGCGACGCTGAGGTGCTTTTTGCGGCGCTTGGCCGCCTTGTCAGGATATTGCGACAGCACCTCCTCGATAAGCTTCGCATGCAGAGCACCGTCATTTTCGTATTCGAGGCTCATGGGACCCCTTTCAAGGTTCGCATGACGCCTCACGGACGAGGCGCCGTTGTTCGGAAGGCGCGCCAGCTCAAGGCCACGCCTCATGTTGGCTTGACAGCCGTCGTTACTGCGCGGCCGCCTTCGGCGTTTCCTTGGCCTGAAGCTCGGCAAGCATCTGCTCCTCGGTCTTCATGATGCCGAAGTCGAGCAGCATGTCCTCGAGCTCCTCCATGGTGATCGGGGTCGGGATGGTGCCCTGGCCCGAATTGACATGGATCTTCTCGGCCAGTGCGCGGTATTCCCCAGCCTGCTTGCAGTCCGGCGCATACTGGATCACCGACATCTTCCTGAGTTCGGCGTGCTGGACGATGTTGTCGCGGGGCACGAAGTGGATGAGCTTGGAATTGAGCCTGGAAGCCAGCGCCTCGGCGAGGTCGAGCTCGCGGTCGGTCTGGCGCTCGTTGCAGATCAGGCCACCAAGCCGCACGCCGCCCGAATGGGCGTATTTCAGGATGCCCTTGGCGATGTTGTTGGCGGCGTAGAGCGCCATCATCTCGCCCGACATGACGATGTAGATTTCCTGGGCCTTGTTCTCGCGGATCGGCATCGCGAAACCGCCGCACACCACATCCCCGAGCACGTCATAGGAGACATAGTCGACATCGTCATAGGCGCCGTTCTCCTCGAGGAAGTTGATCGAGGTGATGACGCCGCGCCCCGCGCAGCCGACACCCGGCTCGGGACCGCCGGACTCCACGCACTTGATGCCTTTATAGCCAATCTTGAGCACGTCCTGGAGTTCGAGGTCTTCCACCGAACCTTCCTGTGCCGCCAGGTGCAGGACCGTATCCTGGGCCTTCGCATTCAGGATCAGGCGGGTGGAGTCGGCTTTAGGGTCGCAGCCGACGATGAGAATCTTCTGCCCGAGGTCGACAAGTGCGGCGAGTGTATTTTGGGAGGTGGTGGATTTGCCGATGCCGCCCTTGCCGTAAAAGGCAATCTGACGCAGACGTGCCATGTAGCTTTCCTTCCTTCGTTCCTATCAATCGCGGCTGCCCGCAACATGAATGCCGGTCGGCAGCTTTCGCCGCCTCGCACCAAAGGGTTTCAAGACTCATGCCAATTTGGCTGACCGAGTCGAAGAATAGATTTCATGATTGCTTTTCAGCTGTTTAGCGTGAGGCGAAACAAGAGATGGGCTAAACAAGCCCCTGTGTAGCGGACCCGACAAAGGCGACAGGACGCGTCGGATGCCGTAACTTGCGACGCTGCTGACCTCGCCGGAGCCGGCCCTCTTCCCCGCGGAACCCCTGTTTTTTGTGCGAAGCGGGGATCCCGCAGCGAAATGGACTTTAAGTCATTGCGTTATCAAATTGAAATAATTACCATATTTTATCTGCGCATGCGGCTATGTATAGGGTTCTGTGTAAATTTCGTGTCGAAATTACCGCAGTTTCCATAGCCGAAGGGCCTGAGGACCTGACAAAATAGGGGGCAAAGGACCCCGGCAGGAACCAAAGGGTTCCGCTTTTGGGGCAGAGGCTCCGACCGTTGTCCGGCTAGTCGGCTAGATAACCACTCATCGCAAAGCATGCACGGAAACATGCCCCTCACGATCGTCGCGGCTAGGGCGGATGACGATTTCGACATCGCGGTTTTGCAGCGTAAGACAACCCATAAGCCGTTCGACGGAAAATCCATCGAGGCGATAATTTACCAGCGCCGACACTTTGGATTGTGGAATGCCGAGTAACGTCGCTATCGCGACCTGGCGCAGCTTACGCGCCTTGACGATCTCGTTAAGGGCGAGAGCAAGACGCGTCTTGGTCTGCCGGTCGACAGCATCGGGTAGCCCAAGATCAGCAAAGACGTTACCCGTCCCCTGTTCCATATCGATTGTCATATCCGTCCGACCTCATCATTTTGTTTCGTAGTCTTCCCGCGCCCGCTTCAATCGCTGAGGCATAGCAGAGATTGCTATAGCTCACTATTTGTGCAAGGATGAGCTATAGAAAGGTGCCCTATAACTCATGGCATGGAATTGGGAGCAGGCCGACTGGCCGCATTTTACCTACGATAAGAATATATTGGAACCGCTGGAAAGCGAGTTCCTGCTGCGATCAGGCGAGTTCCTGGGCGTCTTTCGGCACGTCGGTTCCGACGAGCGCGACCAGATCCGCATCGATCTCATCAGCGAAGAGGCATTGAAGACATCCGCGATTGAGGGGGAGTATCTCAACCGCGAGAGTCTGCAATCATCCTTGCGCCAGCAACTTGGATTGGGCAGCGAGACAAGGCGCATTCCCCCTGCCGAGCGCGGCATCGCGGAAATGATGGCTGATGTGTATTTGCATTTTGCCGATGTGCTCTCGCATCGCACCCTCTACGCTTGGCACAAGATGGTGATGTCGGGTGAGCGGCGTATCGAGACCATCGGCAACTATCGCCAGCATGCCGCCGCCATGCAGATCGTTTCCAATCGGCTGGATAAGCCCAAAGTGCATTTCGAAGCGCCGCCGTCGGCGCGGGTGAGAACTGAAATGGACGCCTTCGCCGCTTGGTTCAACGATACCTCACCCAAAGGCAAGACACCGCTCCCGGCATTGACGCGTGCCGGTATCGCGCACCTTTATTTCGAGAGCATCCACCCGTTCGAGGATGGCAACGGCCGCATAGGGCGTGCCCTTTGTGAAAAGGCGCTGGCGCAAAGCCTGGGTGAGCCAACTCTCATCGCTTTGGCGTACACGATCGAGCGCCACCGCAAGGCCTATTACGATAGCCTGGAGGCCAACAACAAGAGCAACGCGATTACCAATTGGCTGCTCTACTTCGCCAACACGATCCTTGAAGCCCAGCGCGTAACCCTCGCCCGTGTTGAATTCTCCGTCGCCAAGGCTAAGTTTTATGAACGTTACCGGGATCAGCTCAACGAGCGACAGGAAAAGGTCATTGCCCGGATGTTCCGCGAAGGCATCGACGGCTTCAAAGGAGGGCTCAGCGCCGAAAACTATGTCGCCATCACACAGGCATCGCGCGCGACGGCGACAAGAGATATGCAGGACCTCGTTGCCAAGGGTGCACTGACAAGAACCGGCGAACGGCGACACACCCGCTACGCGCTGAACATTCTTGATGGCCGCGCGTAAACCACAACAGAGCAAGAAGAAGCAGCCTGCTTGCCCGAGATTTGAGGGGTGGCGCCTGCAACCCGGCAGGGGCGGCCCTCGTCCCCTCGCCGACCTCGCGATTAAAGCATTCGGCCGACACCTTCGGTTTGCCAATTGATGCCCTGTGACGCTCTAGAAACGACTCCGACCGGTCCGGCGGCAGCCACGGCCTTGCCGGTGGCGCACGCCTGGAGGACATCAGACTGGGACAACGTCTGCGTAGAAACCCTTTTCAGGCACAAAGTCCATCAGGCCCTCATGCGACCGCGAAACATAGCTTCGCGCACCGGGACAGGGCTGACGCCGAGAATTGTCGAGATCTTGCGAGCGCTTATCGGGACGCTGTCCGATAGTACGTTCCGCGTTACATAGCTCTTCACAAAGCGATACGCACGCCTCTGCGCACGTGGCGTCACAGCCTCCTCCCGAGTGGGCGGCGGGCTGCGGTGAGGTCCTTGCGATTTTTGCTGGCGCGGACCGTCAGGACGGCGATCGTCTCCGCAGATCCGTGCATCGGCGCCGGGAATCGCACGAACTTCCGCGCATCAGTATGTCTGCCCAGCATGCTTGTCTTACCTCCACTCCGTCTATCCGGACGGACACATTTGTCATGGCTGCCGCACGAAGCGCTTCATCATCAACCGCCCTTGGGGCCAATCGGAGATCTACAATTGCCGCCCGGCGTGACAGAAGCATCGAAGCAAGACGCGTGCCGAATTAATGTACCATCTGCGTTGAACCACTCTTCGTTCCGGCGGCCCGCCCCCTCACCCTTTGGTCGGGCTTCCGACATTTTGTCCACCTTCGGACACAAGAGGTTTCATCGGACTGTTCGATAGGGTTTTCATCTTTCCCGAGCATCGAACGTTTCGCGATGGCAGCTGCCGCCGCAAGGTTGCGACAAAGCGGCGCTGGGAAAGACATCGATGGTCCAATGCAGAGGCTGTGGGTGCTGCAATCGCCGCGGCGGACTTGGGCTTCAACGTGATGTCGGCCGCCAGCCCGATGAGATCGCCATAATAGCCGGCAGGCTTTCCTTCGTGGCGGCTCCTCGTCCGCTGATCGTGGCCGCCGGCGCGGCGGCGCCGAGAACATGCCAGCCTATTTTCGAGCCGGTGCGCACGTGCGACCAAATACGGGCATCCGCGAACATTCAGCTGCGATTTGGAAATTGGCAGCATGTCGTCTCTTCACGACACGGTCGGCGGATATCCCTTCGATCTCAAAGGGAACACCTTAGAATCCGGTGATGCAGTCGCAGGTCAGCACCTTTGCTCGGTGCGCGTGAGGCAAGCGACTATGGCGCGGGGTCTTGGCGAAGGCATGGTCCTTTCTCTAAGGCAAAAAGATCGCTTTAACCCGCTGCTTTCAAGTCAGATGGCATGGCGTTTGCAGCACACACTAGAACCGACAAAGGCACAGAGAAAGCTAAGAGCAACCCATGGCCAACAGGCGACGTTCCAGACAAGCGCCTGAGGGGACCGGGCCCATTCCGGTTAAACATCGGCACGTCATCCTCTCCAGACATCCGTGCTCGGTAGCTGTTCCCCGCACATCTGGCCCGACGCCAACATCCAAACGCAGGGCGCTCGCCCAATTGCTGCTTGTCGGTCCTTATCAGCAGATAAATGCCGAAGAACTGCATCAAAGGGTCATGCATGCCTATGCCCGCGTGCCACTGGCCAACACGCCGGAACAGTTCCGTGAAGCGAGGCTCTTGCGCGACGTCACAGTTGAGGCGTCACACGCCTATTTCGACAACGACACTTCCGATCACCCCTGTTTCTTCCTCGCGCACAAGCAGGGGTCATCGATATCGCCTCCAGCGCCGTCGCCTTTGAAGGCCTGCTCGAGCCGTCTGAAGGCACCCAGATCACCCATATTGACCTGGCCGTTTTGGTCACAATGACCTTGCCCCCAGTTTCTATCCAGTTTTGAGTTCGTTTCGGGCGTGGGTTGTGCCCTGCTGGGCGGGTGAAGCGACGGGCGCTGGCGCGGAGC
>NZ_JBEPMC010000022.1:0-37892 GCF_040545535.1 Mesorhizobium robiniae
CAGATCTAGAAGCGAACTTCTTCGTCGCCAGCGGCGCGCCGCCCTCGTTGGTGAGGCGTATATAGTCGGCGCCCCTCCAAACTGTCAACAACCATCTCAATCTTTTTTGCGAAGAACTGTTAGCCGCGCACAGCCAAGAACTGGCCTGTCCCATGCGGCGGAACCGTCTCCAGTCCTGGCAGCTTATATGGGAACAAAGCGGGAAACTTCAAGGATCAAGCGCCCCATGTCCGGTTTGCAAGGGGTATTCACGGCAAACGGGGACTGGAGCCCGACGGTTCCGGCGGATCTGCATGGTGGCGCGACCGAACGGCTGGAACCATTCGTCCCGGCTGTTAGTTCCATCAGCGAAGAACGGGACCGCCGAGCGGGCGTCGCAGCGCGCTTCTTCCGCTGCATCGCCGGGCGTTAAACTGACCCACTACCCCATTGGCGGCAGCCGGCTGATCCAGTTTGACCCAAGCGTCGCCCTTCCAACGTTACAGCGATTTAATGTGCAAGCGAGTGGGAGAATTGCCATAAAGCTTTGATATCGACGAGTCATCCTGCGTGTCGGAGTGTGCCGTCGCGTCTACTTCACCTTGGGAGCCGTAGACGGTATATTTGCCAACCGGAGCGCCGATGGCCACCTGGAAACAGATCGTTTTTGCACTTGTGATCCTGGTCGCGGCCGCGGCCGCCTGGGTTCGCTTTTTTCCAGGCGCGCCGGATGTGCTGGCGCGCTGGGGCTTCGACTGGGCTTATGCCGCGACACCTCCGACGGGCGCCGTCGATAACGGCGGGCAGACAGGCAGCAGCAACGCCGCCGGCCAGCGGGTGACTATCGTCGCATTGCCGGCGGCCGCAGCCATCATCAATGATCGCCTGCAGGCGATCGGCACCGGCCGCGCCAATGCGTCGGTGACGGTCAATCCCTACAGTTCCGGCCGTCTCGTTGAATTCCTGGTCGAAGCCGGCGCCCATGTCGAAAAGGGGCAGGTGATCGCAACCCTTGATTCCGACACCGAGGTGATCGCGCAGGATCGTGCCAAGGTTGCTTTGCAGGACGCGCAGGCCAGGCTCGTCCGGGTCAAATCGCTGCGGGCTTCCAACGCCGCGACGGCGGTCGCCGTTGCCGATGCCGAAGTGGTGCTGGCCAATGCCAAGCTGGCGCTTCGCGATGCGGAACTGGCCCTGCAGCGCCGCTCGATCGTCGCGCCGATATCAGGCGTCGTCGGCATCCTGCCGATAGCAGCCGGCAACTATGTGACCAGCCAGTCGGCGATCGCCACCCTCGACGACCGCTCCAGCATACTGGTCGAATACTGGGTGCCGGAGCGCTTCGCCGCCGCCGTCAAGGTCGGGGCGGACTTGTCGGCGACACCGATCGCCAACCCCAACAAAGCCTACACCGGCACGGTTGCTGCCATCGACAACCACATCGACGAAGCCAGCCGTACCCTTTTGGTCAAGGCAAAGATCGCCAATCCCGCCGATTCGCTGCGTGCCGGCATGTCCTTCCGGATCACCATGAAATTCCCCGGCGACAGTTATCCGGCCGTCAGCCCGCTGGCGATCCAGTGGGGTTCTGATGGTGCCTATGTCTGGGCAATCGTGGGCGGCAAGGCCAAGCGGGTGCCTGTGCGCATCATCCAGCGCAACACCGAGACCGTGCTGATCGACGCCCCGATCGTCAGCGGCGATATGGTGGTGACCGAAGGCACCCAGAGCATCAGCGAAGGCGGCGAGGTCCGCATCGCCGGCGAAGAACAGCGCGCTGCGGACGCCGGCAGCTAATGACCGCTTCCAACAACGCCGCCAGCGATACAGGCTTTACCGCGCTATTCATCCGCAGGCCGGTGATGGCCTTCGTCTTGAACACGCTGATCGCGGTCGCCGGCCTCGCCGCCTTCTACGGCGTCGAAATCCGCGAACTGCCGGATGTCGACCGCCCCGTCATCACCGTCAACACAGTCTTTGAAGGCGCCGCGTCCGAAACCGTCGACCGCGAATTGACCGACGTGATCGAGGGCGCGGTCGCCCGCGTCTCTGGTGTGAAGTCGATCTCGTCCACCTCGTCCTTCGGCACGAGCCGCGTCACCATCGAATTCAACGACGGCGTCGACCTCGACGTCGCCGCCTCCGATGTGCGCGATGGCGTCGGCCGCGTCGCCGACCAGATGCCTGACACGGCGGATGCGCCGCGCATCGTCAAGGCCGATGCCAATTCCGAGCCGGTGATGCGGCTGGCCGTCACCTCCGACACAATGTCGGTGCAGGACATGACGGTGCTGGTCCAGGACCAGATCGAGGACGAACTTGCCGCCGTGCCCGGCGTTGCCGACGTCCAGGTCTATGGCGATCGCGACAAGATCTTCCGCATCGACGTCGACCAGACCAAGCTGGCGAGCCTTGGCTTCACGGTCGCGGATCTGAGAACTGCCCTTGCCTCGGTTGCCTTCGATTCGCCGGCCGGCTCGATCACCACGACCAACCAGGACCTCATCGTGCGCACGACGGCGGACGTGACCACGCCGGAGGAGTTCGAGAACATCATCATCGGCGGTACGACCCGCATCCGCGACGTCGCCACCGTCACGCTCGGCCCCGACATCGGCCAGACCACATTGCGCTCGAACGGCAAGACCGGCATCGGTCTCGGCATCATCCGCCAGGCGGAATCGAACACGCTGGATATTTCGGCCGGCGTCAGGGCCGCCGTCGACAAACTGCAGGCGGATCTGCCTCAGGGCATGTCGATCAAGGTCACTAGCGACGATGCGGTCTTCGTCAACGGCGCTGTGCATGAGGTCGAGATCGCACTCGGCCTGTCCGTCTCCATCGTGCTGATCGTCATCTACGTGTTTCTCCTCGACTGGCGCGCGACGCTCATTCCGGGCCTCGCAATGCCGGTCGCCATGATCGGGACGATCGCCGCAATCTATCTCGCCGGCTTCTCGGTCAACATATTGACGCTGCTCGCTCTGGTGCTGGCGACGGGCCTAGTCGTCGACGACGCCATCGTCGTTTTGGAAAACATCGTGCGACGACGCAACCAAGGCATGGGGCCACGCGCCGCAGCCGTGCTTGGCGCCCAGGAAGTGTTCTTCGCCGTCATCGCTACCACGCTGACGCTGGTCGCCGTCTTCGTGCCGATCTCCTTCCTGCCCGGCCAGACCGGCGGCCTGTTCCGCGAATTCGGGTTCGTGCTCGCCATATCGGTGCTTCTGTCCGCCGTCGTGGCGCTGACGCTTTGTCCGATGCTTGCCTCACGCATGCTGTCAGTCGCGCCACTTCACCACGAAGGCGGCAGCGGCATCGGCGCCCGCATCGGCGGCGCGCTGAACACTCTCTACCGGCGCTGCCTGCGCATCTGCCTCGACGCGCCGTGGATCGTGCTTCTTGTCGCGCTGCTGTTTGCAGCCACCGCCTTCACGCTGTTTGGCACGATCCGCCAGGAACTGACGCCGACCGAGGACCGTGCCGTCGTGCTCATGCGCGTCGATGCACCGCAAGGGGTCAGCCTCGACTACACGACGCAGCAGATGCAGAAGATCGAAAAACTGATCCAGCCGCTGCGCGATTCCGGCGAAATCCGCAACACGTTCGAGAGCGCTGGCCGGAACGGCGCCTACAATGCCGGCTTTATGGTGATGACGCTGGCGCCATGGGACGAGCGCACGCGCAGCCAGCAAGAGATCATGGCCGAGATCAGCCGGCTCACCAAACAGGTGCCGAGCGTGCGCGTCTTTCCGACGCAGCCCAACAGCCTCGGCATTCGCGGCGCAGGCAACGGCCTGCAGTTCGCGCTGGTTGGCAACAATCGCGCGGCGCTCGGCGACGCTGCGGTGAAGATCATCGCCGAGATGCAGAAGGATCCCCGCTTCCAGTCGCCCCGGCTCTCCGTCGACCCGACGCAACCCCAGCTTGCCGTGGCCATCGACCGCGAGCGCGCTTCCGACCTCGGCATCGACATATCAGGGCTTGCCGACACCATGCAGGCCATGCTCGACGGCAACGATGTCGTCGACGTTTATATCGCCGACCGCAGTTACGGCGTGAAGCTGGTCTCGACGACCAACCCGATCAACGATCCGACCGACCTGGAGAACGTCTTCCTGAGGACGGGCGATGGCCGCTTCGTGCCGATGTCGACCATTGCCACGCTGACCGAGCGCGCCGTGCCGCCCTCGCTGACCCGTGAGCAGCAACAGCCGTCGGTAGCGATCACCTCAAATCTCAGCGGCGATTTCGCGCTCGGTCAGGCGCTCACCCGCGCCGAGGCAATCGCCACGCCGCTGCTGCCGTCGGGCAGCCGCATCGTCCCGTTGGCCGAGGCGGCGACGCTGGGCGAGACCAACAGCGCCATGATCACCATCTTCGGTTTCTCGCTGGTCATCATCCTTCTGGTGCTCGCCGCCCAGTTCGAAAGCTTCGTTAGCGCGATCATCATCATGGCTACCGTGCCGCTCGGCCTTGCCTGCGCGATCTTTGCGCTTTTGCTCAGCGGCACCAGCCTCAACGCCTACAGCCAGATCGGCCTGGTGCTGCTGGTCGGCGTCATGGCCAAGAACGGCATCCTGATCGTCGAGTTCGCCAACCAGTTGCGCGATCGCGGACTTGGCGTGCGCGAGGCAATCGAGCAGGCCTCCACCATCCGGCTGCGGCCGGTGATGATGACGATGATCTGCACCGTGCTCGGCGGCGTGCCGCTGGTGCTGGCGAGCGGCGCCGGCGCCGAGGCGCGTATCGCGCTCGGCTGGGTGATCGTCGGCGGTCTGGGTCTGGCCACCGTCTCGACGCTATTCCTGACCCCGGTCGCCTATCTCCTGCTCGGTCGCTTCGTCACACCCAAGGTGGAAGAGGCATCCCGGCTGAAGCGCGAACTCGAGGAAGCCGCCTACACCGATGTCGAGCCGGCGGAATAGCGCCTTACCTCCCCCTTGAGGGGAGGGTCGGACCGCAGGTCCGGGTGGGGGCACGTCACGGCCGAAGGGTAGCGCCGACGCCCAAACCTCGCCATCATCTCTACCTTCCAAGCAGGCTCTTTACCCATGGCAAGGATGCCCGTACTTCGGGTAGCCTTGTCAACGCGAGCCCGTTCGCCCAGGCAGCAAGGTAGAGCGCTAAGGAAATGCCGAGAGGAATACAATGAGCTATCTGGACGAGCTGTTTTCCGTTGCCGGCAAGACGGCGCTGGTGACCGGGGCTGCGACCGGCATCGGCCGGATGGCGGCGACCGCTTTGGTCAGGGCTGGCGCTACAGTGATGATCGCCTCGCGAAAGGGCGAGGATTGCATCAGGGTTGCCGCCGAATTGAACGGCCTCGGCGGCTCCGGCCGGGCCGATGGCTTCGCCGGCGATGTCTCCAGCGAGGCTGGCATCGCGGCGCTGGTCGCCGAGGTCAAGGCGCGGACGGAGCGGCTGCACATCCTGGTCAACAATGCCGGTGTTTCCTGGGGCGCGCCGCTGGAAAGCTTCCCCTACCATGCCTGGGCCAAGGTGTTCGGCGTCAACGTCACCGCCGTTTTCCATCTGACGCGCGAGCTTCTGCCACTGCTCGACGCCGCCGCCAGCGACGCCGATCCGGCCCGGGTGATCAATCTGGGCTCGGTGATGGGCACGCAGCCGCTGGCCGACGACGCTTATTCCTACTCTGCTTCCAAGGCTGCGGTCCACCATCTGACGCGCACCTTGGCGATCGAATTCGCCGCCCGCCGCATCACCGTCAACGCCTTTGCCCCTGGCCCCTTCCAGAGCCGGATGACCGCCTTCGCCACCGCGACCGAGGAGCAGGCAAGGCATGTCGGCGACCACGTTCCGCTTCGCCGCATCGGCGCGCCGGATGACATTGCCGGCGCAACGCTCTATTTGTGCAGCCGTGCCGGCAGCTATGTCACCGGCGCTATACTGCCGATCGATGGCGGGCAGTCGGTGCAGCATGGGCTGACACTATTCAAGGAATGAAGCCGCTCGCGCTCCGGACGGTTGAAATGGAGGACATCAGCGTGGAACCGATCAGTCTCGATGTGCTTCTGGCCAGCGTCGGCAAGGAAGTCGGCGTGTCGCCTTGGAGGGTGGTCTCGCAGCGCATGATCGACCAGTTCGCCGATGCCACCGACGACCACCAGTTCATTCATTGCGATCCGGAGCGCGCCAAGCGAGAGACGCCGTTCGGCGGCACCATCGCGCATGGTTTCCTGTCGCTTTCGTTGTTGTCGGCGATGACCTTCGAAACCATGCCGCCGCTCGAAAACAGCAAGATGGGCGTCAACCATGGCTTCGATTCGCTGCGCTTCCTGGCGCCGGTAAAGACCGGCTCGCGCATCCGCACCCGTTTCGTGCTGGCCGACGTCAAGGTAAGGCCGTCGGGCTGGGTGCAGACCGCACATGACGTGACGATCGAGATCGAGGGCTCGAAAAAGCCGGCGCTGACCGCCCGCTGGCTGACGCTGACACTGATAGAGCGCCAGCCAGAGGCGGCATGAACGGCTCAATGAGCCTCGGTAGAGATGAACTTCATGTGCCGGCCGATCTGCAGCGCGATATAGACGACCAGTGAGCAACCGATCGGGAACACGATCTCGTTGAGGCCGGTTGTGACAGCCTGCGGCAGTGCGAGCGCAACGTCTCTCGCCGCGGCCGTCTCGATCGTCAGCACCGTGATTGCGCCGCCGAACACCGCGCCTATCAAGGCGCCTGCCAACGCGAAATGGAGCGGACGAGGTTCTTCCTTCGACGCCAGCGAGGCCAGTATCCAGCCGAGCAGGCCGTATTCGATCGCCCGCAGCACACCCAGCGTCGTGAGCGAGAGGATGGCCGGCTTTGCAGCCGCATCAAGCGCACTTACCATGACCTTTTGCGTCCCCTTGGCGATGCCCATCGCCAGCGGCGCCGAGATTGCGCTGATCAGGCCGCCCAGCGAGGCTCGTACCTTGGCGATCGCCGTACCAAGGCTGACGCCGGCGCAAACGAAGAACGCCCATGTCACGCCTTGCGCCAGTTCGATCAGGACCTGGGCGGTAGCGGGATAGGAACCTGCTGCAAATCTGCCGGCCAGAATAAGGGCTTCCATGGCGAAGCCGAGTGCGATCGCCAACCATGCGATCATGACGACTCGCCTGAGTGCCTGCCTGGCAGCGTGAGAAAGTGGATCCACGTCCGGCACGCCGGACAAAAGCTCAGTCGGAGCCATATCGGCCTCCCCAAAACGGAAATTTCTTGCAGAGCCGCGAACTATCGGTCGTTTGTAACAGCCCGATGTTGCCCGTTTGGGTCAGGGTAACACCTCACGTGTGAAGAAACGGACGTGTCGGAACGCTTCAGCCGATTCTGACGGCGCCTTGTCCGATTCCGTACAGCGTATATAATTTAGCCAGCCACCAACAGATGAAGGCAGACGAAAATTGCCGCTCAGCGTCCGGACACGCCGCGAGAAACAAAAGGCCGAACTGCGCTCCGAACTTGTCGATGCGGCGCACAAGCTCGTGCAGGAGGAGGGCTATGAGGGGCTCACAATCCGCAAGCTGGCCAAGCGCGTCGGCTATGCGCCGATGTCGGTCTACTCCTATTTCGCCGACAAGCAGGACATATTGTTCGCGCTGGCCGAGGATGCATTCCAGACCCTGGCCAAGCGTATCGAGGATCACCCGGCCGACGATCCGATCGAGGCGCTGCAGGTGGTGATGACCGAATACGCGGCCTTCGGCCTTGGCAATCCCAACGAATATCGCACGGTTTTCATGACCGAAAAGACCAGGCCGCCGGAAGGCAGGACCTTCGCCGAGATGCAAGAGGGCAACCCGTTGATGAAGGTGCTGATCAAAAGGGTCGAGGCCTGCGTTGCCGCCGGCAAGCTCAAGGGCGATCCGCGCGCCATCGCCACCATGCTGTGGGCGGTCGGCCACGGCACGATCTCGCTGCTGATCACCTTTCCCTTCTATCCGTTCGGCGACCAGCAGGCTTTCGTCAAGCGGATGTGCGACTTCACGCTCGCCGGTCTGATGACGCAAGATGTCTCGCCACTGACCGAAACGCCACCCAACTGTTGACCGGCCTGCGTTCCCGCGCAATTTGATCCGGCCGGCGACTTGTGCGTGTCGCTCCAAAGCTTGAGCTCAGCCAGAGCCTGGGTGTGCAGCGGTTTTGGGAGGACGACGCATATAGAACCCGAGGCACGTCGTGTGATCCTTTCAGAAGCACGGCGTTTTAGGCGCGCGCCCTGCGACATCTTGGCTTTTTAAGAAAATTTTATCGTACGTGTACGATTTCTGACTTGAAGCCTCGATCTTCCGGGCATATATGTACGTCGCATCGTACATGTACGGAAAAGATTTAACCGGAGACAGATGATGAAAAAGACCGTTCTCACCCTCGCGGCCGTGCTGGCATTCTCGAGCGCGGCATTTGCCGGCCAGCACACCAAGCAGGCGCCTGCTGCGGCCTGCGCCGAGACCAGGACCAACGTCAAGCTCGATTGCGGCGCGACCGGTTCGGTCGAGAAGACAGGCGCGGCGACCAAGACCGGCTCGGCCGATAGCAAGGGCCCAAGGCTCGGTATCGATATCAATCCGTGGATTGTGCCGAGCACGTTCTGAGGTTTAGTCCCTGAAGCGCGGCGCGTCCCCCTGGACGCGCAAGGATGTTACTTCCTGCGCTTCTTCATTCCGGCCACGATCTTGGCCTTGCCGGGCCGCGCGGGAGCGCCGGAAATGGAAGTCCCGGTGATCGACACCGGATCGCTGGCCGGAAACGTATCCTCGAGCCCTTCCTCGAGTTCCTCTTCAACGTTCGATCCTTCGTGCTGCTCGTGTTCGAGAGAACGCACGGCAGGCGTCTTCTGAACCGGAGGATTCGGCGCGGATTTCGACGGCATCGACATTCTCCCTCGACTTGCTCCGGCAAACGGCCGGGCGCAGCGAATGTTCCTAAGCCGCTGCGTCGCCTGCCGCCTCCGACAGGAAAGTAAAGACATAATCGGAGAAGGAACGCCAGCATTCGACCCGGAAAGCGTCGGCCGCTGTGCGCAACAGCACGATCTCGACCTTACCCAGAATGGTGCGTGACGCCGCGCCCACGGGAAATGCATCGAGCGACAGATCCTGCGGGCAGCCTGAATTGATTGTTGCCGCAGCCGCCGGGCCGGTGACCGATATGGCGACGTTGCGATGCGAGACGTCGACCGCCGAATGCAGTGCTGTAACCTTGGCGCAGTCGGCGAGCGGGTCCTTTGCCGCCTCGTCGATGACCAGCCATTCGTCCGGCCCAAGCCACAATGCCGTGCGCCCGGCCTTTGCCCCCGAGGTTTTCGGCTTTCGTGGCAAGGTCACGCCAAGCGCTTTCGAAAGCGCGGCCATAGAGGCGTCCGGCGCGCGCAGCGAAATGCGCTCCGCCGGCGGCATCACGGCGAGCTTGACGCCCGTGGCGAAAAGTTCCTGACCAGCGAGCGCGGCGCGGCGTTCGGCCGATGGGGCGGGAGCGGCAGTTTTCTTCGCGGCAGCCTTAGCCATTGAGGCGCTCTCCCTTCTCGTCGAAGAACACCATGCCGGTGACCTCCACCTCTATCGTCCCATTGGGCATCGGCACGTAAAGCGTCTCGCCCGTCCGGTCGCGGCCTCCGGCAACCAGAGCCAACGCGATCGAGCGGCCGCAATTTTGCGACCAGTAGCTCGAGGTGACATGGCCGATCATTTTCATCGGGATCGCCTGCTTCGGATCCGCGACGATCTGCGCGCCCTCTTCCAGCACCACTTTCGGATCCTTGGTTTTTAGGCCGACAAGCTGCTTGCGGCCCTTGGCGACAAGATCCGGCCGCGCCATGCCCCTGATACCGACGAAATCGGTCTTCTTCTTGCCGACCGCCCAGTCGAGACCGGCATCACCAGGCGTCACCGTGCCGTCGGTGTCCTGGCCGACGATGATGTAACCCTTTTCGGCGCGCAGCACGTGCATGGCCTCGGTGCCGTAGGCGGTCGCGCCATGCTTCTGGCCCTCGGCCCACAGCGCTTCCCAGACCGCTTGGCCGTAGTCGGCCGGCACGTTGACCTCGAAGCCGCGTTCGCCGGTGAACGACATGCGGAACAGCCTTGTCGGCACGCCGCAGATCTTGCCCTCGCGCACCGACATATGCGGCAGCGCCTCGTCCGACATGTCGATGCCTTCGATCAGCGGCGCAATGATGTCCCGAGACTTCGGTCCCTGAACGGCGATCACCGCCCACTGCTCGGTGATCGAGGTCAGCCAGACATTGAGATGCGGGAACTCGGTCTGGAGGTAATCCTCCATATGGTTCATGACGCGCGGCGCACCGCCGGTCGTCGTCGTCACATGGAAACGGTCCGGCGCCAGCCTGCCGACAACGCCGTCGTCATAGATGAAACCGTCCTCGCGCAGCATGATGCCATAGCGGCAGCGGCCGGGCTCCAGCTTCTCCCAGGGGTTGGTGTAGAGCAGCTCCATGAACTTCGCCGCATCCGGCCCGACCACCTCGATCTTGCCCAGCGTCGAGGCATCGAACAGGCCGGCCGTCTTGCGCACGGTGACACATTCGCGGTCAACGGCAGCGTGCATGTCCTCGCCCGCCTTGGGAAAATACCAGGCGCGCTTCCATTGGCCGATATCCTCGAACACCGCGCCCTGAGCCTCGGACCAGGGATGGATCGCCGTCTTGCGGGTCGGGTCGAACAATTTTCCGCGCGCGTGTCCGACGATCGAGCCGAAGGTCACCGGCGTGTAGGGTGCCCGGAATGTCGTCAACCCGACTTGCGGGATCGGCTTGCCCAGCGTTTCGGCGGCAATCGCCAACCCGTGCATGTTGGAAGTCTTGCCCTGGTCGGTCGCCATGCCGTTGGTGGTGAAGCGTTTGACATGCTCGATAGAGTGCATGCCCTCATGCACGGCCTGGCGGATGTCCTTGGCGGTGACGTCGTTCTGGAAATCGACGAAGGCCTTTACCGTCGTGTCCGCACCGGCGCCGGGCGCCGCACCCAGCATGCCGCGCGACCAGTTCTCGCTGGCGTCGACCTTCGGCTTGGCTCCCTTGGCGGCGTTGGCGACGGCATTCTTGACGCCCGCATCCTTGGCTGCCTTGGCGCCCGCCGCATAGGCCTCGTCGATCGTCGCCGACAGCCCGTCCGTGCCGTTGCAGGCGCCGACGGAGACGCAATCCTGCGCATAGGTGCCGGGCACGAAGCGCTTGGTCTCGTCGTTGAAGGCGACCTTGCCGCGCGACTGCGAGAACAGATGCACCGACGGCGTCCAGCCTGCCGACATCAGGATCGCGTCGACGGGAATAGTGCGCTCGCCGCCGCCATTCTTCGGCTGCACGGTCATCGACGACACCCGCAATTTGCCGCCGGCGCGGATCACCGCGCGGCCGAAATTGACCTCGATACCGAGCCCCCTCGCCTCGTCGATCACCGGTCCGGTCGGGTTGTCGCGCAGGTCGACGATAGCCGCCACGTTGACGCCGGCCTTCTTCAGGTCGATCGCCGCCGCATAGGCGGAATCATTGGCCGTATAGACGCCGACATTCCTGCCGACCGCGACGCCGTAATGGTTGAGATAGGTACGCGCGGCCGAAGCCAGCATGATGCCGGGCCGGTCGTTGTCGGCAAACACCATATGCCGCTCGATGGCTCCGGTCGCCAGCACCACGCTTTTGGCGCGGACCTGCCACAGCCGCTCGCGCGGCAAATCGCGGCCGGGGTTCTGCAGATGATCGCTGATGCGCTCGACCAGCCCGACGAAATTCTGCGCGTAATAGCCGAAAGCCGTCGTGCGGGACAACACGCGGACATTGTCCATGGCCTTGAGCTTGGCGACTGCACCTTGCGCCCAGGCAAAACCGTCCTGGCCGTCCACCTTGGCGCCACTCTCGAAGCGCAGGCTGCCGCCGAAATCCGCCTGCTCATCAGCAAGGATGACGCGCACGCCGGTCTCAGCCGCGGCAAGTGCGGCGGCGATGCCGGCGGCACCTCCGCCCAGCACCAGCACGTCGCAATGGGCGTAGCGCGCCGAATAATGGTCCGGATCCGGCTGGTCGGGGGCAACGCCGAGGCCGGCCGCGGCCCTGATCTTCGGCTCGTAGAGGTTTTTCCAGGCAGACTTCGGCCACATGAAGGTCTTGTAGTAGAAGCCGGCCGAAAGCAGCGGCGAGGCGACGTCGCCAAGCGCGCTGACGTCGAAGGAAAGCGACGGCCAGCGGTTCTGCGACTGCGCCGCCAGCCCGTCATAGAGCTCCTGCACGGTGGCGCGGACATTCGGCGTCTTGCGCGCTGCGTCGCGCTTGATCTCGACCAGCGCATTGGGCTCTTCCGCCCCGGCGGACAGAAATCCGCGCGGCCGGTGATATTTGAACGAACGGCCGACCAGATGGACGCCGTTGGCGAGCAGCGCCGAAGCCAGCGTATCGCCTTCGACACCGGCATAGGACTGGCCGTCGAAGCTGAAGCGGGCCGTTTCTGCCTGCTTGAGGCGCCCGGCGCCGGGAATGCGGAACGCTGCGATCATTTGGAGGCTCCCGGCAACTTCGCGGGCTTCGGCTCGCCGGCCTTGTAGGTCATCAGGAACCTGTCGCTGACGGTGTCGCGCACAGCATTGAAGAAGCGCGCGCAGCCATACATGTGCCGCCAGCGCTCATAGATGATGCCTTTGGGATTCGAGCGGATGAAGAAAAACTTTTCGAAGTCGTCATCGCTTGTCGCGGCCATATCTGCCGAACGCGCAATATGCGCCTCGCCGGCGTTACGGAATTCGAGTTCCGGACGCTCTTCTTCGCAATAGGGGCAGCGGATGAGAAGCATGTTTGTTCCTACAATTCACCGTGGCCGACATGGGCGCCGGCTGGTTGGTCGCAAAGCTTCTGGCCCAGCGTCGCGAACGGCCCGACCAGCCGGATGCGTTCCTCGACACTTGCCGCCGGGCGGAAAAGGTCACGATCAGCAATGTTGCCGATCGTGAGTTGAAACGGATCGGTGGTCACGATGACATGGCGCGGCTGAAACGTCTGGTCGTCCTCAAGATTGGCCGGCCTGTTTTCCAGGAAAGTGACCACCTTCTGGCCGCCGCTCCAGACACAGGCGAGCACGCCCGCATCGACGGAAAACGGCCATCCGGTCTCGTTTTCGGCCCGGCTGATCGGCTGCAGGCGCACCTCTTCGACCGAGGGAAAATGAAACAGGCCCTGCTCTCCCGCGAGCATCAACGGCATCGCAACGGCCATCTCGGCCATCATCAGTGCGCCACCGCTGCCGCCGCTGCCTCGTCGATCAGGCGGCCGGTGCGGAAGCGCTCGATGGTGAAGGGCGCGTTGATCGCGTGCGGATCGTCCCTGGCGATGGTGTGGGCAAAGACATGGCCGGAGCCCGGTGTTGCCTTGAAGCCGCCCGTGCCCCAGCCGCAATTGACATAGAGGCCATGCACCGGCGTCTTGGCCAGGATCGGCGAGCGGTCTGGCGTCACGTCGACGATGCCGCCCCACGAGCGCAGCATCTTCATGCGCGTGAACATCGGGAACATCTCGCAGATGGCGTCGAGCGTGTGCTGGAGAATGTGCAGCCCGCCGGTCTGCGAATAGGAGACATACTGGTCGGTGCCGGCGCCGATGACCAACTCGCCCTTGTCGGACTGCGAGATATAGGCGTGCACCGTGTTCGACATCACCACGCAAGGGAATACCGGCTTGACCGGTTCCGACACCAGCGCCTGTAGCGGATAGCTTTCCAGTGGCATGCGCACGCCGGCCATGTTCATGATGACGGACGAATGCCCTGCGGCAACGACGCCCACCTTCTTGGCGCCGATGAAGCCACGCGTCGTCTCGACGCCGGTGACCGCACCGTTCGGCGCCCGCTTGACGCCAGTGACCTCGCAATTCTGGATGATATGGACGCCGCGCGCCGAAGCGCCGCGAGCATAGCCCCAGGCGACGGCATCGTGGCGCGCGGTGCCGCCGCGACGCTGCAGGGTGGCGCCCATCACCGGATAGCGGGCATCGCGCGAAATGTTGAGCGGCGGGCAGAATTCCTTCGCCGCTTCCGGCGTTAGCCATTCATTGTCGATGCCGTTCAGCCGGTTGGCGTGGACATGGCGCTTCAGCACCTGGATATCGTGGACATTGTGGGCCAGCATCATGACGCCGCGCGGCGAATACATGACGTTGTAGTTGAGCTCCTGGCTGAGCCCGTCCCACAGTTTCAGCGCATGGTCGTAGATGCCGGCGCTCTCGTCATAGAGATAGTTGGAGCGGATGATGGTGGTGTTGCGGCCGGTGTTGCCGCCGCCGAGCCAGCCCTTTTCCAGCACCGCGACATTGGTGATGCCGTGCACCGTGGCGAGATAGTAGGCGGTGGCCAGGCCATGGCCGCCGGCGCCGACGATGATGACGTCGTACTCCTTCTTCGGCTCTGGCGAGGACCACTGCTCCTCCCAGCCCTTATGGCCGCGCATGGCCTCACGGGCGATGGCGAATACTGAGTATTTCTTCAACGTTCCAGCCTCGCAGATTGCGGCCGGGCATCCAATCGAGCGCCGGCGCGCGAGGTGTATCACTAGCGAAACAGCGCTGCCACCCTTGCGCTGTTTGCGACGGCGCTTGCCGTTTTGCGCCGCGACAAAAAAGACATGTTCAAGCGACGACGCGTTCGCAGGTATCGGGTGGCTCGCGCCGCCCCCGGCTGCGATCAAGTATCCGATTGCCGGCAAAGCTGGCACGAAGAAAAAGGATGCAAAAATGTTCGCACTTACCAACAAGGTCGCGATCGTTACCGGCGCCAGTTCCGGCATTGGCCGCGCCACCGCGAAGCTCTTCGCCGAACAAGGCGCTATACTTGTGATTGCCGCCCGCCGTCAGACGGAGCTCGACAAGCTTGTCGGCGAAATCGAGGAAGCCGACGGCACCGCGATCGCCCTTGCCGGCGATGTCAGGGACGAGGCCTATGCCAAGGCGCTTGTCGATCTTGCGGTGGACAGGTTCGGTGGGCTCGACATCGCCTTCAACAACGCCGGCTCCGTGGGCCAGATGGGACCGGTTCCCGACATGTCGCTGGAGACGTGGCACCAGACCATCGACATCAATCTGACCGGCGCCTTTGTCGGTGCGAAATACCAGGTGCCGGCGCTGCTGGAGCGCGGCGGCTCGCTGATCTTCACCTCCAGTTTCGTCGGTCGCACCGCCGGCATGCCGGGCATGGCCGCTTACGCTGCGGCCAAGGCCGGGCTGATCGGTTTGACGCAGGTTCTGGCGGCCGAATACGGAGCACAAGGGTTGCGCGTCAACGCACTGCTGCCCGGCGGCACCGACACGCCGGGCGCGACGACGACCACACCTGAGGCCCGGGCTTTCGTCGAAGGTCTTCACGCCCTGAAGCGCATGGCGCAACCGGAAGAGATCGCCCGCTCGGCGCTTTATCTGGCGTCGGATGCGTCGAGCTTCACCACCGGAACGGCGCTGTTTGCCGATGGCGGCGTCTCGATCAACCGGACGTGAGGCATTTCCCGCGCGGGCGAGCGAGCCGCAATATCGCAAAAGCGGTCTTGCTTCCCGCGCGATTTGGCGATTTCTTCGGACACTTCCGTTCGAAGACAGGCCTGAAACATGCTGCTGATCCGGACCTACATCGCTGCTAGCGCAATCGAGGGCGTCGGCGTGTTCGCCGCCCAGCCGATCAAGAAGGGCGCGTCGATCTGGCGCCTCGATCCGGATTTCGACCGGCTGATCCCGATGGAAAAATACGAGGCCGCACCGCCGCACCTCAAGGAATTGCTCGACAGATATGCCTATCCAAGCCCCGACCGGCCCGGATTCATGGTCTATGAGGTCGACAATGGCCGTTTCATGAACCACGCCGAAAGGCCGAACACGGATTTTTCGCAGTATGGCGGAGCAACCGCGATCCGCGACATAGCCCCGGGCGAGGAAATAACCTGCGACTACGGCGAGTTCTTCGAGGATTTCGAGCGACTTCACCTCGCCACGGCATCATAGCGATCTGGTTGCGTCGTTGAAGAAACTCCGAGCGATGATCGGCTCCGGGCCAAATTTCCGCCCCCAGCTTTAGTGCCGGTGGGCGTGCGGCTCGTCCGTGTGTCGGCCGTCATACTGCAGGTCCAGCTCGCGAATCGCGTCCTTGCCTTTCTTCGGATCGACAAGCGTGAGAAGCGCGTCGATCTTGGCCTCCATCCGGTCGGTCCCCTCCTTCGATTGGGGCGAGCCGACGAAGAGCAGGAACGCCAGGCCACCGACCTGCCAGAGCAGTTGCAGGAACTCCGATTGCCAGTTTTCGAGCGTATCGCGACTCATCTCTATCAGATAGCCGCCGAATTCGGGCGGCTGACCAAGCGCTTGCTGTTCGTCAAGATAGGCGAACCAGCCGAAAACCCAGTGACCGACAAGCGAGATGATGAAGAAGCCGAGTGTGATCCAGGCATAGCTGTAAGCTCGCCAGATAGAGGACGGCTTCACTTTGCCCGCCGGCCTGCTTTCGTCACCGCTTGGCATTGTCGCTGTCCGACGCCGCGCGAGCCAGGAACTGCTTAGTGGTCGCGGGCAGGTTGTTTTTCAGCCACTCGGCCGTTGCCTCCTCTTCACGCAGGTTTTGTTCGCAGGCGCGAGCGACCTCTGTTTCACCAAGAGATTCGGCGGCCGCGATGAGGATCCTGTAGGAGGCAATCTCCATATGCTCGAAAGTGTAGCTCGCGAGTGAGCCTTTCATCACCTCGTCCCCTGCGAAGACGCCGCTCAGGGACTGCGCCGCCGCCATCAGCTTGCCGCCGGCGTCCTTCAGTGTGGATGTATCCTCGTCTAACCCTTCCAGGCAGGTTCTGAGGCGTGCGGCCTGCCCCTTCGTCTCGTCGACGTGCTGCCTGATGCGCTTACTGAGCTCGGGATAGCTCTCCAGCCTGCTCAGCTGTCCGTTCAGCATGGTTTCGGCCTGCTCCTCCATCGCATGCGCGTCCCGGAGCCACTGGACGAGCCATTCACGGGTGTCTGACATCGGTTTTCTCCTCTGCTTGCGTCGCCGCAACAACCACCGGGGAGCGAAGTTGGTTCCTTCATCGATAAAGCCAGGCGGGCCGTTTTTGTCGGATTGAGGCAGCAGAAATTTATCGGTGGCGGAGAAATGCCACCGATCGCTCATCCGCGCGACAGGGATCCCTATATCGAGAAGGCCGACACACCGCCGTCCGGGGTCATAATTCTTGCTTTTTGACGGCAGTTATGCTAAGTATTTAGGTATGGTGCTGATTTGCGCCGACGACCCGCCGCCGAGGCGGGTTTTTCGTTTCGGCAGTGGACAGAGCGGCATGATTCTGCTATCAGCCGCCACAATTCGTGGTGTAGATCGCCGCGGAGGCTAGTGGCTATGGCCGCTTGCCTGTTGATATCAAACACGAAAGACAGGATTGCCCGTGCAGGTACTCGTCCGCGATAACAATGTTGACCAGGCGCTTCGCGCGCTCAAGAAAAAGATGCAGCGCGAAGGCATCTTCCGCGAAATGAAGATGCGCGGACATTACGAGAAGCCGTCGGAGAAGCGTGCCCGCGAAAAGGCGGAAGCCGTTCGCCGCGCCCGTAAGCTGGCCCGCAAGCGCGCCCAGCGCGAAGGCCTGTTGCCGATGACGCCGCGCCCGGTGGCGGCTGGTGGTGCTGCTGGTGCCGGTGCTCCGCGTCCGCCGCGGTTCTAACGCCAATTTTTCGTCCTTTTCGAAGGGTATCCAAGGTGGCGCGATGTGTAATCGCCGCCACCTTTTTGTTTTGAATTCCTCCCTATTCGGATAGGCCGGTTCGCAGAGGATCGGTTCGGAGGGGAACAGACCTGACGGCGCGGCGGGCAGTGAGGACAGAGCAGACATGAATGCAATAAGCGTGGAGCGCAGAACCGCATTGCGCGGCTTTGCACTGACGGCAGCCCTGCTTTCCGGGCTGGCGCTCGCCGGCTGCCAGACAGCCCCGACCGGCGAATTCACCAACATCGACAAGGCACAGGGGTCGGCCGAGAACATCTCCTCGTTGTCGGCGGTTATCCAGCGCAGTCCCCAGGATCCGGAAGGCTACAATGTGCGCGGCTCGGCCTATGGCCGCGGTGGCCAGTATCAGGCGGCGCTCAAGGACTTCAACACCGCCATCCAGCTCAATCCGAATTTCTACCAGGCCTATTCGAACCGCGCTCTCATCCAGCGCTTCCTCGGCGACCAGGCGGCCGCGCTTGCCGACTACAACCGCTCGATCCAGATCAATGCCGACTATGACGCCGCCTATATCGGCCGCGGCAATCTCTACCGCAAAGCCGGCCGTACCCAGGAAGCGTTCAACGATTTCCAGAAGGCGATCCAGCTCGACACGACCGATGCGCGCGCCTACCACAATCGCGGCCTGATCTATCAGAGCCAGGGCCAGCACGCTTTCGCCATCGAGGATTTCTCGACCGCCATCTCGCTGGCGCCGGACGCCGCCGAACCCTACAATGGCCGCGGCCTCTCCTACCTCGCCATGAACGACGAGGACAATGCCTTCGCCGACATCAACATGGCGATCAAGCTCGACGGCAAGAATGCCGAGGCCTGGTCCAACCAGGCGCTGATCTACGAGCGGCGAGGCGACAAGGCCAAGGCGGCAAAATCCTACCGCGAGGCGGTGCGCCTCAACCCGACCTACCAGCCGGCCAAGGACGGCCTGGCGCGCACCAGCGCCAGCTGACCGACGGCGGCGCTCGGCCTCATGGCAAGCCTGGCGTTTGGCATGCCTTCGAAGCCTTCAATGACTGTCCATTGACGCCCGCCTTGATCGCGCCAAGTTTTCGGCGGAACGCTCGCGATGCTCAGCCGTTGTTCAAGGCAATTCGCAAAAGGACACCTCCCATGATCAAGAAACTCGCCTGCGCCGCCGCTCTCACCGTCACGGTTCTCGCCGCGCCTGCCAGCGCGGGCAGGCTGGAGCTCGGCGTGCTCGACTGCACCATCGATGGCGGCACCGGCTATGTCATCACATCCAACAAAGGCGTGGCCTGCACCTTTCGCCCCCATCATGGCGGCCCTCCCGAAGCCTATACCGGGGTTATTTCCAAGCTCGGCGTCGACGTCGGCAAGACACACCAGGGCGAATTGATCTGGGCGGTTCTGGCGGCCACTCGCGACCGTAATTCCGGCGATCTCGCCGGCAGCTACTATGGCGTCAACGCCGAGGCCAGCGTGGTCACCGGCGGCGGCGCCAACCTGCTGGTCGGCGGTCTGAACAGCGCCTTCTCGCTGCAGCCGCTCAACGTACAGGCGCAGACCGGCGTAAACCTGGCAGTCGCGGTCACCTCACTGGAGCTGATCCACTCGTTCAAATAAGCGGCATGGCGTAGCTCTGCGCGGTGCGGGACAGAATGGGCCTGTTCCGCGCCGCGTGATTTTTGGGCATCGCCATGGCAATGATGTTCATCGCTGCCGCGATGATCGTCGCCGGCATCAATGTTCGCTCACGCTGACTTTCTTGCCTTCGTCAGCGTTCCCGGCGCACCTGCAAAAAACCCCTTGAACTCAACTGCGGTTGAGGTTTTACAACCCGTCCCCGAAGCGCCGCGTGCCTGTCTGGAGACGAAGAGCGCTCCACCATTTTTTGAATTGGCGTATAAGAACGTTCGGAGGGCGGGGTGATCGAAACCAGCACAAACAGGGTTGATTGGCGCGCGCTGTGGGCGAGCGGCGACCTGGCGCGCTTCTGCTTCATCAGCCTCGGTATTCTGCTGCACGCCACCAACGAAACCATGGTGGCAACGGTGATGCCGGCCATGGTCGGCGAACTCGCCGGCGTTCAGCTGGTCGGCTGGTCGCTGGCAATCTACGAGCTCGGTGCCATCGTCGCAGGCGCTGCCGCCGGGCGGCTTGTGAGCTACGTCGCGCTGCGCACCAATATGGTGGTGGCCGCCCTGCTCTACGCGGCCGGCGCCCTGGTCTGCGCCATTGCGCCTTCCATGCCGCTGTTCCTGACCGGGCGCCTGATCGAGGGGTTTGGCGGCGGCGCACTGGTGTCGCTGGCCTTCGTCTCGGTCGAGCGGCTGTTTCCACGTGCCATCTGGCCGCAGCTTTTCGGCATCATGTCGGCAATCTGGGGCGTCGCTGCCTTCAGCGGGCCGGTGCTCGGTGCGGTGATGACCGAGTTGCTCTCCTGGCGCTGGGCTTTCGGCGTCTTCACGCTCGGCGGCACGGCCATGGCGTTGGCGAGCTTCATCGTGCTCAACACGCCCGAGGCGACCCGGCCGCAGGCGATCACCGGGACGGCGCCGCCCTTCCCCTTCGCCGCGCTCGGCTGCCTTGCCGTCAGCGTTGTGCTGATCGCCACCGCGGGGGTCGACATTGCCCTGCTGCGTTCCTCTCTGCTGCTTGCCCTCGGCCTGCTCGGGCTCGCGCTGTTCGTCCGCATCGATGCGCTGAAGCCGCGCTCGCGGCTGTTCCCGTCGCGGCTGTTCTCATGGCGCTCGCCGGTCGGCGCGGGCATGACCATGGTCGCCGCCTTTTCGGTGGCGACCTGTTCCTTCGCCGTCTATGGGCCGCTGCTTCTGACCAGCCTGCATGGCATTCCGATCCTGACCACCGGCTATATCATCGCCGCCGAATCGATCGCCTGGTCGATCCTGTCGATCCTCGTCGCCAATGCGCCGCCGGAGCGCGAGAGGCTGATCATCACTGGTGGCGCGCTGATGATCGCGACCGGCATCGCCGGTTTCGCCTATGCCGTGCCGGCGGGTTCGATACCGCTGATCCTGTTCTGCGCCTTGCTGCAAGGCGGCGGCTTCGGCATTGCCTGGCCCTTCGTCACCCGCGTGATCGTTGCATCGGCCAGGGATGGCGAGCAGACGATCGCCTCCGCTGCCGTGCCAACGATGCAGCGCATCGGCTATGCGGTCGGCGCCGCGTTGACTGGTATCGTCGCCAACGCCAGCGGTTTTTCCGAAGGCCTGAACCGTGAGGCAGCGGCAAATGTCGCCACCTGGCTGTTCCTCGCCTTCGTGCCGCTCGGGATTCTGGGATGTCTTGCCGCCCTGAGGATCTCAGGGCCGGCAGCCCGGCCACAGGAAGCAACCGGCTAGAGCATCGGACCCAAGTGCGAAGCGGTTTCGGGAAAATCCGATGCTCAAACAAAGAAACAGAGCGGCGGTACGATTCGACCTGAGAGTCCGCCGCTCTAGACGATAATCGTTTTCAGCCGTTCGGCGATCAAGGCGGCGAGCCGCGTCGCCACCTCGTCCTTGCTCATCTCGGGCCATTCGTCGACACCGGCCTTCGAGACGATCCGCACCTTGTTGCGGTCGCCGCCCATCACGCCCGAAGACCCTGTGCCGCTGTCATGCGACACGTCGTTGGCGACGATGAAATCGGCGCCCTTCTTCGCAAGCTTGGCCTCGGCGTTCTTGACGAGATCCTGCGTCTCGGCGGCAAAGCCGACGACCAGGCTGGGCCGCTTCCTGTGATGACCGACACCGGCAAGAATATCAGGGTTTTCGATCATCTGCAGCGCCGGCGGCCCCTTGCCCGCCACCTTCTTGATCTTCTCGCCGGCCGATGTCTCGCTGCGCCAGTCGGCGACTGCCGCGACGAACACCGCCGCATCCGCCGGCAGCAGTTGTTCGACGGCGTCCTTCATCTCGTTTGCGGTTTCGACATGCAGCGTGGTGACCTCAGCCGGATCGGCAATGCCGACCGGACCGGACACGAGGCGCACATCGGCGCCTAACCTTGCTAGCGCCGCCGCAATGGCGTGGCCCTGCTTGCCGGACGAGCGATTGGCGATGTAGCGCACCGGGTCGATCGGCTCATGCGTCGGCCCTGAGGTGACGATGATCTTTCTGCCGGCCAGCGGCTTCGGCCTGACGTCGAGCAGCGCCTCGATCGCGGCGACGATCTCCAGCGGCTCGGCCATGCGGCCTTCGCCCGCTTCGTTGCTCTCGGCCATCTCGCCCTTCGCCGGGCCGACGAATGCGATGCCGTCCTTGGCGAGCGTTGCCCGGTTGCGCCGGGTCGCCGGATGCGACCACATTTTTGGGTTCATGGCCGGCGCCATCAAAACCTGCTTGTCGGTGGCGATAAGCACGGTGGAGGCAAGGTCATTGGCGTGGCCGTTGGCAAGCTTCGCCATCAGGTCGGCGGTGGCCGGCGCTACGACGACAAGGTCGGCCTCGCGCGAAAGTCGGATGTGGCCGACATCGTGCTCGTCATTGCGGTCGAACAAATCGGTGAAGACGTGGTCGGCGGAGAGCGCCCCGACCGACAGCGTGGTCACGAATTCCTGCGCCGCAGCCGTCATCGCCACGCGCACCGCAGCGCCGCGCTCGCGCAGCCGGCGGATCAGATCGAGCGCCTTGTAGGCGGCAATGCCGCCGCCGATAATGAGCAGGATGCGCTTGCCGGAGAGGTTACCTCGCGGGAATTGGCTGGACACGGCGGCAATTGGCGTTGCCGCACTGTGCGAACTCGTCAATTCGCGGAGGGTTTTTTCGATCTGGTCGATGCGGCCAACCGGACCGAGCTGCCCTTCGACCGCGGCCCGGATCATAACCCGCGCCTGTTCTTCCATCGACCGGTCATTCTCTGCCGCGAGTCGGCGCAGCAGGTCCTTTACCTCATCATCAAGGTTGCGAATGGTGATGCTGGCCATATGATTGCACTTTTGCCCAACTAATTGAATGCAATGATAGCAATGCAATCAAATGTGGACAAGCCGCTAGAAAACCCGCCAAGCGATATAGACCAGCGTCACCGCGATCACCCACAGCGCCAGCCGGCCGGATCGGGTGTGGCGCGCCTCGGCCTTGCCGATCGCGTGCGCTGTCCTTTCGTCGAAGCGCAACCCATGTTCGGCCATCAGGTCGATTTCGCGCGACAGGCGCTCGGTGCGGGCGGCGAGGTCCGGCGCCTGGCGAGCCAGCGCCAGCAGCGCACTTGCGCCGTCGCGCGCGTCGGCCAGCAGAGCGCGCGGACCGAGATTGCCTGAGATCCAGCCGCCGACCACCGGTTCGGACGTCTTCCACATGTTGAAGGTTGGGTCGAGGGTGCGGGCGACGCCCTCGACCACCACCATGGTCTTCTGCAGCAGCACCAGTTCGGAGCGCGTCGCCATGTCGAAGAGGTCGGTCACCTCGAACAGAAGCGTCAACAGCTTGGCCATCGAGATGGTCTCGGCCGGCTGGCCGTGGATCGGCTCGCCGATCGCCCGGATCGCCTGGGCGAATGCCGCGACATGGTGCTGGCGCGGCACGTAGCCGGCTTCGAAATGCACTTCGGCAACGCGCAGATAGTCGCGGGTGATGAAGCCGTAGAGAATTTCGGCGAGAAAACGGCGCTCCTTCTTGCCGAGTCGGCCGGCGATACCGAGATCGACAGCGACGATGGTGCCGTCGGGCTCAACGAACAGGTTACCCGGATGCATGTCGGCATGGAAGAAGCCGTCACGCAGCGTGTGGCGCAAGAATGACTGAACCAGATTGACGGCGATCGCCTTCAGGTCGTGGCCGGCGGCAGTGAGGCCGGCAATGTCGTTCATCTTGATGCCGTCGACCCATTCCATGGTCAGCACGTCGCGCCCGGTACGTTCCCAATCGACGCGCGGCACGCGAAAGCCGGGGTCATCCTTGGTGTTCTCGCCGAGCTCCGAAAGCGCTGCCGCCTCGAGCCTCAGATCCATTTCGATCTTGGTGGTCTGCGCCAGCGTCTGGGTCACTTCGACGGGCCGCAGCCGGCGCGACGATGGGATGTATTTTTCTTGGAGACGGGCGGCGAGGAAATAGCTTTCGAGATCGCGAAAGAAACGGCGGCGCACGCCCGGCCGGATGACCTTCACCGCCACCCGCGAACCGACGCCGTCCTGCAGGGTTTCGGCGATATGGACCTGAGCGATCGACGCGGCGGCGACTGCCTCGCCGAAACTGGCGTAGAGCTCGCCGACTTTGCGCC
This sequence comes from Mesorhizobium robiniae, assembly GCF_040545535.1. Classification (NCBI taxonomy): domain Bacteria; kingdom Pseudomonadati; phylum Pseudomonadota; class Alphaproteobacteria; order Hyphomicrobiales; family Phyllobacteriaceae; genus Mesorhizobium; species Mesorhizobium robiniae. Next base: position 23,911 of record NZ_JBEPMC010000022.1, read on the forward strand.
CGAGCGAGGCCTCTATCGCCGCAATGGCCTCGGCCTGCGGAAATGTCTGCATCTTGTCCTGCAGCATGGCGAGATCGAGCGCTATGTCGTTGCCGACGACATCGGGCCTTGTCGCCAGGAACTGGCCGAGCTTGACATAGGACGGGCCGAGACGGACGACCGCCTTGGCCAGCCGATCGCCACGCTCATAGGCAAGCGCGCGGCGGCGGGTGAACAGCCGTGCCATGCGCCAACCGAATTTCGGCAGGCCGGAGAGCTCGTCGCCGGGCAAGGCTGCCACGACGCCTTCGCGGACAAGCACCCAGCCAGCCCGCACGAGCCTGAAACCAGCGGCGAGCTCGCTCATGGCCGCGCTTGCCCTGCCGGTTTCCTAGACCGGCGAAGGGCACATCGAGTGTGAAAAATACCGGCCAGCCTCAAAGCTTCCAGCCCGAATGAAGCGCAGCAATGCCGCCGGAATAATTGCGAAAAGAGGCCCGGTCGAAGCCGGCGCGGGAAATCATCGCCGCAAAATTCTGCTGATTGGGAAATTTGCGGATCGATTCAACCAGATAGGAATAGGGCTCGCCGTCACCGGTGACCGCCTTGCCGATCCTGGGGATGGCATTGAATGACCACGCCTCATAGGCCTTATCGAGCACCGGCATGTCGACCTCGGAAAATTCAAGGCACAGAAAGCGCCCGCCGGGCTTCAGCACACGATAGGCTTCGGCGAGCGCCACATCGATGCGCGGCACGTTGCGAATGCCGAAGGCGATCGTGTAGGCGTCGAAACTGGCCTCGGCGAACGGCAGTTCCTCGGCATTGGCTTCGACGAAATCGGTATTGTCAGTCAGGCCGTTTTTCTCGGCCCGGTCGCGGCCGACGGCGAGCATCGAGCCGTTGATGTCGAGAACGGTGGCATGAGCGTTCCTGCCGCTCGCCTCGACGATGCGGAAGGCGATGTCGCCGGTGCCGCCGGCAACGTCGAGAACGCTCCAGCCGGGTCGTTTCGGTGGATTGAGCCATGTGACCATGGCGTCCTTCCACAGCCGGTGGAGCCCGGCCGACATCAGGTCGTTCATCAGATCGTAGCGGTTCGCGACCTTGTGGAAAACGTCATTGACCAGGGACTGCTTCTCGCCTGCCCCTACACGCTTGAAACCATAGGAGGTCTCCATGCCGCCAACGGCCGTGGTTCTCTCAACCGACATTATTTTTGATCCGCCATAAAACCGGCGGGACCATAGCCGATCGATGGTGCCGACGCTATTGTTTAAGGCGCGGTGTTCGGCCGCGCTTCTCGGTTGTGGAATCACGCTTATGCTCCACGACCCCGGGTTGACCTGACGGGATGATTGCATGCCTTTGAAAGCGGAACTGCACTGCCATATCGAAGGGGCAGCGGCGCCCGAACTCGTCATCCGCCAGGCGCAGAAATACGGCAAGGACACCTCGCCTTACATTCAGGATGGCTCTTTCATCTGGCACGATTTCACCTCGTTTCTCGCTGCCTATGACTTCTCCTCCGACCTGTTCCGCACGGAAGAGGACTATGCGCGGCTGGCCGATCATTACCTGACCAGCCTCGCCCGAGACGGCGCCATCTATTCCGAGATCTTCACCTCGCCGGACCACGCCGGGAAGGCCGGCCTGTCGCCCAAGGCCTACACAGACGCACTCGGCGAAGGCATGGCGCGCGCCAAGGCCAAGACCGGCATCGAGGGCCGCATGATCGTCACCGGCGTGCGCAACGCCGGCGTCCAATCGATCGAGCAGGCAGCGCGCTTTGCGGCCCGTTGCGGGCATCCGCTGGTCACCGGCTTCGGCGTCGCCGGCGACGAGCGGATCGGCGATCTGGAGGACTATGTCAGGGCTTTCGAAATCGCGCGCGAAGCCGGCCTCGGCATCACTGTCCATGCCGGCGAACTTATGGGATGGGAGAGTGTCGAGGCGGCGCTCGACCACATCCGCCCCTCCCGCATCGGTCACGGCGTGCGCGCCATCGAAAACCCAGATCTTATCAGGCGCATCGCCGACGAAGGCGTCGTGCTCGAATGCTGTCCCGGCTCCAACATCGCGCTGAAGGTCTTCGACAGTTTCGCCGACCACCCTTTTCCGGCACTGCGGGCGGCGGGCTGCAAGGTGACGCTAAACTCCGACGATCCGCCCTATTTCTGGACGTCGCTGAAGCGCGAATACGACATTGCCGCTGAGCATTTTTCGATGGACGACAAGGCGCTCGCCGCCGTCACCAGAACCGCAATCGAGGCCGCCTTCGTCGATAAGAAGACCAGGGCAATGCTGCTGGGCCGGCTCGACGTCAAGGGTAGGTGAATGGTGAATGGTGAATGGTGAATGGTGAATGGTCCACTCGGCGCCTCGGTCCGTCAACCGCGGTTTTTCCGCTGAACCAAGGACTCGCAAACCTATTCACTATTCACTATTCACCATTCACCTGCGCAGCTAGGAGAACACCATGAAGGGCGTCACCGTCGTCGACCATCCGCTTGTCCAGCACAAGCTGACCATCATGCGCAAGAAGGAAACCTCGACGGCCGGCTTCCGGCGGTTGTTGCGGGAGATCTCGCTGCTGCTCGGCTACGAGGTCACCCGCAACCTCGAACTGACGACGACGACGATCGAAACGCCGATCGAGACGATGGAAGCGCCAACGCTGGAGGGCAAGAAGCTGGTCTTCGCCTCGGTGCTGCGCGCCGGCAACGGCTTGCTCGAAGGCCTGCTCGACCTGGTGCCGGCGGCGCGTGTCGCCCACATCGGCCTCTACCGCGACCATGAAACGCTGGAAGCGGTCGAGTATTTCTTCAAGGCGCCGAGCGATCTCGCCGACCGGTTGGTGATCGTCGTCGACCCGATGCTGGCGACCGCCAATTCGGCGATCGCGGCGATCGACAAGCTGAAAGGGCGCGGTGCCACCAACATCCGCTTCCTCTGTCTGCTGGCGGCACCAGAGGGCCTCGAGCGCTTCACCCAGGCGCATCCCGATGTCCCGGTGTTCACCGCTTCCATCGACCGCCAGCTCAACGAGAAGGGCTATATCATGCCCGGCCTTGGCGACGCCGGCGATCGCATGTACGGGACGAAGTGACCGTGCCACTCATTTACCGATCGTTTACGCAAACGGCCGCTTTCCGCATCTGTTAAAGCGGCAAACACTATGTCGCGATAGGTATGGGCCTTCACGAAGGCCGGTCCATGCTGCGCAAGCTTCTCATCCTTGGCGTGCTCGCCGGAACATCGACGTCGATCCCGATCGTCTATCAGTCGAATCCCCAGATACTCGACAACCTGTTGAAATCGGCGGTCGGGGCGAGGCCCACCGCCGAACCGCAAACGGAGCTGGATCTGGTTGCGGTTCGCGATAGGCCGGCAACGCCGCAGCCGCTCGGCCGCAAGGTCGTCGTCACCGCCGACGCCCGCGGCCATTTCACGTCGGCGTTCAAGCTCAACGGCCGTCAGGTCGACGGCATGATCGACACCGGCGCGACGCTGGTCGCCATCAACTCTTCGACAGCGCGCAGGATCGGCATTTCACTGAACGCGTCGGACTTCCGCCACACGGTCAACACCGCCAACGGGGCGATCAAGGCTGCCGTGGTGACTATCGATCGGCTGCAGATCGGCAAGATCACGGTCGACGGCGTCCAGGCGGTGGTGCTCGACGACAAAGCACTGCGCACCAATTTGATCGGCCTGAGTTTTCTCCAGCGACTTCAAAAATACCAGGTCGAGAACGGCGCGCTGCTGCTCGTCCAGTGACCATGATCCCGAAAAGTGGAAACCGGTTTTCGGAAAAGATCATGATCCAACATGAAGGTCGAGCCTTCTGACTGGACTAACCGCGCGGCAGGATCCGCCGGATGACGGTTTTTTCCGCGGGCGGCTTCGAAGCGCCGATCGTGTAGGCCGACAGCACGGCGGCCGCGGCCGCCTCGGCATCGCCGGCATTGCGGGCATGGACCAGCGCCAGCGCCTCGCCGTGCCGCACCTCCGCACCGACCGGCAACAGCCGGGTGATGCCGACCGCATGGTCGATCCTGTCGTCCGGCCGGATGCGCCCGCCGCCGAGGCCGACGACGGCAAGCCCGATGTCACGGGTGGCGATGCCGGTGACAAAGCCGTTTTCGGTCGCCTTGACCGCAAACTCGGTCGCCACCTTCGGCAGGTATTTTTCCGGATTCTCGACGAAATCGGCCGGACCGCCGAGCGCCGCCACCATGCGCGCGAAGACGGCCGCCGCGCGGCCACCGGCAAGCGTCTCGGCGGCGCGCCGCATGCCATCCTGGTTGGACGAGACCAGCCCGGCCGACTGCAGCATCTCGGCGGCCAGCGCCAGCGTCACATCCTCCAGGCGCCGGTCGCGGAAGCGGCCGGTGAGAAAATCGACGGCATTGCGCACCTCGACCGCATTGCCGGCTGCCGATGCCAGCGGCTCGTTCATGCCGGTGACCAGCGCCGAGGTCTTCAGTCCTGCGCCATTGGCGACGTCCACCAGGCTGTTCGCCAGTGTCGTTGCATCGCGCGACCTCTCCATGAAAGCGCCGTTGCCGACCTTCACGTCAAGCACCAGCGACTGCAGGCCGGCAGCGAGCTTCTTCGACAGGATCGAGGCGGTGATCAGCGGCACCGATTCGACGGTTCCCGACACGTCGCGGATCGCATAGAGCTTGCGGTCGGCGGGCGCGAGATCGGCGGTCTGGCCGATGATGGCGCAGCCGGTTTCGAGCACCACCTTGCGGAAACGCGCAACATCCGGCTGGCTGATATAGCCTGATATGGCATCCATCTTGTCGAGCGTGCCGCCGGTATGGCCGAGGCCGCGGCCGGAAATCATCGGCACATAGGCGCCGCAGGCGGCTACAATCGGCGCCACCATCAGCGAGACATTGTCGCCGACGCCGCCTGTCGAATGCTTGTCGGTGACCGGGCCCGGCAGGTCCGACCAGTCGAGCACATCGCCGGAATCGCGCATGGCCAGCGTCAGCGCCACCGCCTCGTCGCGGCTCATGCCGTTGAAGAACACCGCCATGGCGAAGGCCCCGACCTGCCCGTCCGAGACGGTGCCTGATGTCACGCCTTCAATGAAGCTGGCGATCTCCTGCACCGACAGCTTGTGGCCATCGCGCTTGCTGCGGATGATTTCCTGGGGAAGCATCAGGCCGGGACCTTACTCTCCGGCAACCCGTCCTGGAACACACGCTGGAGAATGTTCGCCAGCCGCGCACCGCCGACCGGCGCCATGTCCTTGGTCTCCTGGTGCGAAAGCTCCGCCCCGGTCATCCCTGCTGCAAAGTTGGTGATGACCGAGCAGGCGGCGACGCGCAGGCCGAGGAAACGAGCAAGAATGACCTCCGGCACGGTCGACATGCCGACGGCGTTGGCGCCCATGATACGCGCCATGCGGATCTCGGCGGGCGTCTCGAAGCACGGCCCGGAAAACCACATATAGACACCCTGGTGCAGCGCGGTATCCGTCGCCTTCGCGGCCGTCTCGATCGCCGCGCGAAGGCCGGCATCATAGGCTTCGGTCAGGCCGACGAAGCGGCGGTCGCTCGGCTCGCCGATCAGCGGGTTGGAACCCGAGAAATTGATGTGGTCGGTGATCAGCATCACCGAGCCCGGCCCCATGTCCGGATCGACCGAACCGGCGGCATTGGTCAGGATCAGGTTCGAGATGCCGAGGCCGGCGAGCACCTCCAGCGCCGGCCGCATCGCCGCCGCGTTGCCATGCTCGTAATAATGCGCGCGGCCGGACAGCATCAGCACTGGTGTGCCGGCAAAACGTCCCGCCACCACCTCGCCGGCATGGCCGGTGACGCCGCTTCTGGGAAAGCCCGGCAATTCGGCATAGGAAATGCGGACAGCGTCCTCGACCTGGTCGACGAGCCCGCCAAGGCCCGACCCCAGCACCAGCGCGGTAGCGGGCGCCAGCCCGTCCAACCTTTCGACGAGACGATCTAGCGCTTCCTTCATTTCAAAATATCGCCCTGGAAGCCGTAGGGCAGCATCTCGCCCATGGTTACGGTCTCGACCACGCCGCCATTGTCGCAAAGATAGACTTTGGTTTCCGGCCGGCAGAATTCGGCCAACCGCTGCCGGCAGCCGCCACAGGGCGAGCATTTCGCCATGCGCTCGGCGATCACCGCGATCTCCGTGATCTTGCCGCCGCCGCCCATGATGTAGTGGCCGAGCGCAGTGGTTTCGGCGCACCAGCCTTCCGGATAGGACGCGACCTCGATATTGGCGCCGGCAAAGACGCGGCCGTCCTCGGTGCGCAGTGCCGCCCCGACTGGAAACTTCGAATAGGGCGCATAGGCCTTGGCCATGGCGGCCTTGGCCGCTTCGAACAGATCATGCGACATTTAGTTTTTCCCTCGCATGATCTTGTCCGAAAACCGGGCTCCACTTTTCGGAATCATGCTCATATTTCCTTTTCGCATGGTCTGGTCCGAAAACCGGCTTCCACTTTTCGGGGCCATGTCTAGCGTTCCTTGACATAGGGCACGCCGCCGGCGCGCGGCGGGATCGCCTTGCCGATGAAGCCGGCGAGCAGGATGACGGTGAGAATATAGGGCAGCGCCTGCATGAGCTGTACCGGCACCTTGCCGATCACCGGCAGCGGCGTGCCCTGTAGGCGGATCGACAGCGCGTCGAGGAAGCCGAACAACAGGCAGGCGAACATGGCGTTGACCGGCTTCCACTTGGCGAAGATCAGCGCGGCCAGCGCGATGTAGCCCTTGCCGGCGGTCATGTCCTTGACGAAGCCGCCGTTCTGCACCATCGACAGATAGGCGCCGGCAATGCCGGTGAGCACACCGGTGCAGATCAGCGCCCGATAGCGCAGCCAGGCGACCGAGATGCCGGCGGTGTCGACTGCGGCCGGGTTCTCGCCGACCGCGCGCATACGCAAGCCGAAGCGGGTGCGAAACAGCACCCACCAGGTGAACGGCACGGCGAGGAATGCAACATAGACCAGCACGGAATGGCCGGAGATGAGTTCCGAATATATCGGGCCGAGGATCGGCACGCCCCTGAGCGCGTCCGCACCGGGCCAGATGATCGCCCCGAACCGTTCGCCGGGCGCAAGCGCTGGGGTGCGCCCGCCTTGCTGGAACCAGGCCTGGCCGAGCATGATCGTCGATCCGGCGGCGATGAAATTGATCGCGACGCCGGAGACGATCTGGTTGCCGCGATGGGTGATCGAGGCAAAGCCGTGGATCAGCGCGAAGGCGACCGAGATGAGGATGGCCATGCCGAGACCGAGATAGGCGGAGTGGAAGACCGAGGCTGCGGCGGCACCGGCGAAGGCGCCGACCAGCATCTTGCCCTCGAGCCCGATGTCGAAGATGCCGGCCCGCTCGGAATAGAGGCCAGCGAGGCAGGCGAGCAGCAACGGCACCGACAGGCGGATGGTCGAGTCCAGAACCTGGATGATGGCGTTGAACAAATCCATCTCAGGCGCCCTTCCCCTTGATCGCTTCCATGCCGACAGATCTCGGGCTGAGCGAGGCGAACAGCGCCTGGACATAGGGCCGGAACATGTGCTCGAGCGCGCCGGCGAACAGGATGACCAGACCCTGGATGATGACGATCATGTCGCGGCTGATCGCCGGCATCTCGAAGGCAAGCTCGGCGCCGCCCTGATAGAGCATGCCGAACAGGATTGCCGCCAGCACGATGCCGACCGGGTGCAGGCGCCCCATCAGCGCCACGGCGATGCCGACGAAACCGGCGCCCGAAACGAATTCGAGCGCGACATTGTGCTGGTCGCCCATCGTCGGGTTGAGCGCCATCATGCCGGCCAGCGCACCCGAAATCATCATGGCTATGATGATGATACGGGTCTCCGAAATGCCGGCATAGCGCGCCGCTTTCGAGCTGTGGCCGTAGGTGCGCATCTCGTAGCCGAGCCTGGTGCGCCAGATCAGCACCCAGACCAGAAAGGCCATGGCCAGCGCCAGCAGGAAGCTGATGTTGAACGGCGCCGAGCGTATCTTGGCGCCGAACAGCTCGATGACCCAGTTGAGCTTCGGCAGTTGCGCGCCGTCGAGGAAGGTACGCGTCTGCGGCGCCATCGAATTGGCCGGCTTCAAGAACCCGACCAGTGCGTAGACCATGACGCTGGCAGCGATGAAATTGAACATGATGGTGGTGATGACGATGTGCGAGCCGCGCTTGGCTTGCAGATAGGCCGGGATCAGCGCCCACAGCGCCCCCATTGCCGCGGAAGCGATGATCGCCAGCGGGAAGGTGAGCCACCAGGGCAGCACGCTGTCGAAGGCCAGGCAGACGATGCCGATGCCGAGACCGGCGATATAGCCCTGGCCCTCGCCACCGATGTTGAACAGGCCGCAATGCGCCGCAACCGCCACCGAAAGCCCGCTGAAGATGAAGGTGGTGGCGTAGAAAAGCGTGAACGCAATGCCTTGCCCTCGGCCGAAGGCTCCCTCGACCAGGACGGCGGCCGCGCGGAACGGATTTTCTCCAACCAGAAGCACGACGAAGCCGGCGACGACGAAGGCAACGGCGAGATTGATCACCGGGATCAGCCCGTAATCGGCCCAGGCCGGCAGCTTGGCGTAAGGCGTGCTCATGCCGCCGCCTCCTGGCGCTCGACACCCGCCATCAGCAGGCCGAGCTCGCCCTCGGTCGCCTCCGGGCCGCGCTCGCCGACAATGCGGCCGGCAAACATCACCAGGATGCGGTCGGAGAGCGAACGGATCTCGTCGAGCTCGACCGACACCACCAGCACCGCCTTGCCCTGGTCGCGCATGGCGATGAGCCGTTTGTGGATGAATTCTATGGCGCCGACATCGACGCCGCGCGTCGGCTGGCCGACGATCAGCACGCCGGGATCCTGTTCCATTTCCCGCGCCAGCACGATCTTCTGCTGGTTGCCGCCCGAGAAATTGGCGGTCTTGAGCCGGCAGTCCGCCGGGCGGATGTCGTATTTAGTAATTTTGTCCTTGGCGTCGTCGCGGATGGCGTCGATGTTGAGGAACGGCCCCCGGAGGTAGCGCGGATCGTCGTGATAGCCGAGGATCGAATTCTCGTTCTCCTCGAAGGCCAGCACCAGCCCGACGTGATGACGGTCCTCCGGCACATGGGCGAGACCACGGTCGCGCAGTTCGCCGGGATCGGCGGCCCCGGTGAGATCGATCGGCTTGCCGTCGAGCATGACGGAGCCCGAGACGGCGCGCCTGATGCCGGAAATCGCCTCGAGCATTTCCGATTGCCCGTTGCCGGCAACGCCGGCTATGCCGACGATCTCGCCGGCGCGCACATCGAAAGAGATATCGTCGACCATGGTGACGCCGCGGGAATCCTTCACCGTCAGGTTCTTCACCGCGAGTTTGACACCGCCGGCTTCCGCCTCGCCCTTCTCGACCCTGAGCAGCACGCGGCGCCCGACCATCAGCTCGGCCAGCTCTTCGACTGTCGTCTTCCTGGTCTCCCTGGTCGCCACCATTGTGCCCTGGCGCATGACCGACACGGTGTCGGTGATCGCCATGATCTCACGCAGCTTGTGGGTGATCAGCACGATCGTTTTGCCCTGCTCCTTCAGCTGCTTGAGGATGCGAAACAGATGGTCGGCTTCTGCGGGCGTTAGCACGCCCGTCGGCTCGTCGAGGATCAGGATCTCGGCGCCGCGATACAGCGCCTTGAGGATTTCGACACGCTGCTGCAGGCCGACCGGCAACTCCTCGATGATCGCATCGGGATCGACCTCCAGCCCGTATTCGCGCTCGAGCCGTTCCAGTTCCGACCGCGCCTTGGCGATGCTCTTCTTCAGCAGGGCATCGCTTTCGGCACCGAGAATGACGTTTTCCAGCACTGTGAAATTGTCGACCAGCATGAAATGCTGATGAACCATGCCGATGCCGAGCGCTATGGCGTCGTTTGGCGACTTGATCGACGCCGGCTTGCCGCCGACGCGGATCTCGCCGCTGTCGGCCTGGTAGAAGCCATAGAGGATCGACATCAGCGTCGACTTGCCGGCGCCGTTCTCGCCGACAATGCCGTGAATGGTGCCGCGCACGATCTCCAGATTGATGTCGCGGTTGGCGCGCACGGCGCCAAAACTCTTGTTGATACCGATCAGCTCGATTGCGGCTTGCGCCATGCAGCCCTGTCCCACTCTTATTTTTTTATCGCTTGGTCAAAACGCCTAGCATGACACCCCGTCTGTGCCAATCGGCCGGAGCAGCGTTCACTCTCGACAAATCACCGCGCGCTTGTCAATTTCGAACGTGGCCGCAGCCTTCACATTCGCTGTAGCATCGACCGGAAAACCGGATTCGATTTTCGGAAAGCACGATGCGAAGATTTAAGAGTCTTAGAGCGTACTTTGTGCGTCCAAGTGGACGCACGTCGCTCTAATGTCGCACTTTGCAAGTCCAAGGATTTTCAAATGATCATGCCCGCCGACCGGCTGACGACGCTGGAAATCCGCGCCGCCGAGCAGGAGAAGACCATCGAGGAGCTATCCGGCCAGATCGCCGAGCAATGGAAGGTGATCGAGCGCATGCAGCGCAAACTCGATGCGCTGACCGATCGCTTCCTGGCGCTGGAGGAACAGGCAGCGCCCGATGTGCCGGTGACCAAGCCGCCGCACTGGTGAGCTTACCGATAAGCAAAACCGCCGGGTTTTCACCCGGCGGCTTCGATCATGTCAGCGACGTCGGTCGATCAATACGGGCAGGCATTGTCCGACATATAGTCGTGCACTTTGACGGTACCGGCGATGATGTCGGCCTTGGCCTTTTCGACCGCCGCCTTCATCGCGTCGTCGACAAGCGCCTTGTTGTTGTCGTCCATCGCGTAGTCGACGCCGCCTTCCTTGAGGCCGAGGTCGTTGATGCCGCCGGTGAACTTGTCGTTCTTGGCGTCCATGAAGGTGTTGTAGACGGCAACGTCGACGCGCTTGACCATGGAGGTCAGCACTTTGCCGGGCTGCAGTCCGTTCTGGTTGGAATCGACGCCGATGCCGAGCTTGCCGGCATCCGCCGCCGCCTGCAGCACGCCAACCCCGGTTCCACCTGCCGCCGCGTAGATCACGTCGGCGCCTTGGTCGATCTGCGTCTTGGCGATCTCGCCGCCCTTGGCCGGATCGTTCCAGGCTGCCGGCGTGTCGCCGGTCATGTTCTGGATGACATCGGTCGCGCCGGCTGCCTTGGCGCCGCCGACATAGCCGCAGCCGAATCTGCGGATCAGCGGAATATCCATGCCGCCGATGAAGCCGACCTTCTTCGACTTCGAGGCCATTGCCGCCATCACGCCGACGAGGTAGGAGCCTTCCTGCTCCTTGTAGACGACAGAGCGGACATTGGGCTTGTCGACGACCATGTCGATGATGGCGAATTTGGTGTCGGGAAACTCGACGGCGATCTTCTCCAGCGCATCCGCCCAGGAGAAGCCCGCCATGGCGATCGGATTGCGGCCATCCTCGGCGAAACGGCGCAGCGCCTGCTCGCGTTGGGTCGCGTTGCTGACCTCGAATTCCACATAGGCAATGCCAGTTTCGGCCTTGAACTTTTCGGCGCCATTATAGGACGCTTCGTTGAACGACTTGTCGAACTTGCCGCCGAGATCGTAGAGAAGCGCGGGCTGAATATCCGCGGCGAAGGCCGGAAGAACCATCGCAGTTGCGGCCAGGAGGCCGAGAACGATACGTTTCATGTGATCCACACCCTGTCGGTTATTTTTTCCGTTACGCGCCGCCTGCCAGCCCGGTTTTCCGGCAGGCATGCGACATCAGACAGGAGTGTCCTCCTCCCGCTTCGGGCCAATCTGGCACGGCCCGAAACAAAATTCACGCGGAATTTTGACCTTCTGGAAAAGCGTGGCGCCGCATCCCGGCGCCACGGATCATCGTCTCGCCAAAGGCCTCAAGCCGAGACAGCAGCCGGAATGGCGCAGGCGACGCCGGTGCCCTGCAGGTTGCAATAACCATAGGGATTCTTCGCCAGATATTGCTGGTGGTCTTCCTCGGCGAAATAGAATTCAGGCGCCGGCGCGATCTCGGTGGTGATCTTGCCGCGGCCGGCGCCGCGCAACGAGGCCTCATAGGCATCGCGCGAGGCGATCGCCGCCTGGTATTGCGCATCACCGAACGTGTAGATCGTCGAACGGTAGGTGGTGCCGACATCGTTGCCCTGGCGCATGCCTTGCGTCGGGTCGTGGCTTTCCCAGAACAGCTTGAGAAGCTGCGCATAGGACACGATCTTGGGGTCGTAGACGACGAGCACGACTTCGGCATGGCCGGTAAGACCGGTGCAGGTTTCCTGGTAGGTCGGGTTGGGGGTGACGCCACCGGCATAGCCGACGGCTGTGACCCACACGCCCTCGACCTGCCAGAACATGCGCTCGGCGCCCCAGAAGCAGCCCAGCCCGAACATCGCCGTCTCCAGTCCCTCGGGATAGGGTCCCTTGAGCGGCCGCTTCGAGACAAAATGTTCGGATGCCGTCGCGATAGGTTTCGCACGACCCGGCAGCGCCTCGGCAGGCTTCGGCAGATTGAGTTTCTTGTTCAGCAAGTCGCTGAGAAAAAACATGCGCGGTCTCCCTTTCTCGTTGTTTGGGGCTTTCTCTTTGTTTGGAGACACTGGAAAGTCATCAGGTCTGGGCGAACCGTCCGGTCAGCCGCTGCCGCCTGTAGCCGATCATGTAGAAGATGAAGGCAAGCAGCGCGAACACTGCGAAGCCGGGCTGGTTGAGCACCCAGCCGATGACGCCGTCCCACAACAGCGGACCGGCTTTGCCGCGCACGAAGCTTTCAAAAGCGATTCGTGTATCCGGCGAGACGGCCAGCCAGCTTGTGTTGAGCGGGGTCATGACCACCGCGGAGGCCGCCACCGAGCGTGTCGCGTCGAGCACCGCCATGATGACGGAGACCGAAAGCGCAACCATTGCCGCGAGACGGAAAAGAAAGCGAAGCATGCAGACCCTTCCTCCCCAAAACTCTAGCGACTTCCAATATCTGTTTCGAACAGAGAGATAATGCGCGCTTGCCTGGTTCGCAATTGCGACACGCGAATTTGAAGCTCGACCCGACGTTCGCCGGATGGGCCGGGGACAGACGCCACCGGTCTTCTGCTGCGGAGCCGGCGCCGCACCGAAGCCCCGCGCCGGCGGCATCGTAAAACCAACTGGGCCGGCAAAGCGAATAGAGTGCCGTTATGACTTGGCATTCGACGTCGGATCGACTAGATGAGCCCCGCGCCTGTTGCTTTGACGGCTCAGGTGCGGGGAAGGGTATCGGTTGGTTGACGGCACCCACGGCGCGGAGTTTCCGGGCCGGAATCCCCAAGGGAGACGCATCTCCCAACCCGCGCGGCGAAACCGGCCGGCGCGAAATGCTGAGACGGAGAGGTGGCCGAGTGGTTGAAGGCGCACGCCTGGAAAGTGTGTTTACGGGAGACCGTAACGCGGGTTCGAATCCCGCTCTCTCCGCCAACTGGCCTTCATAAAAGTCGTTATTTTTCAAAAACTTAGTTATGGTCTTGACCAAGGGAGCCGGAGAGCGGCAGGTAGTAGTAGTTGCCGTAATAGTCATGAAAGAAGCGCCCCTCCTGATTGCCGTGCAGGGGATCGTCGGTGGTGTCCAGATCGAGCACGATCTCTTCGGGCGGCGCCGCAAGCGCGCCAAGGAACAAGTCGACGAACAGCGCCTCGATCGCCGCCGCATCATGGCTGATCTTGTGATAGCGCGAAGGCTGCGGCCGGCTCAGTTCCAGCCGGTTGAGCGCCGACTTGCCGGCGAGGGCCGCGCATTTCTTGTGACGCCGCGCCTTGAGCTTGCCGGCCAGCACCGCCAGCATCGGATCATGGCGCAATTCGACATGGTCGTTGAGGTCTTCATGGCCCAGTGCCAGCGCCAATATCCGCTCAGTGATCCATGGCCTTGACGATTTCTTCGGTCATCTTCTTGGCGTCGCCGAGCAGCATCATGGTGCCGTCCTTGTAGAACAGCGTGTTGTCGA
>NZ_JBEPMC010000023.1:0-28969 GCF_040545535.1 Mesorhizobium robiniae
GGCGCATCCCGCCCGACATTTCGTGAGGATAGTTGTTGACGCGGCGCTCGGGGTCCGCGATGCGGACGAGACGAAGCATCTCTTCGGCCTTCGCCGTGGAAACCATTCTCGTCTCCGAGAATGGCTCCTGCGGCCTTCCTGAACACGACAGGAAAGGATCGCGAATACGACCGCACGTTCGATTCGAGATTTTCGAAGGCAAATAGCGAGTTGGAGGTACACTCTTGAACCATAATCTTCCTCAACCCAAACCGGCCGAACTCGACCGCAAATGCCTCTTGGCCGCGTTCGCAGATCCGTCGAGGGGACCAAAGATAGAAGCTGCCGGGTTTAAGACGTCGTCTTCGGCAGACGGGCACCCCCAACCTACCCTAATCCTCGCGCCGCATAAAGATATTTTGTGTTAAGTTTATTTTTCGAAAGCTTTGTGAAAGTGGACATATCGTAAAAAGCTTGGATATAGAGCATTTTGCATTTGATCTTGAGCAGCATATTGTGCGCGCTCTCCAGATAACGTTGGTTAGCCGGGGCCACCGAGCCAGATGGTGCTGCCCTATCACGGCCAGGTTTCTCACCGCCGTGAAGACGGCGCGTGGCGACGACATGGCGACACGATCCGGCAGCCCAAAACCGAATTCAGGAACAGCGCCACCGACCAGTTCTTAGACAGCACGCAAGGTGGTGACTTGGCGCACAGTGAAGCGCTTCGGCTTGGGCGCCAGACGCACCCCAACCCCGCTCTCCGGAATAGACTGGGTCTAGGACGTGGTTACGATTTAAGGATTGGGGATTCGATCGGGATAGGGGGACGCCTCGCGGCGCCGCCCATCCCACACCACCGGGCATACGGGTCCGTACCACGGCGGTTCGATCGGATTAAGCTTGGGCAGAGACATGAAGTCGAGGGAGACCGTGAGACTCGAAGTAATGGTTGCGCAGAGCTTGTTGGACCGCCGGGTGTCCTGACATGCGCCAGAATCCCGTCGGTGAACCGGCGGCAACCGCAGCCGAACTTTGGTACGCCATGACGACGTGGTTCCTTGAAGCGGTTGTGCCCGTTCCCCCACTGCCGCCAGAGATACATGCGTAGATCTCCGGCGGATCCACGCTTCCAGATGTGTGAGTACTCGAGGCGTCTGACAGAAGCCGAAGTAGCCGCCCCAACCGATAAGGTATGGCTTCAACTCTTTGATCATCTGCGGCAGACTGAGTCCCGTGTCCGGCATGTCATGTCCCGGATCAGCGCCTTGAATTCGGCGACAGCCTTTGGCGCGATGCGCCGCTCGCTCCCGTCATTCGAGATGCTGAAGCCAAGGAACTTCCGCTCCTCCGGTCGCGCCACCGCGCTCTTCGCCTCGGGTCGCGCGTCTCAGCGTCGGCAACGAACGTCGAAGTCGGCGTGTACATGGCGTAGCGCAGGCGTGTACATGGCGTAGCGCAATTGTCGTCCCACCCCGTCGCGCTGAGCACCGTCAAATATCGCGATCACTCTGCCGGCAATGGAGAATTTAGGGTAGGGCCTGTCCGCGCACAAACCTGGCGAACTCGGATCTGCTTGCGTCCCCGAGCGCACGATCTAATCTGCCCCCCGCCGATAGTGCGTCACACACATCGGCCAGAAAACGCTTGTCGCTTGCACACGAGTGCCGCCTTAATGTCCTCCACAGGATGGAAGTTCCCACAAACGAAGATAAGCATCCTCGTCGACCTACGCTGCGGAGAAGACGAGGGGTTGCAGCTTGTTCCTATTCGCCAAGCGTCGAAAATGGTGTGATCGACCAATCGATCAAGTCGACGGCACGCTGAAGTATCGCCTCGGTCCGAGCAAGATTGGGCGAAGCGGCGATGACATGTCCGAGCCAGTCTCGGTAATCGCCGTTCCTGACGATCGGCGTCTTGCGTTCAACATAGAATTTGACTTCGGCAACACCTGGTACACCAGCCGCCCGACTGTCACCATCTATGCAATCGAGGATGCCATCGCGATCAGGCAGTAGGAACCGCGAGCTCGCAGTCTGCGAATGCCGTCTGCGCAAATTACATTCCTCGCCGATGGCAAGCTTCACGTGTTCACCGATGAGATCGATACCGTAAGCCAGCTGAACCAGTTGAGGACTGGGCGTACCAGCAAGACGCGGATTCACTTCAATGACGACTGGGCCACGCTTTGTCCAACGGAACTCAATGCAGGTTGGCCCCCACCCAAGGCCGAGAGCTCGCAAACAGCTTAGAGAAACATCGACGATACGCTCATGTTCCTCATCAGTCAGCTGGGCCGGAAAGCTGCTCGCACAAAATACAAAATGCGGTAGCGGCCCCGGGTCGCCGGCTTCAATCCCAATGACCTCATTTCCCATTATCTGAGCGAGATAATATGGGCCCTGTGCGAATTCTTCGACCAGTATCCTCGGCGATGACCGCCACATGTGCTTCCCGCCCAATAGATAGGTCGTGTGTTCGGCCAACTCATCGACGTTGCGGCACAAACGGACACCGCTGCTGCCGCTGCCGACGGCTGGCTTAACAATAACCGGCAGTCCCATCTCCGCGGCAGAGCTTTCTACATCCGTCGCATTCGCGGCCAAGCGATAAGCAGGCATTGGAACGCCGCCCTCCGCGAGGAGCTGACGTTGAACGAATTTGTCACAACATCGTTCGATGGATACGGGGTTCGGTCCAGGTAGATCGAAATGCCGGCAGAGCTTGCCAACCGTTGCAGAGACCCACTCGTCGACGCCCGCAAAGCCAGCGATGCCAGCAATGTCATACGCCGCACGTAGCTGGCAACATTCGCGGATCAGCGTATCGAGATCGTCTGTATCGACACGGATTGCCTCACTTCTTTCCGCCGCAATATAGTCGTACTGAGCTGGATCAGCCGAAAGGGTAATTGCATGAAGACCAAGACGCTTGGCCGCTTGGACGTATCGCAGACCATTACCTCTTGGATGGCCTTCAACCAGGATAAATGCTCTTCTTGCCATTGGCTGGTAACTCCGAGGTTGAGTGCGATGGGGCGGCCCAAGCCGAAGCCGGAATCAGCTTTTTAGCTTTGCCTGACCTCAGACTTTGGCTTAAGGTACTATTATTGGCGGTGTGGGGTTACAAAGTTTCTGTGAATTTGTTTGAAGGATCTGTTGCAGTGTTTTGATTCTGGCTGTCTGGCACGGAGTGTCTCGATGAATTTCGCAGGGTTGCGATGCTCAGGAGACGCCGCAGCCGGCCGAGTCGCAGAGGCGTATAGCGCGTCGATCTGGGAGAGAACGTATTGCCTCACCCTGGAATGCTCCCGAACGATCTTTCCGTTGCCTCACCATAATGTTCCCCTGGGCTGGGATTCGATCAATGCACGATCAGCTCGATTGCCGGCTCCACGTGCATTGGGCCGAACACCATCGCGTGTGCCTTTTCCTTCCGCCAGATCTTCAAGCGCCGCTGCAGCGTGCGCAGAGGCGGATCAAGATATTGTCCCGGCTGCTCCGCCTGCAGACACACCAGTAATTCGCGGCTCGTCCGCCAAGGCTCTTCGTCGAACCACGCGCGCAACTGGCCTGTGACCTTCATGAGCGGATCCGGTCGGCGACGCCCTCGCTTTTGCGTCGACTTGGCTCGGACGGTTGGGCGGACTTCCCCTTCTTCCAAGAAGGGACTGTTCAGACCTGTGCCCGCTCGATGCGGAACAGCACGACCCCGGGCGAGGCAATGTTCCAGCAAGTGGAGAGGTTGTGTCTGGGGCAGTGCAAGGCGTTGAAACGCGTATCGCTGACGCCGCACAAGCCCGCGCTGAGGATCCGCCGGCTGGAATCGGCTGTCTCTGGCCCGGAGCTGCTGGCGCTCGCCCGCACCCACTCAGCAGGAGGCAAGACGTTGTGCCTCGATCGCTAGCAGAAATGCCGGTTTGACATCTCCCCAATAGGGATATCAGGTGTGGCGGTGGCTCCCAGATTTTATGATGTTCATAGCTAAAATCACGCACGGGGGACCTGATTACCTCGAAAAGATAAGGCAGAAGGGAGATCGCTATATTTACATGCGTTTCGGCTAAGCACACTTGCTTCGTACCCGACGCACGGCTAGCCAAGTTAATACCCGGTCGGCGGTGATATTGAAGCGGATGTCATAGGATTCGCCCGCAGGTAACTCGCGGCAAAGGGTTTGTGTTAGATGCAGCCGCAAGCATCCGTCTGAAGGGGTCGTCCGTAGTTCAGCACAGTCGAACCCAAAAAAGCGCCGCACCACCGGGTACAGTCCTTTGAAGAGTGTTTCCTTTGCCGAAAAGAGCAGCGTTGCCAATCGATCTGGAGGGATCGCCGTCTGTCGTGCAATCAAGGCACGTTCACACTGGTTAGCCGTCATGCTCAGGATCGATTCCAGCGCATGGCCGCTGGCTATTGCCTCGACGTCGACACCGACTTGCCAGCCTGGATCGCCTTTGGCGAAACAGGCGCAATGTCCCCGTGCGTGGGTTATTGAACCAACAGAGCCTTTTGGCCAGACTGGGGCGCGGTCGGAACCGATGGGAATCTCGGTAGTATGTTGGCTCAGCGCCTGCAAGGCCGAGTGCGCCATTGCGCGACCGGCCAGAAATTCGGCACGGCGTAACGGTAGTGCCTTGGACAAGCTGGGAGGGACGGCCAAGGCAAGCTTATGAAACAGATCTTCGGTGTAGCTCTCGAAATCGAACCGGCCATGCACAAGAACCGCATCGACGTATCCCGTGTCGTGCAAGGTCACGTCTCTAAGAAATCCAAGCGAACGGGCAGAAAGAGCAATGAGGTGCCTGACGGCTGAGGCGCGCATGCGGGGGGCCGCGCTCGCCGCCACAGGGCCCAGCCTAGACACCATCGCCGTTGACCCAGTGATCTGCCCAATTTTGATCGATTGATGATCCAAGGCAGGAGTATGTGGCCCGTTCTGACGCCAGCCCGACATCATAGATCAGGATCGCGACCGCTAGGCACCAACGCTGTGGAATCGCGCCGAAATGAAGATGGGGATGGCCGTAGTCTTCAAACTGCGACCGAGTGATTGAGAAATAACCAAGAGAGAAGCAGAATGTGCCTGTGCAGCCTGTGCCGGGAAGCTGGCTAATCCCCGTCGGCCTTGCAGTCGAACGGGTCGTGATGGGTTGATCGTTGCTGGATTGTCCAGTCGGTGTGCAGCGGGCAGCTGTCCGCACGCTTTGCCAGATGTCACAGATAGCATTGCACGGCATGATGCTCCCGCCGTTTCTGCGGCTATTGCGACTGACGGTCATGTCTGGCAGATTCGCTCGTAGAGATCGCCAAAGTTTTCTGCCTTAAAGATCTCATCCAGTCGAGGCGGCCTCCAGCGGGTGCTATTTTTTAACCGAAGTTGGAGTGCTGTGGCGAGAAGGCTATCTCCCCCAAGGTCGAAGAAGTTATCTTCGAACCTTACTTCCGTGGCTTTCAACAACGATTTCACTTCCCTGAGGAAGACGTCCTTCAGATCGTCGCTTTGAGCGTCCTCGTTCACCTTTCCGACTTCTTTCGGCGAGGATTTGTTGTCTATGTCCGGGCCGCAGTTCGAAATTGTCCGACCTTGCTCGCTCCATTGCCTTATACGAGGAGGCAACGGCCGCGTCGCTATGATCACTTGGCTGTTATCGACGCTTGCCAAGATGCGCTCGATGATGTCAATTCCTTCGTCAGGAGTCAGTGCCAGATCCCTCGCTTTGGACGACGCGTAAGCGGAAGTCACTTGCCCCTCGTCGTAGGAGTAATCCCAGTCATCCCAGTTGGAACTTATCCACCGGACACCGGGTTTGCCGAACATTTGGCGCGCAAAAGCGTCCATGAACCTGTTGGCCGCCGCATAAGCGGCCATCGCCGGTCCGCCGAGGATGGACGCAAGGGACGAGAAAAGGAACACGAACTCCGGTGATTGCGCGTATACCGAGTGTATCCGCTGGACCGCACGGTAAAGGTTGCGTGTCCCCACGACTTTGGTGGCGAACTCACCGGCAGAGGTCGTGTCGTTCATCTCTGAAAGGAACTTCAAATGGCCCAGTCCGGCGGCGTGAAAAATACCGTCGACCCGTCCGAATTCTCGAACCGCGGCATCGAGCGCACCCAGCAGACTGTCGAAATCCGACACGTCGGCCTCGCGAAGAACCACCCGGCCCCTTGCGTCGTCAAGCGAGGCCAATCGGCGCATCCAGCCATTCTCCTCGACATTGGCGGACTTCCAGTCCAAAGCATCGGGCACCGCACGGCGGGTTATAGCGACGACCGTCGCCCCAAGAGTTATGAGATGTTCTGTCAAGGAAAGACCGATCCGCCCAAGAGCTCCTGTTATCACATAAACGCCATTCCGTCGCAGGATCTCCGTTCCGGGAGCTTGTGCGGCAAGCGCCAACTCGGGGAAGTGCGGCACCCACCGCCGGCTCCCGCGTAGCGCGACGAGCCCATTGGGACCAGGCACGTCACGCCCGATTTCAGCGACCAGCCGATCGCTGATCCCCGGATCGTCGATGTTCAGGTCGACAACACGACAAGTGACGGTCGGGTTCTCCTGGGGCAACACGATGGCGGGACCGAAGATGCAAGCCTTTTCGGGATCAACCGGTTCGTCACCGACTTGGGCCATCCGGTCACCGACAATCCAGACGTCGACCGGAGTGTGGAATGTCAGGGTAGCGAGAACTCGCGCTAAATCGAGTATAGCGTCATAGTTCCGCAAAAGATCAGTCTCCACTGTACCGGGATCCCGGGACTGGTCGGCGCAGCCGCTCAGGTGCCAGAGGCAGACAACGCGGTCAGCGGGACGATCCGAGGCGATCTCGGCCTCGAAGAGCTCCTTCAGGCCTTCTCGGGTAGGATCAATCGTGATGATAGATCCCTCGGCTTTCATGGGTGGGTTCGATGATTTGACTCGTCGGCAAACACGAACAACCTCATGATTCGCCTCCTCCAATCGCTGCGTGATGCTGTTTGCCAGCGCGTCGCCCACGCACTTCAGTTTCCCGGAAGGCTGATCGGCGAGTACCACCCAACGCTGCGTCTTTGTATTGCAATTGCGGATCAGCGTGCGGGGAAGCAATTGCTCTGTCCAAGTCTGGGCATAGGTGAATGCCTCTCCCCTGCGCCGCTCACGCTCGTCCGTGTGTGGCAGAAGCGGCGGACCAGCAGACTGGATATCCGGCCAGCAACGGTGGCGATCAAACGAGTATGTCGGAAGGGAAATCCGCCGGCGGGATGCCAAGGGTTCTAATTGATCACTGGCTCGATTCCAATCCACCTCTACACCCAAGGACCATAGCTTCCCAAGACATTCCAGAATGGCATGGCGGTCGTTGAACTCTTGGTCGTTTTTGTCTCGTGCGGCTGCTACAATTGCCGAAATTGTGATCTCATCATCATCATCTGGATTGATCGCTTCATGTGCGAAACGCGCCAGATTCGACGACGGCCCAAGGTCAATAAGTGCAGTTGCACCGGCCGCCACAATGGCCGACAAAGCGCGGTCAAAACGGATCGATCCGCGTGCTTGCCTACTCCAGTAGGTCACTGGTAAGGGCACTTTCGGTCGGTGCAGATATCCCCCTGAATTTAGAGCTATCGCCAAATTCGGTGCTTGCCGCTCAAGCGCGCGGACATGTGCGTCAATAGTTTCACCCGCCGGCTTCATCAAAGGAGAATGGCTGGGGATGCCAGCTGTGTTGAGGATCTGGTTGGGAACCTCTGCTTTTTCGAGCTCTTGATGAAGTCTTTCAATCAGTTCCCGCTTTCCGGTAAACACGACACTGGATTTGGAGTTGACGACTCCGACACTGATCTCCCCAGCTTCAGCCCGGTCACGCCAAGCGTCCTCCTCGAGAATGCGTTCAGCCTCCTCTGGGCTGCATCTGACCGCAAGCATAGCGCCGTCGACACCTAGATTCGCCATCGCGCGACCGCGCGCAACCATTAAGGCTATAGCGTCGTCCAATTTCAGAATGCCTGCTAGGGTGGCCACGACGTATTCGCTCATGCTGTGTCCGACAAGGTAATCGGGATGCACGCCACACGCTTCCAGCAAACTTGCCATGGCGTATTGCACGGAGAAGATCATGACGTTGATTTCTTCGAACGATGCGTTCGCGTAACCGTCGGTTTCCCCAAATACCAATGCCTCCACTTCACAACCCAGGATGGGGCGAGTAGCGGCAGCACACTTCAAAAACGGCTCGCGAAAGTCAGTAACGTGTTCGAACAGATCCTTGAACATTCCCGCGTGCTGGACACCGCCGCCCGGCAGCATGAACGCAATCGACGGTGAGGAAAGAATTCGGTTAGCCGTTCGATCCGCTTCTTCCTCTAGCCTCTTGATGGCCATATCTAAGTTGCGCGCCACAATGACGGTTCGATAATCGAAATGGCATCGTGCCATCCGGAGCGTATGGGCAACGTTACCGAGATCGACATCCCGGTTGCGCCGCAGGAATATAGCCAAGTTCTGACAAGCTCGGATTAGCGCTGACGGCGTCTTGGCGGATAGACACAAGGCATGGGAACCCCGCGCGATCGATCCGGGCCAAGACCTTGCGTTGTCGCTGTCCCATTCCTGCAGCACGACATGGCAGTTGGTTCCGCCTATTCCGAGGCCGGTGACTCCGGCGGTTCGCAGCCGTCCCTGCGGACGGGGCCAGGATCTAAGCTGCTCGTTTACGAAGAAGGGCGTGTTCTCCAGACCCAAATCTGCATTCAGTCGATTAATGTTGATAGTCGGGGGGATTACCCCATGCTGAAGGGCGAGCACTGTTTTGATAAAGCTCGCGACCCCGGCGGCGGCATTGGCATGGCCAATATTCGGTTTAATTGACCCCAGCGCACAGGCGTTTCCCGTTTCCTCTTGCCCTGCGAAGGCCTCGGCAAGAGCCTGAACCTCGATCGGGTCGCCGACCTTAGTGCCAGTCCCATGAGTTTCGATGTATTCCACGTCTTCAGCGCCGAGTGCTGCGGAGGCGAGCGCTTGGCGCACAACAGCGGTCTGGCCTCGCGCGCTAGGCGCTGAGTAGGACGTTTTGGAGCGGCCATCGTTGTTAATGGCACATCCTTTTAATACTGCTTTAATTGGATCGCCCGCCGCGAGGGCCTCTTCGAGGCGCTTAAGAACGACGACGCCCACTCCATCTCCGATCACCGTGCCACTGGAATCGGCATCGAAAACTCGGCACACACCGTCCGAAGAATTGATGAAGTCTTTGACATACTGGTAGCCCGCTTGAGGAAAAATGATGCTCGCCGCGCCGGCCAGCGCCATGTCGCAATGGCCGGCCGCGAGTGACTGAGCAGCCACCCCGATTGCCACGAGCCCTGTTGAGCATGCGGTTTGCACCGCGATGCTCGGGCCGTTGAGATTCAGCATGTAGGACACGCGCGAGGCAAGATAGTCCTTATCATTGCCGAGTTCCGTCAGCAAAGCGAGCGGAGCGTTGTCGGGATCGACTAGGCCGCCTCCGTTCAAATGGTGTAATAGGTAGAGGGGGAGGTACGAACCGGCAAATACCCCGGTCCGTCCCTCATGCTGGGTTGGCGCATATCCGGCCGACTCGAGCGCCTTCCAGCAGCATTCGAGGAACAGGCGATGCTGTGGGTCCATTAAAGTTGCCTCATGACTCGAAAGGCTCCAAAAATCCGGATCGAAAAGGTCCACACCGTTGACGTGGGCGCCCACCCGCACGTAGTCTGAGCTTTTCAGGACAGCCTCCGGAATGCCCTGGGCCCTGAGTTCCTGCGCGGAGAGCGTGGCGATCGAGCAGACCCCTTGGCAAAGGTTTTCCCAGAGTGCGTCGACCGTCTCCGCGCCGGGGAAGCGCGCGGCCATACCAATCACCGCAATGTCCATACCGGGGCCGCGTCGCCCGTCGAACGCCTTTAGATCAGCCCTGCCCGCCGAGACTTTCGGTGTGTTGGAGAGCTTCCGGTTTGGGGGACGTCGCTGCTCGCCGCCGCGCTTGCGGAGAAGAGCCGCGAGTTCGTTAAAAGTCGGGTTGAGGAAGACCTCCACGACCCGGAGCTCCACCTTCAGACTCCCACGAAGCTGCGTGCAGAGACGGGCAGCCAGGAGGGAGTGTCCGCCGCAGTCGAAAAAGTTATCGGTCGGATCAGCGGGTTCGGCCTGGAGAAGGTCGCACCAGGCTGCGCGAAGTGCCGCCTCGACGTCGTCGGCACCTGTCGCTGGAGTGCAGGCCGCTTCTGCGACATTGCGGAGGCGCGACCGATCAAGTTTCCCGTTGGCCGCAATGGGTAATTCCCTCAGAGCAACAAACTCTGACGGGATTGCGTAGTGCGGCACCTCAGATTTCAGATGCGCCCGCAAAGAAGCCTGCCACCCCTTCCACTGACTCCGCAAGACTACATAGGCGATCAGCCGATCAGACTGACCGGAAGTCGGATCGAGCTCCGGCACAACGGCTGCAGAGCAGACGCCGGAGTAGCGAAGCAAAGCAGCTTCTATAGACCCGGGGACGACGCTATATCCTCGGATCTTCACCATGAAAGCGCAGCGCCCAATAATCTCCAACTGGCCGCCGGACAGCATGCGGCCAAGATCGCCAGTGCGGAACATCTTGCCATCAGCGCGGAATGGATCGGCAAAGAACCTTTCGCGTGTCATCTCCGGGCTGTCGAGATATCCATGAGCCAAGACATCGCCGCCGACAAAGACGTCGCCCAAAAAGCCCAGTGGTACGGGGTCGCGTTGCTCCCCGAGGATATAGACACTGGCATTGTGCTGAGGCGGACCGACCGGGACGACCTTTTGTATTGTCGCAGGATCAATCTCACTCAAGTCAATATGCGCGACATCATGTGCCTCCACCGCGCCGTAGTAATTGATGATTCTGACGTGCGGCAGCGCATCCCTCACACGTATAAGCAACGCCGCTGTTGTCACCTCCCCTGATAAATAGATCATTTGGAGATCCGGAAGGCGGGAGGGCACATCCAAGGAACCGCTGCTGAGAAGCACATCAAGCAGTGAAGGCGTTAAGAATGTTCTGGAAATTCGATTTCGTTCCAGGTAGTCGACCAGCTGGTGCGGATCGTAGATAGTTTCGTCAGGGATCAGATAGGCTGGAATCCCGGCGAGGATCGGCCGCATTATCTCCCAGACCAAGAAGAGATTGACCGCCTCACGCTCATTCGGCGCGTATGGCAGCGCGCAATAGCGCCACTGGTGAGAGGATACAGCGCTACGGTGAGGGCAGACGACCCCTTTCGGTTCACCAGTCGTGCCGGACGAAAATACAATCTGGGCCGGCGCATCGAGATCTACCGGTTTGGGAGTCGCCGGACTGGGCGTCCCTATTTTTACTTCCCAACCCTGATCGAGCGACAGCACAATACCGGGCCAGTCAGGCGGAAGGTTAGCTGCGAAGCGGTTGTTGGTGACAACGATTTCAACAGATGCCTTCTCAAGTATTCGCTGTAGCGCGACCATGGGCTGCGCTTTGTCAAGCACGACGTAAGCCGCCCCTGTTTTAAGAATGCCGAACAGCGCAACGGCGTATTCAGGTGAAGTATCCATTAGGATACCCACGCGGGAACCTCGGCTCTGACCATGTCCGAGGAGGTGTCTGGATAGAAGCTCGCTCAGGTCGTCGAGCTCACCGTACGTCAAGACCCCAATCTCTGAGACGACGGCAGGGGCCTCCGGTTTGAGGGCCGCTTGTTTGCGAAACTGGTCATGCAGTGGTAGTTCGGGATAAGGTAGGGCCTCGCCAATTCGAATGGAAACTGGGAGTTGTGCCTTTACCTCCCCAACTTCACGTAGGAGGGTAGATACCACTTCTGCCGTCATGGAATGGGTATAAAAGTGATCACCATCAAACATAATCCGGGCGAAGCGCGACGTCGTAAGCCGACGCCATTCGTCCAGGTCATTGGCATTGATCGTTTCGTCTTGCACTCCCCCCATTGCGGTGATCGTCGCGTTGATAGGCGTTGGTAAGTCCCGGTCGTACGTCTCCGCAAGTTCGAAGTCAGCCCGCAACGGCGGCAAGATGAAGTTATGCAGGAGTTCCTCATTTGCCAGCGTCTCCTTGGGGACCAAGCCAAGGATCCGGACCACATCGGTTAACTTATCATCCACGTATCTATACATTGGCGGCTCATCCGCCGGCACAACCGCCGACTTGTGAGCAGACACGACAACATGGAAGGGAGATGGCCGACGGGCCTTCTCCAGGGAACGGGCGATCTCGTAAGCAACGAGGGCACCTACGCTATGACCGAAGAAAACAAAAGGCCGGTCGCTGTACCCGCGGAGCGCCTCAGTGACCATGGGTACCAGTACGTCCATGCTGCGGATGGCAGCCTCCTCTGCCCGTTTGCCGCGCCCGGGAAGATCCAGGCAAATAAGCTCAACGTCATCGGGGAGATAGCCAGACCAGGTACGGAACGACTGGACGCCACCACCGCCATGCGGAAAGCAAATTATGCGATACGATGGGTCAAGTGATTTCTTCACGATGCTCAGAAGTGCCGTGCTTTTATTGCAAACTTTTTCCATTTTTTCAGACTACTCTACTTCAATTCAGCTTGAAATACAGGCCTCTTTTTGGAGGCGGTTCCGGAAAGTTTCATGATTAGGCCGACACGCTTGTGCTTCGCCTCATTGACAGCCACGACGCATCCGAATTCGTATGGATCGTCGAAGATGAGGCGGCCGACGGGTGCGGGAGCGCTCGGCAAGGCTCCAATGGAAGTCGCTTGGCTGGGATGTATCTAGCAGAAACATATGTCACTCTCTCGACCTGATCCATCCATAGGACTAGCGCGGCATTCTTGGTGTAGACGGCATCGCCCGCATCGTTTTCTCCGAAATAAGCCAGTGACAATCCGCGATCGGGATGATCTTTCTTCGGCCCGAGGCTAAATCTTTCGACACTATGTGTACCACTGACGGGAAGACGTGTTGACAAAAGTTTTGTAATGTTATTTTAATTGCGCTTAACAATTTTACGATATAAATTAATTAGCTATAACTATTTGCTATCACTATGTTATAATTTTGCGAAATGCATATACTTTTATTGTTTGCAATATTCGTCATCGCACCAGCCGCAGGTGAGGCGTGCCGGCAGAAGCGCCCTTCAGCCGAAGGCTCGCCCGCGCCGTCCTTTGGTCTTACGCTCTTCATAGGTGGACGACTTGGGCCGGCGCGGCGGACAAGGGCCAATCAGTCAGAGTTGTGTTGCAACATTTTTGTTGCTCGTGAGCGGCAAGGAATCCTTCAACCATTTCGGAGGGTTGCGACGTTCAAAGCCACCAGTTCGACCAACCTGTGATCCTGGTTTGAGCGCGCTGGTATCGCCTCCTGGATCAGCCTGGGATCAAACATCCAAGTGAAGTCGCTTGCCGATGCTCCTATGCGGTACGTTCAAGCACTCATTGGGCGAAGCACCTTCCCTCTGCGAATACCAGCCATTTTTGGAGCCATTCAAGTCCAATCCTGGCCCCTTCCATGGCCACCGCTCGGCCAGATGGTGCCCGAGTTCTAATGCTGTATATCTCGCCGATCAGCGGTTAACGAGGCTGATTGTACATTGCAGGTCTGCCGCGCTGAGCAGGCCAACAACGGTTCCATCAAGCTAGGCGCATCCGACAATCGGGATCCTTAGGCGGGTACTGCATTGAAGCTCGAGGATAAACATTTGATACCTGCCAAATTATGTAGTTTGTGTTACGAATATTAAGCTTTTAAGATATGGATGTATTTAATATAAATGACGCATTAATTTAATGTGTTATAGTGTTAAATTTATAGCCAAGCGAATATTATCTCCTTGCCCGCCATAATATTGACCAGTTTCAATCGCTCACCTTTACATAAGGAGATTTATCTCTATTTTCTGCTGAAGGAATTGGAACGCAATGGAGTTTTATCGGCATGACGGCTAACGCCGCGGCGAGAAGGTGGGAAAGCGGAAGATGTTGTTGACGCTCCTCAGCCGATCGGAGCCTTCGGTATCACGGAGGCGCCCTGAGAGCTTGGAGGCTCGTGCCTCGCAGTTTGAGCTGGCGTGCCGTGCTGTCGCCACCATCAGGGGAGTCTAGTCTTGAATTACAATAGCGTACGGGAGACCAGGCGAGAACGTCTCAAACGCATGTTGGTGCCGCAGAGTGCGGTATTTATCGGTGGAGCGTCGACGGTACCCGCAATAGACTATTGTCGTGCGCGCGGATTTCGCGGAAATATCTATATTGTCAATCCTCGCCGCGATGAAGTGGCGGGCATTCCCTGTGTGCCCAACGTGCGCGATCTTCCGGAGATACCGGACGTCGCGTTCCTGGCTGTACCGCGAGAAAACGTGGTCGGCGTTGTACGTGACCTATCGGGGATCGGTGTGGCAGGTGCGATTTGCAACAGTTCTGGCTTCTCCGAAATGCGTGGCGGAGAAAGGTCGCAGCGCGAGTTAGTAGCCGCGGCCGGTGAAATGCCGATTATTGGGCCGAATTGTCCCGGCGTTGCCAACTTTGCTGATCGGTCCGTTTTCATGATGGATCATTTCGGTGTCCATGACGAAAATGGCAGCGTCGCCCTCATAAGCAATGGAGGCTCGTACCTCTCCGACCTGGGCTGTGCCGACCGGTCGCTGCCGCTGGCCTACTCCATTGGGCTCGGCAATCAGGCGATGGTAACTGTAGCCGACATTATGGATGTGGTTCTGGATGATGAACGCATTCGAGCGGTGAATCTCTATTTAGAGGGCATTAAAGACGCGGCCGTCCTCTCCGCTGCAGCTCTCAAAGCGGCGCGCAAGGATATTCCAGTGGTCGTTATCAAGGGCGGCCGAACAAGCGCGGGTCGTCGAGCGACCGAGTCACATACCGCTTCACGAGCGGGCGATGATATCGTGACGTCCGCGCTGTTTAAGCGACTCGGATTTGTCGAGGTTCGCACTCCGACTGAGGCGTTGGAGACGCTGAAAATGCTGGTTTACGCTCCCAGGATGAAAGGACGTCGTACGGCATTTGCAACAAGTTCGGGCTCTTACGCGGTGCTTGGCGGCGACATTGCCGAATTCAATGGACTTGATCTGCAGCCGCCCTCGGCGGAGGCGGCAGCACAGCTTGAGAAGTATCTGCCGCCCTTTGTTCATGCTGCCAATCCTCTCGACATCTCTTCCGGGCAATCTGCGGGCTTCGACGGCAATCTAAATATCTATCGGGCATACTTGTCGGATGATCGGGACGTGGCTCTGAGTGTGATGTGCTTCCCACCGGAGGGCGGCTGGGATCCACAAACCTGGAACGTCACCACCAAGGCATTCGCGCTAGCAGCACGCGAGCGGCGGATGCCTGCTGCTTTTGTCAACACTTTGCCGGAAGCGTTACCGAAAAGCGTTCGAGAGAGGATGATAGCGGACGGATTGGTCCCGCTGCAGGGGATGGAGGACGGGATCCGCGCCGTGTCAAATGCGGTGCGCTCGTCGGAACTGGCGGATGTCCTTTCTCAAAGGACCGACGAAGAAATTCTCGTACCAAGGTACCGGACTGGTCTGACCGAAGAGATCGCTTTCGACGAGGCATCTGCGAAAGCCGAACTGGGTGCATCTGGCATAGCGGTGCCTCGCAGTGTCGTGGTGACACCAGATCAAACCGGTCGGCTGGACGAACTCGACTTTCCAGTGGTGGTGAAGGCGCTTGGCGCAGGACTGGCACGCAGAAGCGAGTTGGGTGCTGTTGTGCTGCGTTTGGGCACTCCCGATGAGGCGTGGCAAGCCGTTCGCAGCATGGCAGAGAGGTTAAAGAAAACGTCCCCGAAGGTTTCCGTTTCGGACTTCCTGGTCGAAGAGATGGTAAAGGATGGTGTCGGCGAGTTCCTTGTAGGCATACGCAGGGTAGACGGGATAGGTCTTGCCCTAACCATCGCCATGGGTGGCACGGAGGCGGAGCTCCTGCGAGACACTGCCACGATCCTGTTGCCCGCCTCGCGTAAAACGATTGCCGAGGCCCTGCGCAGTCTAAAACTGTTCCAGCTGCTTGACGGTTGGCGAGGCCGGGCGAAGGGCGATGTCGATGCGGCGGTCGACGTCATCCAAAAGTTTGCCCAGTTCGCCATCTCAAACGGGGAGCGGTTCGTCGAAGCCGAAATCAATCCGCTGATCGTGCGCCCCCAGGGGAAGGGCGTGGCCGCCGTCGATGCGGTAATGCGTCTTGCCTGGTAGTCAGCGGCATTGATCCTTGTCCTAGCGAAGGGTGAGAGAACAATAAGATCTATGATCGCGCAATGATTGGATACAGGAGAGTTAAATGAGCGAGGACTTCAGCCAAGTTCTAACTGAGCGCCGGGGCCACATCTTGATCGTCACTATCAATCGGCCCCAAGTCAGAAATGCATTCGACATTGGCACGACCGTGGCGATGCAGGCAGCGATGGATCTTCTTGATGGGGAGGAAGATCTGTTTGTAGGCGTGCTTGCCGGCGCGGGGGGCAATTTCTCGTCTGGCATGGACTTGAAAGCGGCAGAAAGAAATGGACCTCCTCCAGCACTTGAGCGCGGGGACTTTGGAATCATGGGACGTCCGCCGTCAAAGCCACTAATCGCGGCGGTTGAAGGCTACGCGCTTGCCGGCGGCTTTGAGACATGTTTGGCATGCGATATGATTGTAGCAGCACGCGACGCCAAGTTTGGCCTGCCCGAGGTTCGTCATAACTTGCTGGCGACCAAGGCGGACGAGAAGCAGTTGATACAGCTGCCGATAGCTAAAAAGGTGTTCAATTCCGAGGACGAGCGTGAGGGCCTGCGGGCCTTCGCCGAAAAGCGAAAGCCTGTGTGGAAAGGACGGTAGTCCTCGAGGCTGTTGCTTCTTGGCATCGTCACAAGGGCACTGAGACGGCTATCTGTCCGATTAGAAGCCCTCATCAATGGGTTGCCACACAGACTTAGATCAGCGTCAGCGCCCTTCATTCTTACTCTCCCTTCATATTAGCCGGGCAGGCATAACGTCACCGAGAAAAACGCAGAAAGAACTGACTGATGGACTTTGAACTTACCGCGGGACAAAAACTCATCTACGACACCGCCAGGGAGTTTTGCGAGAGGGAATTGATCCCGCACGAAGCGTTGCTGGAAAGGACGGGCGAGCTTCCACACGAGCTAGACCTGGATATCCGCCGCAAGGGTATGGAGATCGGCCTTCATGCCTGCAATATGCCCGAAAGTATCGGCGGCGGCGGGCTCGACTGTGTGTCGATGACGCTTGTGGAGAAGGGCCTGTCGCGCGCTTCGACTGCATTGGCAGAGTGTGTGCGTCGGCCCAACAATATCCTGGCGGCATGTGGAGGGGAGCAAGTTGCTCATTTCCTGGAACCCGTCATGCGCGGCGAGAAGCGCGAATGCATAGCCATGTCTGAACGTGATGCAGGATCGGACCTGAGGGGAATGAAGACACGGGCCGTCAAAGAGGGATCCGATTGGGTTATCGATGGAACCAAGCACCTTATTGGAAATGCGCGGCATTCTCAGTTTGTGATCCTCTTTGCCGTGACCGGCGAAGATCAAACGCCGACTGGAATCAAGAAGAGAATCTCTTGTTTCCTCGTTGATCTGGATACGCCAGGGCTGATAGTCGCCAAGGGCTACGAGCAGTTGGGCCACCGGGGTCATTCCAATGACATCCTGCATTTCGACAATGTCCGGGTCGGCGGCTGGCAGATGGTTGGCGAGGAGGGGGAGGGTTTCAAGGTCGTTAACGACTGGCTTGGAGCGGGCCGCCTTTCCGTCGCCGCCGTGTGTCAGGCGCGCGCCGAGCGGGCCTTCGAAGTTGCGGCCGACTACGCCGCCCAGCGCCGGCAACTCGGCCAGCCGATCGGCAAGTTCCAGGGGATAGGTTTTCCGCTGGCTGACATGGCAATCGATATCCGGCTTGGCGACCTCCTCCTGATGAACACGGCATGGAGAGTTGATCAGAAATTTCCTTCGGTCGCTCAAGACTGCGCCATGGCAAAGGTATGGTGCTCCGAAATGCTGGGGCGCGTTGCGGATCAGGCAATCCAGACCTGCGGTGGCATGGGCTTGATGACTGATCTTCCGTTGGAGCGGATCTATCGTGATGCACGCGCTGAGCGGATCTGGGAAGGCACCTCTGAGATCCAGCGTCACATCATCAGCCGGGAACTCATGCGCGAGAGAGGTGCATGAGTGATAGCAATTACGCCTGCGAGTACAGTCGTGCAGCTAAGCCGGCATAGGAATTGCACCTCGCCGTCGGGATGATGCTGTCACCACAGTCCCGTCCTGGGCATTTGAACTCAACATGCCGAACTGAGGGGTCATTTAAGTCTACATGCGCCGGCCCTTAGAAGGGTTGCAGTGCAATGACCGGGCTTACGGGTTGATCAACGCAGCTCAAAAAGTTGCGCAAGAAATCAATTCGCAAATGGCTTCAATTCGCCTTCCGGGCGAGAGGTAACCAGATGTAGCCGAGCTTTTCGAGCCTTATTGGCCAGTGCCTACGAAACTTCAGCAAAGGGAAACGAGATCGATGGGAGTACTCAGCGGCGTCAAGATCGTCGAAATGGTCGGTATGGGGCCGGGACCATTTTGCGGCATGCTGCTTGCCGACTTGGGGGCTGATGTGATTGCGGTGGAGCGGCCGGCCGAAGACGCGGGCGGTCCGCGGCCTTGGTCGATATGCAGTCGTGGCAAGCGCTCAATTGTTCTGGACATGAAGAAGCCGGGAGCGGTGGACACGTTCTTGGACCTGATCGACGGTGCCGATGTCTTGATCGAAGGCAACCGCCCAGGTGTCATGGAACGCCTCGGAATAGGACCCGATGTTTGCCTTGCCCGCCGGCCATCGCTAGTTTACGGCCGGATGACCGGATGGGGACAGTATGGTCCTTTGTCGAAGGCTGCGGCACACGACGCCAATTACATTGCTCTTTCCGGCGCTCTATGGATTGCAACCCAGCCTGGCCAGCCTCCTGAAGCACCTCCCACAATCCTAGGCGACATAGCCGGAGGGGCTCTCTATCTAACCGTTGGCATTCTCGCTGGAATACTGCGGGCTAGAAAAGATGGCACTGGGCAGGTGATCGATGCAGCTATGGTCGATGGCTCGGCCCACCTGTTGAACCTCTTGGTATCGTTTCTTCCCATCGAATACGATCTGTCTATCGCAAACACCCGGCCAGGGGCTCTCGGGAGGCATTTCGACCGTACTTACGTCTGCTCAGACGGTGAGTGGATCGTTTTGCAGGCTATGGAACCCCAGTTTTACACGGAACTTATCAGGCGCCTTGGTCTCGATCATGATGGGCGTTTCGCCGAAAATCAAAGACAAAACCCGAGCGTTTGGGGACCGCTCGGTGAGGAGCTCGCCGCACTGTTTAAGACCAAAACCAGGGCGGAATGGAACGAGTTGCTTGAAGGCACCGATACATGCTTCGCGCCTGTTTTATCCATGCCAGAGGCAGCTGTGCATCCACATATGGTGGCACGCGATGTTTACCGAACAGTCGACGGTGTCTTGCAGGCCACCGCAGCTCCGCGCTTTTCAGCGACGCCGTCGCCTGAACTGACCTCAGTACCAGCCCTCGGAGCGCACACCACAGACATCTTATCCGAGCTTGGCCACAACGACGACAGGATTGAGAGCCTCAGGCGCTCAGGCGCCCTAGGATCGCCGTAAGCGCCTGATCATGAAATGAATGTCGCCGGTGTTCTTGCGGTCGTCACGATTGCCTTTGTGCTCACGGATGAAGTCACTCATCCATCCTATGCCCTATGCCCTATGCCCGGCCGACCTCGTGCGCATGTCGGAAGTCATACCCCGAGCATGCGCTCCACTGCCTGACGAGGCCGATCCGCGACCTGCGGGCCGATTGTCAATGACATGACAGTTTGGAGAAACAATTATCACGACCACGGCCGCAAATGATGAGGGCACCACTCGCAAGCGTGGCCTGCTGGAAGCATTTTACCAGCAGCTAATTCGCCGCGCAGCCGCGCGCGATACCACGAAGGTGCCTCGTGGCCATAGCTTGCGAAAGCTTCGAGAACCCGAACGACTCACTGCAACTCCCGCGCGCGTCCGGCACCATTGCCAGTTTCCCAGATCGAGTCGAAGTTGCGTAACATCACGTCCGCGACGTTGAAGGTTTGCTTTCCTTGCCGGGAAGTCAGGCGGGCGTCGATGTCGGGATAGATAAAGAAGGGAAGGGAAATTCGGTCAGTCGTACCAGTGTGCACGACCTGATGGGGCGTACTCTTGAACCTGTCGTCGCTCAAGGCTTGAAGCATGTCGCCCAGATTGACAACGAGACTGTCGGGCAAGCTCGGCACCGGCACCCAGCCCCGCGAAACCACACCTGCAAGGAGCGCGTGGGGAGTTCCTCCTGCAGTAGCAGCGTGAAGAAGCCATTGTCGGTATGCTTTCCGGCCGTGCCGCCAGTAGACGGATATCGTATCACGCGCTGCGGGACCGTCGGCGGGCTGAAATGGCGTAGGAACCAGCTCTCTTCCATATCGAGCAGGTCGGCCAGCGCCATCCCAAGCTCCGGCACAACCTCGTTGACCACGGTAGCTTGCAAAGCAAGCAGGCTTCGAGCGAAACCAGGAGCCAGCGCGTCATCCGGAAAGCGTGTACAACCAGCAAACGGACGCCGGTCGCCTTCGTTCTCGATTCCGAGGTCGAACATTTCCTTTGGTGGAAGAGCAATTGCCCGCCGGCCTGGGCAAAGGGCAGATAGCCGAGTTCATCGAGCACGACGAAGTCGAGCCGGGTGAGGTAGTCGGCGATACGGCCCTGCTTGCCGCCGCGGTGCTCGGTCTCGAGCCGGTTGACGAGATCGACGACGTTGAAGAAGCGGCCACGTGAGCCGTTGCGGATCAGGGCGCGGGCAATGGCGATTGCCAGATGCGACTTGCCGGTTCCGATGCCGCCGATGAGCACGGCGTTGCGCTGGTCGGCGACGAAGATGCCGTTGGCAAGGCCCCGGACCAGCACCTCATTGACCGGCGTGCCGTCGAAGTCGAACTCATCGATGTCCTTGGCGATCGGCAGCTTGGCGACGGTGAGCTGGTATTTACAAAGGGTATGATCTGCCAATGCGAAGCGCGATCGAATGAGCCGTGAAACCCCACTTCCCCCGGAGCAATCCAGTTGGCCCTGGCTGAAAGACGGCAGACAACTGATATCTACTGTCGGGTTTGTCGAGTCCGCGACAGGGGCTGTTCGGCCTAGCCTCTTGCCGCCCTCTCATAGGCGTGAAATTATGGGGAATTTCTGGGACTCTCTTTGACCCAGTTGGCACGATTTTGAGGCAGCCTCATCGTAAGGCGGCAGGAATTGCAGACTGACATTTATGTCCTGGGTGGCATCCTGACATTTGGACTAACCCGCTCCGCGATTGCGGAGCGGCAAGGAGGGTGTTTTCCGCCGGCGTGGTGTTGATCGTGTCGTCTGTCGCGCTGGTCATGTGTCCACAACAAGCTCTGACTGCGTCAGCATGGAGTGGCTGCTTGCAGCCCATTCCATCAGACAAAGGGGGAGTTTGTCATGACCCAACTTCGCCAGCGCATGAGCGAGGACACGCAGGTGCGCAACTTCGCGCCCAACACCAGCTGTCGTATCTGCAACAGGTGTCGCTGTTCGCCCACCACTTTTGTAAGTCCCCGGACCTACTCGGGCGAGAGGATATTTGGACCTTCCAGGTCTATCTGGCCAACGAGAAGAAGCTGTCGCCCGGCTCGATTCACACCGCCATTGCGGCGCTGCGCTTTCTCTATACTGTGACGCTCGATCGGGACTGGGCGCCTGAAGAAGTCCTGCCGCTTCCCAAGAAGCCGCAGAGGCTGCCGATCGTCCTCAGTCCCGAGGAAGTTCAGCGGTTCCTCGGTTGCGTCCTCAGTGTAAAACACCACGCCATCCTGACACTTACTACGCGGCTGGCTTGCGTATTTCGGAAGCGGTGCAGCTGAAGTCCACGAACATCGACAGCCAGAGAATGGTCATCCGCGTCGAGCAGGGCAAAGGTCAGAAGGACCGCTATGTGATGCTGTCGCCCAAGCTGCTGGAGATTCTGCGCGATTACTGGAAGATGCGGCGACCGAAGGAATGGCTCTTCCCCGGCGATCGTGCGGACCCGCCGATTACCAGGAGTGCGGTGGGACAAGCCTGCGCGAAAGCGCCCAACCTCTCCGGATTGTCCAAACCGGTCACGCCACACAGTTTGAGCACGCCTTCGCCGTCCATCTGCTGGAGGCCGGTGCCGACGTGCGGACAATTCAACTGCTGCTCGGTCACCGCAGCCTCGCGACCACCGCCCATTACCTGCGGATTGCCACCAACAAAGTCTGCGCCACATCGAGCCCCTTCGAGCTCTTGCCGCGCCCGGCGCCCACCGTGCCGCCGCCTGCCAAGCCGCAATACTTCTGAGCGGCGGCAATGGCCCGCTCGGGGCCGGAAGTGGCGGATATCTTCGCTGCTACGGCGAAGCCTATCGCGCACAGCATGATGCGTCGCTATCGACCGCCCAGCGCCGCGTCATGACGGCGATTGAACCGGACCGCCGCGCTCGGCGGACACGTCGAAGCATACGATCAATGCGGCCACCGGCACATCCCCCCAACAGCTGCCGCGACAGGCATTGCCCCGCTGCCAATCGCTGGCCCGCACGCAATGGCTGGAGGATCGTCGCGCCGAGCTTCTCGACACGCAATACTTTCACGTCGTCTTCACGCTGCCGGAGCCCATTGCCGCCATTGCCTAACAGGACAAGGCACTCGTCTACGGCCTGCTCTTCCGCGCCACCGCCGAGACCCTGCGCATCATCGCCGCCGATCCCAAGCACCTGGGCGCCGAGATCGGCTTGTTCGCCGTGTTGCACACCTGGGGCCAGAACCTGCTTCATGATCCGCATCTGCATTGCGTCGTCCCAGGCGGCGGCCTTTCTGCCGACGGCCATCGGTGGATCGCCGCCTGCAAGCCCGGCTTCTTCTTGCCGGTTCGCGTGCTCTCGCGCCGGTTCCGACGATTGTTTCTGCAGCACCTGGGGAAAGCCTTCGACGACGGCCAGTTGAAGTTCTTCTATGACTTGCAGGCCTTGAGCGAGCGCAATGCCTTCCGGCGCTATTTGGCGCCGCTACGAAAGGCCGAGTGGGTCATCTATGCCAAGCCGCCATTCGCCGGCCCCGAACAGCTCCTCGACTACGTCGGCCGCTATACCCACCGCGTCGTCATTTCCAACAATCGCCTCGTCGCCATCTAGGATGGCAAAGTCGCCTTCCGCTGGAAGGACTATCGGCACGGCAGTCGGCAGAAGGTCATGACCGTCGCGTCTGACGAGTTCATTCGTCGCTTCCTGCTACACGTCCTGCCCGGGGGCTTCCATCGCATTCGCTACTACCGATTCCTCGGCAATCGCTATCGCGCGCAAAAGCTCGCCTGCTGTCGCGACCTGCTCGGCATGCCGGTTGCTGAGCCGTCGGACAGCCGCCGCGCAAAGGACTACCGCGACCGCTACGAGGACGTCACAGGGAATTCGCTCAGGCAATGCCCCGCCTGCCGTCAAGGCCAGATGATCATCATCGAAACATTCGACGGCGTCACCGGACGCCCACCATACCAGGACACGTCATGAAGCAGGGACATCGCCTTCCTATGGTCATCAGCATTGCGCCGGCCCGCTTGGAAACGAAACTGAGCCGGTCCCGCAAAAGTGTGCGCCGTCATCACCGGCTACCTCTCCTAGGCAGGGCGCGGCGCCGATCCTCACATGCCGGAACCGATATCCGTGCCGCTTTCGGCGCACCGGCGAGATATAGGGCCTTAAAGTTCGGCTGGCATCCGGCTCATCGAGAAAAACGCTGCGGATTCAGCCGCAGCCATTGGGCCGCCGATCACGACTGTACCGCATCGCATCTAACCCTATACGGAGGAGCTGTCACGAATACCCTCGATCAACGGACCTCTTTGGAGCAAGCCCCCGCACGAAAGCATTGGCTATCGCGGATGGGCGATTTCTCATGACCTAGATGTTGGCCGCGAGTGCACCGCGGCCGACGGTCGTTGAGGAACTGGCGGATGCCGTGCAGGCAGCGTATTTGGCCAATGGGCCAGCAGCCATCGCAATCCTGGACGCTGGGTGCCGAACAGGTCTCGTGGGCGTCCAGTTGAAGCGCCTCGGTTTCCATTTGCTCGACGGGTTCGACCTCTCCGAAGAGGACATGGTGGGCAAAGCTCTGAAATCTCGTGTCTCTAGCCATGTCCGGAAGCGTGTCGACCCAGCGTCTTCACGCTCGGGCACGGCCCAAAGGACGCATGCGCGAACTGGCTCGCGTCACGCGCCCCAACGGATTCATCATCGCAAGCACTCGCAAGAGCTGTGCGGTGGCTAGATCCTTTGAGGATGAGGTGCGGTCTCTGCAAGATTAGGGCGTGCTTGTGACAGCACGGTGTCTATACGACGGCAGATACATCGCGGGGGAGGCCTGGGAGAATCGCGCGATAAGGACAGCGCACCGGCAGGATAGTGCAATTCGGATGGGTCGGCTGGCAACCATCAAAACGCTCGCCGGCTTCGATTTCACTTTCCAGCCCTCCCTCGATCGCGATCGGATCTTCACGCTCGCGCAACTGGGTTTCGTCGAAAGGCACGAGGCCGTCCATTTCCTCGGGCCGCCGGGAACCGGCAAAAGCCATCTCGCTGTGGCGCTCGGCGTCGAGGCTGTCAAAGCAGGCAAGAGCGTCTACTTCTGTACGCTTGCCGACCTCATTGCAGCGCTGTCCAGGGCCGAGCGCGAGGGACGGCTGCAAGAACGCATCCGCTTCTTCTGCAGGCCAGGTCTGCTGATCGTCGACGAGATCGGTTATCTCCCGGTCATCGCCGGCGGCGGCAACCTGTTCTTCCAGCTCGTCAACGCCCGCTACGAGAAAGGGGCAATGATCCTGACGTCCAATCGCGGCTTTGCAGAGTGGGGCGATGTTTTTGGAGACGCCGTGGTCGCCACCGCGCTTCTCGACAGGCTTCTGCATCATGCCGTCGTCGTTCAGATCGAAGGATCAAGTTACAGGTTGCGCCAACATGCCGAATTGATGCCTGAACACGTCCGTTCGAAAGCATTGATCAGCCCACCGTCCTTCGCCCCACCCTCACGCCCCCGAGGGCGACCGCCGAAAAATACCCAATTCTCCGTGTCGTCCGGGGCGGCATAATTGGGGAATTTTACTTCGGCACTTTTGAGGAAAGTTCACCCGGTATTGACAGTTGCCGCGATCCCGACCTTGCAGCCGAATTCGTAAGGGTTGTGGGCTTTGCCCTTCGCGATGCAGACCACCTCGGGCGCGTGCAGGGAGTAGATCTTGTTCCTGTCCTTCGGCTTCTGCGCCAAGAGCCGCTCGACGAGCCCGAGCAAGTTCGTCATTGCCGGCGATCTTGCGGCCGACGTCGCGGAACACCCGGCCGAGATAGGTGCGAAGGCGCTTGAGTTCGCGACGCATCCGGCGGAACTGCCGGGCATGCGCATAGCGACCCGCCCGCACCGCCGCTGCCTTAGCCAGCCGCATGTGGCTCTGCTGAGCATGATGCCGTCCCGCCTGGCCTGACGCACCAGGATCTGGATTGCCTTGAGGTAGAGCCGGCTGTCGGTGGGGTGGGCGATCGCCTTCGGCTGCACCGTCGTATCGACGGTGATCCGCTCCAGCGAACCGGGCTTCGCAGTCCCCGTCTCGAGTGCGACGTCAACGCTGGCCTTCGGCCCCTCGGGCCCGATCCGCTTGCGCCAGCGCGTCATCGTGCTGGCATCGATCGGCGGCTCGTGCTGGAAGAACTCGAAGCCGCAGAAAAATTGCCAATAAGGATTTTCCACCCAACGCTCCACCCCTTCTTCGTCGGAAGGTTGCGGAGTGCTTGAGGTAATGCAGACCGACCATCACCCGCGTCGGCTTGGCCGGCCTGCCGACCGGGCGATAAAACCCGCCAAACGCTTCGTCAAAGCGCGACCACTCCATCAATGCCGACAACCGGGACCAGCGGATGGCGCGCATTGATGATGGCATCGAGACGCTCGCGAAACAAATCACTCTTACCGGACGACGCACGGGCTGGCAGAATTGCAAAAACACCGGGTAACGACGGGATCAAAGGTGGTTTCCGGCATTCTCCAATACTTCGAACCCGATGGGAATCCCTGCAATGCAAGGGGTCAAAGAGTTTTTCAGGGCGAACTAAGTATGTCGACGGCACACCGCTCAACCGCCTGGCGCAGGCATTCGAGCGCGCTGGCGTTCCTGTCAGCCGAGGCGCTCTGGGCCACTGGGCTCGAGCGAAAAACAGCTCTCCCGCATCTATGACGCGCTGAAGCTGCGGCTCAGATCGCAGCCCCTCATCCATGGTGACGAGACTACGGTCCAGGTGCTGAAGGAAACGGACAGAGAAGCCGCCAGCACGTCATATATGTAGGCTTGCCGGAGCGGCGAGGACAGTGACGAGCCGATCGTGCTGCTCGATTATCAGCCGGGCCGGGGCCAGATACACCCGCAGGCCTTTCTCGGCGATTACCGCGGCATCGTGATGAGCGACGGCTATTCCGCCTGGCGCACGCTGCAAGGGGCAACGCATCTGGGATGCATGGCCCATTCCAGGTGTCGCTTCGTCGATGCCCTCAAGGCAAGAAAGAAGGGTGGAGGCCCGCCGGAACAGGCGCTCGAGTTCTTCGAGCAGCTCTATTGGATTGAAAGCCCAGGCGCGGGGGAGCGGATTGGTTTTGAAGCGTTCAGGTTGTGACGCCCACGCTTTGCAGATGAACTCGTAGGGTGTGAGACCCTTGAGGGTCTTGAGCCTGCGGGCGAAGTTGTAGGCGGCGACGAAGTCGGCGAGATGGGTACGGCTGGGACGCGTCTCCAAGATGGGGAATCGATATTTGCGCAAGCTGCTCGTGGTCGGCGCTCATGCCGTTCTGTTCCATCGCAAGCGTTCCGGCGATGCGTTGAGAAACTGGGCGGATCGCCTGATGGAAACCAAGCCATTCAAGCTTGTCGCCGTGGCGACCGCAAACAAACTCGCCCGTATCGCCTTCGCAGTCATGCGCGACGCAACACATTATGCCGGCACGCCGGCGTAACAGTAGCATCGGCTGAGGCCGTGAGCCGGAATCGAGGGTGACAATGACGTGATGGGAACAGACGAGGACAGATCCTGAAAGCCTGCAGCATAGTCGGAGCTTCGAGCTCGCTCTCTTGATCAGGCCAAAGGATCAGCGGATACCATCAGGGCCAGCGGTCACAAGACCGCAGCAACAGGCCGGAGACATGACCGCACCCGCGACCATCCCATCGCTGAAAACAAATCCTT
The DNA here is from genome assembly GCF_040545535.1 of Mesorhizobium robiniae. NCBI lineage: Bacteria > Pseudomonadati > Pseudomonadota > Alphaproteobacteria > Hyphomicrobiales > Phyllobacteriaceae > Mesorhizobium > Mesorhizobium robiniae. The sequence continues at coordinate 27,310 of NZ_JBEPMC010000023.1, forward strand.
GATCAGCGGGCGCCGTCCAGACATGACTATGCTGTATCGCTCTACGGATCGCCTCTGTCGTTGTGGCGCTCCCATGCAGAACTTGGCCCATAGCGCATCCTTTGATTCGGAAGATAAGGATGCCCCATCAAAGCCCGGGATCAAACATCTAGAAGCCGGACAAGGGCGAAACACAAGCCGATTGCATTCGCCGTTTGCGCCAGAAACACAGCGCATAGCGCGCCGAAGCTCCTGCCGGATACCAAGCTTGGCGATGCTGTGTCCTACACTCTGAACCAGTGGAGTACCTGACGCGGTAGACCGAAGACGGCAGGATGCCGATCGACAACAATCTCCTCGAACGCGACATCAGGATTTTTGCTACTGGACGAAAGAGTTTGGCTGTTCAGCGACACTGTGAACGGAGCCAGGGCCAGTGCGGTCCTTTACAGCCTCATGCTGACATGCCGAGCTTGTGGCATCAGGCCCTTGGCCTATCTCCGTCACGTCCTTAGCGAACTGCCGCAGCACGCAACAGATGCCGACATCACCGATCTGCTGCCTTTCAACTTCCCCAAAGGAGGAGCCGCTGCCTGATCAAAATCGACCGTCAGACATGCAAAACCGGTCAAACGGGCGCGTCAACGTGCATGGACAAAAGCGCTTACGCCTGTTCGGGCGAATCCGGCTCGATGAGCCAGTCCAAAACGGGTAGGGATCGTATCCGGGGACCCCGGATTTGCTTGGGGATTGCGCCTAAACATGTGGGATGCGTGGCCGCAGTTCTGCGACCACCATGATGAACCGAAGCTCTTGGGTGCCCCGATTCATATAGGCATGCTTGTCTTCCGTGCGTGCCAAAACTGAAGATCCAGATTGAACCACCAGCTCGGTCCCAGCCAATTTCAGAGTTAGCTCGCCGGTTTCCACATTTAGCAGCTCGAGCGTTCCCGCGGAATGCTCGGGGGATTCGAATGTTTCGCCTGGGAACAGAATCCACCGCCTAAGCTCCCCTCGTCTGGACCGTGAGTTCCCACAAGGAGCGTGATATTGCCTCCGCCAGGGCCTCGCCATAATACAGACGTGTCTTGCGAGTGCACGATCAGTGCTTACACACTTAATGCCCACGCCCACGAAGTCTGCGACTGAAACTCCTAGAGCTACTGCCATTTTGCAAAGGGTAGCGATGCTGGGGTTGGCGCTTCCCTTCTCGATTTCCACCAGCATCCCTTTGCTAGCCCCGGATTTTCGAGAAAGCTGGTCAAGGGTGAGGCGGAAAAGCTTGAGGTTCTGAGACACCGTTGCACTGACGTGTTCAACATCGGCCAGGCCATTCTAGATCGGGTCGATCTTGCAGCCGGACATTCGCCGTCCTGCTCTCAGTATAGCGCGTGACCCCGTTGCGGATCCGATGCTTGAAGCGACCGAAGTCGTTGTTGTGGTGGTCGACCACCTTCTCAAGGGACGCCACGATAATTGCGTGTCCATCATGTGCCTATTCGACGAAATAGACGGATGCCTTCAAGACACTCCCTCAAAAACCGGTGCCGGAATGGGGAACAACGCTCACGCGTGCGCCAAGGAGCGTCACGCGCCGGAGAGCAGGGCAGGGGTGGCCAAAGCCTCCCCCGCCTCGTCAAGGATGGAGAAACAGTAACGGCCATGGGCGTCGAGATCGACG
>NZ_JBEPMC010000024.1:0-28194 GCF_040545535.1 Mesorhizobium robiniae
GCTGTTGACCGCCGTTGCCAGCCAATCGCCCTCATAGTCAAGCGCGGCAAGCAGTTCGGCCAGCGTGGCGGCGGCAACCTCATGCGCTTCGCCGTGTCGATGCTGGTTTCGACAGTCGGGTCCGTACAGGGGCCGGACGGATCATAGACGGTGACGGGCGGTTCACCCGCCGTCGGATGGACGGAGATTTCGCGCATCGGCACCTTTATGTGCGGATGGAGGACGCCGGACTTGTGGATTTTCCGTGAGGCAGGCAATGGTCCCGTCGACACGGCGGGGGTGAGGGCATTCATCTTGAGGCTCCTTTGCTCATGCATTGGAGACCCAGTTCTGTGCCGGAAGGATGAAAAGACGCTTTGATCTACCTGCTTGGAAGCAGGACTTCGGGCGTGAACTCCCCGCAAAGCGCTTGCACCGTCCCTACGCCAGTATGAACTGGATCAGGTTCAACGGGTCACTGCGCCGCAAAAGCCAGCAGTATCTCAGCCCCTTGCCGGGACTCCCCTGGTGAATGCTCCGAATTGAACGGGCCGGCCCTATCTTGTCAAGCGCGTTCGTCCGCCACGGTGATCGGGATCAATCACAGTATCCTCGCACGGACCAATCACCAGGGCCGCCGGCGGCATCGGAAAAAAGGACTGAGCTTGCGCGCTCGGCCGGATTGATACGGCGGCTAAGGATGTTGGGGGCGCTGACCAGCGCTGGCGCGTCTTAGATTGACCTGCCGGCTATGGATCTGATGGCATGAGGTGGCAGTCTTGGTCCTGACCTCGGACAGAAGCATGGTCCTTGCGGCGTGATGATCACTCGAAGGGACTTGACGAGCAACGGCCCATTATAGAAGACTACTCACCGCAATCGGCTGCGGAAAATTGCCTGGACTATGGCCCGTTTCGACGGTAAACTGAGATATGACGTTTGGATCCTTCAGTGAACGTGCCTCTCGTCCAATTTCCCCAACGTTCCGCTAGCTTCAGTCCCACACATTCGGCCATCGTATCGAGTTCCTGGTGATAAACGTACCGGGTGCGATGAGGTGAACGTGTCACCGATGTATCAGAGAACCAAAGAAGGGTTGAAACCAAGGTCTGGTTGAGCGGATCGTGGATATCTGAGTTGAGAATTGTATTCTCGTGATCCACGAATAGCGTGGTAGTTTTCTGCCCGTTAACGAAACCGTCCAGGGCCGGCACACCCAATTCCATCACCAAAACCCCCTCATTATCCAGTGCCTCCGCGGCAGATCGCAGGCAAGCTATTTGTGCCTCGCGCGTGAGGAGCAGCTTGAACGTGCTGTAAACGCAATACACGAGATTGTACCGTCGCTCTGATCGGAAATTGGCAATGTCTCCTTTCCAAGCCTTGATCAGATTGGTGCGCTTGGAGAGAAGTTTCAACATGCTCTCTGAATTGTCGATACCTTCCACCCTGACACCGCGCTCGCTCAACGGCACTCCCACACGTCCGTCGCCGATACCAAGTTCAAGAGCACTGCCTCCGCTGGAATATTGCTCAAGGAGAGCGGCAGTCTCGACTGCTTCATTTACTTTGCCTCGTATGCTGGTAAATTTTTCGTAGATCGAAGCCCAGTTATCGCCAAATCTGAATTCGTCAGGCATCTTAAACTCTCCGTTTATTTGTTCACACAATTTCATTTTATTATTATTGCCATTTACTTGAGATATGGCGCCGGATTGCGGTTCCGAGGGTGAAAGCGCTCAAATCCATCGAGCTCAAATCACATGAAAGGAATTCCTGCGAGCGTTTGAATTTCTCTGGAGCGCGCCGGTATGTTTCACCTCCGATATTGCTGTGCTTCCGGCTTCCACGAGAGTCCGCTGAGGTGGTTCGCCATAGAACTGAACGGATAACTCTGGTGACCCGCGCGCTTTCACCTGGCAATTTCCCATTCGCCCAGCATGTCTTCTGCATCACCTTTTCCATTGCCATTGACCGTAAAGAGACGTCTTGTTTGGCACTAAGACATCCAACGGCTCCGTTCCTGAAGCAACCTCGCTGCTCAAATCGCAAGAGGCATGCCAACTAAAAAGGGTATTAATTCAATCAATTGGCTTTTCGTTTCCAATTGCCTCCGTTCGTTACGGCACAGTTTTGTCAAGCTTCAGTAACCCAATTGACGTCGCGAAAGACGACGTCTCAGGCATACAGAGTGCGAGGAGGGATCGTCCCGCGGCGTGGTGTAGTTGGCGGTATTGGTCGCCGTGCTCTCCGGCATGGGCCGGGCTGATCAGTGCGCCACAGTTGACAAGCTGATCAGGGGATCGTCGCTCATCTGGCTGATCGTTTCCAGAGTCATTTATCTGGCCCGCTGCACTGCCCGTTTGATGGCATGGGGCGCTCCCTTCCGATGTGTGGAAATGGAGGAACATCTACCCCATGACACCAAAAGGAGCTCGTCATGCCTGTCGTCAGCCTCGGTATCGATATCGCCAGATTCGTCTTTGAGTCCACGGTGTGGATGCTTCTGGACACGCCGTCTTACGGCGGCGGCTTAGTCGCAGCGAGCTGATCGTATTCTTTGCCCGGCTTTCTCCGTGTCTCGTCGGGACGGAAGCTTGCTCGAGCGCCCATCATTGGGCTCGGGAGTTGGCTCGTCCTAGCCACGACGTGCGACTGATTCCACCCCAATATGTAGAAGCCGTACGTCAAACGGAACAAGACTAGTTCAGCCGCTGCAACAAAACCTTCAAACAAATTTACAAAACCTTTGCGACTACAAATCGCTGGCAATGGTACGTTCACAGCAAAATCTGAAGTCGAGCACGACTAAAAAGCTGATGCCGATTCATCCTGATCACCGCACGGCAGGCAACGTCGGAGTCCAAGTGCCAATGACAAGAAAAGCGCTCATCTTGCTTGAAGGCCATCCGCGGGGTAATGGTCTCCTATACGCGAAGGCGGCCCAGCGCCTTGGACTTCATCCAATTACGCTGTCGGCTGATCCGACTCAGTACGACTATCTTGCGGCGGAAAGGCTTGAGGCAATCCGTGTCGATACAACTAATCTCGATGCGCTTATCGGCGAATGTTCCCGCCTATCTGCCACCTATGAGATTGTTGGCGTCACGAGCGCCTTGGAGGCAGTCTATGCGACCGTTGGCAAGATCTGCCGGCATTTCGATTTGCCGGGGCCGAACCCCGCATCCATTGAACGATGTTGCGACAAATTCGTTCAACGTCAGCTCCTCGCGCACGCCGGCGTTCCAATACCTGCCTATCGTGCGGCGGCAGATGCGGCGGACGTAGAAAACTCTGCCGCGGAAATCGGCCTGCCGGTGATTGTTAAGCCAGCCGTCGGCAGCGGCAGCCGTGGTGTCCGGTTGTGCCGCAATGCCGAGGACTTAGCCGAACATACGACCTATCTGTTGGGCGGGACGCACATATGGCGATGTGCACCGAGGATACTGGTTGAAGAATTCGCACAAGGCCCTTATTACTGCGCCTACACAATGGGAGATGAGGTCGTTGGGATCGCCGCTGCTGACTTTAGCCCCCCACCGCATTTCGTCTATCGCGAGACGACCTTCCCGGCCCTGCTGACTGACGACGAGCAAGACCGTATCGCCGATGTTTCGCTGAACAGTCTACGCGTTCTTGACCTTGGCTGGGGGCCATCTAATATTGAACTTAGGTGGACGAAGCGTGGGCCAGTCGTCATAGAAGTCAATCCACGTCTTGCTGGCGCGCCGGATCCTCAACTGGTCCAACTGGCTTACGGCATCGATCTCATCACCGAGCACGTCAGGCTTGTCATCGGCGACCAGTGGAACCTGTGCAGAACGAATTCCCACACTGCGGCCTCGCGGAACCTGGTGCCCGATAGTGATGGGACCCTCGATTGGATCGAGGGCGACAGTCGGGCCGCTGCTGTATCAGGTGTCGCCGACGTAAAATTGTATATCGAACCCAAAACGTCGATCCTCAGGAAAGGCGATGCCGGAGACCCCATCGGCCGTGTCGTCGCCACTTCACCCAGCCTCGCTCGGACTGAGGCTATACTTCAGCGCGCCGTCGATTTAATTGATTGGTCGATCACACCATTCCCGACCCTTCGCGAATAGGATAACGCTATAACTTTCGCCGATTTGAGCTTAGCCGCAGGCCTTGATGTTGACGTTCCCTAATTCTTGTAGGCCCTGCGATAGCCAAACAGAGTGACTGTCGTTCTGGCATACCCATGTCTAACGTTTCAGGATTTTACTCAATGCACAATCGACATCTGACGAGGTCTAACACGAACGTGTGGGTTTTCCTTCAACGTCGCAGCTTAAAATACGGTCAGAATCGCTCGTCGTGTTTACTATGGCTACAACGAGAGAGGAAATATGACGGAATTTTGTCAGATAAAAGTCTGTTGTGAAAAGTCAGGGGTGGATATTTCGCCGGATGAGGTTTCTACACATGCGACAAGGATCATGGCGTGAGAAACATCGATACCCTCCTAATAATTACGCACGAGGTGTCGCCAGCGCGCCATCCAGCTGAAGGTGCGCTCGACCACGACCCCGCGGCAACGCGGGATCTGGAACTCCTTCTGGTCGTTGGATCGACGCATGACCAAGAAGTCGGGATAGGCGGCTTTGTCCAAGAGCTTCGGCCAGTCATGGGCGGTGGCGGCCAACAGATGCTTCTCCCAGGAGCAACGCTGGAGGATGCCGTCCAGGATGGCCTGAGCCCCGGCACGGTCGTAGATGTCGGCGGTGGTGAGGCTAATCATCAAGAGTCGCAGGAGTCTACATCCGGCTATTCACTCGGAGGATCGCAAGGGCTTGATATCGGCGTAACTCTTCTGATTCTGGCGCTTAGTCAGGTCGCCCGGGCTGGTAGCGACAGAACGGCTTCCACTTAGTCTACTATAATATCCGTCAACGACTAAGGAACGACAATGCCTCTTCAAGTTTCATTCATCTTCGGTGGAATTTCGACGGAGTACGATGGGTCTATCTCATCGTTAACCAACATCATCTCCTCCTACTTGGCTATTCCTGATGCCGAACGACCATTCTCTGTAAGATATTTGTATCATGTTAGCCGTAATGATGGCCTAGTCCGAACAATTCGATTTCACAGAGCTTTCACGATTTCTGAGCTTCAGGGATATCTTTATGATACGAACGCTCGTTCTGGGCGCTCATTGCTCGTGACTTTTGATACAATCAAATCTCGTAATGAATACATTGTGAACTTGTTGCACGGACAGTTTGGCGAAGACGGAGGAGTTCAGACGCTTGCGGCGCTTTCATGCCTAAGAGGCACGTTCGGCGACCCACGTGTCGCATCGTTGACGATGAATAAGTACGCAATGTCGTCGTTCGTTTCCTCGATATTGCCAAGCGAAATCGTGAAAGTGCCAACGGCAACGCTAGTAAACCCTGGAAATGCTGCGGACGCAATCAAGACCGCAAAGTCACTCCAACGGCCAATTGTAGTGAAACCGAACTCACTTGGTTCATCGCTATTTGCTAGGCTTTTTCGCGACCCTGAGCAGTCTGAGCAGGAGATTGAGGCCCTTCTTCATGCGATTTTTGCCTATGATAGTGCGGCCCTATTACAAGAGTTCATTCCGGGAGACGAGTATACCTGCGGTTGCTTAGTCGGTTCATCAGGAGCAATACCGCTACCTGTCGTAAAGATTGAAACAAACATGCAGTTTTTCGGACGTGATCAAAAGCAATCGAGAAGCGCGGCGAAGAGGGCAGTAATCGATACTGACGATGAAATTTCGTCCATAATACAGTCAGTGACACACTCTGTTGCGTCTTCTATCAACCTCTGCAATATGGCTCGTTTCGATTTTAGGGTGTCGCACGATTCCGTAATTTGGTTTCTAGAATGTAATTATATTCCCGGACTGTCAAAAAATGGTTCTTTCGAAAAAATGCTCCACCATTACGGTATGACAGTCGTAGACTTGATATCGTGGATCGCATCAGACTCACGTCCGTTCATAAAACCGGCCCATTACATCAAATACGAATGTATCTGACAGATCAGGCGAACAACAATCATGTTGCTGACCCCGAGGCGGCCTGTTGCTTCGCGCAGGACAAGCTCATGGCGCTTCACACGTTCGCCCTCATGGTAAACCGGGATTTGATACGCGCCGCAGAAATTGTGCACACGCAGCTGGGTCCAGGTCTGTCCTCTGGCCGAGCATTCCCGGCCGATTGAGACCAAGGGCGATGGTACAGTCCGGCAAAAAAGGCGGGCGACTTCGGGCGCCAGTTGTTCGGTCGCCGCATCGGTATGGTAGCGGTTTTGACCGGTTCTTCAGCACTTCAAATGGCGCGTGATCCCCTCCCTGCCAATGCAGCACCATGTGCACGACGATATCCTCAGCGCGGCGCAAGATCCGCCTGCCTGTTTTGACGGAAGCGCGGGATGGTTCCGCGGGGCAGGTGTCATAAGTGGCATGCGTTCGTCGTGGCCACGGCGCGCGGCTGCGTGTTGCGCAAGCAATGAATCTGATCTTCGAGCCGGGCAACCGCCGTAAGGCAGCCATTGGATCGGCGTTCGAGTTCGCTCGCCCATTGCGGGCCTAGCGTGAAGCCTCGATGGCTCGCGCCCGGGGCGCCGCCAACAGGCGTTCGAAGTCTGGGTGCCGTGCCGCCCCTGGGCCCGAGATCGTCGTCGATGACAATCATGCTCTTCCAGCCGAGGCGCGAGGGCTCGGTGTCAGGGTACCGGCGTCTCCGGCTTCTCGGGAATGCGCAAGTGCTTGAGCTGATCCATGCCCGATTGCCGCACAAAGACATAGGCGCTACGCGCCAACTACTCGGAAGTGAGGCGTTTGGAGCGGTGTCATGTGCCGGCTCGCCGCAATTTCCACGGCCGAGTTCGGCGCGTGGTCAAGCCGCTAGCGAGCGCGCAACTGCAACGAAGCGAGCGGTCGCCCTCCAGCGGGGTCAAGAGCGGCATCGAGTAACGCTATCCGACGCGTCCGTCGCGTTTGTCGGATTCGCGACAAAGGCTGTTTCGCCAGTATCTCGTTTTGACTCAGACTAAATAGCTGAAAAGCGGCCACAATTTTCTTCGGTTCGATCAACCAAATTGGCACGAGTTTTGGGACCTTCATTATGTGGTGGCGGAGCTGCCGACCGGTATTCATGTCGCCGGTAACCGATGGATGGAACGAAAGAAGGAAGCAACGTGTCAGGTCTGCGTCAAATCGCATTCTACGGGAAGGGGGGCGTCGGCAAGTCCGCCAATCAAAAAGGAGCTCGTCGCCCTTGTCGATCTCGGGCAGACGATTCTCATCGTTGGCTGCGCCCCAAAGCGGACTCCACCCGCCAGATCCCGAGCTCGAAGGCGCAAGACACGATTCAGCATCTCGTGGCAAAGGAAGGTTTGGTGGAAGACCTCGAAATCGAGGACGTGCTCAAGATCGGCGATCCTCTCCGCACACGCTTCGAGTTAAGCTCTTGCTACCAACGGTTTCTTGAAACAACAGACATCGAAATCCTCCGCCGAAAACATCGAGCGAAATTTAATAACACGGACACTTCTCCACGTTTGGAACGCCATCTTGTTCGGCCTCGAGGCAGATTTTCTTGGATGAGAATAACTCACGAGGGCAGTTTGTGCCGGCAAATGAAGGCCCGTTCCCGCGAGTGCGAAGCAGAATGATCTGAGGTAGCGCAAACCAGAAGTGCAACTCTAGCTGGCAAGCCCCGGAGCTACCCATTTCAACATATTTGGTTGGACAAGTAAGTGAGAAAAACGTCATGAAAGATCACATGCAAATAAAGGATGCTTATACCGCCCATGGCGAAATCTGGAGCGATATCTATGATGAATATACGGAAGCGCTCAATGTGTCCGTCGAGAATGCACGGGCAGTCAGTTTTCTCGCACCCTTCGCAAAGAACGGAACCGCACTCGAATTGGGCGTTGGAAACGGCCACATCGCCTTGCCCCTTTCTGAGACAGGAGCTTCCGTTCACGGTCTCGATAACTCGGAGAGGATGCTTGCCGCGCTTCGCGCAAAGAGCAGTGGCGATGCGGTCACGACACACCTTGGCGACATGGCAGAATTCGACCTAGGCACCCAATACGATCTCGTGTACTGCATTAGCAACACTTTCTCACTTTTGGCGACTGTCGAGCAACAACTTGGCTGCTTCGAGTCTGTCGTGAAGTCTCTAAAGCCGCGCGGGCGCTTTGTTGTTCATTTAAATTACCCTTACACTTCTAATATATCAGATGACGGCATCCGCACCGACCAAAGAACCACCGTTATGCATATAGACGAGCGAAGTGCGATAGTGCGTTTTACCAAACATGATCGGAACCAACAGCTTTTTATTTCTCAAGACCTTTGGATCACGCCGGCCGGAAGCCGGACGTTGCCGCTGAAGATCAGATATGTCTATCCGACCGAGCTCGACTTGCTCGCAAAGATCAGCGGACTTGAGCTTCTTGAGCGTTATGGAGACTGGCAGAGGCGCCCGTTTGACAATACGTCTTGGCGATACACGTCGGTGTTCCGGAAGACATGATGAGAATGCTTGTCGCGAACACCGAGGCCGTTCATCGAAACTTCGGCGCCTTTGCAGATTCGCAGTACAAGCTGACCGAAGGAGGCGTCACCTCACAGACGTTGCTGTTCGGGAGGGTTATAACCTGACGGGCAATACCGCAACGAATGTGCGAGCCTTCTGCCAGCGCCACCGCCATTACACATACCATCGAACAAGTCGCTTAGGATCGCGACCCTCAGCCTACCAGACGGCGTTCCTGCCGCCGGCTCGCCTCGTTGTAGACAATGGAGCCGTTGAATTTGTCGGCCGTTGGGAGAAGGGCGCTCTGGTAGCCAGTCGTGGTCAGCGCCACAATTGGACCACGTGATGCCAAATTGGGCGCTCACGGGCAGTTGCACCCGCACTACTGTCGCATTTCTCAACATGCTGGTCGTGGGTAGAATCTCTCCATCGCTTTAACACGACATGACAGGTTAGAGCATGCGCCGGAGAGTTGATGTGGCGCTTTTTACTTCCAATACGAAACGAATGAAGGCGTTGTCTCACTTTACCCGGACTGTGGCGGAAGCGACCGTCAGACCCGCTCGAGCGCGATCGCGACGCCCTGGCCGACGCCGGTGCACATCGTTGCCAAAGCATAACGGCCGCCGCATTCGCGTAACTCCAGCGCCGCCGTACCGGTGATGCGCGCGCCCGACATGCCGAGCGGATGGCCTAGTGCGATGGCGCCGCCATTCGGGTTGACGTGCTCCGCATCCTCGCCAATGGCAAGGGCGCGGAGCACGGCGATGCCTTGGGAGGCAAAGGCTTCGTTGAGCTCGATGACATCGAACTGTTTTGGCGTCAGGCCAAGCCGCGCGCACAGTTTTTGCGTCGCGGGCGCTGGGCCGATGCCCATGATGCGCGGCGCAACACCGGCGGCAGCACCGCCGAGGATGCGGGCGATCGGCGTTAGGCCGTATTTTTTCACCGCTGCTTCGGAAGCAACGATCAGCGCCGCCGCGCCGTCATTGACGCCGGAGGCATTGCCGGCGGTCACCGTGCCGCCCTGGCGGAACGGCGTCGGCAGTTTGGCCAGCGCCTCGACTGTGGTGCCGGCGCGGGGATGTTCATCTTTGCTGACAACAACCGCATCGCCCTTGCGCTGCGGGATCGTCACTGGGGTGATTTCCTTGGCCAATCGTCCATTGGCTTGTGCCGCGACCGCCTTGTCCTGGCTGCGCACGGCAAAGGCGTCCTGGTCCGCGCGCGACACGGAAAAGTCCTCGGCGACGTTCTCACCGGTCTCGGGCATCGAATCGACGCCATATTGCTTCTTCATCAGCGGGTTGACGAAGCGCCACCCGATGGTGGTGTCGTAAATCTCGGCATTGCGCGAAAACGCCGTGTCTGCCTTGGGCATGACAAAGGGAGCGCGGCTCATGGACTCGACGCCGCCGGCAATCATCAGTTCCGCCTCGCCGGCCTTGATGGCGCGCGCGGCGATGGTTAGCGCATCCATGCCCGAGCCGCACAGGCGATTGACGGTCGAGCCCGGGATTTCCTTGGGCAGGCCGGCCAGCAGCAGCGCCATGCGCACCACGTTGCGGTTGTCCTCGCCCGCCTGGTTGGCGCAACCAAAGACGACGTCGTCGACCGCCTGCCAGTCGATGCCGGGGTTGCGTTCGACCAGCGCCCTCAGGGGTATCGCGCCGAGATCGTCGGCGCGGACCGATGACAGGGAACCGCCGAAGCGGCCAATCGGCGTGCGGATGTAGTCGCAGATATAGGCCTCGGCCATGCTAGGCTGCTTTCTCTCTCTCCGTTGGGTCGAACGGCTGTCTTGGTGCGGGCAAGTTGCGTTACGTCACACCGACCGGCTCAATGAGATTTTCGATCGTCTTCGTGTGACAAGGCAGAAATCGGACCCACCTGATAATGGGGTCCCTGAGTTTCGATAAGGCGGCTGAAGGCAGCTTCTAACTCGGCTTTAGGTTGGTTTCTTGCCCAGAACACTATGCCACCCTCGTGCTTTGGGAAGCCGTAGCCGTTTGTCAGCACTAGGTCGACGTCTGAACGTGAATTTGTGACCCCCTCGGAAATTACCAACGCCGCCTCGCTCGCCATAGCTGCCAAGGCGCGCGCGACTATTTCTGACGGAGAGAACAGGCGTCGAACACGTCCTGCCTCGCTCGACGTCCTTGTGACAAGGTCGGTAATCGCCTGGTCGACCTGACCGGGCCCGGCCGCCTCGGTGTACCGATAGTATCCGGCGCCGGTCTTGCGACCAAACCGCCCCATTTCACATAGTAGGTCAGGTATCCTTGCATAACGTGCCATGGGATCCCGGCCGGCCGCAGTTGCCTGTCGCATCCGCCAGGCAATGTCCAAACCCGACATGTCGGCCACAGCAAACGGCCCCATTGCAAAGCCGAATTCCTCGAGCGCTTTGTCAACTTGCTGTGGGAGCGCCCCTTCTTCGAGCATGTATTCGCATTGACGTCGGTACGATGCGTAAATTCGGTTACCGATGAAGCCAAAAGAGTCATTCGAAAGAACAGGCAGTTTGCCGGCGGCTATTGCAAGGCTATAGGCAGAGGCAAGCACCTCTGGCGATGTCTCAGAATGTCTAACAATCTCGACCAATCGCATCTTCTCTGCCGGGCTGAAGAAATGCATTCCCGCGACGCTTTGAGGACGGCCGGAGGAGGCAGCAATTTCGGCGACTGAAAGATACGATGTATTGGTAAGAAGGATTGCATCAGGCCTTGCAACCTCCCCTAGGAGCGCGAAGATCTGGCGTTTGACCCTAACGTCTTCGAACACTGCTTCGATAACGGCATCCGCCTTGCCGATGGGGTCCTTGAGCGTTGTGACGTCCAACTGGCACATAAGGTGTTCAAGCTCCTCGGCCCTCAGGCGGCCTCGATCAAGTCGCCACTGAAAAATCTTGCGCACCCGATCTCTTGCTGCTTTCACAGCCTCAGCTGTATTCTCGAGGATCGATACGGACTTGCCGGAGCTGAGCATTGCCGCTGCAATCCCAGCACCCATGGTTCCGCCTCCGATTACAGCGACGACTCGGATCGGCCTCGCCATCGTAGCGGCCAGCTCCGGCACCCTTAGAGCCCTGCGCTCTGCGAAGAACAGATGGCGCAACGCGGCGGCCTCTCGGCCCATCCTAAGTTTCTGGAATTGCGCCCGCTCCGCGACTAGCCCTTCTGTCACAGAAAGCCGCCCGCAATGGTCGATTGCGGAGATGGCCGCATGGATATGCGGGCGATTGCGGCCCCCTTTTAGCGCCTCGGTCTTGGCATTCTGCAGTGCCACTGGATCGCTGTCCGGCACCTCGATGCTGGTCACCCGGCGCTTGTTGGACCCAAAGCGCGACAGGAGCTTTAGCGCTTCGGTAAGCAGATCACCTTGGGCGACTGCGTCGATCATGCCAAACTTGAGGGCCTGTTCAGCCCCTAAGCGACTGCCTGCGCAGATGAACTCGATGGCCTTTTCTCGCCCTACCAGACGGGGCAAACGTTGCGTACCGCCGGCTCCAGGTATGAGGCCAAGGGTGGTTTCGGGGAGACCAACGACGGCCTCGACACTTGCGATGCGGCCGTCACAGGCTAAGGCGAGTTCGTATCCGCCACCCAAGGCGGCTCCTGCAATGGCGGCGACAAATGGCTTCGCGCTCTTTTCGATCGCAGCAATTACTGAAGGGAGCTGAGGGTCTTCTAGTTGGGCGCCGAATTCCCGAATGTCGGAGCCAGCCATGAACATTTTGCTGGCACCTATCAGTATGCCGCCCGAAAGACTGGGATCGGAGTCGACTGCCTGAATGGCTTTCAGCAACCCAAGGCGTACTTGCAGGGACCCGGCATTGATTGGCGGATTGTCGATGACAATGATCCCAACCCCGTCTTGCTTCCCGAGTCTCACTACCTGAGGGGTTTTAGATTCCGTCATTCGTTCAACCTTGCGTAGGGCCTATTGAGAAGGCCTGGGCCGTCACGTCCACGACACGGTGCCTCCCCGCCGTGAGCTTCCAGGAACCGGTCGATCGTTAGCAATCATCCACAGCGGGAGCTTTCGGTCTGGATCGATTTCGCGTTGACTGAAGCCAGGGCGGCATGGGCCTCCGCGATGATCCGGTCGATCAATTCTCTGCAGCTGGGCACGTCACTTACAAGGCCGACCACCTGTCCGCAGGACCAGATCGCGTCGTCGAGCTTCCCTTCAAAGTAAACCGCGGGGTTTCTGCTCCCGGAGATAAGGGGGAGCAACTCATCCAAGCTTGCCCCTTCAGCTTCCATCTGCACAACCCGCTTGGCCAGCGCATTTTTGGCTACGCGCATTGGTGACCCAATCGACTTTTGTACGATTAGAGTGTCATCGGCCTTCGCGGCGACCATCCAGTCCTTGACCGCTTGATGAGCGCCGGCTTCGCGTGTGGCCAAGAAACGCGTGCCCATGAGGATGCCGTCGGCGCCGAGACTTAAGGCCGCCAGAAGACCTGCTCCGTCGCCAAATCCACCGCCGGCGATGACCGGAATATCCAACTGCGCAGCCGCTTGCCGCAGCATGACCAGTGTGCTCACATCTGTCATACCAGGGTGGCCGCCGGTTTCATTGCCCACTATCGAGACGGCATCGCAGCCAATGCTTTGCGCTTTCAATGCATATTGCGCGGCAGGAACCTTGTGAATGATCTTCAGGCCGGCCTTCTTGATTCTATCCAGGTAAGGTTCCGGATTTTGGCCGGATGTTTCCAACACTGGCACACCTTCGTTGATGCAAACCTCCAAAAAATCGGCAGGCGAGTACTGGCGCGCAGTGGGAAACAAGTTAATGTTGACCCCGAACGGCCTATCCGTCTGCTTGCGCAATATCCTCACTTCCGCCGAGAACGTTTCGATATCTGGAAACGTCGCGGAGGTTATAATCCCGAGTCCACCTGCATTCGAAACCGCTGCGGCCAAGGGGGCGCGTCCTATGCGAAACATCCCCCCGCATATGATCGGGTGCCGAATACCCAAGAGGTGGGTCAATTTTGTTTGGAACATGGTCGTGCCCCGATGCGCCCGAGTGATTCGCCGATCAGGCGCGTGAATTTGTCGAGCGATCTCAGATGGCCCATTTCTGTTGGGCCGCCCTGTCCCACACGGTCTCGCGCTGCTGCCAAGGTGATCCAAGCAGAAGCTGGCGAGCGCGGGCGCGGCGGAAGAACAGCTGAACATCCGTTTCCAGCGTGTAACCCATGCCAGCCCAAATCTGTTGCGCGGTGAAAGTGCATTTACGGCCGCTCTCGCAGGCCTGGATCGAAGCCATAGCCACTAAAGCCGAAGTAGGTGTTATTGCGGCACTGGTCACCAAGAGGCGCGCAGCAACGTTTTCCATATAGGCATCAGCAAGACGCTGCTGGACGGCCTGAAACGAGCCGATGGCCGCACCGAATGCCTCACGTTCCTTTGCATAGCTTACGGCCAGCTCTAACGCTGCGCGAGACAGCCCCACGACCTGAGCGGCAACCACCGTTCGTAGGACATCCAGGGCCGCGTCGATATCTGTCCACGAACAATTGCCCTGGCCTATTATGGTCGATTCGCCTTTGGCTAACGTGGCCCAGTCCAAGGTAACGTACGCATTGTTGGTGAGGTCTGGGTTGGCAGCACCGCCCCATCCGGAAGCGGGCCTCTCCACCAGCGCTATTGCAACCCCATCCTTCGCCTGGACGGGGATCAGAACAGCGTTGGCCCTGTCGAGATGCTCCGCGACCCAGGGACGGCCGTCACTATTGTCCTGGAGCGTTGGTAGAGCACAGTCTTCCGCGCTCCTCGGCAATCCACTGGCTGGCATCCCTACCGCAACAAGGTGCAGTCCCGAGACGATCGAATTTATCAAATTGTCGAGCGACCCGTGGTTAAACTTGGCCAACAAGGGCACTACAAAAGCTGCGGTTTCGGCGAAGGGCATGGGAAAGGCCGCTGTCGCAAGCTCCTCGGCGATCATTGCAACTACAGGCAGCCCGTCGTCACCAAAGGCTTCGGGAGCTATCAAGCCGACCCAACCCAACTCCGCCACGGCTTTCCAGACTTTATTCGCAGCCGTCCAGTCTCCAGCTTCCGCTTGTCGGACGATCTTTGTCGTCATCTCCTTTGCGACGAAGGCCTGTGCGACCTCGCGGATTAGCTCGAAATCAGATTCGCTGATAGCGGCATTGACCTGCTGTTCTGCGCCCACGTTTGTATTCATGTTCGTCGATCTCCGTCAGCCGATGTCGCCGCAGCTGGAAGTGCTGCTAGTTCATCCAAAATTTCTTGGGTATGCTGCCCTAACTCGGGGGGAGGACGGTGGCCTTCGGGCCGTCCATTGATGGACACGCCTGAGCCCATCGTTCGGACACGTCCGAACTCAGGCATAGTGAAGCCAACGAAGTAGCCTCCCGCCTCCACCTGCTCGTCAAACATCAGGTCGGCTGACATCTGGACGGGCGCGCATGGCACGCCGCAATCCTCAAAAGCTTTGACCCAATCGGTTGTGGATTTTTTGGTGAATTCGGACTCGGCGTATGACGTCAATGCCCGCCGACGCCTGTCCTCATCATCTGTTTGTGGCAGGGCGTCAGGGTTCTCGAACCAGGGATCATCCAAGCCTACGATGGACATGAAATGCTTCCTCTGGGGAACATTCAAGCAGCCGATGGTGACGTACCCGTCGCTTGTTTCATAAGTGCGGTAATAGAGTTCGCGCTCGACGAGATCGTTCGCGTGGCTAGCCGCGGTCCGCATGCGTTCTCTAACCGTTCCTTTCGCCGGTTGAGGGCATTGACCATCCAACGCTTCGACGGAAACCAGCTTCTGACGCTGGAGGCTGAGGGCTGCTTCGATGAGCGTGCTCTCGACTTTCTGCCCGATGCCGGTGCGGAGCCTTTGGATAAACGCGGAAAGCACGCCGAAGGCCAGCATTTGGCCGGCTGTGAAATCGATCAACGCAATGCCGGCGTATCGACGCGGCGCTCTGCCGTCTGGGGTCGGATTGGAAGCAATCAGCCCCGAAACCGCTTGGATCACCAAGTCATACCCGGCTTGATGCGCACGAGGCCCTTTCTGTCCGTAGGCGGAATTCGACGCATAGATCAACTTCGGATTGAGTTCGCGCATAGCGCTATAGTCGATCCCCAATCGTTCAGGCACACCAGGGCGATAGTTGTGTACCATTACATCGGCCGACGCGATCAGGGCCCTCGCTACGCCACGCCCGTTTTCGGACTTTAGATCTAGGACGATGGAGCGCTTGTTGCGGTTCAGCGCGACAAAACTCTTACTAAACCCGGGCGCGAATGGATCTTGTCCGCGCCATTGCTCTCCGGCCGGGGGCTCTACTTTGATGACGTCTGCCCCCATGTCGCCAAGCATCTGCGTGCAGAAAGGGCCGGCGATGTACCCCGAGAAATCGACAACGCGAATGCCGGCGAGCGGTCCGGAGCCGTTCATTTCGGCAGCCCCAAGCCGCGGGTCGCAATCACGCCGCGCTGGATTTCACTCGAGCCACCTGCCAGCGTAAGTGCTGGGGACGCGCGGAAAACCGCTGGAAACAAACCATCGAGAAGCGCGAGATCCGAGCCATGCTCGAACTGTGCCAAAGTGCCAACGATGTCGACGGTCGCATCGGCAAGGGCTTGAGTAAGCAAGCCGACATAGAGCTTTCCAAAGGAGAACTCCGCGCTGACGCCTTTGCCGGCATCGACGTTGCGCGCGATCATGTAGCCGAAACTGCGTGCGACCTGCAGCTTCGTGCGGAGTTCACCTATTTTTTCCTGAACCATCTTCACATCGCAAAGACGTCCGTTCGCTCCGTCGCTTCGATCTTGAGTGACATATTCAACCAGTCGATCGAGAGACAGTCGCGCCGCCCCGACCCTATCCATGCAGGAACGCTCCAGGTCCAAGCTGCGCATCGCCTGATGGAAGCCGCGGTTCTCTTCGCCCAGCAAATTTTCCGCAGGCATCCTCACGTTGCTGAGGAAAACCTCGTTCAACACACCGCCTCCCAGCGTCGGGAAGCTGTTGACGGTGACCCCTGGCGTCTTCATGTCGAGCACGAAGAGGCTGATACCGCGGTGCTTCACGGCCTTTGGATCGGTCCTCGCGGCCAAGTACATGTGAGTTGCGACTTCGGCCGAGGAAGTCCAAATTTTGTGGCCATTGACGATGTATTCATCGCCCATTCGCACAGCAGTTGTCCGCAAGGATCCAAAATCAGAACCGGCCATCGGTTCCGAAAACCCTTGGCAGAACATTGCGTCGCCAGCGGTGATCAAAGGGAGGTATTTGCTTTTTTGCTCGTCAGTGCCGAACAGCAGCAACGAGTTACCGAAGACCTTTACGGAGAGGAGGTAGGCCGAAAGCGGCGCCCGCGCGTAACCAAGCGCCTCGTCTATGATGGCGGTCTCGAGGTGCGTCGCATCGCGCCCACCGTATTCTCGGGGCCAATGACGGCCAATCCAGCCAGCAGCGCCCAGAGCCTTGAAAAAGGCACTCGAGTCGCCGTCGCTCATCGTTCCCTGGCGCTCCAGTCCCCGGACCGTCCTAGGGATCGCTTCGTAACAAAAGTCGAGAACCCGTCCACGCAGGTCAGCGGCTTCATCTTCCGTAGGAATGATACGCATTGGCCGCTCAAGCTCCTGTCTACGCGTCATCGTCTGGCGGGCAATCTAGCCCTTCAGCTATCCCTTACGCGTCGCGCCCGGCTGCCGAAATTGAAAAAAAAACAATAGGTTTGAATGTATCTGAAATGGCGTCGGTGATGTTCTGAAGAGCCTTCGCCTTCCGGTGGCCGAGCGGTAGCTGGAGCAAAAAGAAAATTAGCTGGTGCGGTGCCCTTTTTTGGCGCGAGCGCAGCCAGGTCATCGGCGTCTTTCGGCGACCTAATTCTCCCACTTGGCTGTATCCTTATCACAATCCCTCTGCGCTAAGGCCAAAGCTGGTGCGATTGAATGCTTGGAAGGCTATCCGAGGAGACAGTTGCCACGAGCTGGTAGACGGCCGGCGACTAGTCGCCGACACCTCTGACAGCGACCGCCGGGTGGGTTCTTCTGTCGCGACTATAGGCTTGTTGCGAGAGAGGCGCGCGTTAGCGCTGCATATTTCGGCCGGAGATAGCCTTCTACTCCCTCGATGCCATTCTCGCTTCCAAAGCCGCTATCCTTGACACCACCAAAAGGCGTCTCGGGATAAACGGCTCCAAAGGTGTTGATTAGAACAATGCCGGCTTCCAAGCCGTTTATCAGTCGCTCTGCCGTGTCGCTTGAATCGGTAAACGCGTAGGCTGCAAGCCCAAAAGGCAAGCTATTGGCGATTTCGAGCGCCTGGTCGAGATCGCCATAGGCGCAGATTGCCGCTACCGGGCCGAAGGGCTCTTCCTGCATAATGCGAGCTCCGGGAGGAACGTTGGACAGAACCGCTGGCGGAAAATAATATCCAGGTGTCGTTCCCTTCTCCGCGCCGGCAACCAAGTTGGCGCCAGATCTCACAGCGTCGCGGACAAGCTCTTCAACCGCCACCACCCTTCTCGCATTTATCAGCGGTCCGATCGTCCGCGCCTTGGTGGCTTCCACAAAAGCCTGCGTGAATCGAGCGAGGATAGACCGATGCACGATGAAGCGACTAGCCGATACGCAAACCTGTCCTGCATTGCGAAACTTCTGTTCAGCGGAAAGTCGGGCCGTCTGTTCCGGGTCAGCATCTGGGCAAACGATGACCGGCGCATGCCCTCCAAGCTCCAGAGTCGCCTTTTTCAATGCCTGTCCAGCCTTAGTGGCGATTAGACGCCCGACTGCAACGGAACCGGTGAAAGAAACTTTGCGGATGATTGGCGAGGAAATCAGGTAACTCGAGATCTCCTCGGGATTACCAAACACCATGTTTAGCGCGCCAGGGGGCAATCCGGCGTCATGTAACGCCCTGGTTAACGCTGCAGCGCCTGCCGGTGTTTCTTCCGAGGGCTTCACCACGACCGAACAGCCGGCGGCAAGGGCTGGGGCAATTTTTGCAACAGGTTGATAAATTGGGAAATTCCATGGTGTCAAAGCGAGAACCGGACCGATTGGCTCCGGGAGGACCATAAGGCGCTCCCCAGGCTGGCGCGAGGGGATCACCCGACCATATATGCGCTCCGCTTCGCCGGCATTCCAACGAAGCACCTCTGCCGAAAAGCGGACCTCGGCCTCGGCTTCCTCAAGCGGTTTGCCCTGTTCGATGGAGATGTGCCCACCAACAGAGCGAGCACGGGCATCTAGAACGTCGGCCGCGCGCCGTAATACCACAGCCCGGTCATGCCCAGGCGTCGCGGACCAGATACGAAAACCCCTCAAAGCCGCAGCAACTGCGTTGTCGAGATCACGTGTAGCCGCAACAGCACAATGTCCGATCACTTCGCCGGTCGCCGGGGCAACAACCTCCATCTGGCCTGCGCCAGATTGCCAAGCGCCCCCAATGTAAAGCTCGGTATCAGGATATTCGGCTGCAATTTTCTCAATTGTCATGATCTGCGTCCTTCTGTCAGTGTCTCTGGTCAACAGGGTTGATCGACCTCCGCATGCAAAGGTTCAATTGAATAGAATTTTGGTGCTGTTTATATTTCTGCGATGGGCCTTCGATCGGCGGGTGAGACCAATCCCTGCGAAACAGCGCGTATCCACGAGCGGCCACATTGCGCGTAACGGTGAGGCCTTGTCGACTAGCGGGCCGTACGCGCAAGTGCTAGGGTTAATCGGCTGACTTCTCCCGAAGCATTGCAACAACGCACCAGGCGTGCCTCGTTTTGGGCGCGATCGTTTGCATTACGCTGGGTTCAACAAGGACAAGCGCCTCGCCGTCGCAATTTGTCGCTTTGCGCCAACCACCAAATCTGCCACGAATCTTCCAGACGAAACGGGCCGCTGATATGATGAAACCGTCGATGCCCCGAGGACATGCGCAGGGAATACAGACAAGCTGATGGGACGCAAGATTCCGCCCTTTGCCGCGATCCGCGCGTTCGAGGCTCTAGCTCGTCACGGCAACCTGCAGGCGGCGGGCGACGAGCTCGGGATATCTGCCAGCGCGATCAGCCATCAGGTCAAGTCATTGGAGAGCCACGTCGGAACCAAGCTACTGATTAAGTCGGACAATCGGCTCAGAGTTACGAAGGCTGGATCAAATTTGGCGGCCGAGCTGCGAGACATCCTTGACCGGCTGGAAGCAGCGTTGCTCGAGGTTTCGGTAGCGCGCAAGACAGGCCGAATTTCAATAAATCTGTTTCCGTCTCTGGCGGATCTTTGGATGGTACCTCTGCTGGCGCGATTTGCTGAGCAGCACCCTGAGATTTCTGTGACGCTGGTGACAAGCCCAGAGAAGGTGGACCTGTCCGGCAGCGACATCGATCTTGCCATTCAGTATGGGGTTGAACCCTTCAGTGCCGAGAAGTCTTTCCCCCTTATTCAGGAAACGATAAGCCCTGTTTGTTCGAGCGCGTTCCTGACTCGGCGGGGGCCGATTACACAGGCGTCCGATTTGCTATCCCGACCTCTTATTTATTGCGCTTCCGCGCCGGATGAGTGGCGGATATGGATGGAGAAGAACGATGTTCCACTCGGCGACGTGCGGCACTGGCTCGAGGTTGACACGCGGTCCGCGGCGCTGCGGGCCGCCGAGCAGCACATGGGGATTGCCATCGGGCGACGTCCTTTCGTGGATCTCGCGTTGGCGCGAGGTGCTCTGGTGCAAATTTTTCAGCAACCTATGCCAACGGGAATGACATACTTCCTAGTGACGCCCACCCGCTCTTGGAGCGTGCGCAATGTGCGCACATTCAGTACCTGGTTGGTCGCAGCTTCCAAAGCAGAAAACCCTTTCCTGTCAATAGAACCCGTGGACTAGGCCTCGAATTGGCATATTGGAGCACACCGGACCGGCGATAGGTGGGAGTGTGTTCTTCCAAGAAGTACGGCTTTGAGACTGACGAGTAGAAGCCAGGAAACGGAACAGCTAAGAAGCTTCTTCAGGCGGCGTGCTGAGTTCGCAAGGCGGTTCGGCCCAAAGGTGACCCGATCGAAGTTACCTATTTTCTCAACAGGTCTGGGAACCCACGCGAAGCGGGTTGCAGGAGCCGGAAGTGAGAATGCAAGTTGCTCCTAGCCGTCTTGGATCTGAGGTTGGATTTCAAAGCGCGGTCTCGCGACGCAGTCCGACAGATTTTGTGTCATGCCGCCCATCCCACCCCAGTTGTCGGCAACCTACCCCGATGCGGCGAATGCCTTCAACGATATTCTCGTCAGAGGTTGCCACTGACAGCCGTAGAAAAGGATCCGCGTAAAAAGCGGCGCCAGGCACCGTGACCACCCCTGCAACTAAGAGGTGGTCTGCGAGGTCACTAGACGACGCTATAACGCCTCCATTTGGTGCTCTTTTACCGATAAAAGCCCCGCAATCGACATAGAGAAAGAATGCACCTTGCGGCGCCGGTGCCTTAAGTCCCGGCACCTTCGACAACTCCGACAGGGCGAGATCGCGGCGCCGGCGATATACCTCGCAACGTTCACCCAAAAATTCCTGTGGCCCGTCGAGTGCGGCCACGGCGGCGGCTTGGCTGATCGAACAGGGTCCACCACTTGTCTGTGAAAACAACGCACGCAATCCGGAAGTCCACCAGTCCGGTCCGCCGGCATAACCGATACGCCAACCGGTCATGGCATAGGCCTTGGACAGTCCGTTGACGGTCAGTACTCTGTCCCCCAGATCCGGAGCTACCTGTGCTAGAGTTGCGAAGGTCGCCGGTGAGAAAACTATGTGTTCGTAAAGATCGTCGGAGATCACGTTGACATGCGGATGACGGCGCAGCACCTCGGCGATCGCGCCCAGCTCCTCGGGTGAAGCCACGGCGCCAGTCGGATTACCGGGCGAGCACAACAACAGCAACTTGGTTTCTGAAGTGATTGCAGCTTCAAGCCGAGCCGCATCGACGCGATAGGCTTCGTATTCGCTCGTTTCCAAGAACACCGGCGTTGCTGCACACACCTGGGCCATGCCCACGTGCGACGTCCATGCTGGCGTCGAAAGGATAACCTTGTCACCGGGATTCAGGATAACCTGCATGGCGCTGGCGATCAACGGTTTCGCACCAGCGGCAATCACTACCTCTGACCGCTCAAAGGTCAGTTGATTGTCGCGAGCGAATTTGCGCCGCACCGCGTCCT
Source organism: Mesorhizobium robiniae (assembly GCF_040545535.1). Lineage (NCBI taxonomy): Bacteria > Pseudomonadati > Pseudomonadota > Alphaproteobacteria > Hyphomicrobiales > Phyllobacteriaceae > Mesorhizobium > Mesorhizobium robiniae. The sequence continues at coordinate 21,712 of NZ_JBEPMC010000024.1, forward strand.
TCAAGGCAGCCGTACCGTCTGCGGCAGTGTACCGGGTCACTCCGGCTTTGATAGCTTCTATCCCGGCCGCTCGGATATGGTCTGGCGTATCAAAATCGGGCTCCCCTAATGACAGGTCGATTAAATTGTTGCCACGGGAACGCAGTTCGGTCGCGCGCTCGAACATCGCGCCGATGGGTGATGCCGGGACCCGACGCATAGTTTCTGACAGCATTACTCGCAATCCTCTGAAAGAGTGTGGTTGGGGCCGAGGCTGTTGGGCCCCACCAAGACATGGATTACAGCCGCACGGCCTGCAGAAAGTGCACGGTCCAGTGCTGGCTCGAACTCAGCCGTATCATCCACCCGCTCGCCATGCGCGCCATACCCCTCAGCAACCTTGGCAAAATCGGGATTGCGCAGAGTTGTTCCTGAAACGCGTCCCGGGTAGCGCACTTCCTGATTTCCGCGAATTGTGCCGTATTTGCCGTTGTCGATTATTATGAACAGCGGATCCACCTGGTATTGGATCGCCGTGGCCAACTCCTGCCCGTTCATCAGAAAGTCTCCGTCGCCGCCGATGTAGACCGAACGGGAGTGTGGACGCACGAACTTAGCGGCAATCGCTGCAGGGACACCCATGCCCATAGCCCCGCTAATAGGTGCAGCGGCTCCTAGAAACTGTCGGTAGCAATAGTGAATGTTGGGCCAATCCGAGGCATTGCCCGCACCCGTGGTCATTGTGGTGTCGCGTGGCAGACGCTCATTTAGCACTCGCATCACCTCGGCCATGTCAACCGGGCCAGGCTGTGTCGGCAAAGCCAGCCCCCTGGCATAGCCGGCTTTCGCCTGGGCGGTCGCCGTTGTGTGGCGGCGGTCGGCGCTCGATCCGGAAAGTGCCATCGCGGCGAGATTTGGATCGGCCAGGATTGGCAGATCAGCTTGATAGAGCCGGCCCAGCTCTTCCGTCCCCGGATGAATGTGAACAAGTCGGCAAGCAGGCTTGGGAGCCGCAATAACCGTATGTTTCATTGTGGTCGGATCGTTCAGGCGAGAGCCTAGCGCGATGATCAAATCGGCATCACGAGCATATTGGTTTGGCTCCGGTATGCCTCCGAAGCCGACACTCCCTACGAAATTCGGATGATCGTGCGGAAACAAGCCTTGGCGACGGAACCCGACAGCGACTGGTAGGTCGTGCGTCTCGACAAAGCGAATGACGGCTGCATGCCCCTCGGGCGTCCACATAGCGCCGCCCAAGAGCAAAAGCGGACGTTTTGCCTGCTGTAGCATCTGGGCCACTCCGGCGATATCCGCGGATGAAGGGACCGCTGGCGTTGCACGAACTGCGGCCAGGTCGGGCGTGTCAGTCAGCGAAAACAGCATGTCTTCGGGTAGGGCGAGAGCAACAGGACCGGGTCGGCCCGAGACTGCTACCTTGAAAGCCCGGTTGACATATTCGGGCAAACGCGAAGCGTCGTCGACTTCTGCGACCCATTTAACAGTCTGGCTCAGAAAGCGGCGATAGTCGATCTCCTGAAAGACTTCACGGTCGCGGTAAGGGCGACTGATCTGGCCAATCAGAAGAATCATCGGTGTCGATCCCTGCATGGCCGTATGCAATCCGATGGTGGCCGAAGTCACGCCGGGTCCACGCGTCACGAAACAGATTCCTGGTCGCCCGGTCAGATCGCCATATGCGGCGGCCGCGAAACTCGCGCCGCCTTCCTGCCTCATCGTGATATAACGCAGAGCGTTACCACAATCTCGAATGGCATCGAGTGCTGCAAGATAGCTCTCTCCCGGTACGCCGAAGATCACTTCGGCGCCATTAATCTTCAAGGCTTCGACAAGTACTTGCCCACCGGTGCGCATAACCACCCCATGTTCCACAAAAACCAACTCCAGCGGATCATCAACCAGAGTGCTTGTGACAGTTGCCATTGATTCCGATGCTGGAAAGAAAACCAGAAATGAGGGGTCACACCCAGCGAAAACGATTCATGGGCCGTCAAAATCACTCAACGGCAAGGTGGAGCGGCGCTTTCCCGTGAACGGCCGTTTCGCCGCTCACGACCTTGACCTGCCCGAACGGTTCAACTCTTCAGATTGAGGCAACTTCCGCAGGGTCCAGTTGCTCCCTTGGCGGGCCAACGTACTGGACGACGAAAGCTCGAACTAGGTATAAGGCCATCTGACGCGCTCGAATTTTCGGAACGGAGCACTTAACGCTAAGCCGTGCGGAAGGCTTCCATCGCGTCTGACAACGCGCTCTGGTCAAGCTGCACCTTCGCGTATGCTCTCTCCAGCCAGCCCATTTCCACTCGCGGCACCGAGTTCAGCAAGAGTCGCGTATAGGGATGCTCGGGGTTCACAAGCAACCGGCCAGCCGGGCCGGCTTCTACGATCAAACCGCGATGCATGACAGCGACAGTATCCGCGATCCGTGACACGGTCGAGACATCATGCGAGATGAAGAGCATGGCCACACCTAGCTTTTCGCGAAGCTGGGAAATCAATTCGACGATGGAGTTACGCACAATCGAATCCAGAGCCGAGGTGACCTCGTCGCATAGGATCAACTCCGGTTCCGCCGCCAGCGCCCGCGCTAGGTTGATCCGCTGTTTCTGGCCTCCTGACAACTCGGAAGGGCGTCGATCCATCAAATCGTCCCGCAGCGAAACGAGGTCCAGCAATTCGCGTACCCGATCACGCCGACCGCGGCCCCTTAACCCCGTGAAATACTCTACAGGCCGTCCTAGAATCTTTTCGATGCTATGGCTCGGGTTCAAGGCCGTATCCGCACTTTGCGAGACGAGTTGGATGCGGCGGACCATCTCCTTGTTACGATCTTCCACCCGAGGCGTGAGTGGTTTGCCATCTATCAGCATTGCGCCTCGCGCCGCAGGCAGCAGTCCCGAAATCACCTTTGCCAGTGTGCTTTTGCCCGAGCCAGATTCTCCAATTATGCCGACGACGGCTCCTTTCTCTATAGACAAATTGACATCGCGGATCACGGGATATGCAGGCTGACCGCTCGGGCCGATCGGCCCATACCCGGCGCATATACCTTGCAGCTTGAGGAGAGGCACCTCAGCGAAGTCCGCGGTTGGCCCCGGATGGGCACAATCCAAAGACGGCGTTCCTGCTGCCATGAGGATACGCGAATATTCGTGCTTCGGCGCGGCGATCAGGGCCGACATGCCGGCTTCTTCCTTGATTTCGCCGTTAAGCAGCACCGTCACTCGATCTGCAATCTGGGCCACGAGGGCCAGATCATGGCTGACATAGATTGCAGCCGTGTTGTGCTTCTTGATCAGATCCCGGAATGCCATCAGAACTGATAACTGCGTTGTGACGTCGAGCGCGGTCGTAGGTTCGTCGAAAATGATGAGGTCGGGATGCGAAATCATCGCCATGGCAGCCATCAGTCGCTGGAGCTGCCCTCCAGAAACTTCGTGGGGAAATCGCCGCGCGATCTTGTCGGGTGTGGGGATGCGTAATTCTTGGTACAGGACACTCGCTTGCGCCATGGCTTCCGCGGCCGACATCAGTGCGTGTTCGCGCGGGGTCTCCGTCACCTGCTGGCCGATCCTGAGGCTCGGGTTGAATGACGCAGCAGCGCTCTGTGCCACGTATGAAACGCGATTGCCTCGGATATCGCGCAAGGCATGAGCGGGCAATGTGAACAGATCCGTTCCATTTAGAAAGACTTGACCAGAGGCCCGGCGCAGGCCCGGCCTGACATAGCCCATGGCGGAAAGCGCAATAGTTGTCTTGCCACTGCCGGATTCGCCAATAAGGGCATGCACCTCACCGGGGTGCACCTTGATGTTGATGTCACTTACGATGGGCCTGCTACCCTCAAAAGGTTCTTCCAATTCAAGCCGGAGATTGCGGATTTCAAGGACTGGTTTCGTCATACTCTTTTTCCTGCAATTCTTCGACCAAAGCTGGACGACACACCCACAAGTTCGCGCACAAGCCTGCTCAGTGAAGTTCGCGAAATCCATGGTCCAGCAGCGTCAGGGTCTCAGGGCCATTCGCACCTATCAGGAACATATCCTCAACGTTGAACCCTCCTTGGTCGATCGGATAGAAGGGCAATTCAAGGCACATTACCATGCCTTCCTGCAGAACCTGGTCGGTGGGCCCTAGAAATGGCGGCTCCTCGGTCTGATCGTCCAATCCAATGGAATGGCCAATATGCCCGCGAGAGTAGTTGCGGAGGCCATGGTCCCTGACCGTTTCGATAGCCGCCTCAAAGATGTCGCCGATCCGAACGCCGGGGCGCAGCATCTCGCGCGCCATCTCAAAACCGGCCGTCAAGGCGTGATGGATTTGGCGCTGTTCAACGGTGCCCTTTCCCATGCAAACATGTCTACAACCATCGCTCCAATAGCCGTTCACCCGCGCGCCGCAATCTAGCTTTATCACGTCACCGGTTTGCACGACCTGTCCGTCGCCGGTTCCGACATGGGGGAAGAAAAAGCTCCGCTCAAATCCGTTCAGGGACGGATCGCGGCGGACGGCGTCTCGCAGAGACGCCTCGAATGTGCGTTGAATGTCTGCCAGCCGCTGTCCTTCGTGGAGCGCATCAAATGCCGCGCCGGTGCCGATGTCAAAAAGGCGCGCTGCCTTGCGCAGTTCTAGTATTTCGGCCGGATGCTTAATCTGGCGGGTCCGGTACGCGACATCGCGACAATCTACCAAACGGTTTCCAGGAAAACAGGTCCGGAGCGCCTCGTAGGTCTCGTGCTTCATAAGTGAAAGATCCGAGCCGATGACAGCACCCGACAGCCCGCGCGACCGCACGACGTCCCGGACCAAACCAAAGATTTCCGCATAGTCGTACTGCATGGGGCGAGATAAAATGGCGCCCGATTGCGCGCGGATCTCCTCAAAGGTTCTGTTTTCAGTCCAAAGGGAATACGTCCGGATATCCGCGATATCGCTGTGCCTCCGGGCGTCCGGTGCACAGTATTCGCTGACGATCACCGCAGGTTCCAGGTCGCTATCCGCCGGCAAGACGACCATGTCCGTTCCGGTCATCTGCCAAGAAAGGTCGATAAAAGCACTATTGTAGCCCGAGAGATAACGGAAGTTGGCAGGCGTGACGGCTATATAAACATCGATACCCGCGTCGCGGAGATTTCGGCAGAATCGCTGTCGGAGATCGTTGTGCATGATGTATTCCTTAGTGTCTTCCATTGAATACCTTGCACGTCCGCCCCGATCGGAGTGATAATCATTCGTCAAAAACCGGCCTTCGTTGGCCAATTCGGGAAACTGCCGTGGGATCACAGGTCACTTTTCGGAACCGGCCAGAGAAGCGGGTCTATGGTTTTCTGCTCCTAGATCAGTATCCTTTGCTCCCCGTGGCGGGAATGATCGACATTCTCCGTGACGCAGACTACGTCACGGATCGGGTCAATCATCAGTGGTTCACGATCTCTGTAGACTCACGCGAAGTCGTCGCAATGAACGGTTTGCGGTCGATATGCGATTACACCGTCGAAACCGCTCCTCAGTGCGACGTGGTTGTGGTTTGCGCCGCTCTAGGGGGGCATCTCTTCGAAGATGATCGGTTGTTTCGCTGGCTGCGATCACGATACGCCCAACACACCACGGTTGGCGCCATTGCGACTGGAACCTGGGTGCTAGCGAAAGCCGGGTTGCTGTCCAATCATCGCTGCACGCTGCACTGGGAAGACATTCCAGCTTTCGAAGAGCAATACCCACGTCTGACGGTGGAACGATCCCTGTTTGTTCGCGACCGGCAGATTTTTACATGTTCCGGCGGTACAGCAGCAATTGACCTGTTCCTGCAACTCGTAAGCGAAACCCTTGGCCCCGAAGTCTCGTCCGATGTAGCGCGACAGATTTTGTATCAGACAATTCGGCAGGGATCCGAGGTGGTCCCTATCAAGGAAAGCCCGTTTCGCCGAATCGGAAATCAAGCCTTGCGCAAAGCCGCTCAGCTTATGCATGACAACGTGGATTTCCCCTTGTCGATCGAGACCATCGCGGCGCGTAGCGGCACTTCTCAGAAACAACTGGAGCGTTTGTTCGATCAGCATTTTCGAACAACACCTCAGTTGCACTATCGAGCAGTACGTCTCGACCAGGCGCGCGCATTGGTGCGACTGACGGAGTTTGCAATATGGGAAATTGCAATCGCCACCGGTTTTTCCACTCCGCAATACCTTTCAAAGTGCTATCGCGCGCGATTTGGCATATCGCCATCTCAAGAACGGCGCAACCTTGCCCGTTATCAGGACCCCCTTCCTTCAGTTGTCCTACACGATGGTACATCGTGAAAATTAGTGTGTCCAAAGAGGACCAAAAAATGTCGCATGAGTATCCGTAGGGGGCGCGGATCGGTGTACCGTTTATTGATCTGCCAGAGCGCCCTCTAATTTAGGAAAAACTGATATGGAGTCGCATTCACCGTTTAGGCCTGCAGGACCAAATCGCCGTGATGTGCTTGCCGGCGCTGCCGCA
>NZ_JBEPMC010000025.1:0-20317 GCF_040545535.1 Mesorhizobium robiniae
TCTGCTCTTCAGAGAAGCGGCTACGTTTCATGTCCTGGTCCTCTCTATGGGCCAGAACGAACTTCAAACCGGATTAGATCAGAGGGGCAAGGTCAACAAAGACAACGAGCCAAGGCCTTCCCAGGCAACCGGATGGACAGAGAATTGGGAGCCGCAAAGGTCCGCATCTCATGTCCGCCATGCCGGCCGATGTTGCGTCGGCCCAAACCAGGAAACCATGCACCAGTTTTCTTCCAAAGGAGCAATAGTGATGACCGTTACAAAGAAGGTTCCCTTCGTCACCTTTCGCACGCGTGTTCGTGATGAGAACGTTGAGGGGCCAAATCCATACCGCTGGGAAGACAAGACATCCGACGACTATTTCGGGGGCAAGCGGGTCGTCCTGTTCTCGCTGCCTGGCGCCTTCACCCCGACCTGCTCGACCTACCAAGTGCCCAATTTCGAAAAGCTCTATGACGAGTTTGCGAAGGAGGGCATTGACGCGATCTACTGCGTCTCCGTCAACGATGCCTTCGTCATGAATGCGTGGGGGAAGAGCTTGGGCCTGCAGAAGGTCGAGCTCATTCCGGACGGCTCAGGCGAGTTCACGCGCAAGATGGGCATGCTGGTCGCCAAGGACAATCTCGGCTTCGGCATGCGCTCCTGGCGCTACGCCGCCCTGATCAACGATGGCGCGGTGGAGCAGTGGTTCGAGGAAGAAGGTTTCTCCGACAACTGCGAGGCCGATCCTTATGGTGTCTCATCCCCGCAAAACGTCCTTGAAACACTGAAGGCCGCCGCATGACGGGGGCAACGTCTCGCCGATCCCATTACGCACGGCCAAGAGCCTCCCCACACCGGATATGAGGGCTAACCATGCAATCCTCAGCAAGCCTGCTTCAACGCCAGAAGCAATCTATGGTAGCATCGCCTCAGCTGATTGCGTCGATCCGCTTGCTGCAACTGGCGCGTGCCGAACTGCATCAGTTCGTGGAGCAGGAACTCGAGAAGAACCCGCTTTTGGAGCCTGCTTCAAACGACGGCGAGCCTTTTGGCGATGTTTTGCCGATGTCGGGGGAGGATCAGATCGGCGCACGCGAAAACGACATTGATAGACCGACGAGCGCCGGGGCCTCCGAACGGCTCGGGGATTGGAAATCGCTGCGCAACACGACGAACAACCCGCCGGGTAATCGCCCTACCTTGGACGAGTTTACCACCTCCACCGAAACATTGCACGACCATGTCGCTGGCCAGATCGCGCTCACGCCATTCACACCGCAGGAGCGGCTGATTGCTGGCCAGCTTGCCGCTCATCTGGAAGACACCGGCTATCTTCAGGCACACCTTTCGGAGCTGGCCGAGCGCCTAAAGGCCCGGGAGGCCGATCTGGAGCGGGTTCTCGCAACCTTGCAGCAATTTGATCCACCGGGGATTTTTGCTCGAACTCTCAGCGAATGCCTCGAGATACAGTTACGCCAGCGAGACCGGTTCGACCCGGCGATGGCAGCCTTGGTTGCCAATCTCGAGCTGCTTGCACGACGCGATTTTCAGGCATTGAAGCAGCTTTGCGGCGTCGATCAAGAAGACCTTCTCGACATGTTGCATGAAATCCGTGCGCTCGATCCCAAGCCTGGAAACCGATTCCAATCCGGAGCGCCGGAATCCATCATACCCGACGTCTGGGTCACACCCTCGCCGGGAGGAGGATGGCAGATCGAACTTGATCCCGACACGTTGCCCAAGCTGCTGATCAACCAAACCTACTTGGCCGAAGTCTCGCGTCAAACCGACCAAAATCCGAAAGATCAAGCATTTCTCAACGAATGCCTGCAAAACGCGAACTGGCTGATCCGCAGCCTCGATCAGCGCGCCAAGACAATTCTTAAGGTTACGGCTGAAATCGTCCGACAGCAGGGTGCCTTCTTGGAACATGGCGTCGCCCATCTGCGGCCTCTCAATCTCAGGACTGTCGCCGAAGCGATCAACGTGCACGAGTCGACCGTGAGCCGGGTGACCTCAAACAAGTACATGCTAACCCCACGCGGAGTGTTCGAACTGAAGTATTTCTTCACTGTCGCACTTGTCTCCTGTCAAGGCGGCGAGGCGCACTCCGCGGAAGCTGTCCGCCACCGGATCAAAGCGATAATTGCCGCAGAATCCCCGGGTGACGTGCTCTCCGACGATGACATCGCTGTCCGGCTGAAGAAAACCGGCATCGATGTCGCGCGCCGTACCGTCACAAAATATCGCGAGGCGATGAACATCCCCTCCTCCGTACAACGGCGCCGGGAAAAGCGCTTATGGCTCAGCGGCAATCAGGGCACGGCGCCTGGTACCGCTGACCAAAGCGGCGCTTAATCCAAAGCGATCCCGTTCTTGATCCGTGCGAGGCGACTTTCGCCTTCTTCCGGGCCGAAGCAGCTTTCGAAATCGTTGCATTCCCGGCAACTCGGTGTGGTGCATAGGGAAAAACCTTCAGCCTCGCAGAGCTTGCGGTAAAAGTACTTCTTCCATCTCATGTTTTTGGTATTGCCAGCCGCCAGCGTCGGGAAATGCGTGGCAAGCAAGCGGCTGACCTCGGCCCGATTGAAAAGGCCAAGGTCCTGCCACAGATGGTCATTGCGCATGGCACGCCGGGCGATGATCTTGGCGAACCGGACGCTCGCGAGGTCGCCCGGCCGGGCATGCGCCAAAAGCAGGCCGCACAGGAGTTCTTCCTCCAGATCCGGCTCGGCCTCGTCCACCTCTTCCAAAGCGAATGCTCCGATAGGGATAGCAGGGAAGCCGCCGGACAGGACATCGCGCAGCTCGGCGCGCGAAAGGCCGGTTGCTTCCGTTGCCGTCGCCTCGCCGGCCTCGAGTTCCTCGAGCGCACATGAAAGCACACAGGCAAGCACATGCTGGTCAAATCCGCTTTCCAGCTCGATCCGCAGCCGTTGGCGGTCGATGAACCAGCCATAGTGACGGGCGAACATAGGTGCCATTCTCCTCTGGTTTGTCCCATCAAGCCATGCCGCGACCGGGTCCGCCGCAACAGGGCGTCTGTCAGTTCTTCGGGCAGACGAGGGCGCAGACTGGGCAGCCAATGCAGCCGCGCAGCGGTCGAGAACCATGATCATGCGATTGAGCTCGCCGGCGACATCGCCCTCGCCGTCGCGGGCGCCGAGAATTTCACCCGCGTCATCGAAGCTGTAACGATGCAAGACCGCGCGCGAGCAGACGTTGAAACAGCGGCCGCAGCCCATCCAGGTCATGCCGTCGGTCGCGGTCAGATATCGCGGCATTCGTCTGGAGCCGTCGCGGGTGACGAAAGCGCTATGCATCGGGAATTCTCCGACGCACCGAACTCTCTCGCCCTTGCTGAGTACCCGTCGTGCGAACGCTTTGCTGAAGCCGGCATCCTCGCCGTGCGAGCGGCATGCCAAACGCCGCCTGCGGCTAGGGGCCAGGGAACAGTCGACGGAGGCTGGGCACCGCATTCGTTTGAATTCCCTTTCTGACTTCGACCCCGAGTCTATCGCGAGCAGCGACCCCCAGACGCTCCGTGCCCTGGTGTTGACCGCGCTTTGAAACGATCAAGCAGCAGAGGTGAGAGTTCAAGCCGTTGCGGTCAACCGCCGGCATGCGCGAGCGACTTGTTGATCGCTGGAATGATCTTGTCGCCCCAAAGCTCGATCTGCCGCAGCATCGTCTTCTGGTCGAAATCCCCCAATTGGGTCTGAATAGCGATCTGGTCCGGTTTCAAGATATCGATTTCTTCCAGCAGGCGATCAATCACGCGATTCACGCTGCCGATCGGCAGGTTCTGGCGCAGAGTTTCGAATGAGAGATCCTGCTGCGTGGGCGTTTCCTGCAGGAGATAACCGTCCAGGCTCTGCTGGCGGCGCTGATGCAGTGCTTCGGACAGCCGGCGCTGGAAGCGGGCATTGTCGAGATAGCTGTTGATCTCGGCCTCGTCGTCGCTGGCATAGCAGCAACGCAGCAGAGATAACTTGGCGTCCGTGACATTCTTGCCTTCGCAAGCCGCCGTCTTCTCGATTGTTTCGCGCAGCGCGCTCAAGGTCTCCAAGCCGTTGTGGAATGCTGTGACAAAGAAATTGTGTCCTTCGCGATAGGCCCGGCCTATGCGTGCTGGCCCGCTGGCGATCCAGATCGGCGGGGTCGGCTTCTGGACGGTGCGCACCGAAATCGCCGTCGGGGGTATGTTCTGATACTGGCCGTTGTGCTCGAAGATGTCTTGGTTGAGGCCCTTCAGAAGGATGTCCAAGTGTTCCGAAAAGAGGGCCGGCGCCTCCTCAATATTCACGCCGAAGCGCTCGAACTCGAATTGCTGGTATCCCGAGCCGACGCCGAGCTCGAGACGGCCGTTCGCGACGATGTCGGCGAAGCCGATCTCGGAAAGCAGGCGTTGCGGTTGATAGAGCGGTAGCACGCACACAGCAGTGCCCAGGCGAATGGTGCTCGTCACGCCGGCGCAGTGCGCCACCATCATCAAGGGCGAGGGAATCAGGCTGTAGTTGTTGAAGTGGTGCTCCGCGAACCACGCGGTACCGAAGCCTGCCTGCTCGGAAACGACGGTCTGTTCGATGGAGTTGCGGATGACGCTGTCGCACGATTGATGATAGCCGCGCTGGGCGGCCAGGATGAAGGTCGCGAATTCCATGGTGTGTCCTTGTCTTACAAAGGGAGTTTGCCGATCGGAGGATGCGCTGGGCATGCGCATCAGGCGTTGGCCGCGATGTCGATCCAGCCCTTCGCGTCGGCGTGGTCCTGCGGCAAACCGCGCGCCATTCGGCGGTTGCAGGCGCGCGCGGAGCGGTTGAGCTGCTTCGACCGGTGGGGACCTTTTCGTCATCGCCGAAGATGACATCTTCGATCGCAGGCAGTGCGGCGGCACGCTGCCGGGGCCTTTAGCCTGGACGTCCTTCGCTTCGATGAGCCGCAGCCCATGGCTTGGCGAAAAGTCGACAATCAACGCGCGGCCTCCGCTAAATACTCGCTATCGAGTTCGCTGGCGTTTCCCGCATCGCCGAACGAGGTCCAGCCGCCGTCGACGTAGAGGATGGAGCCGTTGACGTATGAGGCGTCAGACGAGGCCAGGAAGAACGCCGCCTCAGCGACGTCTTCCGGCTGTCCCATCCTCCCCATCGGGATGCGTCGTCTGATCGCTCTCGCGTCGATGCGGCCGACCTTCGCCAACTGAGCAACCCCGGCCGTGCGGATGTAGCCAGGAGCGACGGTTGCAGTCCGAATGCCGACCGGCCCGAGTTCGGCCGCCATGCATCGGGTCAGAATGTCCAACCCCGCCTTGGAGGCGCCGTAGGCATGGCGCGACGCCACTGGCAGAAAGCTGTTGATCGATCCAAGGTTGAGGATCACGCCGCCAGGGCACATCGCCTTGATTGCCTCGCGCATACAGGTGAAGGCGCCGATTAGATTGACGTCAAGGACGTGTTCGATCTGTTGCGGTATCTGTTGGGTTCCCGACAACGAGGTGTCGGTGACCGCAGCACCGTTGACGAGGACATCGATGCGCTCGAAGCGTCCTCGCACCTCCTCGAACAGCGCCACCACCTCGCTCTCGACGGTCACGTCCACGGATTTGGCCGGGTTCTCGCCGTCGAGCGCTGCAGCGAGCTCTGCCGCTGCAGCGCCATCTTTATCAGCAATCACGACGGTATCGCCGTTCGCGGCAAAGCGGCGAACGACCGCCGCCCCTATGCCGTTTGCGCCACCCGTGACGAGCACGATCCGCGCGTCGGTGCGTTCGGCCGGACGGCAGAGTTCGGCCAGGGGCGTCCCATCCACCGGCGGGTGCGCATCCCCCGGCTGGTTGAATTGCACCCAGCCGCCGTCGACCGCCAGCACGGATCCGGTGATGTAGCGCGCCTGCGGGCTGGTCAGAAAACGCACCGCGAGGGCAATCTCGTCCGGGCGCGCCAAGCGCCCCATCGGCACCCGGCGCCGCACTGCCGCCAGGTCCATCTTGCCCACGCGTTCCAGTTTTGCCAACATCGGCGTGCGCACGTAGCCCGGCGCTACCGCCGTCACGCGAATGTCGCGAGAAGCCCACTCGCATGCAAGCGACTTGGTCAACGAGATCAGCCCCGCTTTCGAGGCTGCGTAAGCGTTGCGCTTGGGATTGGCGACCAAGCCCGACATCGAAGCGACGTTGACGATGGCGCCGCCCGGACTCATGCGCCTCGCCGCTTCGCGGGCCATGACGAACGGTCCAATCAAGTTTACTGCCAGGCCGAGCCGGAAGGCGTCAACACCAGTGTCGACCGTCGCAGCCATGGTGGGTCCCGTCGCTGCGTTGTTGATAAGGACGCCGATCCGCGCGAACTGTGCTTCGATCCGGCCGTAAAGCGCGAGGATATCCTCCTCTCGCGAGACATCGCATTCGATGCCGAAATGCGGGTGGCCGAGACGACGGGCCAGTTCAACGACGCCGCTGCCAGGAAGGTCCACCGCAACAACAGTGTCTCCATCCCTGGCATGAATATCGACCAGAGCACGGCCGATCCCGCCCGCGGCGCCCGTAATGACGACAATGCGTCCTGCCTGCTTCATGAGAATTTCTCCGCGACGAACCCCAGCGATCTCAGCCCATCAACGTTGGGCGGCAAATGATGCGTCGCGGGTAAGCAGCACGTCCTGATGACGGCCAGTTGCAGGCCCGGATAGACGACGTGCGTTCCGGCAGCGGCCCACTCCCGATTTGGCAGCCGAACCTGGTGAGGGACGAGGATAGGGCTGGCCTCGATGGGCGACGCTGCCGAGGTCCCGCACATCGATAACACAAGCGTCGGGGCCGGGCTCATGGTGTGGACAGAACGCTGTCACGATCACGCCGTCGCGGGCAGAAAGGCATGCTGTCGGACGTATCGTCATCGGCCAGGCTTGCACAGGGATCGGTGTGGCCTTGCAAAATTGTCGTAGTCTGTTGTTCCCCCCGGCGGTGCGGCGTTCGAACCTTTGAAGGCATCATGGCGAGAAGGAATGCGACGCTTCCCGAGCTTGTAGACCGGATCATCCGGATGTGGTGCTCCAATCGGCTGTCGAGGGCCGAACCGTTCTGCCTCAAGGACCGCTGGTGGGATCTGCTCCTCGAGCCAATCGTAGACCACTGTCCGTTCGGCAATGCGCCACTCTCCTTCCCTCTTCTGAAACAGATCGCAGTAACGGCCGCATAGGAGCGTCTGGCGCACTTCTCCGCTTTCGTCCGGTGCGCGTTGCAGCCCGGTAAAATAGCTCTCGACGGCCGCCTCTGCCGAGCCAATAAATTCGATCAGGATGTTCGTGATCTGATGGATGTTGCGCGGTCCGGTCTTGAAGACACCGAGCGCAAACTGGATGAAGCCCTCTGCCGAGCCGCAATAGGCCCCGTGATTGTCATGTGCATCGGGCCAGTACGCGCTGCGCAGCGCCGCCTCATCCGCGCGGTCTATCCCGCGGCAATACCGATAGAGGCAGTCGCGGATCGCCTCACGGTGGAGTAGTTCGGTAATTTTCGTCTGGCCCATCGGCTCTGTCACTCATTCTGTGATTGGAAAACGTGTTTCGCGAACCTCGCCCGGCCGTTTGCGCATCGTGGGGCTCACCTCTCGATGCCGGAGCTGCCGCCTGCACAGTTGGATGAGGACAGTGATGGGACAGAGGCCGCGTGCCACCCTTTCTTCCGTGTGCGGTCACATGGTCCCCCTTCAAGCGCGCCAGGCTCTCGGTTGAATGACGTCCGATTCAACCCGAGCAGCCAGGGCGCGGCCGAGTTCCAGCGCACGTTCGGGGCAGGATCGCGCGCCTCGCGATGCAAGCAGTTCCTGGCCTTCCGCAACTTCAATGTCACCGGACAGGATGTAACCATCTTCATCAAGCTTGAAGATATCCGGCGCTTGCGCCGCGCATCGCGCGTGACCCTGGCATTTGGAATTTTGGACGATGATACGCATGCCGCTGCCTCCATTGTCTGTGCCCCCGGCTCGGGGCGGGGCTTGGTCAGGACCAGTCCAGGATCAGATTTTCGATCCCGAACACATGGCCGCCGCAGGTGATGGGTGCCGTGCCCTTCTTGATCCGGAAGGCCGGTATGCGCGCCAGCCACTCCTCCAGGCCGATGATAATCTCCCGCCGGGCCAGGTGTGAGCCAAGGCAACGGTGGGGACCATAGCCAAAGGCGGCGTGGCGGTTGTCCTCTCGCGCCAGATCGATCGTGTTTGGGCAACCAAATTCCGCCGGGTCACGATTGGCAATCATCGTGGCGCAGGAAACATAGTCCCCCTTACGGATCGGCGCGCCTTCGAAGTCGATATCTTTTGTTGCAACGCGGATCAACTGAATGGGCGGATAGGCGCGCAGCAACTCTTCGGCTGCGAGCGCGATCCGGTCCGGTTCGCTGCGCAGCAGTTCCTGATCCTTGAGGTTGCGTGCGAGATAAGCCAGGTCAAAGCCTATCGCTGCTGCGACCGTGTCAAGTCCCGCGACGAACACAAGCACGCCGATGCCACGGATCTCCTCGTCGGTCAGCCGGCGGCCCTCGACCTGTGCCTGCACGATGAAGGTCATGAGATCGTCTACCGGCTCCTTGCGGCGATTGGTTGCAAGTTCATCGATGAACGTCACAATCGTCCGGGCAGCCACAGGTCGTTTCACACCGTCGCCGTGGAGCAGGTCTTTCGCCCATCCAACAAATGTGTCGAGCCGGTGATCCGGCAACCCCAAAAAGCGAAGGAAGATGCTGACCGTGAAAGGAAAGGCAAACTCCTTCATGACATCGCAACTTGTGCCCGATGCGGCGATACTATCGATCAGCGTGACCGCTCGCTCGCGGACAGCCGGCTCCAACACCCTCACCCGCTTTGGCGAAAGCAGCGGACTGAGCAGTGAGCGAAAGACGCCATGGGCCGGCGGATCCAGTTCAAGCGGGATCGTCGGCCAGGTTTCGCCTAGCACGGAGGAGAAGATGCTGCGATGGCTGGAAAAGGTTTCAGTGTCCTGCAGCACCTTGCGCTGGTCTGCGGCGCGGGTGATGACCCAGGTCCCCCGGCCATCTTGCGTGTTGTAGGGGGAATAAAAGATCGGCGGCCCGTCATGGGCGCAAGCGACAGCTGCATGCGGATCCCCGTTGGGCGTCGGTGACATGCCTGGTGACGTAAACAGGCTGAAGTCCCTCACCATTTCGGGCGGGACATGATCTGGAACCAGGTTTGTCGTCATTCGGTTTCTCCTGAACGTCAGGTGTACCTGCGCTCGATTGAGACTGCACGGCCGGTCATGAAGTCGATTGCCGACGGGTGGTAAAATTCCCGCTCAGGCGCGATGAGGTTCTGTTGCGAGGTGCAGCCGATCTGCGCACCGGCGCGGATGAGACCGGTCGCGAATTCAAGCGGCAAGGGCAACCACGTCGTCTTCAGGTCCTTGAGGGACCGCGCCGTCTTATACGCACTGATTTTGAGAGGCTGTTGTATCACCGCTGAACTCCGTGAGGCCTTCTGACGTGCCGTGTGACAAAACCATCGAGGCAAGTTGCGTGCCGGATTGGCGCACTGACGGCGCTGCACGACTTCTGCGTACGAGCGGCCCGGCCCCGTGCCACCCTTTGGGGTCTGGCTTTCGACATTCTCGTCCAGTTTCAGACACGGCATGGGTTGCGGGTAGACGCCGCACGGAGGAGCAATGAAAGGAACCTCAACCATGCAAACCCCGCGAACCGACTAGAGGAGCGGTGGGTGTGTAGCTGAAATATCATGCCTGCTGCGAGACTTCCTTGTTCGAGATATGGAAGGCTCTCCTATTCGGTTGACGAATGGAGGGGCTAGGCTGTGCCAAACGATCAAATTCCTAAACGGGATCGCCGAAAAACGGCGTCTCCACTTTCAAGTGCGCAGCAGCCTATGGGCCATGTTAGGTGACGCGGTTAGACACCACCAAAACGCTGATGGCCGCTCCCCTCTACCGCCACTCTAGCACAGCGTTTCTATCCCCCATGGCGGGACAGCGCCCCGCGAGTGATTGGGTAGCAACCGCCACCGAGCCTCGTGAGTGAGTCGATCTATCCTGTCTGCACGGTCATGCGTGCCCCGATCCCGTCCGGACGCTTGAAAATACGCGGCTCAGTCGCCGTCCGGATTGAGCGGTGCGAAGTCCAGACGACAACCCAAAGGCCGGGTGCCTCCATGGCTCAATGCGCTCCCCCTCGATGGGGGAGCAGTGTTTTCCAGTCCCGGCACAGGCAACAACGGCGCGACACCGTGGCGGTCAACGGAAGGCCACGCTCGGGTTCAGGTAACGTTGCGGACAGCGAAACGGCCGACGGCCTCGCCGAGGCGTTGCGTTTTAGGTCAGTGCTGTCATATGAGTCTCTGGATGGCCACGCTTGTGCCCGGAGACGCCATGGGGGTCGGGCGGGATCTTGGCGCACCGAAAGCGATGTCTTTTCAGTGGCCTGTCCCGGCTTTGGTACTTTTTACTACCAAGCCGCTTGATGCTCGCTGTTTCCTATGCCTGGAGCGGCGCGCCAATGCCGTCAGCGAACACCTTTGCAACTTTGCTAGCGCTCGGGATTCTCCCCTCGATCTGCGGATTCTACTGCACAATTCGCGCTGTTCAGCATATCGAGGCTTACAAGACGCAAGTCATCGAATCGAGCGAGCTGTTCTTTTCCGCCCTCTTCGCAGCCGTTTTCTTCGGCGAATGGCTCACAGGTACAGGAATGCTTGCGGCATTGGCCATCATTGTCGGTGCGTTGATCACATCCATGCCTGAGCGCCGTGTCATCTCCAGGCAAGTTCGCCCAATTGCCGAAAGGGAGTAGGGAACCGTCCTTGTGGCAGGCTCCACGCAAAGCGAATAATGATCTACGCCATCGAATTGCGAACCTCCTTGATAGGGCCTCCGGAAACGCGCTCATCCTGATTCCAACCGTTTGGCTGGCGATTCCCCCGCCCCTGCCCGCTGTCGGGTCGGTTTCCAAAATACATCTAGCTCCGCAAGCTGGCGCTCAGTGTCTTTCACGACCTCATCGACATTCATCCCGGATTTGACAGCGATCAACGCTGCCAGGATCTCGCTTGCGGCCACAGCCGGTGCGATACTTTTGAAGAAGGATTGAGAGCTGCTGGTTACAATAACGCTTTCCTTGGCCGTACTGGCGAGCGGGGATACCCTGCTGTCGGTGATGGCAACGACAGCTATGCCTTGGCGCGCTGCATGCCTCACCGTTTCGATGGTTGCACGACAGTAGGGCTCAATCCCTACCGCCAGCACTGCGTCGCCTTTGCCAGCCCCTCGCAAGGCATCGATACCGAGACCCCCGGCCGCATCGAGAACGACCGCCTGCCGGCCAAGCCGCGACAGCGTGTAGGCAAAATGCTGCGCCACCGGATACTCTCCGCGAAGCCCAAGGCTGAACAGGTTTCGGCTCGCCGCAAGGACACTCGCAGCAGCCATCAGCTGCATCGCGTTCTCGACTTCCCCGAGCCTTGCGATTTGCGCTGTCAGCGTGGCCGCGACGACTCCAACCATCGAGCAACCGCCATCACCATCTTCCCGACGCCCCGGCAGCGCCGGCTCCGCAGACGTGCGGATCGCCTTTGCATAAAGGCTGCGCATGTCCTCGTAGCCGTCCAGGCCGACCCATCGCGCCAGCCTCATCATGGTCGTGTGGGACACACCCGCCAAATGCGCCTGCTCGCGCATCGACATCAACGCAACGTCCTGCGGATGATCCAACACAAATCGGGCAGCCAGCTGGAGCTGCCGCGGCATCCTTTCGAACCGGTCGACCAAAACGCCGGCCAAAGGGCCCTTTTCCATACCGCTCCACCGCGTTCGCCCGGCCGAAAGATCCTTCGATGTCGTGGAAGGAACACTCGATGTTAGTCTCAAATGAACTTTCATCCTGAACGCACCACCCTGATGCCGAGCTACCCAACCCATTTGGGAGAGCAATTTGCATTCCTTTCGACGAAGCTTGTTCGCACTGAGTTCGGTGTCGTGAGGCACTGCGGGGCGACAGGGGCTGATGACAAGCTGCTGCGAAGTTGTTAGTCGTGTGCGGTACGGTTCCGAGCCAATGCCAAGCTATAGCGTTCGGGCTGACGCACTCGGTTCGGCCGTCCCGTCAAGCGCGAGCGACAGGTTGAGATTGTTACGCAACATCTGATTTCCTGGTTCTGTTTTGAGGGCTTGCCGGTATAGTGCTTGTGCCGCGTCGTGCCGGCCCTCAAGATCGAAGACAACTCCCTTCGCGTTCAATGCGCGCAAATTATTTGGTGCCGCAAGCAGGACGTTGTCGAGTATCTGAAGCGCCTCACTCTCGCGTTTCTGCGCCACCAGGGCCTTCGTAAGACGGATCGCCGCATCGACATTGCCCGGTT
Source organism: Mesorhizobium robiniae (assembly GCF_040545535.1). Classification (NCBI taxonomy): domain Bacteria; kingdom Pseudomonadati; phylum Pseudomonadota; class Alphaproteobacteria; order Hyphomicrobiales; family Phyllobacteriaceae; genus Mesorhizobium; species Mesorhizobium robiniae. The sequence goes on from NZ_JBEPMC010000025.1 coordinate 12,360, forward strand.
GCTGCTTCAGCTCATCCTGCAAAGCTCGCTCGTCAGTATCTGGACCAACAGCGCGCGCAATGCGTTCGCGCATAGCCGGATCGATATCCTTGGCACCGAGCAAATCCGGCGGCGCCGCCTCCTTCACTGACAGACCTGACTTATTCCAGCTTGAGCAAGCGCTGAGAGGCACTATGGTGAGTATAGCGAAGACAATCGAGGCCAGACGAAATGACCGCAGCCGTATTGCGTGTAAATTTTGGTATGACTTCATGCTATTCTCACCTGTGATCGCGTCCTTTGTTCTTGTCAGCTGGCCGAAGCGCGCGGGTTACGACGTTCGTCTGACATTACTTTATTCGGTTCAGCCATGAGCTTGACGGATCCAATGGGCTGAATCGTAAAGTCGGAGGCGAGGTCCTGATAAGACAACACAGCGAGATCGATGCCGTTGCGGGTGAGAAAACCACGGACGAAGCGTCGGACATCCATTGAAGCCAATATGACGGCGCTGGTCTGCCCTGGCGCTATGCTCGACTGGATCTGACGCATTTGCGACACCAGCATCTCGCTTTGCCAATCCTCGAGTACCAGGTACGGCCCGACGGCCGAATCGCGTATCGCACCGCGCACCACATCCTCAGTTTCACGTTCGATGATGAAGGCAGGCACAATACGCTGGGCATTCGCATAGCGGTGGCAGATCTGCCGTTTCAGACCGGAGCGAACATATTCCGTGAGAAGCGCAACGTTTTGCTCACGTTCGCTCCATTCGGACAAAGCCTCCAGGACCAGCCGTGTGTTACGGATCGGGATGCCCTCATCCAGCAGGCGGCGCAGCACATCGGCAATCCGGGGGATCGGCGTCGTGCGTAGCACCTCCTTCACCAGCTCGGAATATTCCTTCTCCATTCGACCAAGCAATTCGCGCGTCTCCTGGATACCCACCAAGCGTTGTGCATAGCGCATTAGCGTCGCATGGACGCGCAAGGCGAGGAGTTCACTAGGACGGTGATGCCCGATACCGGCGGCATTGAGAGCCGGTGCATGGCTTTGTTCGATCCAAATCCTGTCCGTCTCTGGGTCATGCCGAAACGGGATGTCACTCAATTCAATGTTCGCCAGATCGTCGGTAAGCGCGAGCTGCGTCGGATCAATCAAACCCTGTTCAACCGGCACGCCCTCAACATCTATCCGGAATTCCGACTCGGGCAACTGCTGGTCGGCCGTGAAACGGATGGGGGGGACGATTATGCCGAGATCAGCAGAGACCAGTCCCGAAACGCGTGCGATGTGCTGTTGCAATTCGTCCTTGTCGAGAGCCTGTGTCAGGCTAGGCGCAAGGAATAACGCGATCGGACGTGCCTCCGCAGGTGCGGCTTCGGTGTCAGGCTGCGCTGGACCTGTCGTTGTGGAAATGACCTTGTCGGCGCCTTGGAGATCACCGCTGACAAAGCTTGCCGCCGCGAAGACCGCGGCCAGGACGAGAAAGACGAGCAGCGGAAAGCCAGGAACAAAACCCATCACAACCAGGACGCAGGCCGCCAGCCGCAACGCTCGCTTACTGGCGGTCAGCTGGTTGACTATGTCGGCACCAAGATTGAGTCCCGCCCCCCCACTGACACGAGTGACCATGGTCGCCGCTGTAATTGAGAGCAGCAGCGCCGGAATCTGCGAGATCAACGCATCACCGATCGTCAGTAGAGTATATTGATGCAGTACATCGCTAAAGGACATGCCCTTCGAGAGAAGGCCGATGGAGATACCACCCAGCATGTTGATGCAGATGACCACCAGCCCGGCGATGGCATCGCCCTTCACGAATTTCATGGCCCCGTCCATGGCGCCATAAAGTTGGCTTTCTCTCTCCAATGCGGCGCGCCGCCGGCGAGATTCGTTCTGATCGATATGGCCGTTCCGTAGCTCCGCATCGATCGCCATTTGCTTGCCCGGCAGAGCGTCGAGCGTGAAGCGCGCCGCCACTTCTGCCACGCGTTCGGCGCCCTTGGCGAGGACCATGAACTGCACCATGGTCACGACCAGGAATATGACAACGCCTACGGCGATATTGCCAGATATGACGAAATCGCCGAACGTGTAGATGATGCTGCCGGCCTCCCCCTCAGCCAGAATTAATCGCGTCGTTGCGATGGTGAGCGCCAGACGGAATACCGTGGAAATCAAAATGACGCCCGGCAAGGAGGAAAAATCAATTGGCGTGGCCACGTACAGCGCAACCATCAGCAGCAGTATGGCGAATCCCAGATTGAATCCGATCAGCGTGTCGATCGCTACAATCGGGATCGGAATGATCATCATTCCGATCGCCAGAAGCAGTATCAACGCGACCATCAAGTCCGGGTTGGCCGGCGCTCGCGAGATGAAGTTACGCAGGACGTTGGTTATGGGGACCATTCTTATGACTGTTCGACAAGAACTGTGCTGCCACGCAGTGAGACGTAGCTTTGGAAAACCGCGCGCGCCTCTTCCATCCGGCCGGCCCGCCGCAGGGCATGGCTACGCATGAGAGTCAAAGGGAGGCGCGAAGACGGCTGCTCATCAAGTATGTCCAGTCTATCCAGGATCGTTAGTGCTTCATCGCCAAGACCCTCCGAGATGAGGGCGTACGCGAGAATGCGCAGCAGATCGACCTCTTGAGAATTGGCGTGAGCGGCAAGCCGCAACAGAGCCAAGCTATGTGCGCTCTGCCCACATGCAAGGTGAACATAGGAAAGTGCACAGAGCAAATCGCGCGCCTGCTCGGAGATCAAGACATCACCGGTTTTGGAAACGTCTATTGGCGGGAGTGTGCTTCGTTCGACTGACATCGCTAGCCCTCGATCAAGCTGTTCCGGTTCTGCCGGAGCAGGATCAGCCGCTGCAACTCGTCTTTCAGGACGGCAACGCCGTCACGCGACACCAAATCCTCAGGAGCGGCCGCCAGCGTGTCAACCAAGCCTTGCAGAAGAACACAATGCTTCTCCGCGCGCAGCACGTCCGGATAACGCAGCCGTGGCGTGACGAAGGAGAGTTGCTCTTGTGCGAGATTGTGGCCATCAAGGGGGACCAATTCCGCGCGTGGGTTGACCACGTTGATCCGGGCGCGCAATTCGTTAGGACTGACGCGCGTGATTGCGTCGACACCACCAACCTCCGGCACACCGTTGATCGCCAGCGGAAGATCCCGCGTGTGCGTTTCCCGCCCAATCGACGCGTGCTTCTTGTCGCCATTTGAATGAGCACCATTGATCTGCTTGTCAATCGCTTGACGGATGGCAGGCTCTATTGTTGATTCACGGTCATCGATGTTGAACCTTTGTGGAGAGGTGCCGGGCCCGACAGGGTGGCTAGGCAGCTTGACCATGACATCTTCCTTAATAGGCCTGCGAAAATAAGGTCTCCGAATTGGAGACTTTAATAGGGGAGAGCAGCAAACTGGCCATTTCGGCTCAGCAGCACACGACTCTCCTCGATTCGATCGATAATCCATCCATCATCTAGGAGGGCACCGACGAAATACTTTTGGCCACCGATCAGGACGTACGGCAGGACTCCACGCCAAACAGCTTCAACGGCGATTGAAGATGGCGCCTTCTCCTCTTTGATAGCCACTCCGCTCACCAGTGTCAGCTCACCATTCGTACGATGATCGAACCACTGCTGGACCTTCTGCCATCTGGCGACCAAGGCAGGAATAACTGTTCCGTTGGCGGTCACAACACCGTTTGCGGAGGCGATTTTTATATTGAGCAGGCCCGCTCTTTCAACTTCCTGCTGCAGCGCCTGTGCCGCCGCCTGGGCGGCTTGACCATCAGGGTGGTTGATGGTTGGCTCGGGTGCAGGCTCGGCGTCGGGTGAATTGGTGCTCAATGCATCGGCGCTGCCGTAGTTGAAGAAAATGGTTGAGAGAATGCCGACCCCGAGCAAGCCGACTATCAGTATGGCGAGCAGCGGAATTGAAAGGCGCGGTATGCCAATCGAACCGGGTTGTGCTGCATCCGGTGCCGACCAGAGAATGGACATCGTGCCCGCATGAATGACCACAGGAAGAGGAACGACAACGCGCTCGCCTGCGGCAATATCGTCGCGCCCCTCGATGCTGATTCCGGCCGCAACGGCCTCGACCTCAGCCTCGATAGAATTGCGAAGAAAACTGATGCGAAAATGATGCGGCTCGAGTCGTTGCTCGACGAAGACCATATCGGCATCGAGGCCACTGCCGATCAGGTTCGCTCCAGAAGCGGAATTTCCGGTCAGTCCGGAATAAAGTCCGGATAGCACTTCGAAATGAAGGGAAGCGGCATCATTCACCGATAATCTCCTGAACAGGAGAGAGCCGCACGGCAGCTGCCATGCGGCTCATTTGACTTCATACAGCGCACCGCCGCCAGGACGGCATATGCGGGGCGCCCACTTCCAACATCACTGAACCCGCTCGTCGGCCACCTTCTTGATTGACCCGAGTTCGGTCGTGACAGTGCGCATCGTCACGCTCCTCTGCGTCGCCTCCAAGCTGACAGCCGTCAGCTGCGCGATTTGCGCCTGGAAAGCGAGTTCACCAGCGCCCTTTGCAGCTATATCCGTTCCAACTGCAGCGGCCGCGCCGGCTACGGCACCAACTTTACCAACCATGTTGCTTCACCTTTCTGTTTCAGATTGCCGCCATTGACGGCTTGCGTCTCCTGACGTCGGACCATCCGGCGTCAGGCACCTTCTTCTGTTTCCTCCAGAGCATCGTCGAGATCACCCATGGAGTCGTTCACAATTTGAATTGCCACCGACCTGAGAGCCGCATCGAAGGCTTCCTTTTGAGCTGCACCTTGCCAGTCATTCCCGGAAACGGCCGCACCATCTTCATGGCCGCTTGCGCCATGACCGCGCGTGTCACCCGGTTTACTCTGGCTAGAATGCTCGGCGGGCGCGTCCTGCCGTGGTCCATGAGCACCTCCGTGACCCGTTCGGGCCAAGGAAACACCAATGCCACCAACCCCTCCAATTCCAATCATCGGGCGCTCCTCTGATCTTCGTTTGCATGGCCATCAACAGACGGCGAAGCCATGTGACGTTTTGATGATACGAGCGCCAGCTTTCGAGAAGCTGACGAGTTTCAGAAAAGTCGGCGCTGCGACAAAATGGTGGTTGTGCGCAAGCTGGGGCCTCCACACATGAGGCTTCTTCAATGACCCCTCTAACGGGCCTCATTTGACCTACAAGGAGCGAAAATCACCTATCTTCGACGAAACAATCAACGCGATAACGCGTACCAAATTCGAAGACCTCGTGGCGGGGAAAAATATTCCCGCGCATCACCAGTTTCGCGGACAAGCGACACGTCGATGCCCAAGCCGCGTTCAGACATGCTGTCTTGAGATCGCGAAGGCCGAGGCCAGGGACCAGCGCACGCAAAGCAGCACACACGGTCAAGCTGGCCTCCCTTATGCGGGTGGCGACTGGCAATGCGCGAGGTCGCCGATCGTCAGCAGTGCTGACGGGTGTCTCACTATGAGCTTCTCCGTTACTGTGGGGTGCCAGATTGACAGCCATGCGCTGTGGCGAGCATGCCGGAACACTCTCATCCTTCGCCTCGTCGACGGAGTCGATGGAAAACCAGCAAACCGATCCAGTTGTCTTCCTCCAGGTTTCGAACCTTCGAATATCTTCGGTGCCAAGAGCATAGGAGCTGCAGAGTAACCTGCAATCGGTATGATTGCGCCCAATGGAGTGGGGGACATCACGAGCAGGGAGAACCCCTTCGGCGACCATAGCTCGCTGACACGTACGACCTTATGATCGGCGGAATGAACGCATATCGCTCGCGCCAAACCGCACGGCAGCGGCTTTGGCGGTTTTTGTTCGGAGTGTCACACCGGCGTTGCACTTGGACATTATTCGGAAGACGCGCTGTTGGTGAACGCAGGTTGACGCGCGTCCTCCCAAGACTTGCCCCTCCGGTCCCTGTCGGAGGGGTTTGTCCTGTTTCGCTTTGAGAGTTGCAATATCTCGATTGCATCCGTGGCGTGCCGCCGAGGCACCCAGTTCCCGCCATACGCAACCTCTTCATTCCACCTCGCGCAAGACGCTCAGCGACTCAGGATCCATCTTCATCGTCTGAACGCAATGGCGGAGTGGAAGGCCGCGAGTGCGGTCAGCTGACAGAGCACACCGCTTCAGCGCGTTTATACGCAGACAACGTGAGAGCGCCCGGCTATCCTCAGCGCTCTCGCGCAGCCGCCACCAACACGGTGTCCGCACTGCCGCAGATCCATATCAGCTAAAAATCTGCCAAAGCAGTGCTAGCGCCCGGAACGCTCGTACCCCGAACTTTCACGTCTCGTCTATTTGACGTAATTCCTATAAGATCCCATTCGGCGGTCTACATAAAGTCATCGTCGCAGGAATCCGCCGCCGTGGTTACGACACTCTCGGTATCGCTGCCTTCACTATCGTCCGCCTTGGAGAGGTACATGGCAGGTTTGCCCGCACGCTGCCATTCACCGTCACTGTTCTTCGTCCACTTATCGGGATGCTGGGTGGGGTCTAGTACCATGTTAAAGTCATCCACCGCGACAAAACCCATCGCCATTGCGCGCTCTTTCGCTTGTGGGTTTGCGGGGCAAGAATTGAGCAATGGTCTGTCGCCGTCGAGTCGAAGTTGATGCTCCAGCAGAATGTCTCCTGCGTTCTCGACAAGCGGGTGCGTAACCCGCAAATCTACGATGGATGTCACCTCAGTTCGCCCAGGAAAAAGTTCTCGCCACTTTTCCCCCTCGAACAGATTACCCATGCTATCTCCGCCTTCGGTTCTAAGAAGCCCGACACTTTGGCTGCCCAATTGATAGCTGAAATACCGTGCCTGCTCTGTATCAAACCTGGTGGTGCCGTATTGGTCAGCAATTTCCACCGTTCGCCTGGCTTTGGAGGAAAGGGAAGTCGAGTACTCTTGTGGCTTCGACGCGATATGCACCATTTCATCGCCATAAAAGGCCTTCGCTTTTTTCTCGAATGAAGAGCGAGATATCTCCACCACAGGAGGTCGGGGAACGAGGGCATACGATGGCGTTGCCGCTGATGAAGAAGACAGGGGCGCCGCTGAAGAAGAACTAGCGCGGGACTCCCGTGCTTCTAAGTGCATAACTGCAAGTATTTCGGCAAAGCCGTGGCCGCCGCTACCGGCTTGCGCAGAGCTGGTCGCCGACCATCTCGCGTTGTCAACGTCGCCTGCACGCGCGGATTGGGTATTGGATGAACAACTGATCCGGCTATGCATGCTTCGCGTTCCTATCGGCAGAGTTTTCCACTGAGTGGGGGGTGACTCCAGCGGAATGATAGTCAGCCTTGCTGACCGCAAGCTGACCACAAGCTGACGATACGCGTTGAGCGTCTGCATCACGCTTCTGCGCGATGGTCAGGTTATGGCGATCCCGCCAACGCACTCCGCTCACGTGACAGGGGTTGCAGATTGCTTTCGCGGGTGTAGGCCTTCGTCGAGCGCGAGCGACAGGTTGAGATTTTTGCGCAACATGTGATTGTCTGGGCCTATTCAAACAGGCGGTGTCACAGGCTGAAGCCAGGCCGGACGCGCAGTGGTCAGGGTCCGCAGCGCCCCGGCCTGGCGTTCTGATGGGCCCCGACATGACCACGATCAGAAGCAAGCTCTCCGCGGTAACAACCGGCCGATTACCCTGCCATTCCTAGTCCAGGAGCCAGTAATCCGCGTTAATATGGGCGTCGGTGAGCCAATGGGGCCGAGCGCGAGCCCGCTGCGACCGTGGAGCGACGCGATCGGGACCCAAAGCCCCGACCTGAGCGTCAGACGGTGTGCGCGGGAACCCGGGAGCATGATTGGCAGCTTCATGCCGCTCCCTTGATGTTAGCGGGTGCCTGCGCGGTTGTCGCCCGCCTCGGGGCACAGGTGGGCGTGCAGGGCGCTCACGCATGGATCGACGTTCTTTCTATCTTGCTGGTGGGGTGGGACGACG
>NZ_JBEPMC010000026.1:0-9150 GCF_040545535.1 Mesorhizobium robiniae
TGGTCACCGACATCACGCGAAACGAGGACCCCGAGGCGCGCACGCGAGAATGGATCGAAAAGACAGGCCGATGGCGCTGAGGAGAGACCCTTATGTGCTTGTCATCGGTGGGTCTGACTCCAGCGGGGGTGCCGGACTTGTGCGCGATATCGAGACGATCTCCTCCATTGGCGTGCGCACCTCGCTGGCTGTCACCGCGCTGACGGTGCAGACGCACGAGGCCGTCAAGGAGATCCATCAATCGCCACCAAGCCTGGTGGCCGACCAGATGCGCGCCGCGCTGCAGGCGAACAAGGTGGCTGCCATCAAGATCGGCATGCTTGCGAGCCCCGAGATCATCTTTGCCGTTGCCGCCGTGCTGCGCGAAAATCCGCGCGTGCCGGCGATACTCGACCCGGTGCTGGCCTCCACGTCAGGCCGGGCGCTCCTGAAAGCCGGCGCCGTCGCGATCATGAGGCGTGATCTGATGCCGCTTTGCCGTCTGGTCACCCCCAATCTCATCGAACTGGCGCTTCTTATCGGCGCGGAGCAAGCGATCGATGAGGATGACGCGGTCTGGCAAGGCCAGGAACTCTTGGCCGCCGGCGCGCAGGCCATTCTGATCAAGGGTGGCCATGCAGCGGGACCCCGATCTACCGATATTCTGTTGCGCCACGATCAAGAACCAATCCGCTTCGACATGCCCCGCCTTGCCGCGTCGATGCGCGGGACGGGGTGCATGCTGGCCAGCGCGATTGCGGCACATCTGGCGAATGCGAGCCCACTCGAAGAAAGCGTGCGCAAGGGCAAGCTGTTTGTTTTCGAGAAGCTTCAAAAGAATGCAGCCGAATGATAGTGGCTTACCCGCCTAAGCGTAGAGCGCCATCGCTGGCGCGCCTCTTCCCTCGAATGCTGTCTAGCGACGGACCCAATCGAGTCTGGATTTCACCGAAGATAGGCATTTCAGCAAGTGTTGAAAATTGCATTTCCAGTGAAAGTTCCTGGACATCGTTTCAGTAAATGTGCTATTTTCAGCAAATGCTGAAAGCGCCCAGTTCGCTGAAGGAGGTAGAAGAACAAGCCGAGCAAGCCTTGACAAGACTGCTCGCGTCCATTCCTCCGATCAAGATCGATAGAATCGAGGCGTCCCCATCCGGAGGTCCCGACCGAGGTATCGATCTGATCGCCCACATTCGCGCTTTCGGGGCCAGACATGTTCTCCTCTGCGAAGTCAAATCGACCGGACAGCCTCGGCACGCCAGGGACGCGATCACACAGCTTCATCGAGCAGCGGCTGGGCTGAGCGAAAAACATGCTGTTCCGGTTTTCATTGCTCCGTTTCTGATGCCGCAGACGCGGGATATCTGCACCGAGGCCGGCGTCAGCTTTTTAGACTTTGAGGGCAATTGCCGCCTTGCGTTTGATGGAGTCTTTGTCGAACGCGTCGTCCCCACCAAGCCCGCCACCGAACGGCGAGAGGTTAAATCGATCTTCAAACCGAAGTCGGCGCAGGTCTTGCGAACCATGTTGCGCAACCCGGGCCACTTCTGGCGTGTAACCGAGCTCGCAGAGCGCGCTCAGGTGAGCCTCGGCCATGTAAGCAACATGCGCACCGCGCTTATCGCGCGGGAATGGGCAAAGATCGGCGAAGACGGGATATCGCTGACGGAGCCGGATAATCTTCTCGACGCTTGGCGGGACGTGTACGAACCACCCGCCGGACGGCGAATGGGCTTTTACACGACGTTGCACGGAAAGGCCTTCGACGAAGTCATTCGGCGCAACGGCGAGCCTGATCCATCATTGAGCCAGATGGCGCTGGCGTCGTTTTCGGCAGCGCAGTGGTTAGCTCCGTATGCGCGTACCGGAACACATTTTTTCTACGCCAGTGCCAATGGTCTCGAGCGGGCTCGTACCGCCCTCAATCTGAGTTCAGCCGCCCGCGGCGAGAATGTTGTGGTTACGGTCCTAAAGGACACGGGCCCGCTGCTCGATACCATTGAGCCCTCCCCAGGGATCTCCACCACCAGCCCAGTGCAGACCTATCTTGACCTCTGGGTAGCGGGAGAACGCGGCAGGGAAGCGGCGGAGTACTTGCGGAAAGAGAAACTCAAATGGCACGTGTAGCCGTTCCGGAAGCGCAGTCTGCCGCTGAATATGATGACCGCACCACCCAGGCGGTGAAATCCGTGCTGCTCGAAATCGGCCAGATCCTCGGCAGTTTCAAAGGCAAGTTTGCCGTTATCGGTGGCGCAGTGCCCTGGCTCCTGCTTGAGAACGATGAGATGCGGCATGTCGGTACGCTCGATGTCGATCTCGGGCTTGATGCAGAGGCGCTAAGCGACGGCGAGTATGCCAAGCTCGTCGAATCGCTGATGGAAAACGGCTACAAGCAGAGCGACGAGTTGCGAGCCTTCCAGCTCGTCCGCAATGTGCCTGCCAAAGATGGCGGTGAAGCCATCGACGTGATAGTCGATTTCTTGCGACCGATCGACGCCAAGATTGTCAAGAACCGGCCGCCGCTTATCGAAAAATTTGCGGTTCAGCGAGCGGATGGCGCGGAGCTTGCTCTTCGCTTTTATCAGTACGTCGCAATAACAGGCGACATGCCTGGCGGCGGTACCAATCAGGTCAAGATCGCTGTCGCATCAATTCCCGCCTTGCTCGCGATGAAAGGCTTTGCCATCCAGAACCGGCTGAAGCGCAAGGACGCCTACGACATATATTATTGTGTGCGCAATTATGGCGGAGGGATCGAAGCCCTAGCCAAGGATTGCGAGCCCGTCCTCGCAGTGAAGGAAGGCCAAGAAGGATTCGGATATATCAACGGCAAATTCGACCAGGTGGACGGGTTCGGTCCGACAAGTGTTCGCCAGTTCGTTGAAGAGACAGACCTACTCGGTGAGCGGACCCCTGATCAGTGGCAGCAGGATGCATTCGGTCAAGTCGATGCCTTGCTGCGGGCGCTCGGGTTGAGGAAATAGTCCAGCCGCGGCCATTTCAGTTGCCGGCACCAGCGGCGCAATCGTCAGGTGGTACCGCGCGGGACAAGTCGAGACTAGCGCGGCATTGAAGCGAGAAAACATTGCTCGACGAGAGCTGCCCGAGGCGTTTAAGGCAACTCGCCGGCCTCTTGGTTGGCGCGCTGAAAGATCAGCTCAAAGCCAACATGCGCCGGGCAGAGGATGCCGTTAGCGGCATCGCTACGCTCTACGAAGCCATCGATACCGCCGCAATGACGGACATTTGATTTGGCGGGCCATCATCGACAGCCTCTACATCGCTACGGATCTAGGAACCGCGGCGTGGGACCATCATCTCGGACAGAACCTTCTTGGAAGGAACAACCGTCAGGTAGCCGATCGTGAAAGGCAGCGCCGATTTGTCGACCCAATTGGCTGCTACCAACTTGGTTGTGCGGAATGCGAGGTAGCAGCCCGCGCCAAGCTCCTCGAGTTGCCTGAACATTCCGTCGACTTCCTGCTGATCGGTCCGTTTTTCGGAGAACGAGATGTCATCGGCAATGTCGCCGAGGTCGCGCAATGGATGCTGCGATCTCCTTCGCCTCTGCAGCGATTGCATCATCGGCATTGAACAGATAGCCGTCCGCCTCATACGCTATGCGCGCCAACGCTTCTCCGGAGATGGCTTTCGTCACCGGCATGCGGATATGGTCGGGAAACTGCTTCTGGACCTCGTCGTCCTGAATCTTCCGAAGGCCATCAAACAGCTCGTGGACGCCCTTGATAAATTCCGGATCGTCAAACACGTTCGACGACAAAGTTCTTCCCATCCGCGATTTCGACGCGCCGATCGAATTCGAGGGCGTGGATGCTGTCGACAAAGGCAGCACCGGTGACATTGTGGCGCAGGTGTATCGCTTCCAGGTGTACCTATTGCACAAGGACGTGGAATTGGTGGGAAGTGAACCAGCAATCGCGCACGCCAATTCGATGTCCAACATCCTTACGACGACCAATGAGATGAGAGCCGTCCAGACGGAGAGAGGACAGAGCAGCGATCAGGGAAGGGACTTCGTGACGCTCGCGTTTCGTGATGCAATGGCGGCCGCCAGGCGCTAAACCGAAAGGGTGAGTAGATTCTCGCAGTAGTCAGACCAAGTTTAACAGAATGTTTTTTGCGAAGATCGCCGAAAATTGGAAATTTACAAAGAATTGAACGAAGTATAGATCGGGACACTCTATCTGCCGCACGATGCGGAAAAAAGAACAGTGCGAGATTGTTTTGCAGCTCGTCGACGGCGCATGGAGGCGCTCACGCCGTTCTTCGCGTTCTCGTATTTCTGAAGCTGTTGAAACACCTCGTCTGAGACACTCGGAAAAGTATGGACAAGGGTGGGGACCATCTCAGCTCTGAATTGCACCTACCCAAATCGGCGGATGGCGGTCGAGCCAACCATTGGCCGCTTCAAGCTGCGCGGATAGGGTCAGCAGTAAGTGATCCTGGCCTTGGCGCGCGACGAGCTGAATCCCGATCGGTAGACCGTTTTTTGCATGCGATAGCGGCAGCGACGCGGCTGGTTGGCCGGTGACGTTGAAGATCTCCGAGAAGGGCGCAAAGCTGAGGCCAGCCTTGATCCAGGCCTCATATTCGAAATTGGCCGATCTTCCGTCGATCACGCCCAACGCTGGCGGTAGAGTGGCTAGGCTCGGCGTGAGGATCATATCGAAATCCGCGAAATGCTGTGCCATGGCGACTGTCGCTTCATGTGCGCGCTGACGTGTCTCGGCAAGCTCTAGCGCGGTCATGCGCCGCACCTTCTGCAGGATGGCCCAACTCGCGGCCTCCAGCTCATTGCGCACGGGTCCACGGCCTATCTCCTTAGCGCGCTGAGTGACCTCCCCCGCAACATCCATCATCCAAAGAGACGATGAGCCGATGTCTTCATCCAGCAGAGATGGGAAACCATGCGACTCAACGTGATGACCTAGCGCCTCCAGCTGTTTCGCCCCCTCATCGACTGCAGCAAGGATTTCAGCATCGACAGTGACACCGCCGGGTGCGCGCGTGACGCACGCGATCCTGAGCCTTTCGACTGGCTCCTTGAGTACTGCGAGATATGAGGGCACCGACTTTCGCACCATGTATCGTCCGGCGAGTTCTGGTCCTGCGGTCACGTCAAGCAAAGCAGCACTATCACGCACCGAACGTGAGATGACGTGGTCCGAATTGAGGCCAGCGCCAAGCTCCGCATAGTGGGGGCCGAGCGGATTTAAACCACGTGTTGGCTTCAACCCGAAAAGACCACAGCAAGCTGCTGGAATTCGGATGGAGCCGCCTACATCCGTGCCATGGGCGACCGGCATCATGCCGCTCGCTACCGCTGCCGCCGCACCGCCACTCGAGCCGCCGACCGTAACGCGCTTGTCCCAAGGGTTGTAGGTGATACCACGCCAGGTAGTCTCGGTCACGGCATCCTCGGCAAATTCGGGTGTGTTCGATCTACCCAGAAAGATCAGGCCCGCTTTGCGCCAGCGCTTGACAATTTCGCTATCGCCCTTGGGCTGGGCCTCTCTGAAGAAGCGTGATGCGAAAGTGGTCGTCCATTCCGCGACAAAGACGTTCACGTCCTTGATAAGGAACGGAACGCCAGCGAGAGGGGCGGAATTATCGACCTCGCGGGCCGCGTCAAGAGCACGCTCGGCATCGATCAAAAAGGCTGCATTGACCTCTGGATTGATACAATCCACGGCGGCTAGCGCGGCCTCGATGATCTCCAGCGGCGACACCTCGCCTTTGTGCACGAGTTCTGCTAGCCCCACAGCGTCGTGCCGAGCATAGTCCCTGAGTCTCATATCTTCAGGCTTCCCCTGTCATTCGGCCACTAGGCGATCCACGTGACAGCGGATCGGTTGCAACGCAGTTTTCGCGATAAATCTCACCAAGCTTTGCCTACCCGGACCGTCAATCACTAGCGGCCATACTTCGATATATGGCTACGTAACGCGCGCGATTCCTAATACGACCGCATCTTGCAAGAACTCGTCCCGGTTCCGGCGAGCCGCGCCATTTGTTTCAATTGTCTTGGGGGAGGCCTTCTCTTTGCCGGCATCAAATCTCTCCCTTTACTGCGGGCCTTGGATGCAGCCATTGTCGCCTCATTCTATAGGCGGGACTGGCGCGATCGGTCGAGGACCCAATCCATAACTGAATTTATAGCGATGGTGAGAACTGCAATCGCCGCGGCGGGTATCAATGGAGTGAAGATGAGGAAGGAAATCATCATCGCATTCTCACGGACCATCGAGCCCCAATCTGCCAGCGGCGGCTGCAGGCCGAGCCCAAGAAAACTGAGCGCGCTGATAAAAAGGAACACGAAGCAGAAGCGGAGTCCGAATTCGACCGCAAGCGGCGGCAGGACATTGGGCAGGATTTCTTCCCGGATCAGGTACAGCGCGGGTTCCTTGCGCATCTTTGCTACTATGAAATAGTCTTGGACCACCACCCCCAAGGCGACAGCTCTCGCCAATCGAAAGACGCGCGTGGATTCGAGCACTGCGATGACGAGCACTAGCGTCAGGACCGACGTGCCGAAGATCGTCAGCATCATCAGCGAGGCGATCAACGATGGAATCGCCATTATGACGTCCACGATCCGCGACAGGATATAATCAATCCAGCCACCCAGCGCAGCCGCCAGCAGCCCGAAGACAACGCCAATGAAAAAAGTCAAGAGCGTTGTAACGAGCGCGATACCGACCGAATTGCGTGCACCCCAGATCAATCTACTGGCGACATCCCGGCCAAGGTTGTCTGTTCCCAACAGATAATGGCTGCTCCAGCCCATAAACTGCCGTCCGACAATCTCGGTCTGGCCGTAAGGGGCAAGAAGCGGTGCGAACAAGGCCACAAGAACATAGACCGCGATCACCGAAACGGCGATGCGTATCCGCCAGGGGACATACCTTTTGTTTCTGCTTTGACTCGTCATGCCCACGTCATCCTCGTTCTTGTGCGCGCGGGTTGGCAAGTATGGACAGAATGTCGGCCAAGAGATTAAGTGATATGTAGGTTGCAGCAAAGATCATGCAGCAACTTTGTACAACGGGCACATCGCGCTTGGATACGCTGTCGACCAGCAGCAGCCCAAGGCCGGGATAAACAAAGGCGACCTCGACGATGACGACACCGGTAATCAGGTAGGCAAGGTTGAGCACCACAACATTTATGATGGGCACCCATGAATTGGATAAAGCATGGCGGAGTATGATCACGCTATGTCGTAATCCCTTGAGCTGTGCCATCTCGATATATGGAGTGGACAGAATATTAATGATAGAGGCCCGGGTCATGCGCATCATATGTGCGGTCACAACAAGAGTAAGCGTGATCGCTGGGAGGACCGTTCTGTAAAGCCGTTCCAAGAACGGCAGCCCGTCGTTGATATTGGAGATGCTGGGAAACAGGCCGAACTTGACCGCGAGTACGCCAATAAGGATGTAGGCTAAGAAAAATTCGGGCGTGGAGATCGCGGCAAGGACAAAGGAATTGGCTAAACGATCAAAGATTGAACCGCGCCAAATGGCAGTAAGAATCCCGAGGCCTAGCGCGATGGGAACTGAGATAAATGCAGCAAACGCGGCCAGAAATATTGTATTGCCCAGCCGCTGCCAAATAGTTTTGGCAATGTCCTGACCGTTGGCCAGCGATTTGCCCATATCACCAATCACAAAGCCGCCGAGCCAGTGCACATATCTTAGCCAGGCCGGTTGGTCGAGATGCATCTGTTCTCGCAGGGTGGAAATCGCTTCGGGCGTGGCTGATTGGCCCAAAAGCACTTGTGCAATGTCGCCGGGAAGCAATTCGACGGCAAAGAATACCAGGAGCGAGACGATCAGCAACAGTGCGATGCCAATCGCCAGGCGACGCAGGACTAGGCGCGCGATGGAATTCACAAGCACCTCCGAAGATCATGGGTGGAAAATGGAGCTAGGCACCTCCTGCCGTTGTGGGCAGTACGGCGAGCTCGATCACTCCTTGGTGTATTCCACGCCATCTGAATTTGTGCCTTAGACAGAGAAATTCTCCGCATCGCATTTGACCTGAATTGCTGGACAGTTTCCTCGTCTCCCAGGTCAAGATCAACGGACCGAAGGGGTTCAGAAGCGTTAGTTAGGCAGTCACCACGGTTATGGGGCATGAGATTCGGGCCGCATCCATCCGGCTGACCCAGCACAGTCGCTCCATTTTGCCGACTTTGGGCCTGAAAGAAAGGCCGCATAAGGCCTGAGAAGCCGCCCCATGGTGTTGGCCGTAAGCCATACGATGCCGCAATAATGTCCCCTTCGGTAAGGCCGGTCGGGACAACCGCTATCTGTCAAGGTCAGGCGAACCACCAGCGATCCGCCAGCTTATACCCGTCCATGTCCCAGTTCACGGCGACAGGACCATGCGCGAGCTTGTCGCTTTTGGCCAGTATGTCGGCTGCGAAGACCGGGATGCACTGGCCCCCGTTCCCGCTGACGATCCGCTGCATCTCCACATACATGTCTCGGCGTTTCGTCTGGTCCAGCTCGGCACGCGCTTCCAGCAAAAGTTTGTCGAACCGCTCATTGGCCCAGAAAGCGTCATTGTAGGATGCGGCACTGTAGTAGCCTTCGGTAAAGATCCAGTCGGCGGTGGGTCGTCCGCTCCAATAGGACACGACCCAAGGCTTCGCACGCCAGACATTGCTCCAGTAGCCATCGCTTGGTTGACGTACGACTTCGATCTCGATGCCCGCGGCGCGCGCGCTTTCCTGGACGAGAACAGCCGCATCGACGGCGCCTGTAAAAGCTCCTTCGGAGGTGTTGAGCTGAACCTTCAGGCTGCCGAGACCGGCTTTCTTGAGATGGAACTTCGCCTTGTCCGGATCGTAAGCCCGTTGTGGCAGTTCCGCTGGAGTAGCAAAGTCACGAAGGCTGTTTGGAACTGGGTGGTCGTTGCCCAGATAGCCGAATCCATAAAGAACACGGTCCAGCAAAAGCTGACGATCCATTGCGTATTTGATCGCTTCTCGAACATTGTTGTCCTTGAAGGGCGCCGTATCGCAGCGCATCGGCAGCGTGTAGTGCAAGTAGCCATTCTGGACCACCAGTTCGATGCCACCAACTGCGGCCAGCAATCCGGCCGTGGAACGGTCGACCGCGTTCATTACGTCAATGTCCCCGG
>NZ_JBEPMC010000027.1:0-7723 GCF_040545535.1 Mesorhizobium robiniae
GCCAATAGGTGTTGCGGTCCAAGTGATTGAGCACTTGCTGGGGTGACAAGGTGGGCATGGCTATATCGCTTTCATAGCTTGAATGGACTGCTTGCCTCAGATCGCACTGGATACCGATGTCCAAGCTCGCTCCCCCGAGCCGTGACCACAATTCGAGGCCTCGATGGCGATTACGCTTCTATAAACGTGGCTTGTTCGCATCGCTATCTCCACACTACAAAGAACGCATTCCCACACGGTAAGGATAGCTGCCCTGCGTGAGCTTCGCCGCTGCCTCGGCAATCGACGCTGCGTCGATGCCGTAGTGACGATAGAGGTCGGCGACGGTCCCGGTCTGGCCAAAATGTTCGACACCAAGACTTGTTGTGCGGTGGCCGCATACGCTGCCCAACCACGAGAGCGTGGCGGGATGCCCATCAATGACAGTGATGATTCGGCAATGCAGCGGCAGAGTACCGAGGAGGCGTTCTACATGACTGATCGCGGCGGGGTTTCTGCGGGCCCGCGCACGTTGTGCCGCCTGCCATCCGGCATTGAGCCGGTCGGTCGATGTGATCGACAGGACTCCGATATCGCGCCTTAGATCGCAAAGCATTCCTGCTGCAGCAATCGCCTCGGTGCCGACCGTCCCCTGATAGGCAATAACAAGGTCAGCGTTCGGCCCAGGTTCCTTCAGCCAGGTTCCCCCGTCGATCACCTCTTGGGCGAAATGTGGGTTTGGTTTGCGGCCCGGCTGCTCAATCTGACGGGTACTGAGGCGAAGGTAAACCGAGCCGCCGGTTTCGTCGCGCAGCCATGTGCGCTCGTCGGGATCGCCCTCCCCGTCACGCTGCAGGTAGTCGAAGGCCCACGCCATGATGATTGCGAGTTCGTCCGCGAAGGCCGGCTCAAAGCTCGCCAGCCCGTCCTGGCTCATGCCGATCAGCGGCTGAGCGATCGACTGATGCGCACCGCCCTCACTTGAAAGCGAAACGCCAGACGGCGTGCCGACGACGATGAAGCGGGCATCCTGGTAGCACGCATAGTTCAATGCATCGAGGCCGCGCGACACGAAGGGATCGTAGAGCGTACCGATCGGCAGCAGCCGCTCGCCGAACAGGGAATGGGAAAGCCCGGCCGCGCCCAACAACAGGAACAGATTCATCTCCGCGATGCCAAGCTCGATGTGCTGGCCCTTAGGCGAGAAATCCCATTTCTGCGCGCTCGGGATGCGCTGGTCGCGGAAGACGTCAGCGAGCTCCCGACGCGCGAACAGACGGCGGCGATTGACCCACGGCCCTAGATTGGTCGAAACCGTCACGTCCGGCGAGGTCGTGACAATGCGGGCGGCGAGTTCGCTGTCGGACTTGCCGATTGCGTCGAGAATACGGCCGAAGGCGGCCTGGGTCGAAATCGGCTCCCGCACCGCGGCCGGGCTGACGGCAACGGTCTGCGGCACCTCGATGCGGTCCGCCTGGTGGCGTCGGCGACCCATGGCAAAGAACGGTACGGAGTCGAGGAAAGCTTGCATCTCGGCGGCCGAGCCGCCCAGCCCCTCGAACCGCTCCCATTCGTGGCCCGGCCGTACCTTCATTTGTTCCTGAAACGCCTGCATCTGCGCAGAGGTCATTAGCCCGGAATGATTGTCCTTGTGGCCGGCGAGCGGCGTACCATAACCCTTTACGGTGTAGGCGATGAAGACGGTCGGACGGTCGTGGTTGATCCCGTTGAAAGTTTCGCTCAGCGTCTCGAGACAGTGCCCGCCGAGATTGTTCATTAGCACCGACAGTTCTTCATCGGAGCGCCGATCGATCAGAGCACTTACATTACCTTGGTCGCCAAGATCGTCGAGAAGACGCTTGCGCCAGGCGCCGCCGCCCTGGAACAACAGCGCCGAATAGAGCTGATTCGAGCAGGCGTCGATCCATTCCCTGAGCGCCTTTCCGCCGGGCTCTTCGAAGGCAGCACGCTGCAATGCGCCATATTTGAGCGTAACGACATCCCAGCCGAATGCTCTGAACACCATCTCTATTCGATCGCAGAGACCCTCGCGCACCACCCCGTCGAGGCTCTGGCGGTTGTAGTCGATGATCCACCAACAATTGCGCAGGTCGTGCTTCCAGCCTTCTTGTAGCGCCTCGTAGACATTACCCTCGTCCAGTTCGGCGTCGCCGACCAGCGCGATCATCCGGCCGGGTTTATCATCGGCGGCGCTCCAGCCTTTGGCGGCGATGTAGTCTTGGATCAATGATGCAAACGGCGTGATCCCGACACCGAGTCCGACGGAGCCCGTCGAGAAATCGACATCGTCCACATCCTTCGTGCGGCTAGGGTATGATTGAGCACCTTGATAGCCGCGGAAGTTCTGCAGCTTCTCAAGTGTCTGATTCCCCATCAGATATTGGATCGCATGAAAGACCGGTGATGCGTGAGGCTTGACAGCGACGCGATCCTGCGGCCGCAAGACATCAAAATATAGCGCAGTCATTATCGACACCATCGAGGCCGAAGATGCCTGGTGGCCGCCAACCTTGACGCCGTCCACTTTCTCGCGCCGGTTCGCCTGATCGATCATCCAGCAGGCGAGCCAGAGAGTCTTCCTTTCCAGTCGCAGGAGCGTTTTGAGGTCACGGGTTGCCTTGGTCATTTCACGGTTTCTCTCACTGCGGTCCTGGCAATTTACCGCGCCTTTCGCGATATTTCCTTGCTATTCCCCCTGCGCCTGGACAACTTTTCGCCAGAAACTGCCACAACTGGATCGGAATGCAGATGACATCTGCCAAGTTGGATTCGATGGACCGCAAGATGCTGCGTCAATTGCAGGCCAATGCCCGATTGACCAACCAAGAGCTAAGCGAAAAGGTGGGCCTGAGCCCATCCCCATGCCTACGACGCCTGCGCCGATTGGAATCCGAGGGGATCATCACGGGCTACTCCGCGATACTCGACGAGGAAAAACTGGGTCTGCCAGTCGCGATTTTCATGTCTGTGAAATTGGAGCGCCAGATCGATTCCGCACTCGTCGCCTTCGAAACCGAGATCATGAAGCATCCTGAAGTTATCGACTGTTGGCTAATGACGGGCGACAACGACTATCTCCTTCGAGTTTTGACATCCGGGTTGAAAGAGTATGAGACATTTCTGACAGGGACGCTGACTAAGATTCCCGGAATCGCCTCCATCCAGTCTTCGGTTTCGCTCAGGCGTGTAAAATCTTCGGCATCGGGCATCGTGTAGCGCATGCATGTCCCACAGCATTGCGACACCGTTCGCTGATCAAGGCAGGAGAGCAAAGCCCTCTGAGCTAAAAGGGTTGAAGACCCATTGTTGATTTCCGCCCCTCTATGAAGCGGCCCAATCTCAGAACCGTCTGGCGGTAGATTGTTGCCAGTAATGCGGAATTAGGAACTCGCTTCATCTCTCGTTGGCGGCAGGGATACTCATCTCTGAACCTTGGGAAGTAGCGCTCCGGAGCAGGCAACAAGGTTCCGGCCCCCGGTCGTCTGTTATGCACCGTCAGGATTTGAACTGATACGGTTAGAGGTCCTTGGATAAGCCATACCCGGAGGCCCCTGGCAGCGGCGGGTGGTAGATAAGCCGCTTCTATGTTTAACGCTTGACAAAAGACCACGAATTGACATTACGTCAAAGAGCGGTACTCAGCCGGAAGAACGATGGTAAGTTTGGAGGAAAGTAGAAACTGCGCTCACCGAGTGGTCCGATGCCGAACTAAGTACAGCAAACGCGTAGCTATCCGCCGCGACGGTGGGCAAGTTCAAGCAAAAAAAGGGGAACTGAACATGGCAATCTCTCGACGCGATTTGATTAAGGTGGGCCTTGCCACCGGAACGGCTTTGTCGATCCCGTCCGTCCTGCGGGCGCAGATGGCACCAGCCGAGGCCCGAACTGTTCGCATGGTATTCGGCACCGGCCTCACCGTGTTCGACCCGATCTACTCGACGTCTTATGACGCTGGCAATCATGGATTGGCGATTTACGACATGCTGTTCTCTCCAGACTCCAAGTTTGTTCCGCAGCCGCAAATGGTGGGGAAGTGGGGCGTTTCCGAGGACAAGAAGACCTATACGTTCGAGCTCCGGGACGGTCTCGGCTGGCACGACGGCACACCTGTGACTGCAGCGGACTGTGTCGCCTCGATCCGTCGCTGGGCCCAGGTCAATACCGGGGGACAATTACTCATGGAACGAGCCCGTGATATTTCGAAGAAGGACGACAGGACTTTTACGATAGCGCTGAAGGAGCCGCTGGGGCTTCTGATCGATATTCTGGCGAGTGCCGGGACACCGTGCCTGTTTATCATGCGCGAGAAGGATGCAGATCGCCCCGCAACCGTGCAGATAACCGCGAACATCGGATCGGGCCCGTTCAAATTCAATGAAGCGCTCGCAAAGCCAGGCGCAAGTTTCACCTACGACCGCAACGAGAAGTATGTATCACGCAGCGAGTCCCCCGATGGATGGGCGGGCGGGAAAATCGTCAAGGTCGACCGTGTCATCTGGGACACTATATCCGACCAGCAGACAGTTATCGGAGCCCTGCAAGCGGGTGAAGTTGACTTCGTTGAGTCGCCGCCGCTCGATCTACTGTCCGTAATAGAAAGCGATCCCAATCTTGAACTTCAGATCCTCAACAAAGGGGGGTTTGACTGGTACATGCGTCTAAACTTTCTGCAGAAGCCATTCGACAACGTGAAGGCACGCCAAGCCATGCTTCATCTCGTTGATCAGGAGGCTTTCATGCGCGTCATGTCCCCCGATCCAAAATATGGACACACCCTCACTTCGATATTTGGGAACAATTCGTCGTATAGTAACGACGAAAATACTAGCTGGTTCAAGAAAGGCGGTGATCCGGAAAAGGCGAGGCAACTCTTCAAGGAGGCAGGGTATGCTGGCGAGAAGGTTGTTATTCTAGCGCCGACGGACTGGCCGGAAGCCAACAATGCCTCGCAGCTTCTCGCGGGTGCCTTGCGAGAAGTTGGGGTCAATGCCGAACTCGCATCGAGCGACTGGGCTGGGCTCGTCGCGCGCCGGGCAAACAAGGGGCCGGCTGAGGACGGCGGCTGGAGCATTTTCATCACGGGCAGTTCCGCTTACGCCGACACGGATCCAATCAGCAACGTCGCCCTAGCCGCGAATGGCGAGAAGGCCTTTTTCGGTTGGCCGAAGAACGACGAATATGAGGCGCTGCGAGCCAAATGGGCAGATATCGAAACGCTTGAAGAACGCAAAACGCTGGCCCGCGACATGCAGCGGCTCTGGTGGGACTTCGTCGGCTGCGTTATGTTGGGTCAATCGGTCTCGCCAATCGCGCGCCGCAAGACGCTCACAGGCTTCCTCGAGACGCCGAGTCTCGTCCCGATGTGGAATCTGCAGAAAGCCTCAGCCTGATGGTGGCTTACGTTCTTCGCAGAATGGTTTCGACCATCGCCGTCATGGCGATGGTCGGGATCTTTGTTTTCCTACTTCTCAGGCTGGCGCCAGGCGATCCGGCGGCCATGATCGCCGGCAAGTCGGCCACGGCGGAGATGATCGCCGGCATCCGTGAGACGCTAGGGCTAAATGATCCTATGCCAGTTCAGTTCATACGCTGGGTGCGGAATATGCTCGGCGGCGATTTCGGCATCTCGATCTTTTCTGGACGACCGGTTCTTGAACTCATCTCGCAGCGGCTTGGGCCGACCCTTTCCCTGTCGATCCTCACGATGATCCTTTCTGTGTCGGTCGGGGTCTCTTTCGGTATCCTTGCCGCATGGCGAACTGGCGGTCTCGTCGACCGCGTCCTGGCGGCCTTTTCGGCATTTGGTTATTCCGTCCCGGTCTTTGTCATCGGTTATTTTCTTATATACTTCTTCGCTTTCAGGATGCACTGGCTGCCGGTGCAGGGATATGTGACGATCGATGGTGGCATCGGGCCTTGGTTTGTGCACCTGGTCCTGCCCACAGTGGCGCTAAGTCTTGGCTACATTGCATTCATCGCCCGGGTTACGCGGGCGAGCATGCTCGAGGTCCTATCGGAAGACTATATGCGAACGGCCGCTGCCAAGGGCGCTTCGTCCTATGCCATGCTTTTCCACCATGCTCTGAAGAATGCCGGCGTCCCCATTCTGACCGTCATCGGCATAAGCTTCGCCTACATGATCGGCGGGGTTGTCCTCACGGAAACGGTATTCAACATCCCCGGTATCGGTCGTCTGGTCGTCGATGCCATCAACAATCGCGACTATCCCATCATCCAGAGCGTGCTCATCCTGACTTCGGGTCTGTACGTCCTGATCAACCTCACGGTCGATCTGGCCTACACGCTGATCGATCCCCGGATCCGATACTGATATGACGCTCCTCTCCGCACCAGTTGAAGCCGTGCCGATGGGTCGACTCCAGCTGTCCGATCTTCCCCGTCTGGCAAGGCGACACCCGCTGGTCCTGGTCGGCGGCGGCCTGTTGATGCTGTTGATCATTCTGGCGCTCGCTGCCCCGCTTTACGCCGGCGATCCGCTGAGCATGGACCCATTCAAACGGCTCCAACCGCCTTCCGCGGAGTTCTGGTTCGGGAGCGATAATCTGGGCCGGGACGTTTTTGCGCGAACGATCTTCGGCGCCCGGATCTCCCTCCTGGTGGGATTGATGTCGGCGGCATGCGCGGCACTTGCCGGGGCTCTGACCGGTGTCATCGCCGGCTACAGCCGCAGCTTCGACAACGTCGTCATGCGGGTCATGGATGGCCTGATGTCGATCCCGACGATTCTGCTGGCGATCGCGCTCATTTCTCTGACAGGGCCCGGAATAGGCATCCTCATCGTTGCGATCGCGATTCCCGAGACGCCAGCAGTCGCGCGGCTGGTTCGTTCGGTGGTTCTGGGTGTCCGCGAGCGTCCCTATGTGGAGGCCGCGCTCTGCGGCGGTGCGCGCCTGCCGAGGGTACTATGGCGGCACATCCTGCCGAGCACCATTCCGCCGCTTATGGTCCAGGGCGCTACCGTCTGCGCTAGCGCGATCAT
The DNA here is from genome assembly GCF_040545535.1 of Mesorhizobium robiniae. Classification (NCBI taxonomy): domain Bacteria; kingdom Pseudomonadati; phylum Pseudomonadota; class Alphaproteobacteria; order Hyphomicrobiales; family Phyllobacteriaceae; genus Mesorhizobium; species Mesorhizobium robiniae. Next base: position 7,001 of record NZ_JBEPMC010000027.1, read on the forward strand.
GACGGAGGCGGGGCTGAGCTTCCTCGGCGTGGGCGTGCCGCCCGAGATTCCGAGCTGGGGCAACATGATCGCCAGTTCGCGCCTGTATCTCGCCATCGCGCCCTTGACGATCTTCGCCCCCGGTATCTGTCTTGCCGTCACAGTCCTTGCCGTCAACCTGCTCGGGGATGGCCTGCGTGACCTGTTCGACCCCCGCGCGAAGCGGAGGCGCTAACATGCAGATGCATCAAACAGCAGGCAACGACGTGCTTCTCGACGTTCGAGACCTTGAGACGCACTTTTACGGCGAGGAAAACGTAACCCGCGCCCTCGGCGGCATCAGCTTCCAGGTGAAAAAAGGCGAGACGCTCGGCGTCGTCGGCGAATCCGGATGCGGGAAGAGCGTCACCGCTCTCTCCATTCTTCGTTTGCTGCCGAAGCTGACCGCCAGGACTGTCGGTGGCGAGGTCCGCTTTCACGGACGCGACATCCTTGAGCTGTCCGATCGGGAGATGCGAAAGATCCGCGGCGACCAGATCGCCATGATCTTCCAGGAGCCGATGACGAGCCTGAACCCCGTCTATACGGTCGGCCACCAGATCGCAGAGGCGGTGCAGATCCACACGAATGCGTCCCGCTCGGTGGCGATGGCGAAGGCCGAAGAGATGCTTCGTCTCGTCCGCATCGCGGACCCCGAGCGCCGCGTCAACAACTATCCTCACGAAATGTCGGGCGGGATGCGCC
>NZ_JBEPMC010000028.1:0-6925 GCF_040545535.1 Mesorhizobium robiniae
CAAACCGCTGTCCACACAGCGCATGTCCACGGTCAACTACCGTGACATGAGACACCAACCGATCAACAACAGGGGTATCCTGCGTTGCTTGGGTCTCGCAGATATGTCCCCCAGTCCTGCACGACCCGATTGGAGGTGACGATGACGCTGCGGCGCAGTTTGTAGCGCTGATGGATCAGGGTCTGCAGCCATGCGCCGGCGTCGTCGGGGATGGCGCGTGCGAGGAACAGATCGTCGAGCACGAGGAGATCGCAGTCGATGATTGTTCGCATCCGGGCCTCGCGTTGCGCGGGGGCGTTCAGAGCGTGGCGGTGGAAGAAGTCATCGGTCTCGAGATACTGGACCTTGTGGCTGTGCAGGATCGCCTGATAGGCAATCGCCTTGGCGATGTGGGATTTCCCGGTGCCCGGTTTGCCGACCAGCATCGCGTTCTCGCCGGCGGCAATGAACGCCAGGGTGTGGAGCTGGAAGCAAGTTTGGCGCGGCAATTTGGGATTGAAGGACCAGTCGAATTCGGCGAGCGTCAGTTTTTCATCGAGCCCGGATTGCTGATATCGCCGCTCGATAAGGCGGGATTGGCGACGATCCAGTTCGTCCTGCAGGATCAGGGAGAAGGTCTCGAGGAAGGGTTGGTTTGCGCCCTGCGCCTGCAGCACGCGCGTCTGCAGCGTGTCGCGGACGCCCGACAGGCGCAGCTGTCGCAGGCAGCGTTCAATTTCGGGTATGGTCATCATGGGGTTGGGTCTCCAGTTTGAGGTGAGAAGGGGTAGCGGGAGCGCTCGTGGCGGCGAAGCTGGTCGGGGTTGCGCAGGCGCCACGAGCGCGGGGTGGAGAGACGCGGTCGTCGTCAGCCCCGGTCTGCCGGCCATTGTTGCCGGCATCGTGTCGCACAGCACGGCTGAAGAGGTCGCCATATTCGGCGGGGGCGCGGATCAGTGGATGATCCTGGGTGAGCTGCGATACCGGCTGTGGGGCTTCTTCAACCTGTTGCAGCGCCTGCTCAAACAGCTGCTCGACAGTCGCGCGTACGTGCTTGTAACGGTAGATGCGGTTGCTGATGGCATGAGCACAGGCCTGCTCGACCAGCCGTGTCGGATACTTCCGGCTCAGCCCGACAATGCCCCACATCGCGCGCTGTCCGGGGCGTCCCTCGGCATCGAACATGTGTTGACACAGGGCCTTGGTTTGTGGGCCGATGCGACCGGCGTTCGCCAGCAGCACGGCGGTTTGCCGCGACGGATTGAACGGCCGTTCGTTGGTCGGCAGGACGACAGAACCGGGGTGCGTCATCCGGGGATGAATCCGCAGCAACGCATGGGTGTGGCGATCACGGATCTCGATCGTGGAAGTGTAGATGCGCACGACGACCTGACTGCCGATGGCCGCGGGCCGCGCGGCGTAATAGCTGCTGTCGACGCGGACGGTGGTGTCGTCGCAGACGGTCCGAACGACTTCCGTGAAGATGCGGAAGGGTGCGACGGGCAGCGGCCGCAGGTGTGGTTTCTCTTCCTGGAACATGGCCTCGACCTGACGGCGAGTGCTGCCGTGGATCCGCTTGGAAGCCCAGTTCTCCTCCCAGTGCCTCAAGAACTCGTTCTGGGCTTCCAGCGTCTCGAAACGCCGTCCGGCCAGCGCGGTCCCCTGGGTATGTTGAATCGCATTCTCGACGCTGCCCTTCCGATTGGGGTCCGCCACGCGGGCCGGATCGGCGACGACGCCGTAATGAGCCAGCATCGCACTGTAGATCGGATTGAGCTCGGGCTCGTACAGATCGGGCTTGAGGACGCCTTCCTTCAGGTTGTCGAGCACCACATAGCTGGCCACCCCGCCAAAATAGCGAAACGCCTCTTCGTGAAGCTGAGCCCAGACTTGCTGGCTGGATTGCCAGACCACCCGCCGGAAGCTGCGCCGCGAATAGCGCAGCGTCATCACGAACAGGCGGGGACGACGGTACCGGCCGCTCTTGGGATCGATCGTCAGCGCGCCCTCGCCATAGTCGACCTGAGCCTCCTCGCCGGGGAGGAACTCAAGACGATCAAACTGCTTGGGATCGCTTTGTCGCAACGTGCGCACAAACCGCTTGACGCTTTGGTAGCTGGACGGAAAGCCAAACTGATCGACCAAGTCCTGGTAAATCGCCTGCGCATTTCGCTTCAGGCGGACCTGTTCTTCGATCCATGCCCGATGCGGTTCGCAGGCTGAGCGGGCCAGGTGCTGGTGACCGTCGCTCCCGACACCCCAAAAGCCGGTGGTCGGGGTGGAGGAATTTGGTCCTCCGCGCTTGCCGAGCCGGTGGTCACTTCCCCGGGGGATTTTGCCTCCCCACCAGCCCGCTGCGCTCGGTAACGCCGAATCGTCTTGCGATCGACACCCGTCAGCCTTTGGATCTCGCGCTGGCTGGTGTTGCGATCAAGTAATGTTAGTACGGTGCTTTGCAGATGTGCCTTCAAGACGTTCAACTCCCGGTCCCCTCGCTGTATGAAAGGGGATGAAAATAAACGTCCTGTCTTACCGGCTACCGCTGTTCAGTAGCGCTGCCGGTGACCATCAGGTGGGGGAGTTTCAAGTGACCACACCCGGGGGATTTTGACCGACCCACGGGGCACCCCGTCGAGCCGGTGTTGTTCTTGTCCAGCACATTGCGAAGCTGCGTCCCGTCCCAGGCCTAAATTTAGGGCGCCGGTGACGTTCCAGCCGCGGATGAAGCCGTGCCGGCGATCGATCGAGGCATGGTTCTTGTAGCCGAAGGCGGGAACGGCGATATCGCGCTGCTTCGTCTTTCCCTCTCATCGGCCTTGGCCTTCGACAGCGTGCGTCCGGTCCTTCTGGCGCAGCTTGGCTGGCTGCTGCGCGGCAATCAACGTGAGAGCGCGCATTGCATCGCCTGAACTGCTCCCGGATGTTGGGCCGTTGCCTCATCTGATTTGCTCCCCGCAGTTTTGGGGCGGGAGCAAATCAGATGAGGCGGATAAGCATGGCGACGCGGGATGAACTGGTGAAGGTGGTAGCGAAGCGCTACGCCCGAGGCGATCGGGCAGAGAAGTCGCGCATTCTCGATGAATTCGCGGCGGTAAGCGGCTTTCATCGCAAGCATGCCATGCGGCTGCTGCGGAATGGACCACCGGCGCAGCGTTCGGGCCCGCGACCGGAGCGCCGGGTTTATGACGACGCGGTGCGCGAAGCGCTGATCGTGCTCTGGGAAGCTTCGGACCGCATCTGCGGCAAGCGTCTGAAGATGCTGATTCCGATTTTGGTGGAGGCGATGGAGCGTCACGGGCATCTGCATCTAACCGCCGAGATCCGCACACGGTTATTGGCGATGAGCGCGGCGACGATCGACCGCGCCCTTCGCGAGGTTCGAGACATCGCTGGTGGGCCGAGACGCCGTCGCAGTACAGCGTCCACCGCGCTGCGGCGCAGCATTCCGATCCGAACCTTCTCCGATTGGCAGGATCCTCCGCCTGGATTCGTCGAGGCCGACCTGGTGGCGCACAGCGGACCGACGACGCGGGGAAGCTTCATACAGACGCTTTGTCTTACCGACGTCGCGAGCGGATGGACGGAATGCGCGCCCTTGCTGGTGCGTGAACAGAAGCTGTTGAGCGAGGTGCTGACGGTATTACGGCGGCTCCTGCCATTTCAGCTTCTCGGATTCGACACGGACAATGACAGCGTGTTCCTGAACGAGACGATACGCGACTACTGTCTGGATGCCGGCATCGAGTTCACCCGCTGCCGTCCTTACCGCAAAAATGACCAGGCCTTCGTCGAACAGAAGAACGGCGCCGTGGTACGACGCATTGTCGGGTATCGCCGGCTGGAGGGGCTCGAAGCCGCTGCTGCCCTTGCACAGCTCTATTCGACGGTTCGGCTGTTCGTGAACTTCTTCCAACCCTCCTTCAAGCTGGCCGGAAAGGAACGGGACGGCGCCCGCGTGCGCAAGCGCTATCACCCTGCGGCAACACCTTGCCAGCGACTGCTGGCAGATCCACGCACGCCTGAACCGGTTCGTGCCAAGCTTGCGCAAACACAGTCGAGGCTGGACCCGGTAAAGCTGCTGCAGGAGATGCGATCGGCGCAGCAGCGCCTGGTCAACATTGCCGATGAACCCTGCACGCCGGCGCTGGTGAGCGATCCGGCGCTGGACCAATTCCTGTCGGGTCTGCGAACGGCTTGGAAGGAGGGGGAAGTCCGCCCAACTGCACGAGCCAAGCCGAGGCAAAAGCGAGGGCGTCGCCGACCGGATCCGCTCGTAAAGGTCACAGGCCAGTTGCGGGCGTGGTTCGACGAAGAGCCTTGGCGGACGAGCCGCGAATTACTGGTGCGTCTGCAGGCGGAGCAGCCGGGACAATATCCTGATCCGCTTCTGCGCACGCTGCAGCGGCGCTTGAAGATCTGGCGGAAGGAAAAGGCACACGCGATGGTGTTCGGCCCAATGCACGTGGAGTCGGCAATCGAGCTAATCGCGCATTGATCGAATCCCAGCCCAGGGGAACATTGTGGTGAGGCAACGGAAAGATCGTTCGGGAGCATTCCAGGGTGAGGCAATACGGCTTCTCTCCCAGATTGCCGCGCTATAGCTGGCTTCTTCTGTCACTCGTCCGGCACCTTTCCTGCCTTGATGTCGGCCTTTTCAGCATCGGAATTGCGTTGCTTCGGCGCCGCCACGATCGTGGCATCCACGATCTGCCCACCCATCGCCAGATAACCGGCCTTGGTGAGGTGCTTGTCAAACGGGCGAACAGGTTCTTCACAGCCCGGCCTGCGTGAGGTGCTCCGTACGCATCCGACGAAGGCCGCATGATTGGCACGCGCGCGCGTGCACGGCGGGCTCTATGATGCCGTTGCGTGAAGGTCAGGCGGCCTGCTGATCGGCGGGCTTGGCTGCTTCACGCAGGCGCTTCCAATGCCAGGGCAGTAATTCGTGCAGACGCGAGGCGGAAAGATCGGCAATGTGGGCCAGGACATCGGCGAGCCAGGCTTTCGGGTCGACGTCGTTGAGGCGTGCCGTGGTGATGAGGGTAAGCATGACCGCGGCGCGGTCTGCGCCGCGCTGGGAACCGGCGAAGGTCCAATTGCGCCTTCCAAGAGCAATGCCACGCAGCGCTCTTTCGGCCGCGTTGTTGCTGAGGCAGATCCTGCCGTCGTCGATGAAGCGGGCGAAGTCGGCCCAGCGCCTGAGCATGTAATTGATCGGCTTCAGGACCTCGGAAGAGCGCGAGAGGGTATCGCGCTCGCGGAGCAACCAGGCGTGCATGTCGTCGAGAAGTGGTTTGCTCTGTTCTTGGCGCACGGCATACCGCTCGTCAGCGCTGCGGCCGTTGATGGCGCGCTCGATCTCGAACAGCGCGTCGAGGCGTCTGACCGCCTCCAGCGCGATCGGGGAGATCGGTTTGCCCTTCTTGCCATCCCGGGCCTTTTTCGCGATGTCGGCCAATTCGAAGAATCCGCGTCGCGCATGGGCGTAGCAAAATGCCGGCGTGATCGGCTGCTGCTTCCGCTGCGGGTCGAACAGCGGCTCAAAGCCACTGTAACAGTCGCACTGAAGGATGCCGCTGAATCCGGCCAGATGTTTCTGAGGATGCTCCCCGCGCCTGTCGCTCGAGGCGTAGTAGATCGCCGCCGGCGGCGCAGGCCCGGCGAAGGGACGGTCGTCGCGCGTATAGGTCCAGATGCGTCCAGTCGCGCACTTACCCTTCGCCAGGATGCGGATGGTGGTGTCGTCGCCATGAAGGCGCTCGGCCGCGAGCACATGGCGCTCGATCAGTTGGAAGAGCGGCATGACGGCGAAGGTTCCGTGGCCGACCTGATCGGCCAGCGTCGACAGCGGCAGGTCGATGCCCTCGGCCTTGAAGCGCGCGCTCTGGCGGTTGAGTGGGGCATGCATGCCGAACTTGTCGAACAGGATTGTCGCCAGCAGTTGGGGACCGATGAAGCCGCGCGGCGTGGCGTGGAACGGCGCCGGCGGCTGGGTGATCTTCTCGCAATCGCGGCAAGTGAACTTTTCGCGCACCGTCGCGATCAGCTTGAACCGGCGCGGGATCTCTTCCAGCGTCTCGGTCACGTCCTCACCCAGTTTCGACAGCCGCAATCCGCCGCAGCAGGCGCAGGCAGTTGGAGGGTCGATGACGACGCGCTCGTGTTCGATGTCATCCGGCCATGGCTTGCGCACCGGCCGCTTGCGCGTAAACGGTCGGACCTTCTGCGTCTTCGCCGCCGCGGCCTGCGCGGCAAGCTCGTCCTCGGTCGCGGCGGTCACGAGGTCTTCGAGTTCCAATTCCAACTGCTCGATCAGCCGCGCCGTGCGCTCGGAGCGCTGGCCGTACAGTTCGCGTTTCAGCTTCTCGATGCGCAGCTCGAGATACGCAATCCGGGCCTCGGTGTCGGACAGCATGGCCTGCGCGTTGGCGGCTTCAGCCTGCCAGTTGGCAGCATCCGCGACCGCCATATCCCGTTCCGCCTGCAACGCCTCACGTTCAGCCAGCAGCGCCATGTAGGCGCTGGCAAGATCCGAGGGGAGCTCAACCGGCTTCGAAGTCATGCGCCGATTGAATCAAATTCCGTTGTATTTTCAATAAAAAAATGCTATCCAACCCGAGTTGCACGCCACGTTGCGCCAGTCTATGCCAGACAATAGATAACTCAGCTGCGCAGGAGATACTGTCACAACTCCACCCTCAACTGTCGGCCAGATGAATCGGCCGCGCTCGAGTCTTTTTGTGAACAGGCATGCTCCTTGGCCATCATGCCAAATGACCTTCAACAAATTTCCGCGTTTCCCCCTGAAGCAAAACAGGTTGCCCCCAAGGGGATTATGTTTGAGGACCTCCAGCGCCTGCAGAACCAGGACCTTGAACATCATCACCGCTTCAAAGGGCGGCCGGCCGCCTTTGGCGCCATCGGAGCGCTTCAGCGCCTTGGCCAG
>NZ_JBEPMC010000029.1:0-4022 GCF_040545535.1 Mesorhizobium robiniae
GCTGCCGCATCGAAGTGCCGCCTCTGGTGCCAATGGCCGACGGACGGGTCGTGGCCTGTCATGTGCGCGCTCCGGCGACGGGCATGCCGGCCGAGAAGAATATGACGGGTTGAACCTTCGCTACTGCGAGACGGTGTTGTCCATACAGCCAACGTCACGGGTGTCGGACGCGCAAAACTATAAGTTCCAGACTGCTCCTCTGATGCCGCAGCGACCTCCGTATGACAAGCTCCTACAGGCAAGAATAACGCACGCCACACGTTGACAAGATGTCAACTCAATACTAAAAGTCAAATCGCTGGCATGTGAGGATAATGAATGATGCTTCGAAAGCCCAAGTTGGTTCGCGAAGTGCTGACTCGCCGGGCATCCAATGCAGCATCGGTTGCTGCAAGTGGTCGGCTGACGGCGTGGCTGTTTCTGTTATGGCGAACTCTTTTTCGCCCAGTGAAATTTGTTCAGGTTATCATTTCAATCCACGTGTAGAAAGCGACAGTAGATGCGCATGTTTACTGCCACGCTCGCCACAGAGACCGTCACCTTTTCACCTCTGCCGACCAGCCTCGATTCATACAAAGAGTGCCTCTTTTATAGACCTGGCGAGTTCCCGCACGAGCTGCCGCCCCATTGGTGCACGGAACCGCTTTGGGTGGCGCGCCGCAGGGCGGCTGCAGAGGGCTTTACGCTTGTCGAAGGAAGTTGTTTCGTCGCAGAACCCTCCGGCACCACGAATCGTAGCGACTACGAGTTTATGCGGGATGAGATCCTAGGTCAGGTTCAGGCGGCATTGCCCCTCGAAGGTGTGCTGCTGGGGCTGCACGGAGCAATGGTGGCGCATGGCTATGACGACGTCGAAGGCGACATCATCGAGCGCGTCCGTGCTCTCGTCGGGCCGAAATGCGTCATTGGCGTCGAACTCGATCCACATTGCCATCTAACGATCAAGCGGGTCAAGCTTGCCGACATTATCGTGCTCTACAAGGAATACCCCCACACTGATACTGTTGAGCGCGCCGAGGAGCTGATCGATTTGGTTCTGAAGACGGTGCGCGGGCAAGTCACGCCTGTCATGTCTCTGTATGATTGTCGACAAGTCGGTTTCTATCCCACCACTGAGCCGCTGATGCGGCGCTTCGTCGATCGCGTGAAGGAGATGGAGGGTAAAGACGGCGTGCTCTCGATTTCCATCGGCCATGGGATGTCTACTGCTGACGTGCCGGAGGTCGGCTGCCGCATCCTCGTGGTCATGGACAAAGACAAGGCCAAGGGGGATGCACTTGCCGTCAGGATTGGCGAGGAGTTCGTCTCAATGCGCGGCAAGACCGCACCGCAATGCCACTCTGTCGATGATGGGATTGACGCCGCCCTCGCATTTAGCGACCCGCCAGTTGTGATGGCGGATATGTGGGACAACGCTGGGGGCGGCTCATCTTCAGACAATACCGTGATCGTGCAGCGCCTCATGGCGCGCCGGGTCGAAAATGCTGCAGTCGGACCCGTATGGGATCCGATCGCAGTGCGGCTCTGCTTCGACGCAGGCGAAGGGGCCGAGTTTGCGCTACGCTTCGGGGGCAAGATCGGCCCCGCGTCCGGCATGCCGATCGATGCGACCGTCACCGTGGTCGGACTCAAGCGCGAATGCTGGCAGAGCACAGGTTCGGAGCAGCCCTCATTTCTCGGCGACTGCGCCGCCGTGCGGATGGGCGGCGTCGAGGTCGTGCTGAACACTAACCGGGTACAGGCTATGGGGCCCGAGCTCTTTAGCAATGTCGGCATCGACCCGCTCGCAAGAAAGCTGTTGGTCGTCAAGTCGAGCAACCATTTCATGGGGGGCTATGGGCCAATCGCGAAGAAGGTGATCTATGTTGACAGCGTAGGATTTGACTACAGCAAGATCCCTTACACACGTGTCGGCCCGATCTGGCCGCGCGATGAAAAGACCAGCCCCGGCCTCATTCTTTGAGTGTCGATCTGATGTATCCCCAGCAAGGTTTCACAGGACCATGACCGGAACAAACCAAATTCAGCGCCTGCAGACGAATGCCCGTATGAGCCATGTGGTGATCGCTGCAGGTATCGTATATCTGTCTGGCCAGGTTGCCGACACCCCGAATGCGCCGATTAAGCAGCAGGTGAAAGAGGCCCTTTCGCGCATTGATACACTGCTCGGGTCCGCCGGAGTGGACAATACACGGCTGCTGACCGCGAACGTATGGCTCAGCGATGCTCTATACTTCGAGGAATTCAATCGCGTCTGGGAAGCCTGGGTGCCCGACTACCACGCGCCGACGCGCGCCACCGTGCAGGCACTGCTTATGGGTAACGGATACGACGTGGAGATCGCCGTCACCGCGCTCGCGCGATGAATATTTTGGCGAACGCGCAAAGCCGACGACGTGGCAATACACTGATGAAATTCGATACTATCGTCCTTGGAGCTGGGATCGTCGGCATATCGGTCGCGGTTCACCTACAACGGCTTGGGCGCGCTGTTGCGGTCATTGACCGCAAGCCTCCGGGCAGCGAGACCTCCTACGGAAACGGCGGGCTCATCGAAAGTCAAAGCGTTTGCCCAATCCCCTTTCCGCGGTCGGTCCGCGAGTTGCTGCACTATGCGCGCAACCGAGCGCCAGACGCGCGCTATCACCTGCGCGCGATGCCCAAGCTAGCACCTTTCCTTATGCAGTACTGGTGGTATTCGGAGCCCGGTCGTCACGCAGCGATCGCGCGCGCGAACGCTACACTGATCGAGCACTGCGTGACCGAGCATCGCGCGCTGGCGGAAGCTGCGGGTGCCCTCGGGCTGCTGCAGCGCCAGGGATGGATCAGGGTGTTTCGCACTCGTGCCCGACAGGATCGGGAGTACTTTAAGGCCGAACAGCTGTGTCAGGAGTTCGGTGTCGGGTTTCACACTCTCGATGGAACTGCCCTACGCAATCTCGAGCCCGACTTGAGTTCGGCCCTGATTGGCGCTTTGCACTATACGACATCGGAATTTGTCAGCGACCCGCAGGCACTTGTGCGTGCCTACGCGCGCCACTTCGAAATGCTGGGTGGTCGCATGTTCATTGGCAATGCGGACACACTCGAACCCGGATGGCGCATGAGCACGCAGGATAGAGTGATTGAAGCGGCATCGGTGGTAGTCGCGATGGGTCCCTGGTCGGATCGCGTCACATCGAAGCTGGGGTATCGCGTCCCGTTGGCAGTAAAGCGCGGGTATCACATGCATTATTCGGCTGAGCATGGCGCGCGATTGCGTCATCCGGTGGTGGACGTTGAGAACGGTTACATGATCGCGCCGATGTCCCGCGGCATTCGTCTCACGACCGGTGTCGAGCTGAGCTTGCGCGATAGCGCGAAAACGCCCGTGCAACTCACCGCGGTCGAGCCAGTTGCACGCGAGCTGTTTCCGCTGGGCGAACAGGTGGACGACGAACCGTGGATGGGCTGCCGTCCGTGCACGCCTGACATGCTGCCTGTCATCGGCCCCGCACCGCGTCATCGCGGGCTGTGGTTGGCGTTCGGACACGGGCATCTTGGACTGACGCAAGGGCCCGTCACGGGACGGCTAGTTGCTGAGCTGATGACTGGGAGCGAGACGGTATGCGACCCGGGGCCATTTCGCGTCGAGCGTTTTCGCGTGTGAGCGACGGACTCGACATGCGCTCGCAACTTGATTTTCAAGAGTTACCATGCGGTCAGGAGGCGTTCGCAACGGGAAAGATTCGGCTCCGCACTCAGATGCCCAGCGACATAAGGACATGCACTGCTCGAGCTCCGTTGGCCCGAGCGCTCTTCCAAAACAGTGCGGGTCAGTCGACGATCGCGGGCACGGCAAATCTGCAAAGAGTCGGAAATGGTCATGCAACGAAATCAGACGCATGCGCTGAACTAATTGGACATCGGTATCCAGTGCGATCTGAAGCAAGCAGTCCATTCAAGCTATGAAAGCGATATAGCCATGCCCACCTTGTCACCCCAGCAAGTGCTCAATCACTTGGACCGCAACACCTATTGGC
>NZ_JBEPMC010000030.1:0-3900 GCF_040545535.1 Mesorhizobium robiniae
GGTTATGCGCAAGCTCCTCGTCACCGCCAACGCGCTCGTCAAAGCCGATCGCATCTGGGTCGAAAAACGTGCTTGATCACAACGGAAACTAATCGCAGCTTGGGCGTCAAGCATCTATCGCGTTGATACGGCGCTGCCGGGTGCATGGTTGTCTTCGCGGTCGACATCGGCCGCCGCATGATGGAGCTTCGCGGGACGAGCCTTCAATGTGGACGACGCACTTTGCTGAGACAGCGGTGCAACCCCATCAGCGGAATGGCTCGGCTCACGTCCCGGCAGGGACGCCTCAGGCGCTCAGATTCTGAACGCTATCTGGATTTACGCCGTGGCTCCTGCACTCGGATTGAAGAGCTCGCCAGTCTTGAGCATCGTGTGCATGATCACCGCCAATTTGCGCGCCACGGCCACGGCGGCTCGTTTGAAGCCGATCCTCTCCCGGAGCTTTAGACCCCATGTACGTAGGCTGCTTTCGGTCGAACAGCGTGTCAGGATGACCGCGGCGGCTTCGTAGAGAAGCCCTCGCAGATGTCGATCCCCGCGCCGGGATATATGGCCGTCATAATCGACTTCTCCCGATTGGTATCGGCGGGTTGTCAGGCCGATCCAAGCAGCGACAGAGCGGGACTTCTTGAAGTTGTTTGGATCCTCAATGGCGGTGACGAAAGAGGTCGCGGTGATCACGCCGATGCCGGGGATCGACATGAGGGTGCGGCAGGCTTGGCTTTGACGAGCATCCGTAACCAGTTGGCGCCCGAGCTCGGCGGCGCGAATGCGAATGCCGCGCCAGGCCTCCAACATTGGTATCACGATCGGAGCAAGTTCGCTCTGATCGATAAGAAGGCTCCGGACATTCTTTTCGAATGTAGTTCCCTTACCTGCTGGGACGAGCAGGCCGAACGTTTTCATGATCCCGCGGATCTGGTTGGAAAGCTCGACGGTGATCCGGACCAATCGGGTGCGTGCTGCCACGAGCGTGCGGGTCAACATACTGTCGAAGCCTTTCACGCGCACCTCGCGAAAGAACCCCGCTTCAGCAAGATGCGCCAAACCATCGGCGTCATTCGCATCCGTCTTGTTCGCCGCCATATCGAGAGCGGCTTTGGCATGGCGCGCATCGATGCAGATGGCTGGCAATCCTTCGGCGCGCAACGCATGATAGAACCACACCGACAGCGGGCCGGTTTCGAACACGACACGCTTTGCGGCCGGCGCCCGCTTGCGGACAAGCTCGGCAATGATGTTGGGATCAGATGCGCACTTTCCGCGCCAGATCCGTTCGCCTCCACGTCGGATCGACACCGCCGTCTCTTTCATCGACACGTCGAGACCGATATATTCTGTCATGGCTGTTCTCCGTTGATGCTAGGCCCGGCATCCAGTCGTGAGCCCGTTTTCCATCTTATCGGGGAACAGCCACCCTCCAACGCTATGATCGGCTCCAGGGCACGTCGCTCCCGCGATTACCCCATGTGGACGGCGCCCGCAACGGCATCGCTGTGCCAAAGTGGTGTCGTTGATCATCACTTGAACGGAGGCGTCCATGTTAGAAGTTAACACAATCGGATTGGATCTGGCGAAGAACCTGTTCCAGGCGCACGGCTCGGATGCGTTGGGAGCCGTCCTGTTTAGAAAGAAGCTTCGCCGCGATCACGTTCTTGAGTTCCTCGCTTCTCAGCCGGCCTGCACGGTTGCCATGGAAGCGTGCGCCGGCAGCCATTACTGGGCGCGGGAGATTGCGAAGCTGGGACATGACGTCCGGCTGATCGCCCCGGGCTACGTCAAGCCTTTCGTGAAGCGGCAGAAGAACGATGCGGCTGACGCTGAAGCGATCTGTGAAGCGGCTCAGCGGCCGACCATGCGGTTCGTTGCGGTGAAGAGCGAAGAGGAGCAGGCCGCAGCGATGGTGTTTCGCGTTCGCGATCTTGTGGTGCGCCAGCGGACCCAAACCATCAATGCGGTAAGAGGCCATCTTGCTGAATTCGGGCTGTTGGCCGCACAGGGTCTCTTCCATGTGACTAAGCTTGTCGCGGCGATCGAGGACAAGGATTCTGCCATCCCCGAAGCCGCCCGGCCGATCCTGTCTCTGCTCGTCGAGCAACTCCGCTCGCTGGATGAGAGGGTGGCCATGCTCGACCGCGAGATCGCCCGACGCGCCAGGGAAGATGCAGAAGCCAGACGGTTGATGACGATTCCTGGGATAGGGCCGATTACCGCAACAGCTCTTGCAGCGTTGGCTCCTTCGGCTGCAACCTTCAAGAGAGGGCGCGACTTCGCGTCATGGCTTGGCCTCACGCCGCTGCAACGGTCCACGGGCGGAAAGCAGAAGCTTGGCGAAACGTCCCGGCGAACGAACGCTGCGTCGGCTGCTGATCATTGGGGCCAGCGCTACCGTGCGCTGGGCAATGCGCAAGGGCGCGACGGCTGATCCGTGGCTCTCGCGGATGCTGAGCCGCAAGCCGCCCATGCTGGTGATCGTCGCCCTTGCCAATAAGACGGCGCGCATCGTCTGGGCATTAATGGCCAAGGGCGGAACCTATCGGACACCAGCCTTGGCGGGATAGTCCGCTCCCCTGAGCGGACTGCCAAAGTGTGAGAAGGTCGAACGGAGAGTATGGCGCAACCGTCAACGAGACGGGATCGGGAAAACCAGATCATGGATACGCGTCTTGAGCGCGCGAGGTTGAATTGGACCCGATCCGCGAACTCCCATACGGGCCCGCGGCATGTCGAACGCCGCATCGGAGGCCGGACACTGTCAGCACCCGACCACGCTCCTCATTCTTCATAAAAGATTCTTCTTGCGCGCAAGATGAGACTGGCGCGTGTCTTATGGAACTGAAAACGCTTGAACTTTCGCCTGATACAAGCCGTGAGTTTCTGATTAACGCAATCAGCCAGAGTGGAAAGACCGAACGACTGTACCGGCCATAGCAATCCATTCCCGAAGAAGTGGATTGAGCTGTTTGGCTATTTCGGCCAGCGTCCCCGGCGTCTGCCGCGGGATGTTCAAGCTTTTGATCGTGGACCGTATCGATTTCACTGCCGAGGGCTGGCAGCAGGCGTGTAGCCACAAAAGAACTCGTTTCGCTGTGTCTTCGCTACACGTCGCGGCCGGAACTGATACCCGAGGAATTCGGGTATTTCCCCCTGCGCGTTTGGTCTTTGCAATAGACCATCTTGGTCTTTGTCGGATGCATATGAAGCCCGCATGCTGCCAGTCGAGAATCAAGCTCCACCTTGAGGGCTTCTGCTTGGTGATCACTCCGGCAATGCACAAGGCCATCGTCAGCATATCGACACCATGGAAGGTCAGGGTGCGTCCGCGTCATCCACAGATTAAATGCATAGCGCATGAAGAGGCTCGACAAGATCGGGCTGACAACACCTCCTTGCGGGGTGCCGCGTGCTCACTCGACGATGCTCCGTCTTCTCCATCGGTGCTGCCAGCCATCTTCGATGTACAGCAGAGTCCACTTGCATGTGACGTGCTTCCTGACTGCCTTCAGCAAGAGATCGTGTGGAAGATTGTCAAACAGTCCTTTAATGTCGCAGGCTGTGCGCGGCGCGATCATGCACTATAGTCACCTTGCCTGCGGTGATCCCCGCGGGTCACTTCAAATTCCCCCGGGTAGGGTCAGTCAAACTCCCCCACCCGCAAGACAGGACAGAGGTGGATTTGTTAGTTTGACTTTGTTTCCCGAGCAAGGGCTTCAGCGGCCTCTTTGAGGCGATAGCTGCGTCCATCGAACTCAAGCAGATGGCAATGATGCATCAGCCGATCGAGTATCGTCGTGCTCATGGTGTTGTCCGCGAATGCTTCATGATGCACCTTTCTTTGATCGCCTGGTCCGTTGCAGCCGGCGTTGAAGTTGATCGATCTGGTCGCTGGAAAGGCTGATC
>NZ_JBEPMC010000031.1:0-2931 GCF_040545535.1 Mesorhizobium robiniae
CAGCCCCAACGACCGAAATCCTCCATCGCCGCGCTGTTCGCAACCTCATTGCCGCACCACCCCCTCTGGAAATGCCGTAGTTCGAGGTGTCCAGCATCTCTGATGCGCAGCGTGTCTTTGCGCGGCGTACTACCGCGCGACTCGCCTTACAAAGGCGACGGAACGCGGCCAGAAGTGGCGTCAGCCTGTGTGTCAATGCCGTTGATTGTGCGATCCGCAAGGCCTAGGAGGCCGCGTCCTCAGTGGCGACCTTCAGATAGTTGTAGACAGCCGCGCGACTTATCCCAAGGCGTCCCGCGATTTCTCGCACGATGCCCCGCATTTGGAACACGCCTTGGTCGTGCAGGCGGCGCACGAGCTCGATGCGGTCCACGCGGTCGAGAAGATGCGGAGGGCGCGCAAAGTCTTCAAGGTAACTGTCAATGAGTTGCTCAAGAGACAGCGAGCTCGGCAAAAACGTCTCTTTGATCTGGGTTGGATGAGGCTCTATACGGGTGAGCAGGCCGATGATCCTCTGCGCCATGAGCAAGTCGCCCGTGGCGAAATTGATTGCCAAGTATGCGACGGTTCTTCCGTCAATGATGATCGGCAGCAAACTGACGCGTATAGGCCGGCCATCAGGTGCAATGGAGCCGTAATTGAACAGTGGCTCCTGAAGGTTCGTGAGGTCGTGCTCGCCAATCGCAATGCGCGTCATAAGGTCGCCGACGCCGCGGCGAGTGACGTGGCCGTTGCCTATCGCAAGAATGCGCGGCGGCGAAACGCGATTGTCGTGGAGCACGACCTCGCAGTCATACATGATGCTGCGCGCGATCTGCGGGACCAGTTGGGCCAGCATCTTCAGAAAATCGTTGACGCGCTGTTCATCGTGATGGATCGGCTTATCTTCGTCGTTAGGCGGTCTCGGCTTTGATGTCATTGCGGGGCAACCTTACAAAGTATAAGGGCCAACGGTACGGGGAACGAATCTAGGGTCATCATATTGACTAATGTGCATCTCATGACGGAAAGTCAACGTGCAAACGTGAGGTACAGGATGCAGAGACTAGGCGATTGACGCGGTAAATCTGAGGGCTCACATACGGTTCCGGTGTATTTCCAGCTCCATTTGGGGCGTCAGTGGCCCGGTGCCTCTCGCTTGGCGCGCTAGGGCAGACTTCCGGGCGATCACTGCCCGTACCGCCCGGGATACCAGTTTGATATGGCCGTGGGGAAAACCGGCGTTCCCGGCCGTAGACAAGGTGCTTAGATCCACTGCCCTGATGGAGGCGCTCTTGTTTAACCGGCTCGCGGGTGTGATTTTTCATGGAATGAGGACCCTGTTTGAGGGGTGATTTTCGTCCAAACGGGATCCCTTAACGATGGGGTCATCAAGATGCCTCCGGTTTGATCGGAGGCATTTGTGTTTTGGATGTTGGTTGTGGAGACGATTGCAAAGATACGCCGGCTGTCGCTGGTGCAGGGAAAGTCGATCAAGGCGATCTTCCGGGAGCTGAAGATCTCCCGGAAGGTGGTGCGCAAGGTTTTGCGTTCCGAGGAGACAGAGTTCCGCTACGAGCGCAAGCATCAGCCTTATCCCCGGATGGGCGCCTGGCGTGACGAGCTGGATCGGCTGCTGTCGGCGAATGCGGCCAAGTCTCAGCGGGAGCGGCTGACACTGATCCGCATCTTCGAGGAGCTTCGCGGCCTCGGCTATGACGGCAGCTGCAGTTCGGTGTGGCGGCATGCTCAGAGTTGGGAGGCGGATCGCGGCAGCGCCGCGGCCGAAGCCTACATTCCGTTGAGCTTTGCGCCGGGCGAGGCCTACCAGTTCGACTGGAGCCACGAGATCGTTCTGCTCGACGGCGTGACGGTAATGGTGAAGGTGGCGCACATGCGGCTTTGCCAAAGCCGTATGTTCTTCATGCGGGCCTATCCGCGCGAAACGCAGGAGATGGTGTTCGATGCCCATGACCGGGCGTTCAGCTTCTTCCACGGCGCCTGCACCCGCGGCATCTGCGACAACCTATGGACGCCTCCCGGGCAAGGTAAAGTGCTGGTAGCGGACGGCATGGGATGCGTGAATCTATCCGGCCTGTCGCTGGAGCGATCACGCTCCTGGCCTTGATGGGAATCCGCTGCCTCGGTCCTCATAACATGAGTGGCTTCGTAGGCCCTGTCGTAAATCAGGCTTTGAAGCTGCGGTCCGTGCCGTAGTGCCACCAGTGTCTACCTCGCTCTCATCGCCGCGAAGGCAGCGATCTGTGCGCCGGCGCTCAGGCGGCGGCGTAACTTTCCTTTCGCATCAGCAACGCCCATGCGGTGCGAGCCGTCTTATTGGCAAGCGCCACGAGCGCCTTGTTGAAGCCGCGGCGCTCGACGATTCCTTTCAGCCAGAGCGAGCGACTGTCATCACGCTTCGCAAGCCGGCTGATCACGGCGCGGGCACCATGGATCATCTGCCAGCGCAGATAATGGTTGGCACGCCGGCCAATGCCGCCGAGACGAGGCTTGCCACCGGTCGTGTATTGTCGTGGCACCAGTCCGATCCACGAAGCGAGTTCGCGGCCCGAACGGAAGTGACTGGCATCATCGACGCTCGCAACGAGCGCGGTCGCGATGATCGGACCGACGCCGGGGAGTTCGGCCAGGCGGCGGCAATCTTCCCTTTCTCGGCAAATCTCGACGACCTTCGCATCGAGTTTAGCGACGCGTACGTTGACGTCCCGAGGTCAGACATTTCAGCCTGCTCGATCGCCGTCGGCTTGGGCGGCAAAGCGCCATGGTCCCTGTGGCAATACGATGCCATACTCGGCCAAAAGGCTGCGGGCGTGATTGATGAGCGAAGTGCGCTGGACGATTAGTTTCCGTTGTGATCAAGCACGTTTTTCGACCCAGATGCGATCGGCTTTGACGAGCGCGTTGGCGGTGACGAGGAGCTTGCGCATAACC
>NZ_JBEPMC010000032.1:0-2758 GCF_040545535.1 Mesorhizobium robiniae
GCTCCGCGCCAGCGCCCGTCGCTTCACCCGCCCAGCAGGGCACAACCCACGCCCGAAACGAACTCAAAACTGGATAGAAACTGGGGGCAAGGTCACATGTTCTGCGCGCTTCGATTCCATTTGGGGCCGCCGGCTAACAAACTTTCCTTCACGCAAAACGCGCCCTTACCGCACCGCTCAGCGCCGGCTATCCGGCGCGTCTCGCCGGTAACGTCCAATACGGTATCCTACTCTGACTTCCATGTTCGCGCGCTCCAATCTGAGCCCATACTGCCACGGCCAATTTGGTGACCATGTATTTCGCCGAAATCGAGGTTCGGGCTGACCGCAAGTCAGGCTTCCGTCAGATACCACGACTATGTTGAAGCCTGACAATTTCCAGAAGCGAATGACTGTGCGCGATTGCATTCTCGTTTGCAGCGGGGCGGACCATGACAGGCATCGGTCGACGTGGCAGTTCGTACCATTCGGACTTCAGAGCCGACGACGCCGAGGACATAGATGGGTCGCGCGGTCCAGCCTCTGGACAAGGCGGACAGCTGTTCAGTTCTGCGATAGAGCGGATGCGCCCCGAGCATGAAGATCCTGGGGGTGGTTCTGTTCGCACTGGGATGCGCGCCCGTAATGTCCTGCACGATACCTCTGCTGATCCCTGGGCTGGCGCGCCCGGTCGGGAAGAGAGCTCGTTGCGTTCAGGTGGCGAATCTTGGCGTCGCGATCGGGCCGCCGGAAGCTGGCAGCCAGGAGCGCTCCCGCCCCAGCGACAATTTCGTGGCGCGCCCAGTCGGGAAGAACGCTCGTCGCGTTCAGATGGCGAATCTTGGCGCGGCGATCAGGCCGAAAGCTGGCAATCAGGGGCGCTCCCGCCGGCCAGGCAATTCGCGAGCGACCTGGATACTGGAAGAAAGCGGCGTAGAGACGACGAAGCCGCGCAGAGCGTCCACATCGGCTTTGAGCGGCGTCATCCACGCTGTTCGGACGAGTTTCATGCTGCACTAAGAGGGATTGGCAACGCGCGCGCCATCGGTGGATTCTCAAAGGAGGTGGTGAAGTACTCCAAGCGCCTGCGAATGCCGGATCAAGCAACGTTCCTGCAAGAGGCCGCCTCCAATTTTGAAAGAAAATTTGTCAAGCGCATGAAGGAAGACATCGGCGCGCGACAATCATGGGGGTATGCCACGACATGCAACGCGGTGAGCCGGGAGGCTGGCGGTCGGGACGGTATGGAAGCTTGCAGGGTCGTTGCAGCTCAGATTTCGCAGTTTGATCTCGCGCTAATGAAGAAGATCGAACCCAGAGCGCTTTCGCTCTTTGCATCATCATTCGGTCGGGACCCATTGTCGACGAGATGTCGCAATGGAACGATCAGAATCGCCCAAAGTTGTCACGATCGAAGCGGAGCACTTGAGCATCTGAGCGGTCAAGATCTATCCTTGCTGGCAAACGGTTTCAGCAAGTGGCCGCAAGAGGCCGATTGTCGCCAGGCCGCAGTTGCGGTCGCCGGTGAGGTTCGTCGCCGCGCCGATCGAGACGTCGGGCGCTCCGGCTTTGTTCCGCGGGATCTGTCGAGCTTCGCGAATGCATTCAGCAAGTGGCCGCAAGAGGCGAACTTTCGCGATGCCATAGTTGCGATCGCCGGTGAGGTTGTCCGCCGCGCCGACCGTCAGACCGCCCGGCTCCCTGGTTTTAATCCGCAGGAAATGGCGAACCTCGTGAACGGCTTCAGCAAATGGCCACAAGAGGCGGCCTCCCGCGATGCTATAGTAGCGATCGCTGGCGATGTCAGTCGCCGCGCCGACCGTCACACCGCCCGGCTCCCTGGTTTTAATCCGCAGGAAATGGCGAACCTGGTAAACGGCTTCAGCAAGTGGCCGGAAGTGGCGGAGTGTCGCCACGCCACGGTCGCGATCGTCGGTGAGATACGTCATCGCCGGCTTTTAGATTTTACTCAGCAGGAACTGGCGAACCTGGTGAACGGTTTCAGCAAGTGGCCAGAAGCGGCAGAGTGTCGCCAGGCCACGGTCGCGATCGCAGGCCATGTGTTTCGCCGCGTCCACAAGCTGTCTGAATTTGCTCCGCAGGGACTGGCGAACCTGGTGAACGGCTTCGGCAAATGGCCGGAAGCGTCCGAGTGTCGCCAGGCTATAGTCGCGATCGCCGGTGAGATCCGTGGCCGCGCCGGCCGGCTCTCTGGCTTTACTCAGCAGCACCTGTCGAATCTGGTGAATGCGTTCAGCAAGTGGCCGGAAGCATCCAACTGTCGCGACGCCACGGTCGCAATCGCCAATGAGGTCCGTTGCCGCGCCGGTGGGCAATCTGATTTTACGCCGCAGGGACTGGCGAACCTGGTAAACGGCCTCAGCAAATGGCCGGAACGGGCGCAGTGCCGCCAAGCCGCGGTCGCGCTCGGCGTGGGGCTCCTTGGCCGTGCCGACCGCGCCGATGGGCTGTCTGGTTTTACTCAGCAGGAGCTGGCGAACCTGGCGAACGGTTTCAGCAAATGGTCTGACGGGACCGACTGTCGCGATGCCACGGTCGCGATCGCCGGTGAGGTGCTTAGCCGCGCCGATCGCGCCGACGGGCTGTCTGATTTTACTTCGCAGGGACTGGCGAACCTGGTGAACGGCTTCAGCAAATGGCTCGACGGGACCCACTGTCGCGATGCCACGGTCGCGATCGCCGGTGAGATGCTTCGCCGCGCCGACCAACTCTCTGAATTTACTCCCCAGGACATGGCGAACCTGTCAAACGGGTTCAG
>NZ_JBEPMC010000033.1:0-2633 GCF_040545535.1 Mesorhizobium robiniae
GACCCAAGCAACGCAGGATACCCCTGTTGTTGATCGGTTGGTGTCTCATGTCACGGTAGTTGACCGTGGACATGCGCTGTGTGGACAGCGGTTTGAGGTGGCATCACTTCGGTCTGGGCGCGGACCTGCCTTTATTGTCATCCGCCTTCCGGATGGACGGTCACGTAATATCCGCCGGTCAGTGACGGATTTGTCGCCTGTTATCGATGATGATCGTGAACATCGCAGCGTGGCGGGAAAGTTAATATCCGTTCGGACTTTGCTTCCTTTAGTGTATTATGCGCGAATCACCTTTGGTAACTCAATGGCGAGTTGCGATGGTTGCTCATGCTTTGGCGCATCGGATTGCCCTGTCTCTACCGGAGACCAGTGTTCCATTGGCAAGGATCAAGCCAGATACGCCCAGCCTTTGGAACAGTCTCCCACCGGTATCTCAGCATCAAGTCGCGCAGATGCTCGCGACTCTGATGCGCCGGATGCCGCCGAACGGGCCAGCGGCGAGGGAGCGGTTTGATGTTGGCTGTTCCGAGCAGTTCTGACGAGCGGCTCACGGCCGTCCGGCGTTCAAAGTTCGCTTACGTGTATGTGCGCCAATCCTCGATAAACCAGGTGCGCCACCATCAGGAAAGCACCGAACTTCAGTACAGCTTGGTGGACCGCGCCGTCAGATTGGGCTGGCCGCCGGATCGTGTCGTCGTCATCGATGAGGATCTTGGAAAATCGGGAAGCGGCCAAGTCGAGCGTGGCGGCTTCCAACGGCTCATCGCCGAGATCGGGCTCGGCAACGCGGGTCTGGTGGTCAGCCTCGATGCATCTCGATTGGCCCGCAACAACCGGGATTGGCATCAACTCCTCGAGTTGTGTTCATTGTTCGGCGTTATCATCGCCGATGGCGAGCGCCTCTACGATCCCTGCGCCTATCACGACCGGTTACTGTTAGGGCTCTCGGGGATCATGAGTGAAGCGGAGTTGCACCAGATCCGCATCCGCCTGCACCAAGGGGAGCGGCAGAAGGCTGCGCGAGGCGAGCTTCGCATACCGCTGCCAGGTGGCTTGACCTACAACCGCTCCGGCCAAATCGTGTTCAACCCTGATGAAGAGGTTCAGGCTCGGCTGCGTCTGATCTTCGACAAATTTAGAGAGCTTCAGACCGCGCGACGCGTTATGCGTTACCTGCGCACGCACGACCTACGCGTACCGGTGCGGCCGCTTCGCGGGCCGTCGCCCCACGAGTTGGTGTGGCGAGACGCCACCATCGCCCACGTCCATCATATTTTGCACAACCCGGCCTATGCCGGCGCATATGTCTACGGCCGGCGCCGAATAAAATGCGGTCCGCCATGGTCCAGGTTCGCACCGCGCAACCTCGAAGGTGGCCATTGACGACTGGGAGGTTTGCATCAAAGACGCACACCCTGGTTATATTAACTGGGAGGAGTTCATGGCCAATCAGAGACGCCTCGCCGACAACACCAATCGATACGAGGCCGGCCACCGCGGCGCGCCACGCAAGGGCATTGCTTTGCTGCAGGGCTTAGCGGTCTGCGGCCAGTGCGGACGGCGGATGACCGTGCGCTACAGCGGCCCCGACAGTGCATGCCCCGTCTACTGCTGCCTGGCGGACCGCAACCAGACCGGCAGCTCTCTCTGTCAGGAGGTTCGGGCGCCCGCAGTAGATGAACTGGTCGCCCGGACCCTCCTGAAGGCATTGGAACCCGACCAAATCGCCATCGCCATCGCTGCGCTCGACGAGATTGCGGAGGAAACGCGAAGCCTCGAGAAACAATGGGCGCTACGGCGGGAACGTGCGCGGTATGACGCCGAGCGGGCTCGACGACAATACGACACCGTGGAACCGGAAAATCGTCTCGTCGCCAGAACCCTGGAAAAGACGTGGGAAGACAAGCTGCGCTTGGTCGATGAGATCGAGCAGGAATATCGGCGGTGGAGAGACCGAGAGCCCTTGGTATTACAGGCACAGGATCACGCGGCGCTTCAGGAACTCGCCGAGAATTTGCCGGCTATCTGGCACTCAGAAACCACGCAGCCAGAAGACCGCAAACGTATCTTGCGCTTCATCGTGCAGGAGGTCGTTCTCGACCAGAAGAAGATACGCGGCCAGGTCGTCATCAGGATTCTTTGGCAGACCGGCGCAACCAGCGAGCATCAAACCCAACGCCGAGTTCAATCTTACGATCGAGACTATGGCGAACTCGAGCTTGTGCGTGAGCGGATCACGCAACTCAATGCTGCGGGCGATATGGACAGGCAAATCGCGAAAATATTGAATGACGAGGGCATCCGCTCGGCGCGAGGCAAGCTGTTCAGCTATGAGAACATCTGGCTCTTACGCCACCGTTGGGGAATCCCGACAGCCAAGATCAACGGCGTCGCAGCCAATCCGCCGCGCTGGCCTGATGGAACCTACTCTGTACAGGGCGCAGCCGCTGCAATCGGCGTGACGGCTCAGACCATCTTCGACTACCTCGCCCAGGGCCTTGTCCACGGTCGGCAAAGCACGAAAGGCCAGCCCTGGCAGATCAGCCTTTCCAGCGACCAGATCGATCAACTTCAACGCCGGCTGCAACGGACCAGGCGATCAAAGAAAGGTGCATCATGAAGCATTCGCGGAC
>NZ_JBEPMC010000034.1:0-2530 GCF_040545535.1 Mesorhizobium robiniae
TGCGGCAGCGCCGGCAAGCACATCACGGCGATTTGGTCCTGCAGGCCTAAACGGTGAATGCGACTCCATATCAGTTTTTCCTAAATTAGAGGGCGTGAACTTGCGCGGCTGCGTGGCGGAAAGCTCAGCTCGTAAACCTTCTCTTTGCGAAGCGGGATGCGTCGCAGTCCAGTGGGTTGGTCAACTGGTCAAGTAGTTTCGTGAGACCGCGTGAGTCCAGGGAGTCGAAAGTCAACGCCTGCCGACGAAGCTCCTCCGCCCGGTCACTCGTCAGTAAACCGGCGGTGAAGGTGTCATACTTGCCCCTGAGCTCGTTGTCCGTCAGGGGGTTGTCGGTATCGCCCTTCGGGCTGCGCGGTGCCGACTGGAGAATGCGGTCATCCTTCAAATGCAGGACGACGTCGGCCCACCTCTTCCCGACGCTGATCCGCGTATAATGCTCCGTCTCGACCAGCTCGGTCGCCTGCGCAATACGGTTGATTTCCACATCCTCAAGGATCGCGGGTGCAAGTTCCTCTGGCCCGATTTTCCCGCGCGCAATCATGATCGCAACCGGAAAGACGATCGAGTAGGTCATTTCATCGAGCGTTGACGGATTATGGCCAGCCAGGCGGACGGCATAGTGGAAGGTATTGATACGCACCTTTACCACATCCTGGCTACGAACGCCGTGAGCGACCATTAGTTCTTGCACTGCATCGATCGCTGGATGAGCCCAACGACAGACCGGATACAGCTTGTAGTGGGTGTCTTCGACAATCCGCCATGACGTGCCGAGGTCACTCCACCAGGCATCAACTGCGTCCCCTTCTATGGTCACAGCTGGTGCGCCGGTGAATCCCAGCTCCGCCAAGTAAGCCGCCATAACGCCAGAGGGCGCCCCCCACCCTACGCCATCCCTCAGCATCGTTGGATGGTCGATGCACCGCATCATCTGGCTCCGCGGACCATGGTACTCAGCAATTCCGGCAGCGTGACGGATTCGGTCGACATCCAGCTTCAGCAAGCGCCCCGCGCCCACTGCGACGCCGATAGCGGTCCACGCGCCTGAGGTATGATAGTCCGCAGTGGTACCGTGCAGTGCAAGGCCAGCCCGATAGGAAATCTCGTAAGCCGTGGCGAGTGCGGTCATCAGGCCGCTTCCTGTAACCGACTGGCCACCGGCGTGGAGCGAATCCGCAACAGCAAGAAGCGACGGAAAAACAGCCGATCCGGCGTGCCCCTTGCATGGGCTCGACCCATCGTGGCCGTCGATTGAATCAACCGTAAATGCTCCGGCGAACGCTGCGCCTGCTGGGCTCACCGGACGGCCGTCGAATAGCAGACGAGCCGCCCCTGATTGCGGGGAGGCGCGCCACAAACGGTCAGCGACATCCTTGGTGATCTGCGCAATCTCTGTCGTCGACCCCACTGTGGCCACACCTATGGTGTCGGCAAAACTGCGTCGCAGTACGGTCCGGACATCCTCCGGAATATCGTTATAGTTCAACGCGACAGCGAACTCGGCAAAGTGCCCCACGCGGATACCTCCTAGCTGCCTCGGGAGCGGGAGGCGCCGAGGGATTGACGCCAGGATAAGAATCCATGGGCGGAACTCGCAATTGAATTGAATTGAATAGCTGAGAAATTTTTTGCAGGGGCGTTACAGCTTCGCCCAGGACAAACAGCTGCAAAGGAGTCGAAGGCTACAGTTGACGAGGCAACCTGCGATCCCATGCTGGGATTGAATCGCTTCTAAGACAAGGCGTCCTCCGACAGGGGCGGCACCATTGATATAGGTCCTGTTCCGACCGATGTTTTGACATAGTCGGTTTCGAGCGATACCTATTCTACCTGTCCGACAGTGAGATGACGAAGGCGCATTAGAGATGTGATTGGAAGCTTTTAGGCTGACGGTTGCTGTATCTGAAGCACTTCGTGCGCTCGGATGCTTTGAGCGTTCGCATTGCGAGAGCATTCATGGATCCGGGAGATTTCGCGTAGGGCCGGACTGTTCCGGGACACCGTTCGCAACCCAGTCCAAGGTTCCGGAGCGGCCTAGTAAGCTCCGCCCCTGCGCGGACCGATTTGTGGCACGATGAAGGCGCCTACGCG
This sequence comes from Mesorhizobium robiniae, assembly GCF_040545535.1. Lineage (NCBI taxonomy): Bacteria > Pseudomonadati > Pseudomonadota > Alphaproteobacteria > Hyphomicrobiales > Phyllobacteriaceae > Mesorhizobium > Mesorhizobium robiniae. The sequence continues at coordinate 2,095 of NZ_JBEPMC010000034.1, forward strand.
TCGGCTTGGGCGCTCGATCCCGTGGCGGGGGCAGCGCTGTCCGCATCGGCCACGCTCGCCAGTAGCCGAGGGAGGAAAGGCTCGCCTGATAGTTGGCCGAAACCCTGGCAACATAGGCAGCGAACCGCATCACGGTGCACGGGGCCTCGTTTCGAGGTCTTTGCCGGCGGCAATGGCCGGGATGGGCATGCGGGGCCGAGCCTGGGCCAGATGCCGTGGCGCATGTCACCAGCGAACGAAGCTGATCGACGATCCTAACCTCGCCCGAGTAGCGCGCAAGGCCAGAGAGTTTGTTGCCGATTAAGCCAGCACCGGTCGTTCCCAAGCGTCGTACGTCGTTAGCCGGTCGGGACAACCGCTATCTGTCAAGGTCAGGCGAACCACCAGCGATCCGCCAGCTTATACCCGTCCATGTCCCAGTTCACGGCGACAGGAC
>NZ_JBEPMC010000035.1:0-2163 GCF_040545535.1 Mesorhizobium robiniae
CTTCGATCCATTCCCTTCCGCCCGATCCGGGATGGCCATCCCGGATCGGGCATCTCTTACTGAACCAAACGGCTTGGAAAGTCATAAGACAAGACGCTCTCGGATGCGATGCAGCGACTGTAAGTCCTGCTGCTCGATCGACTTCACAGGCACGAAGCGCATGGTCGGGCGTGTTGCTGCCTCGTAAATTGCTTCCGCGTCTACCGCGTCGTTCTTCGAGCCGCGCGCGAACGGCTTCACAACGCGCGGGTTGATCAGTCGAACCCGTCGACGGTCACGCGTGAACCAGCGACCCCAATGATGGGCGCTGGCACAGCCCTCCATCCCGATCTTCTCTGGCGCTATCTCGTTCATGGTCTCCAGGAGCTTCGCCCGGCTGACCTTACGCGAAACGAGCACACGATCGGCATCGATCCCGTGCAGGTGAAACGACTGCTTTCCAAGATCGATAGCGAGCAAATCCATTGTCATGCTTTCCTCCTTCAAGTTGGCCACCTAATTGTGCCGCAGAAGAGGGAGGCGTCCATCCCATAACATGAAGACGGCGGTGGACGCGATCTTCATCGGCAGGGATCGCCGCTACAACCGCCGCTTTGCGGAGATGTGCGGGCATTACCTTGTCGAGCCGGAGGCCTGCACGCCGGCGGCCGGCTGGGAGAAGGGGCAAGTCGAGAACCAGGTCGGGCTGGTGCGCAAGCGCTTCTTCACACCGAGGCTGCGCTTCAAGACGTTGGAGGATCTCAACGGCTGGCTGGCCGACAAATGCGTTGCCTATGCCAAGGAGCATCGGCATCCCGAATAGGGCAAGCGCACGATCTGGGACGTATTCGAAGAAGAGCGCGCCAGCTTCATTCCCTATGCGGGTCGCTTCGACGGCTTCCATTGCATTCCCGCGTCGGTGTCGAAGACCTGCACGGTGCGCTTCGACAACAACAAATACTCGGTGCTGTCGAGTGCCGTCGGCCGGCCGGTCGAGATCCATGCTTATGCCGACCGGATCATTATCCGCCAGGACGGTGTGGTCGTGGGCGAGCATGCCCGCTGCTTCGGCCGCAACGAGGTCATCTACGATCCCTGGCACTACGTGCCGGTGCTGGCCCGCAAGCCGGGCGGATTGCGCAACGGCGCGCCGTTCCTTGGCTAGGTCCTGCCGTCGGCAATGGAGAAGGTGCGCCGCAAGCTCAAGGCGGTTGATGACGGCGATCGGCAGATGGTGTCGATCCTCACCTGCGTGCTGACCGATGGATTGAGCGCGGTCGAGGCCGCCTGCCAGGAAGCCATCGAGCACGGCGTCTCGTCGGCGGCGGTGATCCTCAACATCCTGGCCCGCAGCCGCGATCCGGCGCCGGGCACGATCCTTTCCATTCCCCAGGCGCTGAAGCTGGCTCACGAGCCGATCGCCGACTGCGCCCGCTATGACAGTCTCAGGAGGACGAACAGCCATGGAACGCACCGAAGTACTGGAACTGATGGGGGCGCTGAAACTCTTCGGGATGCGCGCGGCCTATGACGAGATCATGGGCGTCGCCATTAAGCGGCAGCACGAACCGCCGAAGATCGTCGGCGATCTGTTGCAGGCCGAGATATCGGAGAAGCAGGCCCGCTCCATCAAGACCAGCTCACCGTCGCCAAGCTTCCGCTGGCCAAGGATATCGAGGACTTCGATTTTGCCGGCACGCCGGTCAACGAGAGCCTGATCCGCGATCTCGCCGCCCGCGCCTTCGTCGCCCATCAGCGCAATGTCCTCCTGGTCGGCGGGACAGGCACCGGCAAGTCGCATCTGGCGATCGCCATTGCCGTCTCCCATCCGCAACGGCGCACGCGGGCGCTTCTTCAACGTTGTCGACCTGTCAACAGGCTCAAGACCGAGACCCGTGCCGGCCGGCAGGGCCGCGTTGCCGATCACCTTACCCGGCTCGACTTCGTCGTCTTCGATGAACTCGGCTATCTTCCCTTCGCCCAGGCCGGCGGGCAGTTGCTCTTCCATCTGGTCTCGAAGCTCTACGAACGCACCAGCGTCATCATCAACACCAATCTCGCCTTCGGGGAATGGCCGAGCGTCTTCGGCGACCCAAGCAACGCAGGATACCCCTGTTGTTGATCGGTTGGTGTCTCATGTCACGGTAGTTGACCGTGGACATGCGCTGTGTGGACAGCGGTTTG
>NZ_JBEPMC010000036.1:0-1992 GCF_040545535.1 Mesorhizobium robiniae
CAGCCCCAACGACCGAAATCCTCCATCGCCGCGCTGTTCGCAACCTCATTGCCGCACCACCCCCTCTGGAAATGCCGTAGTTCGAGGTGTCCAGCTGTGCAGCTCCAGCAGTAGCGCTATCCTTACACCCAATTTCGCCAAGTGATAGAGTATTGAGCATCCCAAGACCCCCGCCACCTATGATAATTACTCTTGTTTTGTCGGCAGTGGTTCCACCATGATACTTTTGCGTTGCTCATCAACTGGGACGCCAACGCGGCGTTTCGTTACTACTACCACGATCGGCAAGCTCTAACCGGCGACGACTCTCTCAGAGCATAGCCGATACATTCACCACGACCTTGCCAACAGCCTTGCCGCTTTCAAGATATGCGTGCGCTTCGGAGGCCCGAGCCAGATCGAAACGCTTCGGGTCAAGGAGTGGCTTGACTTTTCCGGCGTCACACATCGCCGCGAGCTCCTCCAGGATGCGACCGTGCTCCTTGCACCTGGTACCCTCCAAAAGAGGGAGCAGCATGAAGACGATATGAAGCGACAGACCCTTGCCGTGCATCGGCGAGAGGTCGTGCGTGCTCCTTGCCGCCGAGCCCGCCACGCGGCCACCGCTGGCTGCGGCCTGGAAGGACTTATCGAGATTGGCGCCCCCCACTGTGTCGATCACAACGTCGAAGCCGCGGCCGTCGGTCAGGCGCTTCACGTAAGACGACACCTCTTCGCCTCCATAGAGGATGACGTCGTCCGCACCAAGGTCGCGTGCGATACTGGCGGCTGCGTCAGTCTTGACCGTCGTCGCGACACGAGCTCCCCTGGTCTTCGCTATTTGCAGCGCGACGTGTCCCACGCCCCCGACGCCCCCGTGGACCAGCACATGGTCGCCTTGCTTGACGCCGCTTCGCTCGTTTAGGAGCCATGCCGTGATTCCGACGAGAGGCAATGCAGCTGACTGCCGATGGGTAAGGGTCTTTGGTTTCGGGGACAGCAGCGCCGGGTCGCATGCGATAAATTCCGCGAGGCTGCCCCCCAAGCCACGAACACCCCCCGCGCATCCATACACTTCGTCGCCCACCTCGTAGCCGGGTGCGCCGTTCACGGCTTCCACTACGCCGGAGAAATCACACCCGATGATTGCCGGGAGTGACGGCCCAATCGGCAGTCCTGCGCGGATCTTGAGATCGATCGGATTGACGGATGCCGCAACGATGCGAACCAGGACTTGGCCGGCTTCGAGTGTCGGTACGCCGGTTTCCTCAAGCTTCAACTTCTCGGCACCACCATGCGCATGCAAGACCACCGCCTTCATTGCAGACCTCATTTCTCGAATTGCCTCGTCAACAGGAAAAACGCGTTGCCACTGACTGGAGTGCTGTAAAGAATCTGAAAGAGGATTCGAAGAAACTGGTACCCTAAGCACGACTCAATCATTTACATTCTGCCAAAGTATGGCATTCTGTCAACGTCAAAAGCTGCAGATGACTTCACCCATGCTCCTCGGATCGCTTTTCGCCAGCGAAACAGCTGGACACCTCGAAAAAGCTGGCAATCGAAAACGCATTTTGATTCACTTCGCCTGGTGATTGGCACGAAGGCGTTGGATGCGAGGACAGGTTGGGTTGAGCGCTATGTCCGGCTGAGCGAGGCGATCCACTGGAGAAGCTGAACGCGGTGGTGGCTTGCCGGAAACCGCTGGCCAAGGCGCTGAAGCGCTCCGATGGCGCCAAAGGCGGCCGGCCGCCCTTTGAAGCGGTGATGATGTTCAAGGTCCTGGTTCTGCAGGCGCTCTACAGTCTCTCGGACGATCAGGCCGAATTCCAGATCCAGGACCGGCTTTCCTTCAGCGCTTCCTCGGGTTGGGGCTCGGCGACAAGGTTCCCGACGCCAAGACGATCTGGTTGTTTAGGGAGCACCTCACGCAGGCCGGGCTGTGAAGAACCTGTTCGCCCGTTTGACAAGCACCTCACCAAGGCCGGTTATCTGGCGATGGGTGGGCAGATC
>NZ_JBEPMC010000037.1:0-1843 GCF_040545535.1 Mesorhizobium robiniae
GCTGCCGCATCGAAGTGCCGCCTCTGGTGCCAATGGCCGACGGACGGGTCGTGGCCTGTCATGTGCGCGCTCCGGCGACGGGCATGCCGGCCGAGCCGGCTGATTCTTCGCTCAGTCCTGTGGTTATGTCAGAGACTCTTTCACCCGATCGAGCATCTCGAGCGCACCGCTGACACGGAAACCGAACATCATTCCAGATCCAGTGGAAAGAAAAGAAGAAGGACTATGGAAGAACATTCACACGAGAACGGTCATCATTCGGTCCAGCAGGATGGTGGCTATGATGCGGTCGGATCGATCGCAACGAACGTTGCGGACGGCTTCACGGTGATAGCAGTTGGCGACCTTATTGTGTCGCGACCGCTAACCAAAGGCAACCATTCCGGCTTTGACAAGATCGTCAAGATCCTGCGCGATGCCGATGCCACGTTCGGCAACATGGAAACCAACATCTTTGATATCCGATCGTTCAAGGGAAGCCCGCAGGCTGAGTACGGGGGCGCGTATCACGTCAGCCTACCGGACCTTGGACCTGATCTGAAGGCGATGGGGTTCAACCTAATGAGCCGCGCAAATAACCATACGCTTGATTGGGGCCTTGAAGGCATGGGTGAGACGAGCCGCATATTGGATGAGAGCGGTATCGTCCATGCAGGTGTTGGGGAGAATCTTGCGCAAGCCGGCGCCGCTCGCTTCTTGGAGACCGCGCGCGGTCGCGTGGCATTGCTGTCGTTTGCTTCAACGTTCATGCCGATGTCTCGTGCGTGCGATCCCGCCGACGAGGCGCCCGGCAGACCCGGGCTCAACCCCCTTCGTTTGGCGGAAAGCATCTTGGTCCCGTCGGAGATGCTCAAAAACTTAAGGCAAGTGCGCGATGCACTGCCGGGTTGCCAGTCCAGCCATGGTAATTCCGACCGAGTCGTGCTCTCTGGCGTGACATACAAAACAGGCGACAAGGTGGGTTACAGCTTTGAACCCAACCCGCGCGATGTCGCCGACATCCTCCGAAACGTTCGCCGGGGCAAGCAGTTCGCCGACTTCTGCATCATCACGCACCATGGTCACGAGCCCGGGAACTGGAGCCAGCAGCCGCCCGACTACCAACAATCCTTTGCGCATGAGATGATTGATGCGGGGGCCGACGCATACGTCGTACATGGACCGCACCAGTTGCGAGGTATCGAAATCTACAAGGGTCGGCCGATCTTTTATAGCATTGGGAATTTCATGATGGACGACCTTCGGTCCCCCGTGGGCGCTGACATGTTTGCCGAATATGGCAAGGACCCAGGGGCCGACACGGATGCCGAGGTGACGGTCGCTGAGATGGCAAGTGGATTTTCAGACCCGGTCTTCTATGAGAGCATCATCACCGTAAGCCGATTTGAGCAGAACCAGCTTGCTGAATTGCGGCTTTATCCGATCGAGCTTGGCTACTCCAAGAGGTTTGTCAGCCGGGGTATCCCACGGCTCGCTCCCCCGCCGCTCGCAAGAGTCATTTTGGAGCGTCTTCAGAAGCTCTCGGAGCCTTTCGGAACCCAGATCGCCTTCGACAACGGCGTTGGAGTTATAAGGCTAAAGCCAGTTCGTTACGATGGCTTGGCTCGGGGACGCTAACAGGAAGTCTTATCCCAGAAAGCTGCGACGTGCCGGAACTCGGAACCCTCGAGCCGCCAGAGGCCGCAAGCCTCGCAAGACAAAATACCAGACGCTAAAGACGGCAAACCCGCAAAGGCCGCCATCACCGCCCCCGTGGGTCGGTCAAAATCCCCCGGGTGTGGTCACTTGAAACTCCCCCACCTGATGGTCACCGGCAGCGCTACTGAACAGCGGTAGCCGGTAA
>NZ_JBEPMC010000038.1:0-1695 GCF_040545535.1 Mesorhizobium robiniae
GGGTCTTGGACAAATGGCCAGCCCGTGAAGCCTGGCGAGCAGTGGCGCGCGCAGTTCGATGGACCGCTGGGTATCATCCAGGTCCGTTTTCGGTAAGGGTGCGCGTTGATCATATCATAGTGAGTGGGCTTTGGCAAAATGCGCGAAGCCTAATAGGTTCCAGGTGTGAGTGCGGTCCAAGGGGCGCAATGCTCCCATTGAACGCTGCCAATGGGCAAACCGACCGGAACAGCGGCAACGACAGCCTTACGAAAATGGCCCAGGACTTCAACTGTCACCTCAAGGCCCTGCTTGGCGAGCTCGACGGGCACATAGCCCATTGCCAGACTCTCGCTGACGCGGTGGCCAAATCCGCGGGAGGTCACATAACCGACGCAATTGCCATCGTGTAGGATGGGTTCATCGCCTGAAGCTCGTGGGTGGGCCACTAAGCCCGAGTGCTCTTGCGCAGCAGCCTCTCATTCATCTTTGATGAACCCCATCGCCCGCGGCCGAGCTGGGCAGACTGGTTTGCGAGCAAGGCCGTCTCATGTCAAACCATCGCAGGATGGACTGCATTTGAACGACTACAGTCTCGTCGTGCAGGCTGCGATCGGGGGGCAAGGGATCGCGATGGGCTGGAAGCATATCGTCGATCATGCGTGCGCCCAAAAACTTCTCGTAGCAGCCTCTTACCCCGACGAGGTTCCCATGCGGACATGGCGGGATCAGATGTGCGTGGAGTATCGACTGGATCAGGTTCTTCAGCCGCGAACGCTAGCGAACCAGCTGCGTCCGCCTGGTGACCTGTCTTCGGAGCGCGAACAAGCGGATCGATCGGCTGACCGACGAGATCGAAGAGACCTACGCGCAAAGCGAGACAAGCCAGCGTCTGGCTACGATCCCAGGCGTGGGCATGCTATCGGCGACGATCATTGCGACGACGACGCCGGATGTCGACAATTTCGACTTGCGAGGGACTATGCCGCTTGGCTCGGCCTCACACCCAAACCGCACTCCACCGGAGGCAAGCAGAGGGTGGGCCGGATCTCGAAGATGGGCAATCGTTATATCCGACGATTGCTGTACCTCGGCGCCATGGCCGCAGATCATGGTCAGACGTAGACTCAAGCGCGAGCCGGGGTCGGATTGGCTATCGAGCATGCTGATCCGGAAGAAAACGAAGGTGGTCGCCATCGCTTTGGCGCATCGCATGGCAAGAACAAGCTTCGCCGACCTCAGGGACGGATCGCGTTACGAGCCGCAGGCCGCCTGACAGGCTCTCGGAATGGTCAGGGCAAAGTGAGGTGGTGGCGAACAAGCGGAGACGAAGAACCAGGACACCCCGATCAATCCGAAGCGCCTCGAGCACGTTCGATTGAGTGGGACCTGTTCTCCAAGCGGATATTCATCAGGGCGCGCACCGTTGTACATTCAGACGCCGTATACATGGCCGCAACCGACCTGTTCGCCAAATCCGATCCGACACCCTTGACCCGCAGGAGCCATCCATACACGGATTGAAGTCGGGACTGTAGGGCGACATGAGCAGGCTCGCGCCTGCGGCCTCAATCGCGTCGCGCACGCCGGCGGCCTTGTGGGCGGGCAGGTTGATGGGGTTGTCTTGTCTTATGACTTTCCAAGCCGTTTGGTTCAGTAAGAGATGCCCGATCCGGGATGGCCATCCCGGATCGGGCGGAAGGGAATGGATCGAAG
>NZ_JBEPMC010000039.1:0-1599 GCF_040545535.1 Mesorhizobium robiniae
ATGCAAGCGGTAGCGGAGCGTTCTGTAAGCTGATGAAGCCATACCCGTGAGGGGTGGTGGAGGTATCAGAAGTGCGAATGCTGACATGAGTAACGTAAGGGGAGTGAGAGACTCCCCCGCCGAAAGTCCAAGGGTTCCTGCTTAAAGCTAATCTGAGCAGGGTTAGCCGGCCCCTAAGTCGAGGCAGAAATGCGTAGACGATGGGAACCACGTTAATATTCGTGGGCCTGGAGGAAGTGACGGATCATTGAGGTAGTCCAATCTTATCGGATTGAACGGGCTGCTGCGTGGTTCCAGGAAATAGCTCCTCCTTATAGACCGTACCCGAAACCGACACTGGTGGACTGGTAGAGTATACCAAGGCGCTTGAGAGAACTATGCTGAAGGAACTCGGCAAATTGCACGCGTAACTTCGGAAGAAGCGTGACCCTTTTCCACGCAAGTGGAGGAGGGTGGCACAGACCAGGGGGTAGCGACTGTTTATCAAAAACACAGGGCTCTGCGAAGTCGCAAGACGACGTATAGGGTCTGACGCCTGCCCGGTGCTGGAAGGTTAAGAGGAGGGGTGCAAGCTCTGAATCGAAGCCCCAGTAAACGGCGGCCGTAACTATAACGGTCCTAAGGTAGCGAAATTCCTTGTCGGGTAAGTTCCGACCTGCACGAATGGCGTAACGACTTCCCCGCTGTCTCCAGCATAGACTCAGTGAAATTGAATTCCCCGTGAAGATGCGGGGTTCCTGCGGTTAGACGGAAAGACCCCGTGCACCTTTACTATAGCTTTACATTGGCATTCGTAGTGGCATGTGTAGGATAGGTGGTAGGCTTTGAAACCTGGGCGCCAGCTCAGGTGGAGCCACCCTTGAAATACCACCCTTATCACTATGGATGTCTAACCGCGGCCCGTTATCCGGGTCCGGGACAATGTATGGTGGGTAGTTTGACTGGGGCGGTCGCCTCCTAAAGAGTAACGGAGGCGCGCGATGGTGGGCTCAGAACGGTCGGAAATCGTTCGCTGAGTGCAATGGCATAAGCCTGCCTGACTGCGAGACTGACAAGTCGAGCAGAGACGAAAGTCGGTCATAGTGATCCGGTGGTCCCGCGTGGAAGGGCCATCGCTCAACGGATAAAAGGTACGCCGGGGATAACAGGCTGATGACCCCCAAGAGTCCATATCGACGGGGTTGTTTGGCACCTCGATGTCGACTCATCGCATCCTGGGGCTGGAGCAGGTCCCAAGGGTATGGCTGTTCGCCATTTAAAGCGGTACGTGAGTTGGGTTCAGAACGTCGTGAGACAGTTCGGTCCCTATCTGCCGTGGGTGTAGGAATATTGAAAGGATCTGTCCCTAGTACGAGAGGACCGGGATGGACGGATCTCTGGTGGACCTGTTGTGGCGCCAGCCGCATAGCAGGGTAGCTATATCCGGACGGGATAACCGCTGAAGGCATCTAAGCGGGAAACCCACCTTAAAACGAGTATTCCCTGAGAACCGTGGAAGACGACCACGTTGATAGGCCGGGTGTGGAAGAGCGGCAACGCTTGAAGCTTACCGGTACTAATAGTTCGATCGGCTTGATCGTTCTCATTCCTTATGCCCAT
>NZ_JBEPMC010000040.1:0-1581 GCF_040545535.1 Mesorhizobium robiniae
CTCGGCCGGCATGCCCGTCGCCGGAGCGCGCACATGACAGGCCACGACCCGTCCGTCGGCCATTGGCACCAGAGGCGGCACTTCGATGCGGCAGCGTTCGACCGCGAGCGGACAGCGCGGGTGGAATGCGCAGCCTTTCGGCGGATTGATCGGGCTCGGCACCTCGCCTTCCACGGGTGCCTCCAGCCGCACTCGCTTTGGATCCGGCACCGGAGCTGCCGCAATCAGCGCCTCGGTGTAGGGATGGACCGGTTTCGCGAAGAGCGTCTCGCCTGGGGCGAGCTCCACGATCCGTCCCAGGTACATGACCGCGACGCGATGCGCGATATGCTCCACGACGCCGAGGTCATGCGAGATGAAGACGAAGGCGATGCCCAACTGCTGCTGGAGATCCAGAAGCAGATTCAGAATCTGCGCCTGCACGGAGACGTCAAGGGCTGACACGGCCTCGTCTGCGATGATGAGAGAGGGGTTGAGCGACAAGGCGCGTGCAATGCCGAGCCGCTGGCGCTGACCGCCCGACAACTCGGATGGCAGCCTGTGCATCATGTCCGGCGACATTCCGACCTTTCGGAGAAGGTCCCCGGCGAGTGCCTGACGCTGCTTCCGGGTGAGGCGCTCAAAATTCTCGACAGGCTCAGTAACGATCTGTCCAGCCGAGAGGCGGGGATTTAGCGACGAGTAAGGATCCTGAAAGACCATCTGCATCCGACGGCGCCACGCGTGAAGCGCGTCCTTCTTGAGGCCCGCAATGTCGGTCCCGTCGATCATTACGCGCCCGCTAGTCGGCTGCACGAGCCGCATCAGGAGCCGCGCGACGGTGGACTTGCCGCAGCCGGATTCACCGACGATGCAAAGCGTCTCGCCCGCCTCGACGGAGAAGGATACATCCTCCACCGCCCGGATCACCGGAATGGTCTTCTTCAGGATTCCCGAGCCAAGCGGATAATGCTTGGTCAGATTCTCGACTTTCAGCAAAGGACCGTTCATGCGCCCATCACCTCTTCGGCGCGCCAGCAAGCTGCGGCGTGGCTCGACCCGACATCACGCAGGACGGGCGTCTTTTCGCGGCAAATATCGATCGCGAACGGGCAGCGAGGCGCAAAGCTGCACCCGACAATGGGCTCGCGCAGGCTTGGGACAATGCCGGGAATTTCTGGAAGGCGATGCTGGCGGCCGCGCCGCCGGTCAGGCACCGATCGCATGAGGCCTTGGGTGTAGGGGTGCGCGGGACGCGCAAACAAATCTATCACGTTCGCCTGCTCTACGATTCGGCCGGCATACATGACAATGACGCGTTGGCATGTCTCGGCCACGACCCCCAGATCATGCGTGATGAACATCACGGCCGTTCCCGTGCGCTCTTTCAGATCGACGATGAGCCGCAGGATCTGCGCTTGGATCGTGACGTCGAGGGCCGTCGTCGGCTCGTCGGCAATCAACAGTTCCGGGGAGCAGGCAAGAGCCATGGCGATCACGGCGCGCTGGCGCATCCCGCCCGACATTTCGTGAGGATAGTTGTTGACGCGGCGCTCGGGGTCCGCGATGCGGACGAGACGAAGCATCTCTTCGGCCTTCGCC
>NZ_JBEPMC010000041.1:0-1339 GCF_040545535.1 Mesorhizobium robiniae
CTGTCGGTAGCTAATCAAGTTGTCCGGTTTTGGTAGCACATCACTTGTCCGCTTCAGTTTGCGTCGAAGCGGTTCACGCGGCTTGCCTGATGGGGCAAGTGTCTTGGATTGCGGCGCCATTGGGCATGTATCGTGCAATGCGGCGCGGCCCGTGGAAGACTGCGAGCGTGCCATCCGGGTACTGCCTGATCTTGACCGTGGCTTTGACAAAGTGATGCCGGATCGGGCTCTGCGGCAGCTGCAATCGCAGGCGCGCGAAGGCGATCGTGTTGTCGCGGGCAACGACGCGCTCCTCTTCGATGCACAGGATCTGGGCCAGTTGTTGCGGGTCGGCGGCGACAAAGGCGCTGTCCTGGACCGCGGGCGGCCTGGCGAAGCGGGCATTGTGAGCCGGCAGGTAGGTCTGTGCGATGAAGCGATTGGCGGTCTCGATATCGGCAATTCCAGTCAGCGCCAGCTCTCTGGGCAGCCGATCCTGCAAGGTGGAGAACATTCGCTCCGAGCGGCCTCGCGCTTCAGGCGAATAGGCTGGAATATGTTCGATACCCAGCCGATCGAGCGCCCGGCCGACCTGGGTCAGGCGGATCTTGTCGACAGTGCCGCCGGCCTTGAGCGTCACGAAATAGTGGCTGCCGCGATCGCTGTAGAGGCTCGACGGCAATCCCTTGGCGACGAACGTCTCCAGAAGCCCCCGAAAGCTTGACGCCGTGCCTTCCTCCTCGATCAGGAAAGCCGAATAGATCGTGCTCGTCGCATCGTCCATCGTCACGATCAGATCCAGCATCGGCTCACCCGCCAGCCATCGATGACGGCTGCCGTCCTGGTGTAGCATCATCCCCTCGCACGGCTTCCTCTCCCGCTTGCGCCGGTGAGCACCGCGCCGCTTGGCCCGTTCCACCAGACCCGCCGCGTGAAGCTGCGTCTTGATGAAGGTGTAGCCCCAGCTGAAGTGGTGATCACGCAGCAGGTGCTCGTGGAAATGCGTCACGTTCCAGCCAAGGTAGCGATGACGATAAAGCTCCAGCATCTCCTCGATCGCTTCCGCAGGCACCCGACGCGTCGAAAGCTTGCCCAAACGCCGGTCGAGCAACCCAGCCTCCCCGGCCTCTTCGTAACGGTCGCGGTAGCGCCGGAATTGCCGCTCCGACATGCCAAGCAACTCGCCTGCCTCCATCATCGATAGATCGCCGCCATTCCAGCGGCTCAATACGTCGCGAAACTTCTGCATTCTCCGGTCCTGTAGCCACGCTGCCCGCTTCATCCCCAGCCTCCATTCGCTGGCGATAAAACCGGACAACTCACGTGCTACCTAATCCGGACAACTCATGTGCTTACGACA
>NZ_JBEPMC010000042.1:0-1305 GCF_040545535.1 Mesorhizobium robiniae
AGGGTTGAGCAAGCGCCGCGTGTCGAACCGCCGGCGATCCCGGCCAAAACGATGGTCGCCGACGCTTCCGCCAAACCGGCTGCTGCAAAGAAGGCCGCGCCCAAGAAACCGGCTGCGCCCAAGAAACCGGCCGCGCCCAAGTCGCCCCCATCGAAGTCGCCCTCATCGAAGTCAAAAGGGACCGCGTGATGGACCAGACCTTGCAGAAAGCTCTCGACCAGCTCGACCAGGCGACCGCTGCCGTCCGGCTCGCGGTGCAGGATCTGGCCACCGCTCCAGGCGGCACCGATGCGGCAGCCGACGCTGCGCACGCGCTGTCCGGCGGAGCGATCGATCCCTTCGTCTTCCGTTTCGCCATTTTCGTGCTGGCGATCTTCGTCGGCTATTACGTCGTCTGGTCCGTCACGCCGGCTCTGCACACGCCGCTGATGGCCGTCACCAACGCCATTTCCTCGGTCATCGTCGTCGGCGCGCTGCTTGCCGTCGGCATCTCGGCGTCCGGCGTCGCCACCGGTTTTGGTTTCGTCGCGCTGATGCTGGTCTCGGTCAACATCTTCGGCGGCTTTCTCGTCACTCAGCGCATGCTGGCGATGTACAAGAAGAAGGACAAGTAGAGCGAGATGAACGCCAACTTCGCCTCCTTCCTCTACTTGGTCTCCGGCATCCTGTTCATCCTGGCATTGCGCGGCCTGTCGCACCCGACCACCAGCCGCCAGGGCAACATGTACGGCATGATCGGCATGGCCATTGCCATTGTCACCACGCTGGCGCTGGCGACCCCTTCGGCGGGAGGCTTCAGCCTCATCGTGCTCGGTCTCGCCATTGGCGGCTCGGTCGGCGCGGTCACCGCACGGCGCATCGCCATGACCTCGATGCCGCAGCTGGTCGCCGCCTTCCACTCGCTCGTCGGCCTTGCCGCGGTCATGGTCGCGGCTGCCGCCATCTATGCACCGGAGAGTTTTGGCATCGGCACGGTCGCCGACATCCACGCCCAGGCGCTGATCGAGATGAGCCTCGGTGTCGCCATCGGCGCCATCACCTTCACCGGCTCGGTCATCGCCTTCCTCAAGCTCGACGGCCGCATGTCGGGCAAGCCGATCATGATCGGCGGCCGCCACGTCATCAACGCCGCTCTCGCCATCGCGCTGGTCGTGCTGATCGTCCTGCTGGTCACCAGCGAGTCCAAGCTGGTGTTCTGGTTGATCGTGGCGGCATCGCTTGTTCTTGGCGTCCTGCTCATCATCCCAATCGGCGGCGCCGACATGCCGGTGGTCGTGTCGATGCTGAATTCCTATTCGGGCTGGG
>NZ_JBEPMC010000043.1:0-1272 GCF_040545535.1 Mesorhizobium robiniae
TGACCTTGCCCCCAGTTTCTATCCAGTTTTGAGTTCGTTTCGGGCGTGGGTTGTGCCCTGCTGGGCGGGTGAAGCGACGGGCGCTGGCGCGGAGCCTTTGGCATAGCGCAGCGCGAGCGACCGTCGCGGATTGAAGGTGGTGGCGAACTCGGCCGGTGTCTGCCAGGCGAGTTGGGAGTGCGGCCGCGCAGTGTTGTAGTCGGCGCGCCACAGGGCGATGGCTACGCGCGCCTGAGCCAGCGAGGTGAACAGCGTCTCGTTGAGCAGTTCATCGCGCAGTCGGCCGTTGAAGCTCTCGATGAAGCCATTCTGCATCGGCTTGCCGGGCGCAATGTAATGCCATTCGACGCGGTTCTGATCCGCCCAGGAGAGGATGGCGTTCGAGGTGAACTCGCTGCCATTGTCGCTGACGATCATCCTCGGCCGGCCGCGCTCGGTAATGAGCCGGTCCAATTCTCGGGCAACCCGTATGCCCGAGAGAGACGTATCAACGATGAGTGCCAGGCACTCTCTCGTGCAGTCGTCGACGACGGCCAGGATGCGGAAGCGGCGCCCGTCGGTGAGCTGGTCCGATACGAAGTCGAGCGACCAGCGCTCGTCGGGCCTCAGCGGCACCAGCATCGGCGCCCTGGTCCCGATCGCCCGCTTGCGGCCGCCACGGCGGCGAACGGCGAGCTTCTCCTCCCGATAGAGCCGGAACAGCTTCTTGTGGTTCACGACCAGGCCCTCCCGCCTCAGCATCACGAGAAGACGCCGGTAGCCGAACCGGCGACGCTGCTGCGCGATCGCCTTCATCCGCTCGCGAACCTCGCGGTCGTCCGGCCTGCTGGTCTCGTAGCGAACCGTCATGCGGCAACAGCCGATGGCTTTACACGCCCGCCGTTCGCTCATCCCGAAGCCTTCCTTCAGGCGAGCGACAGCTTTTCGCTTGGCCGCGGGCGTCACCATTTCTTTCCCACAAGATCCTTCAACGCGGCATTGTCGAGCATGGCGTCGGCCAGAAGCCGCTTCAGCCGCGTGTTCTCGTCCTCCAGCGCCTTCAGTCGCCGTGCCTCGGAGACATCCATCCCGCCGAAGCGGGCCTTCCAGTTGTAGATCGAGGCGTCGCTGACCCCGTGCTTGCGGCACAGATCGGCAACCGATACCCCGGCCTCATGTTCCTTCAAAATTCCGATGATCTGCTCTTCAGAGAAGCGGCTACGTTTCATGTCCTGGTCCTCTCTATGGGCCAGAACGAACTTCAAACCGGATTAGATCAGAGGGGCAAGGTCA
>NZ_JBEPMC010000044.1:0-1190 GCF_040545535.1 Mesorhizobium robiniae
GATGTCCTTTCCTACGGGTACTTAGATGTTTCAGTTCCCCGCGTTCGCCACTTTATCCCTATGTATTCAGGATAAGTTACCTATAACAGATACTTAGAAACCACAGCAGCAAGTCTGCGCGATCTCAAAGAGATCGCCGCTTAACGCTCAATCCTTTTGGGATCTCGCGCCACCTGCTACTCTGATTTTCCAAGCACCTTAGGTGGGTTTCCCCATTCGGAAATCTACGGATCAAAGGGTATTCGCACCTCCCCGTAGCTTATCGCAGCGTATCACGTCCTTCATCGCCTGTGCATGCCAAGGCATCCACCAATTGCCCTTAAGACACTTGATCGTTCTCATTGCCAATACCCACCGCGCGATTTCGAAGAAATCGTCGCTTCAGCCACAAACCCGAGGGATTGTCGCCTCCGCGCGATCTCAAAGAGATCGTCGCTTCAGCCAAATCCTGTGCAGAATTTGGCTTGATGTCATTGGCACAAAAAGACCAGCTTCTCGAGATCGGTTCGAGGGTGCGGTTAGGCAAACCCATCATATGCGGGAGATTGAGCGTCTCCCGCGACAAATCACGAGCCTTTCGGATCATGAAGTTCGAACAAATCTTCTCTTTACGATGTCATACAGAACAGGCGGAGAGCCAGAAGCTCGCCGCAAACTCTTAAACGAATGACTTTTTCAACCGGTTGTTCATCTCTACTCGACACCTCCGCGCGATCCGTAGGATCGTCGCGAACCGCGACAATCCTTGCGGGATTGCGCGGCGACAATCCTTGCGGATTGCGCTGTAATGGTGGAGCCGGACGGGATCGAACCGACGACATCCTGCTTGCAAAGCAGGCGCTCTCCCAGCTGAGCTACGGCCCCTTGACATCTTGCTCCCGCATAATGGTATCGAGACCGAAGCGACGATCCCTGCGGGATCGCGCTGGAGCTCAACTTCCACATCGAGGCTGAAGCGACGATCCCTACGGGATCGCGCAAGTGGTGGGCCTGGGAGGACTTGAACCTCCGACCTCACGCTTATCAAGCGCGCGCTCTAACCAACTGAGCTACAAGCCCTAAAGACCGCGCTCTGCCAGTAACGAGCTGGTGACATCGAGGCAAAGCCTCGCAAGGCCGACCGGCCGTCGCGGCTTATGCCGCGCCCTCGCGGAGCGCCAGCGGCCGCCCATCTTAATCAATAGGGGGGC
>NZ_JBEPMC010000045.1:0-1171 GCF_040545535.1 Mesorhizobium robiniae
GTCTTGTCTTATGACTTTCCAAGCCGTTTGGTTCAGTAAGAGATGCCCGATCCGGGATGGCCATCCCGGATCGGGCGGAAGGGAATGGATCGAAGTTGTCTAGGTCGTTGAGGACCGTCGATTAGTGTGATCACCCCTTTCTTTTCCAGCAGGCCTGAACGGAAACCGGGGCATTTGGGCCCGGATGACAAGAATAGGATAGCGGAAAAGATGTGCGATACCCTACCACAAACCATCGGCATCGATATCTCAAAAGCAACACTCGATGCTCATGCCTATCCTGCAGGCAGCAACCAGCAGTTTGCCAATACTGCCCGCGGCCATAAAGCCTTAATTACATGGCTGGGACAATGGTCAGTCGAACGCGTGGCATATGAGGCGACTGGCGCTTACCACCGGGAACTCGAGCAAGCTCTGGCTGATCTGCCTTGCGTCAAGCTCAACCCCGCTCGTGCGCGGCGCTTTGCCCAGGCAGCTGGAACCTTGGCCAAGACCGACCGGATCGATGCAGTGATGCTGGCCCGCATGGCTAGCACAATGCAGCCGCCCGTGCGCCCGGCTATAAACCCCGAACAGGCAAGGTTGGCTGAACTGATCAGCGCCCGCGACGGTCTGATGCGCGACAGAACCGCGCTTAAAAACCAGGAGAAAAACCTGACGATTCCGCTTCTAAAGCGTCAGCACAAGCTACGCCTCAATCAGATCGATCAGCATATAATCGCTCTCGATGCCGAGCTCGCAGCAAGCATTGCGGCCGATCCGCAACTTGCCCGCCGGCATGAAATTATCTCCAGCATAGCTGGCCTTGGCCCACGTACTGCCAACCAGCTGGTCGCTATAATGCCAGAGCTTGGATCACTTGATAACAAACAGGCCGCATCGCTGGCAGGACTCGCTCCCGTCGCCCGCCAATCAGGGCAGTGGAAAGGCAGAAGCTTCATCCAAGGTGGAAGGGCCAACGTTAGACGCGCGCTCTACATGCCCGCTCTCGTCGCTGCCCGCTTTAACCCTGACCTCAGGGAAAAGTATCAGCACTTCATTGCATCGGGCAAACCAGCCAAAATCGCTATAGTCGCGGTTATGCGCAAGCTCCTCGTCACCGCCAACGCGCTCGTCAAAGCCGATCGCATCTGGGTCGAAAAACGTGCTTGATCACAACGGAAACTAATCG
>NZ_JBEPMC010000046.1:0-1111 GCF_040545535.1 Mesorhizobium robiniae
GGCCGAAACGGTTCCATCTGATGGGCTAGCGAAAGCGATAGCGGGATCGTCGCGGCGGAAGAGTTGCCGTAGTCGGCGATTGTCTTGACGATTGCGTGATCTGCAATGCCGAGGCTCCTCCCGACCGCATCGAAAATGCGGGCATTGGCCTGGTGCGGCACGAACCGATCGATGTCCTGCGGCTGCGTTCGGGCTGCGGCGAGCGCGTCCTTTGAACATGCAGTCATCATGTCCACGGCCCTTGCGAACACTTCGCGGCCGTCGGTCATCGTCATGCGGGTTTGCCCGAGATCCAGGCCACTTTGGAACGGGACGTTGCTTCCGCCCGCCGGGATCTGGATCAGCCCGTAGCGCGAGCCGTCGGAATCCACCGAGGCACCGAGAACGCCCCGATCAGGGTCCTCGCACGGACCGATCACGAGGGCGCCGGCGGCATCGGCGAAAAGGACCGAACTGGCGCGCTCGGCCGGGTTGATGCGGCGGCTGAGGATGTTGGCGGCGATGATCAGCGCTGGTTTGCCGTGCAGGCGGGTGAATCCATCCGCGAACATCAGCGCATAGATGAAGCCGGCGCAGGCACCGGTCAGATCGACCGCGCCTGCGCGGCCAAGGCCGAGCTTGTGCGCGACCAGGGGCGCGCTTGGCGGCAGGAGATGGTCGGGCGTCGAAGTGGCGAGCAACAGCAGACCAATGTCGCTACGGTCGATACCGGCGTTCGCCAGCGCCATATCGCCGGCCTGCGCGGCAAGGCCAGACAGCGTGTCTTCGTCCGTTGCCCAGAAGCGCGAACGGATTCCCGTGCGCTTTTCGATCCAGCCAGGCTCGAGGCCAAGATTGCTCTCGATCTCGGCATTCGCCACTTTGCGCCCAGGCGCATGATGACCAAACCCGAGAATGCGCGACGATCGGCTCATGGTTTTGAGCCGAAGCGTTCGCCGGCCTCCGCGATGGCGTCGTAGAGCCCGTCGAGCTCGTCGCCGGTGATGCAATAGGGCGGCAGAAGATAGAGCACATTGCCGAGCGGACGCACCAGCAGTCCGCGCTCGAGGAAAAAAGCGCGCAGTTTTGGCCCGATCTCGGCCAGATAGCCGGCTGAGCCGGCGTGCAGATC
>NZ_JBEPMC010000047.1:0-1040 GCF_040545535.1 Mesorhizobium robiniae
CTGCAAACCCTAAGCTTCGGTGTATGGCTTGAGCCCCGTTACATTTTCGGCGCAAAGACCCTTATTTAGACCAGTGAGCTGTTACGCTTTCTTTAAATGATGGCTGCTTCTAAGCCAACATCCTGGTTGTTTTGGGATCCTCACATCCTTTCCCACTTAGCCATAACTTGGGGACCTTAGCTGTAGGTCAGGGTTGTTTCCCTTTTCACGACGGACGTTAGCACCCGCCGTGTGTCTGCCGACTAGTACTCCCAGGTATTCGGAGTTTGGTTAGGTTTGGTAATCCGGTGAGGACCCCTAGCCCATCCAGTGCTCTACCCCCTGGGGTATTCGGTCGACGCTCTACCTAAATAGATTTCGCGGAGAACCAGCTATTTCCGAGTTTGATTGGCCTTTCACCCCTAGCCACAAGTCATCCCGAACTATTGCAACAGTTATGGGTTCGGTCCTCCAGTAAGTGTTACCTTACCTTCAACCTGCTCATGGCTAGATCACTCGGTTTCGGGTCTAATGCGACGAACTGAACGCCCTGTTCAGACTCGCTTTCGCTGCGCCTACACCTACCGGTTTAAGCTTGCTCGTCACACTAAGTCGCTGACCCATTATACAAAAGGTACGTGGTCACCCAGGACGAACCTTGGGCTTCCACTGTTTGTAGGCAATCGGTTTCAGGTACTCTTTCACTCCCCTTGTCGGGGTGCTTTTCACCTTTCCCTCACGGTACTAGTTCGCTATCGGTCATGCACGAGTACTTAGGCTTGGAGGGTGGTCCCCCCAATTTCAGACAGGATTTCACGTGTCCCGCCTTACTCGAGGACGATTGATCGCATTACGCGTACGGGGCTGTCACCCACTATGGCCCTACTTTCCAGAAGGTTCCGCTTGTCTCTCAATCGCCACTGGCCTGGTCCGGGTTCGCTCGCCACTACTTCCGGAGTCTCGGTTGATGTCCTTTCCTACGGGTACTTAGATGTTTCAGTTCCCCGCGTTCGCCACTTTATCCCTATGTATTCAGGATAAGTTACCTATAACAGATACTT
>NZ_JBEPMC010000048.1:0-1038 GCF_040545535.1 Mesorhizobium robiniae
AAAGTTAAAAAACGGGTCTGGGTATTCTTTGCTGAAGGACAGCGTTCCCTGCCCCATCCCCACTACCGAAAAAGATGCGCACCGCGCCGCTCCTTCGAACTCGACATTACCCATGAGGCGGCGGCGTTCAACCACCATCGTACCGGCGAAAGGTCTATGCGGGTGCTATCCCCAAACGTTGTTGCACAAATGACACGATTTGGCCTCACTCGGAAAGCTCTCATTAACCATCGAGCCCTCTGGAGCCCTTGCAATCCGGCCGGTTCCGGCGATTGCCCGCCGGAATTGCGATCATGCCCCCGGGGTCGCCAGCCAGCGAATCGCCACGGAATCGCCGCACCGCCAAGGCGGCGCTTCGGCAGGAGCTGGTTTTTTCAATGATAATCACGCAGGCTTGTTGATTGTGCCGGCGCTTTTCTTTATCCACCGGCGCAACGGAGAGGTGGCCGAGTGGTCGAAGGCGCTCCCCTGCTAAGGGAGTAGAGGTCAAAAGCTTCTCGTGGGTTCGAATCCCATCCTCTCCGCCATCCTGCTTCGCGCTGCGCGCTTCGCAGGACAAGTCCGGCGACTCCCTCTCTGCGCGAAGCAGGATGCCCTCCGAAGCCTTGGCGAAGGAGGGCCGCAAACCCTTGCAGATTAAGGTTGGCAGCCCTGCTTCCGCGAAGCAGGATGGCGAGGGAGGGCTAATTCGTGTGGTATGTGTATCTGCTGGAAAGCACTGCTGCGGAAGGTGAGCGCTATATCGGCGTAACTTCCGACCTGAAACGACGGATCGTCGAGCACAACGCTGGAAAATCCAACCATACTTCCAAATTCATGCCATGGCGGATCGTGACCTATGTCGCCTTCTCGAACCAGGCCAACGCGACTTCATTCGAACGTTATCTCAAATCCGGTTCCGGGCACGCTTTCGCCAACAAACGTCTGTGGTGAATGTCCGCATCCTTTGCAAAATCCCACGATTATCCGAAAAAAATCAGCAATAACAATCTATTACCGCAGAAACACCTGTTGCCGGCCCGCTGTTTTGTTCGATTC